>JBAXSX010000024.1:0-14894 GCA_037130495.1 Candidatus Roizmanbacteria bacterium
TCCGTAAAGTCTGTAAAGTCCATCCCGCAGAGCGGGACAAGTACAGTCGTAAAGTCTGTAAAGTCGAAGGGCGGAGGTCGAAGGTCATCGCGCAGAGCGCGACAGGTCAGGTCTATTGACTCCCCGGGCTTGACCCGGGGACCATGAATGAAAACATACATGGTTCCCGAATTGAATTCGGGAAGTCAAAACATGATGTAGCGAAGGATCTCATGCTTAAGGATCCTGAAATAAATTCAGGATGACAGAGAAAATAGAATCAGAAAAAAAGGAATGTCATCCCGGGCTTGCCTGTCACGCTCTGCGCGATCCCGGGATCTAGTCTGTAAAGCAACACCTCAGGGTCATTCCGTTGAAAAACGGGATCCATCTTCCTAGTTACTCGCCGTTTTAGGCATGGGTCGAGAAGTGACAATGTGCAGGAGGTCAACATACGCACAGTATGACTCCCCGGGCTTGACCCGGGGTCCATGAATGAAAACACACACGGTTCTCGAATTGAACCACGAAGTGGCCCATTCGGGATTCAAGATAACTGGGGAAGAAAAGTATCATGCACAAGAAGTTTATTTCTTTGCAAATACCGCGGAGAGATATTCCCCATATTGGAGCGCCAAATCTGTGCGAATCACCTCATGTCCCGCTTGGTCAGGGACTGCGCCATATTTACTATAAAATGAGTCAGCACCTGACTCCAACCCGATCGTCAGATCGCCACTGATTTGTATCTGATCAAAACCCTTTATTCTCATCTGTTCCATTCCCGCCAACATCAGCAGCTTTCCCAATCCTTTGCCTTGTGCAGATGGCTCGACTCTCAATGCGTCAAATACATTTCCCGAAGCAGCCAGTTCTCGCAATGGTTCTGGTGCTTCAGCTATCTGCGCTGTAGCATTTTTAGTACGCATAAAGTTGATACTGAGTAGTGCCTTTTTTGGGTCTTCTGCTTGCCAGTTAAACACAATATATCCAATCGGTTTTTGTTTTCCATCTTCGGTAGATGACAGGTATATACTCAGTATTCCTTTTGGATATTGTTCAGTCGGCTTGATTTCAATGACATGCATCGACGGATCCTTCAGTGCCAATACAGACTCGTTCAATGGGATGGGGTCTGTATACGATACATTTGTCGATGCTCCCTTGTGTTCTGTCACAAGAGGGATATTATGCGACTCTACCCGAATCATTTCCTGTGTGGGCATCTCTTGTTCTGACATGTGTAGAATATGATACTCTATTGAGAGCCACAAAGTCTATTCAGTGACGAATAAACTACATGCTCAGTCAAACGAACGATCAGCTCGTCTTTGACAGAGAAGTTCCCTGGGTGAAACCATTCATCCATGGGCTCACATCAAGATAACTGTTCTATAGATTATATTCATTCGCATCTTACCCACACAAAGAGTATCATGGTAGGTGTTACCATATTTACCTCCTCTATGACAAAGCCAAAAAGAAAACGACCATATGGGCCCATATTACTGGTCATCGTCGCATTTGTAGGTCTCATATTTTTGGGATATCGCCTCGGTAAAACGACTGGTGTCGCAGCAGTCCTCCAAGACTCACTCACGCTCTCAGTGAATACTGATCTCTCGACATGCAACGTAGTCTTATCTGGAGAGGGGAGAGCAAACTCAACTTTGCAGTTAGTTTTCCAATACCCCAACTTCACCCTTGTCACGACCAACGACCTAGGGATGTACTCATACTCCATAGATCCAAACAATCCGAGTGACCCTCACTATCTTGCGCCGGGTACATATACTGCCAATACCCAAGTTGCCTATCCTGACAAGCTGACCCCAGTCATTTCAAACAGCGTGACCTTTACCATCACCCCAGGTCCATGCACTCCAACACCCACAATCACCCCAATTCCCACACTTACTATCGCTCCAACAGGAAATGGTATGTGTCATTGGAACAATGGGTCAAAAGGATGGAACGCTTTGTCTGTGAAGAGTGACAATCCTGGTCATAAGAAGCATGCGAAGGACTTCGCGTATGCTGGTCCTCGAGATGCCAATGGCAATCCAGCCAAAAGTGCTCAGTTCCCAAGCGATCCAACACAAGATGGAGATGCATGGTGTAATAGTGTGGAATAATCACCATCTTTATTTCCGCGCATGTGGCTACCACATGCGCGGATAACCCACATCACACCCATGGTGCATCGCGCGAACACTCTGACTGAGTCGCGTACTATACTACTTAGATATGGATGAAACTTCAGAAGGTGACATCTCGCAATACCAAGAAAGTCAATCCGAAAAACAAGGGGTGCTAAACGCAGCTTTTGACCACGGAGATCACGATCTCAAGGTGCTCCTTGCAGGTCGCATGGCGAAAGACAAGGCAGCCGAAACGTATTATGGGTCTCTCCTAGCTACATGCCTAGACATCAAGCCATCAGTGCTGCTTTCGGGAAAAAGTCAAATAGATATTCTGAGAAAGAACTTAGCACACTTTCCAGGGTACGACATAGTGACATATAATGAAGGTATTGATGCTTTGTTTTATAAAGCATCTACTCTCATGGAGATAGTGAAACAAAACAGTGAAATATTCGGCGACGTGACTGATACTGAAAGTCTCAAAAAGATGATTCAGGTATTTTCAATAGGCAATCAATCAGATGGTGATGACCTGAGACTGGGCGTGCTGCTCGGCTTCCCTCGAACAAGTATTGATAAATACATCAGCCACAAAGATCATATTCAGGCAATCAATGATTGGAAAGCTGAAGACACGAAAAATACTAAAATGTACTATGACATGGTAGCAAAAATAGAGTGGTCAGATGCAAAGTACAGGAAAGCTACTGCAAGACAAATCGATCTTGCAGCACAGATGTGGAATAAGATTCTCCCTCCACATATAGATGGATCTATTCTCGCTCACCGAGTCGTTTTTGACTTGCCAGGAATGCGTTTTGTCAGCTATGCACCCGATGCATCCGAGTTGCAGTTTGCAGAGGATTATCGAAAAAAGTGGGAGGCATCACACGTGGACAGCCTCAAACGGAAATTCTTTCTAAAATCCCTCGTTTCTTAGCGTAACTTTTTTTCAGGGAGTCCGGCTCTAGCAGGAATCCATCGATTTGCATTTGGATAATACCCTGTTAGGAACCCCACCTGAGCATTATTCTCATCATTCATTTTTGGGTTTTTATTCAAAATTGATCTTTTGGGAAACAGCTCCGAGAGAACTTTTGCTGACTCTTTTTGAGGTTGCGCTGAATTTTGGTTCGAGACTTTAAATGCGCTCTGAGAGATAACCAAAGCTCTCTGAACGACGGTTAACTGCAGGAATGCTTTTGCGACTTCAGGCAAATCTTTATAAATACCCGTTGTACATTCTGCCTCCATCTTAGCGAGTAGATCATCAACTCCTGACATAGTCACCTGTCCTGTTACGAGTCGTGTCATTTTTTTTATAAATTGAGAAACCCCATCAGACGATTGATATGATCCATCTACCGCATTCGAATCTTTCGGAAAGGCGAGGACTAGACCCTTTTTAGAAATATCGGTTTGGCCGGAGATTTGGCTTGGGTCGATACAAAGACATGGCTGATTATCAACAAATTTGATCGAAAAGGTTTGTTTGTACATACTACAAAATTCCTTCAGAGTGAATGGTATAGTTGTCTCTTTTCCCGTTAATGCATCGGTCACTTTTATTTGGAGAAGGGGAGCATTTGTATCAAGCTGCTCGTTTACTTTTTTGTGCAATCTATCTGGTATCGACTGTTCACCCGCGCTCACTGTGGCGACAGTCGGGGGGTGTTCACCAAAGTCATACACTTTAACTCCTTCTGGTGGAGGAATGGCTTTCTTTGCTATTTTGTCATACTCGAGCGCCTCTTCTGCAGCAAATTCTGTACCGTAGGGTCCTTGTTTAGAACCTAGCTTCAACGTTCTCCCACCATCCATAGAGCTCGTATTACGATCATATCTCACTGCGGCGAAGGGTTTGATTCCAGAACGATACTGTTCTGGCGTTTCTGGTGTTTCTGACATATGTAGGTTCAGTATACTTAACCGAGGTTCCTTGTCAAATCAGCTCAAAATATATTGATTTGAACTTAGAATAAATGTATACTCGATACATCGATTGATTTACCCATTTCACCATACTACATATGTCCAGCTCATCACCTGATTCGGAACTCGCAAAAGCTGGCAGCAATGCGCTGCTCGAGGCAACAGCTAAAGTTTATAGCGCTGATAAGATAGCTTCATTTTCTCGTTCCCAAGGTAAAGAGCCGGTAACCTTTGCCAAGAAAATGGCCGATCTTTCTGGCCATTTTGATCCCGATTCCTTTGTCGATCTGTGCAAAAATACATACATCACCCCTGGACAAGCTGCTCTCGTCGAAGCAGCAACAGATCCTGCTTTTCAAATGAGCGAAAAGGAGTTGAAGAATCATAATCTATCACAGTTGCCATCTACCGACCAAGCTGCGATTGCACAGATTTTGAGGACAAATCCCCTATATTCCACGAACTATTCTGCCCAATTGCAGGATGTTGCAAAGAAGTATGGAGTCGGAGTCGATGACATGGTCCGTTGGTATGGATCTTCTGAGCTGCACAAAACCGCTGCTCAGTACGAAGGAGGTGTATCAGCCCTCACCGCAGATACACAAGATGACATGAAACATGAGTATGGCCCACACATGTCTCGTATGGATCGTGATCAAAAAAAGAGAGATGCTGCACTCAAAATACAACAAGACGATATCCGTCGTGAAATGGCCCAACTATCCGGCGCAGGACAAGGGGAAAAAACTCCCCCAGCACAACAAGCAGAATCTCCCGTTATGAAAATGATGCGTGAACGAGAAGAAAATGCATATAAGGGCTTGGCAAAAGGTCAAGGTGTCGATTGGGACGCTATCGACGATGTAACAAAAGCAAAACTCAAATCTATGGATCCGGGAAAAATGCTCGGAGAACTATCGAGAATGGCTCGAGAAAAGACTGAGGCCACATCCCAAGTCTCTGCATATCAAGAACAGATGCGAAAAGATGCACAGGCTCTCGCTGACTTCGATGCGCAAAGCGAAGCAAGGCTGCAAAAATTGGCGGACGCTCAAGCTCAAGAGAAGCGTGGCTCCGAAGCACAACTTCTGGCTATGCGAGATCGATTCGCGAGAATGCAGGTAGAGGCAGACGTCTCTCTAGAAGCTGTCAAGCTTGGAGGAAATGCATATGTCGAGATGGCACGAAAACAGATTCACAACCAGCCTCTTTCCGACCGAGAAAATATCATTTTTCAAAGAGAGAAGGATATCGTCAGCGCGTTCGGTCTCAAGGACACTGATGCGATGACAGTCGCAAATCTTGCAGAGATAGTACGGTCTATTAAAACAAAATTTGCAGATGCTCTGAAGGATACATCAGATCAGGCAATTACCGACATGGTCATTACAAGTGATATGGCAAAAGAGTCATTGAGCGCCGAAATGAAAAAAGCAAATCCAACAGAGTCCGATTTTTCTATATCAACTCGGATTAGGAGAAATCCTGAGGGTGTAGAAAGTAGAAGGCAGGAATTAATTCGTGAGGCAAATCGGAAATGACATGTGTCACTCTCATATCGGGGCCCTTCCGGACAATTTGTCTGTGTAAGCTAGAAATTATCGCAAACTATGACTGAGCTCTCGCAAGGTGAACAATTCACCCAACAAAGGGTCAATCTCCAGGAGATCTTTGGGTCACAATGGCAAGAAAAATGCGTGAGTCCGTCACTCGCCCAATCTCTCGAGAAGTATGGCCTCCAAAAGATTGAGGATGCGAAAGTTGTTGCGCTCGATGAAGGAGAGGACGTCACTCGTATGGACCCAGAAGGATCCAGGTTCAGTGCGCTTTGTTTGATTTACAACAGAGATGCTACAGATGTGCGCGTGTTCACTGATCGCGAAGGGAAAGAGAAATACATTGTCGGAAGGACTGTCGGAAAGGACAAAGTATATGCCGTGACAGGCAAAATTGTCTTTGATTCCGATCTTCAAACGGGAGATACCCAACCGGTCATTTGATGCCGAAACATGTCTGATTGAGGCTGAAAGTGGGGCAGTGTTCGATGTCACAGGCTTTGTGGCACAATTGCCCAAACGTGATCGTCCCCCCATATTGAACTTTCGCGTTTCAGAAACTGACGAAGAGCCAAGTTTTCTGTATTTCGATGATCCAAAAGCTCAAAACAAAAAAATAATTGGATCTTTTCCGAGCACTCCAGAAGATATCGTTTCTTTGTTCCATGAAATAGGTCATGCTGTCCGAGATGCGGCGTTACCTCTGACATATTTTGATCATGCAAGACAAACAGACGGAGGTCAGCTCGATGTATCTAAGGCAAAGAATGACCGATATGACCACAAAATTATAAAGAGCGTAGAGGAGCGAGGAGCATGGGCAATTGGGTTGACAGCACTTCGTGAGATCGGTAGAAATGTAGCTCTCGATGCAGTCTCTCCACCAAATATGGAGAAGTATCGGAAGCAATACGAATATGCTCTCGGAACCTATGACCACCTTGATCCAGATAGTATCCCCTCACTCGCTGATGCCGAGGGCAAGGTCCTGCCCGCTTTTGCTCCTGAAGAGCGAAGAGCTGCACGAAAACTGCACGATATACTGGCCGAAAAAAGAAAGAAATATCTAGATCTATTTGCGATGAATTTTGATCCCCAGACAGGATACAACTATGCGAGAAGCCCACGAAGACTTCTTGATGCACTAGCTGAGCATCCGGAATCTCTAGAGACGAAGGAAGAACAGAAGGAAGGATAAATATCTTATCTCACCTACGCAGAGACTTATTTCTCACACGTTGCATCAGGAGTGAAGCTGCGCACATCATATACGAATGCGAGTGAGTGGACTCCATCTGTTGATTTGACTGTGTAAATAGCGTCTGGAGATTCTTTGATATTTGTTACATAGAGAAGGGGCCCTCGGTGTTGTTTATTTTCACATCCTATCGCTCCTGGAGAAAGCTCTGATACGAAGATATTTCCAAGTTGTATTGCATGACGGAAACCATCGGCCTCTCTTTTTCCATACACAACTTCCGATTGATATATTTTCGGATCAACATCGTTATAGTAACCATACGTGAGGATCGGATCGGACGTAAATGGCTTGATATAAACCCTTGAGTCTTCACTTCTTTTGCCCAGATACTGCATGAGAGGTGCGACGAATCCATCAAATTTGAAATCGTATTGATCCACGTGTACGGTAAACCAGTTCATGAGATACACATACGTTTGCACGATAAAAAATCCTATGAAGAGAGCTGAAATCGCCGCTTTTTGCCACCTATTCACGAGGTGAGACCAAATACTTGCAGCACCCCAGATCATCGACAGTATAAGAAACGGATACAGAGCCGATCCGCGCACCCTATGCATATCTCCTACGTATATCGCTGGAAGTATGCTCACCACTATCCCAACACATACCCAAAGACTCAGAGGATTTTTACTTTTACGAATCAGCTGATAGATCGCCACCGCGATACCGACATAGAGGAGAGGAGCGAGCACTTCTACAAACTCACCGTTGTCCACCGTGGCAAATAGGAGGTTGCCAGTCATTGGTGCGAAGAGATAGTCAAACGAGTATGTTCTCATCACACGCTTGGCATACGTGTCGATGAGCAGAATCGGTTTATTCCATGCAGCGAAACACCACAACCGACTTGCATGCGAGCTACAATACGCACGCTTCTCATCTATCCGCATAACCATCCCTGTATTGTTTTGGCTTCCCAGCTGATTGAGTCGAGCAGTATTTGCATCTCGCGCACTTGAGACGAAAAGTGGTATGACGAGAACCAGTGCAACCACACAGAGGAGCAGCAATTTTTTTATGCTAAATAACTTCTGTCTATATGCGAGAAGTACGAATACGACCCCCAATAGCCCAGTGATCGGACGATAAGCTATATAGGTATACCAGGTGAGTGCCCACATGATCATCATCAGCCATGCACAGGACAATGAGCGGTATTTGAAACTACGAAACAGAAAATATAATCCAAAAATGAAGAGACACAGAGCGACATTTGATTCCCATGCAAACCGACTCAGATAAAATGACCAGGGACTCACGGCAGTGATCCCAGCCGCGAGGAGACCCCATCGAGATGTGAAGGTGAGAGAAACGAGGAGGTATATACCGATGACTATCATGACTCCAGCCACCGCTGATACGCTGCGCACCGTCACATTGTTCATACCAAATACCTTGATGATGGGTGTGAGCAAGTATGCCTGCAGAGGCATTTTTTGATCGCCAAAAGCCTCAAATACGATCGGGTAACTGACTCCATGCTCATCTTTGCCCGTCTCCGCCAATGACTTTGCAATATATCCAAAACTAGCCTCATCGATCAGGAGTCCCTTGGGAGCAGTGCCCAAATTCCAAAATCGGAAGATAGCTGCGAAGATCACGATCACGAGCAAGCCAAAGAGAGAACCATATTTTGTTATGGACTTTGGGTGTGTGATTTGCATACGCTGATATTATTGTAGCATGGGTTGTTGACAACTCATGGTGAGGTAAATTTGAAGGTCGGAAGCGGCTCAAAGGTGGGGAACGGCCCAAAAGTTGGGAGTGGAGCAAACGTTGGAAATGGTTTCCATGTAGGGAAAACATACGTGGGGAAGACATATGTACTACTATCGATTACAGACTTTTGAGTCGTTGGAATGATTTGCTTCTGATAGTCAGAAAGTGCGCTATAACACTCATCCATAGTTTTCATAGGAATATGGTCATTTCCCAGAGTGCAACATACTTGGTAGGTTGCACATGTACTTTTTTTGATCTTCATCGTTGCACAACTGAGACCAATCTTGCAGTCGACGACAGGATCAGAATCAGAGATCGTGCTCGGGATAGCTTTGACCATCTGTGTAGGCAACGATGGGGGAGAGGTCGGCTGTCGAGTCGCTGTCGGTGCTATCGTTGCACGAGGAGGCACGGGAGTGGGCGAGGGTGTTTTTGACCCATTAAAAATCGATATATTCCCACTTTTGAAGTAATAGAGTATATATGCGACTATCAAAATCTGAACTATCGTGATCAATTTTTTGTTGATTTTCATTTTGTTTACACGTTCTTACTGTTGATCTGTGTGGACTCAACCAGGATGATTCGGATATTGTAGCATGAAGCAGATCCAGCTCCAGATCTGCAAGATCAGACCGTCTCGAGGGGATTTGTTGCTACAATACCTCTATATGATAGCCATGCGTTTCCTCATCCTCGATGTCGTCCTCCCTCATACCTCGCCAGAGATCAGCGATCTGCGGATACGAGAGACGATACACCTCATCCATACCTATAGCTCGGGTCTCGGGGTGGTTGACCATATCGTTCAACAACGTATGCACCCTGACTCGACCACATATATTGGCTCTGGCAAAGTCCAAGAAGTATTTGATATGATCAAAAAAGACGGCATCAGATACGTCGTCCTCAACGATATCGTGCAGCCAGGACAGATCTTTGAACTAAAAAAAATACTGCAAAAAGCATATTTTGAAATCGAGGTGTGGGATCGAGTAGACCTCATCCTGAAGATATTTGAAAAGCATGCGCGCACCTCTGAGGCACGCATGCAAATCGAGTTGGCTGAGATGCGGCATATGGGCCCACGCATATTTGGTATGGGACTCGTTCTTTCTCGTCAAGGCGGAGGAATCGGCGCAAAGGGACTGGGTGAAACCAATACCGAGCGGATGAAGCGCCACTGGAGAGAGGAAATCCAAGCGACCCAAGACAAGCTAAAAAAGTTGAATACTGGTCGACTCCAGCGTATGGAACGCCGCCGCGAACTGGGGATGAAAACAGTAGCCATAGTTGGCTATACCAATGCAGGCAAATCATCATTGTTCAATGCGTTGACTGGTAAAAAAAATCTATCCAAAGATGCACTTTTTGCGACCCTCGACAGCACCCTTGGCAAACTCAAGCGATCAACTGCCTATGACCCAATCAATCCTGCACCAGATATATTGGTTTCAGATACTATCGGGTTCATATCCAATCTTCCCCCTCGACTGATTGAAGCATTTCGTTCTACATTGCTGGAGACTATTTATGCAGATTTGCTGATCCACGTGATCGATGCAACTGATCCAGAGATAGAGCGCAAGATCGTAGTCGTCCAAGACACGCTCAAAGATCTGGAGGCCGATGGTATACCCCAAATCACCGTTCTGAATAAAATAGATCTACCAGCCGCACGGACACTTGACGAAATCAAGGGATTAACCGCTCACTTAGACCCGCTCTATCTAAGCGCCGCAGATGGTGGAGGAGTGAAGGAGCTGCGCGACAAAGTGATTGAACAATTAAAAATTCATAATTAACAATGAATAATGAATGATTGTGAAACACGAAACATAAAATATGTAATATGAACCATGCATCATGAATTTTTAATTTTTTCTTTTTAATTTCTTTTCATTCTAAATTTTTCATTATTAATTTTACATTATCATTATTTCCCTCCCTCTCTACACACTCCTATTTCTCCGCATGGATGATCAAGTCCTCCTTGGACTGAAAAAGCGCGGTTTTGGAGTGGGTAAGTTCAATGGCATAGGTGGAAAGGTGAATCCCGATGAGCTCGTTGAGGCAGCAGTGATCCGTGAGTGTGAGGAGGAGATAGGGATCACCCCTCTCGATATATCTCAATCTGCGATCATCCGGTTCTATCAGGCCCTGAGAAAAGATGTCTATCAAGACGCTGAGGTTCACGTGTATGTGTGTACGAAATGGAGGGGTGAGCCAAAAGAATCTGAGGAAATGAAACCTCAATGGTTCCCCGTTGCCGATCTCCCCTCAGATCAGATGTGGGATGACGATCAGTATTGGCTCCCACGAGTACTTGCCGGTGAACAATTAAGAGGTGAATTTTGGTTCGACCACCAAGAAAAAGTCATCCGACAAAAACTAGATCGTGTGAGTTAGTCCACTTTACTTCGCTATATTTGAATATTCCCACAGACTATAGTCAGATGAAACTCATTTTGGTTTAGCGATGAGTCTCCGGATAACGATCACTAATGAGCTTAGAGAATGCTCGTATCCGTGCTTCTGCATGATTCACAGAAGGGAGCGAGGCAATAGACCGCATATTTCTCTGTGCCATTGGGGTATCTGTAGGGTCGAGATATCCTGCACACATATGGTCAGCCCAGTATTGCGTCAATTTTGATCGATAATCTGCTTGGGCACGGGTGCTAGTTGGTATAGTTTTCAAAAGAGAACCAAAGGAGGCAGATGCAATTGCAACGTCGCCGGCCATATTGAGATATCGGTCTTCACGATTCATCTCGTCCAGCTCCCTCGAGGTTGCCCAGTCAAGAAATACGATCTGTCCACTAGTATTCGCAGCAACATTTGAAAGGGTTGGTTGACCATGAAATAAACGAGTTGATCTATGCAAGAACGAAAGTGCACTACCATAAACCAATGCTTCCATTTGCAATGCCTGACCGTAGTTTGTTGTTGATAGCAATTTTTGCACCTTATCGCTTTCACGAATATACCCTTCTGCAAGTCCATATACCATACCGTACAATTGAACTGTGTCTACCGGAGTACTGTAGAGAATAAGGGGGACTATCGCATTGATTGGTGCTGTCTCAGAATGTTCCTTGTAATATCTGCGAAGTCTCGCACCGACTTGATGTGTTGCTTCGTATTTTCGGTCAGCTTGTACAGCAGTATATGCGCCCGTCGGCACATAACGCGGTATGCTATCTTTCAAAGTTTTATCCTTAAAATAGTTAGTGGTAAACATTCCTGTTCGACCATTTACAAAATTGTCCGTTGTTGGTTCGAGAATTCTTGGGTCACCACAACTACCATATCCATTTCCTTTAATATCAAATGGACGAAAGAAACAACCTGAGAAATTTATTTTCGCGGGGGGTGCTTGCATAGCAGGGGATGCTTGCATAAATGCCACGTTCATTTCTACACTTCGACCGACTGCGTCAGAGATATACCCGGCCCCGTCTTTTGGATTCTTTAAAAAATCTACGATGGTTCCTGATAATGCGGCCGGAATCGTGCTCTGATGCACCTCTATGGTGCGAGAGGGTATACAGACCTCAAAGGTATTCATACCCCATATTATATATTATATTTTCTTTCTTCGTGGTCTTTTTGGTTGCTCAGTCGGTCTAGGTCACGTCGGGAGGAGCCACATGTCGGAAAGAGGTTGCTCCGTGAGTTCAAAAGTCGATTAGGATGATCTACTCGCTCGCAATGCATTGAGTATCACTGCCACATCAATAGCTTCTTGGATGAAAGCTCCCACTATCGGGGGGACAAATCCAGCGGCTGCGAACAGCATGCCAATGGTACTCACGCCAATACCCACAAATATACTTTGGGTGGCTATTTTGATAGTACGCTTTGAGATAGAGAGGGCGTCGGTGATCTGGTGAGTATTGCCACCCAAAAAGACCACATCCGCAGCCTCGGTAGCTGCAGTATTTTCTTCATTCGAAAACACCATGCCTACATCGGCGTAGGCGAGTGCAGGAGCATCATTGATACCATCGCCAACCATTGCGATGATGTGTCCCTTTTGCTTTGCGCTGTGTATCCCATTTTTCTTATCTTCTGGAGTGCAGTGCGCTTTCACCGTCACGGGTATCCCGAGCGCCTTTACCATATCATCTGCATGTGCTTGTGTGTCGCCCGTGAAAATAGACAGCTCTATCCCTTGCTTCAAAAGAGAGGAGAATACCTTAGTTGAATCGGGTTTAATCACGTCTGTCAGATGATAATGCACGATATCAGTATCATTCCTGCGAAGTGCCACCATCATCCCTTCCTGGGTGGCTGGTTTTCCTAGTCTATAGACATCTTCACCTACTCGACCACTGATGCCTTTGCCTATTTCTTCAGTGATATCAGTCACCTGCACAACACCTCTCGGGAGAGCGTGTAGATAGGTGACCAGTGCTTTTGCAAGCGGGTGAAGCGAGTTTTTTTCGAGGATATAGGTGATTGCATGAGCATGACTTGGGTCGATCGCATGATCAAGCATATCAACTCGAGATACGACTGGTTTACCTACGGTGATGGTCCCCGTTTTATCAAACATCAGTGCATCTACTCGTGAAAGTACCTCTATGCTCGCCAGTCGTTTAAAAATGATGCGCTTGCTCGCAGCAGCACTCATTCCACCCATAAGGGCGATGGGGGTCGCCAAGATGAGAGGACACGGAGTAGCAATCACAAGGACTGCAAGCACTCGGCTCAGTTCACCACCTGAAGCGAAATAGGCGATCACTGCCAAAGCCAAACTGATTAAAGTAAATACACCACTGTACTTATCAGCAAGACGGATGAGGGGTGCTTTTTCGGACTGTGCCTCTTGCACCATCGTGACTATTTTGCGATAGGTGGAGTCTTTTTCTGCTTTGGTTACTCTCACGACGATACTACTAGACATATTCACCGTACCGCTGCGGATCAGATCGCCTGATTTTTTGTCCACAGGGAGTGCTTCCCCAGTGAGCGAAGATTCATCTATAACCGTCGCAGTACTCACGAGGATTCCATCGAGTGGGATGACCTCACCTTTTCTGATACATATTTCTTGTCCAATATTCACATGTTCTATCGACACTATCTGGCCAAATGCATTGTTTTCCCACAAATGCACCGTGTGCGGAATACGATTGGCAAGATTGGTGAGGGAGGACTGTGCTTTTTGGAGCGAATAGTCTTCAAGTGCCTCGCCTCCAGAGAGCATCAGCACTATCACTGCAGCGACGAGGTAGTGGCCACTGATGACACCTACGCTGATTGCAAGTATCGCAATGTAGTCGAGAGCGAGGTTGCCCTTGAGGATCGATCGGACAGTTTCCCGAATGAGTTTAAGGCTTCCTATAGCTACACCCGTGCCGTAGATCACTTGTGCGATAGCAGGCGAGCCAAATCCGTACTGCGCCACGAGACCTCCAATGATGGATGTCAATGCAACGAGAGGCACAGCAAAAGTGGCAACCAACCGATGGGGGAGTGATTTGTGGATACGCTTCATACGTCAATACGAATTGATAAGTATGAAGGAAGTCCCGTCCGCACATGTGCGGACTGCCTGTGGGAGAGCCCGTCCGCCTGAGGCGGACTGATCTTCTCTTCAGGACAAGTATACAATGCCACACCCCCCATTTGCACTTCAATCTCATGGTCTAGTCATATCGTCAAAAGTCTTCAGGTCATCAGGTCGAACGTCTTCACATAATCAGGCTAATAAAGGGTCACTTCGAGCAGAGAAGCATGCCTGCCCGCCTAACAACGAAGTTGTTGGCGGGTCACTTCGAGCCCCGAAGGGGCCACTTTGTGGCTCGATTCAGGATCCTTAAGCATGAGATCCTTCGCTACATCATGTTTTGACTTCCCGAATTCAATTCGGGAACCATGTATGTTTTCATTCATGGTCCCCGGGTCAAGCCCGGGGAGTCAATAGACCTGACCTGTCGCGCTCTGCGCGATGACCTTCGACCTCCGCCCTTCGACTTTACGGACCAGATCCCGTGTCTCGCTCACGCGTATGCACGGGCACCGCCCATAGGGCTATGCCCGGAGGGATGACACCGTGGTGTCACTTTACGGACTATCGCTCTCTGTTTTACCTTTTCGTTATACGTTATACCCTCTACCTTCTACACTTTACAGACTTTACGACTTTACAGACTTTACGGACTGTCAGTCAGTATACTGTTTGCATGATTCGCGATCGTTCCCCCCATGCTGGGTTTACCCTCATCGAGCTCCTGGTATCTACGGGAATCATTGGAATACTCATAGCACTGGTACTAGTAGCGGTGA
>JBAXSX010000025.1:0-13698 GCA_037130495.1 Candidatus Roizmanbacteria bacterium
CTCTTTCTGACACAGATTTCATCTGAAAAACCAACGCGAAAATATCATTAGCTCATGCATATGTACAGATGGCTTCTCGTAAACTGCCTCAAGAAATCACTTTCACAGTCGCTGATTATGACCTCGGTAAAGCTCGCACTGCAATCGGTGCTCTCGACCGATTCACCCCTGTCCAAGTCAACGCGGAAGACCCGAACGCACTCCACGATTTGTTTGCAGCTACGCGCCCAGAGATTGTAGTCGATCTCCTTCATCCCCGATTTGCTCCAGCTGTAGCGTCTGCTGCGGTTGATGCCAAGTCACATTATATAAATACTGCTCAAAGCGAGTCTGGAGATGGACAACTATTGGGCGCTCAGATGAGAGAGCTGAATGGACAATTCCAAGAAAAGGAATGTGTAGGAATCGTAGGTATGGGAGCTGATCCAGGAATATCTGAATTGCTTGCGCGAGAAGTACTCCACGGTTTCCATGATGATGAACAATCTGTGCGCCAGGTAACTATATTTGACGGAAGCACATCAAAATGGTTGAGCGGCACTCGTCGGCCGACGATGGCAGGGTTTTCATATTCTGTATTTGTGGATGAGTGTACGAAAAGCGGGCTCGTATGGAGCGCTGAGCGTGGCATAACGCAGTTAAAGCCACTGACGCTCGGAGTGCCATTTCCGTATGGAGGGACTATTGGATCACAGACGGGGATACATGCGGAGCACGAAGAAATCGGTGATATTGCTCACGCGGTATCACAAGAGCCGTGGATGAGAGATGTCCTCAAAAAGTGTGAGGAAGTGTCTTTTCAATACGGTATGAGCTTTGAGCAATATCTTTTACTCACTAAGATTATGAAGGCTAAACTTCACACGAATGAGCCAGTCAAGCTGCACTCAGTACCGAGAACAAATGCTGCATATGTACGTGCAGTAACCCGAGAAATGGGCACTGCAGATGTGTTAAATGAGCCGACTACTAGGGAATTATTTACAAAGTATGGATTAACAGCATCAAAAAATAATCTTACAATAGTACCACAAACGCCACTCGAATTTTTTACGCGTCTCCAGCCACCTCCTCACCCGAAGGAACGAATGAGTGCAGAAAGTAGGATTGGGCCATATATACGTACGAATGATGTTGCTGTGTATCGCTCTCATCATATGACAGAGGACGATGCACAGACGAGATATGGGAGAAGTTTGGTTGCTGTACAGACCGCTGCAGGACCTATCGTCGCAACGAGAATGATATTGGATGGTGTATGGAAAGAACCCGGCGTACGCGCGCCAATAGAACTACCCTACTCAGATGCGATCACTGCCTGGGGGGATGTCGCGGGTAAATGTGAGACCGAAAATATGACCGAACAAATGAGAGGTCACAGAAATATATATAGATGTTGGGATCCTAGCCGGTCATAGACATAAGCTTTTTGGCTGCTTCGGTCTGGATTTTCTTCATCGCTTCATTGATCGCATCAGCTACGTGACGATTTTCTACTCCATCAATCTCAATCTTTTGTATCTGCATGTCACCTCTGATGGTGACTTTCACTCCACCATGTTCGTGAGTGATCTCCTCTTTTTTGAGCGCATCTTGCATACCTTTAAGCTTTGCCATGTCGCCGAGATTTTTCATCATGTTTCCAAACATAGGGGATAAAATAAATTTCTAAATTGTTAGATGGTTGAATTGCTATATTGTTTGAAACAATTCGGCAATTTATCAATTTAACAATCTGAATCTATAGGACAATAATAATTCAACAATTTGACAATATACTATTTCTAATTAATATCCCTCTCTCCATTACTCTTTCCGTTTTACATTATCAATTATTCATTATTAATTGCTAATTATTTCAGCCCGTTATAATACTCGATTACTGCTATTTGCACTGCTACCTGGGGTATGGGTGATATCCGACTTGATACGTATGCTTCATGAAACAGTTTTAACAGTCTTACGATTTGAGTCTTTGTCAGAGTCACATCGGGCAGGGAGATATCAGGAGTGACTCCATGCTCACGCAAAAGGAGTCCATGGAGTTTGCGAAGGGTATCCTCTATTAGGAGCTTCATGTCGCCCCCTGCATTTGCATACTCATAGAGCCAGCTGATCGTTTTTTTGACATCAGGCTGGACAATATGACGCAGGAGTGATTCCTGAGATCGTGTACCAAGATATCCTTGAGCTGCATCTAGGGTCAATGCTTTTTGGGTGATCAGCTCTTCGAGCAATTTCGTTGCGTCTCGGAAGGATCGGTCACAGTTGGATGCGATGAGCGTCTTGACAGCGGATGGTATGGTGATTTTCTCGCCTTTTTCGATACGAGTGAGCATCGCGATGACATCGGTTGAAGATGCGGTCCCAAAGTCTACTCGAACACAGCGTGATTGTATGGTTGCGGGAATTTTGTCGATTGCGGTCGTAGCCAGTATGAATATTGCATGCGATGGTGGCTCCTCGAGTATCTTGAGTAGTCCATTGAATGCGCTCGTTGAGAGCATATGCACCTCGTCAATGATATACATGCGATACTTCCCCACCATTGGAGCATATGATATATTCTCGATCAGAAGTCGGATGTCATCTATGCCGGTATTGTCTGCACCGTTGATCTCCTGTACATCGGGAGAGCTACCAACCTCAATATCGTGCTGGATTTGAGCATCTTTGGTAGCGTTGCCTGTTTTATTCAGTTCGCGGGCAAGTATACGGGCGACTGATGTTTTCCCCATGCCTTTGTGACCAGTGAAGAGCCATGCATGAGGAAAAGACTTGGCGTGGAGGTAATTGGTGATGACCTCGCGCACGCGGACATTGTCGATCTGATCTACTGACTGGGGACGATAGGTATGGTATAGCATAGTGAGCGATTTCACGTTTCCAATACGGGCATTGTAAGGGTAAAGTGGGCAAAGGTAAACGAGATATTTTCATCACTCACGATCTATTGACATCATGGGCCATGTCACTACAATCAGTGAGTACATGTTTAGGTATAAAAAACTCATTATCCTTATTGCTCTCTCGATCATCGTGGTGCGATTGGGCTATGTGTGTGGCATCCAGAATGCATGCGGTGATCCACGACTCTTGCTAGGCATCCCAAAAGTCGATTTCCACCCATCACCAACTCCCCTCATGACCAGTATGGGCACGCTATCTCTCACTGAAGATGGGCGACCTGTTTTGTCTGATTATTCGCAGCTTTCGTTTGCTTCACACACTGCCAATCCTGCCTGGACACAGAACAATATCGATTTTCTCAGAAAAACAGCTGATTATATCGTTGCAGATGCTGATCGTTCGCTTACGGTGACTGGATACTATTTGAGTTCTGAAGTAGCAGATACGCCTGCAGGCTTCACTGATCTGGGGATCGCGCGAGCTGCGATCGTCAAAGACACCCTTTTTCAACTGGGTGTCACGGCTGATAGAGTCACTCTTACTTCATCTGTGCTCGATGATGTGACGTTGTCTAAGTCAACAAGCTTCATCGTGCATATAGACAAAAAAGATATTCCCCGGACGTACATGATACAGAAGTGAATGCGTTTACTCCCCTCTCAGAGAGGGGTGCTGAGCGTAGCGAAGCGGGGTGTGTTATTTGGTTCACACACCTCCCGGCTTTGCCGTACTCCTCTCAAGAGGAGATTTATACAAGCATCGATTTACCCCACCCGATGATGAGTGCCTTGCTTACCGAGAAGGAGATTGTCTATGGCATGATGTATAAGGAATATCATCATGTCATTCACCTTTTTACTTTTCTCCGCTGCCAATAACACTGCTTGTGGAAAGCAAATGAAGACCTCTCCGAGCAACTTTTCATCGACAGGTGCGTTGACAATCGACTGAGGTGCTTGGGCCATCTCTTGGGTGTTACCATCGGATACAAAGATCATGCGCTTATTTGTGATATAGGGAAAACAAAGGACAGGGAGGGCCTCGGGTTCGTGTTTATAGGTTGTCGCTATATGGAGCATCTTTCGACGTCCAACAAAGATAAAGTTGATGAGCAGATCGGGTGAAACACTATGTTGGTCCAGGTATGACTGGATAGTGCTCATAAGCCATTTCTTTTTGAGTTTGAATCGAGCAGATTCGTAGATATTTATCATGCTTCTCTCCTCTACCTCGTAGAGGAGAATGTGTATGACAAATCAGCTCATGAGCCGCTTTTTCATATTTGTTTTTTTGTTTGATCGACGATTTTTCTCAATCTCTTTTTTGATGATTGAAGGCTTCTTGTAATATTTTCTATCACGAAGCTCATCAACGAGGTTTTCCTCATAGTTGATTTTGCCAAACCGGCGCCAAATACTATCTGGTGATTCGATTCTATTTCTGCGTACTATAACCATATTGTGTGATAAACCTCCATTTCATGTGTGCAGCACAATTGACGAACAAACATGAGCTCAGTGTGCATGAGTCATCAGTCAGCCTAAAAAGGGCGATAGTTGTTAGCCCATGATGGCTCAAACGCGCCCTATGGAAACCATATAGGTGGAAAGACTCCACGAACAGATATCCAGGTAGTGTATTGTACTAAAATTTTTTCAAAATAGCGAGGATCTGGTCGCTTGTCAAAGGAGAGGCTATCATAGTGGGATTGACGAGGGACCCGTTGAGCAACATGTGCTTGGATTGATGGAAAAACCAGGTTCCGGCACTGTCTTGACGGAGGATCTCCTCGTAAATTGGGGTGAGATCCAGTGTGTCGTCAGGGATACACACGATACGTATATTACCTATTTTCGAGTCTTTTCGAGCTACGAGTCTGTATCCACACTTTTGGGCGTATTTCATGCTGTCATTATTGCTGTTTTCCATGAGGATTGACTTGCCAAAGGCCTTGGTTTCAAATATGATCCCCTCCCCGATATTTTTTTCTGCCTTAATCTTGTTTTTCATGATCTGGAGCAAACCATCAAAAATAGGCAGAGATGTAGCAACTTTTTGGTCGTCGGGTAAACCGGCATGAACGAATCCACTGATGACACTATCTAGTTGGAAGAGTTGGTAGTCTGCAGTGACATTGGGGTAGTAGACCTCAGCGAAATTGTCAAAGTCATTGATAACACCAGACATGCGGCGTAATGGCTCCACATCATAGACAGCGAGAATATTGTTTTTGACGAGATACTTGTAGATTTGCAGGAAAGCACAGATTTTTTCGGCGATCTGATGATGATCAAACATCCCACGGCCGGTATCAACGTGGACGATATCTGGATCATGGTCAACGATTTCATCGCGCAATGTTTTGCCTGCGGGAACGAATGCATATGTAACATCGTCGCCTTGGAAACCGGGAAGATAGCGACGAATGAGCCAGACGCTCGATAGAGCGTCCAGATCGGGATTGATGTGGGTAACTATGGTTTTGGACATATGGATACGGGGATTATATCAGGACTCGAGCGTAAGGTGCTTTCTGAATTCATACTCAGGCACTTTCAAAGTGAAGTGTGTCAGTGATCCACTAATTGATATATGAAGCGAGTCGTATCTACGATGATTTGCATGTGATCTTATGCTGCGCTACACTGATTCTAAGAGAGGTTTGACATTAGTAGTTTTATTATATGTGTATGGACGAACAACAACATGTGGACCCAGCAACTATTGGGATTGTTACAGGAGCACGCTCAGAGCCAGATGCGACCTTTACAGATGAGAATCTCAAAAAAATGGAACCCCCTGGCTATGCGGCTTCCAAGGCTGCTCTGGTGAAGTTGGGTCTAGATATGCAAAGTTCACCTAAATTCCTTGCTTTGCAAAGATTTAATCCATTTGCTCCGTCGGTAGATGGTTTGTCGTGCATTAGTGCACTCGATAGATTGACTTCCAAGGGAGGAATGCTGGATACTAGGCATTTTAATCGAGGTATCGACGAGGACCAAAAAACATTGGATGAGATGGACAGGGTACGATTGCGCTTAGGAAATCCCGCTACAGGTGCAGCGCGGGCTATGGGATATGATATAGCGCGTGCTCTGCCAGGATGGGTAGTCCCAGGGCAGAATGGTGAAATGATTTATCGTAATCTACCTCAGCAAGGTTTGCCACCCGTCGATACGTTAAAAGCTGCCGACGAAAACGCTGGGCTAACCAAAGTTTTTGAAACTATGAGTCAGCTTGACCGTATACTGATGAAAACAACAGGAGATGGTGGTTTGCAGGTCTTATATGCAATGGATCCCGAGGGGAAAACACTTGTTCAATTCCCTCCTGATAAGATAGATATGTTAAGAAAATCAATAGGAGATCGAATTTCGCAGTATATCCATTTTGTTAATCAAGCCCTTGATATTGTAGGTAAATATCATGGACGTGCCAAGCCGAGTGCCTCAGACACATTGCAAGGATACTATAACTCAAAAGTGCAATCATATCCTCCTGAATTTTTAGCTGGAATTGACCAAAGTGCAAAACAGTTGATCTCTGATCTAAACACGGGTGTTTTCCTGAAAGTGTTGGGTCTCTGTCCTTTTTCTTCTCCAAGTGAGGCGGAACAATTATTTGGGCAGGGTGGATTATAGTGAGCGATGATGGAATAATTGATTGGTGTATGCGTAGTATTCACGACCATGCTCTGGTTCATTGCTGAGTCTATTCTATTAGGCCAAATGTGCGCTTAAGTTCGATGATCCTACGAACGCGTGTGTCGATAGATTCCATCCTTAGTCGCCCACTTCGTGTTGCTTGGGCGACTTCATCAATTGCGAGGCCAACCTGTATGGATGGTTCGAGGGTGAGCAGCATGTCATGTCCTGCCTGGAGAGCTCTCGTGTATTTGTCACGCTGGCTTACAACTGAGTCCATGTTCAGATCATCGGTGATGGCTATCCCACGATACCCTACCTTGTTGCGAAGGATCTCTGTCATGATCTGATATGAAAATGTTGCAGGATTGGCACCGTCTAGCGAGCTATATCTCACGTGACTACTCATCACCATATCGAGCTTTTCTTTGAGCTGTGCAAACGGTGCAAGATCCTCGTCAAGTTCTTGAATACCTGCATTGATCAGCGGTATGCGCGCGTGTGGGTCATCTAGAGCACGGCCAATACCAGGGAAGTGCTTTCCAACACTGAGGATGTTCGCCGTATGTTGTGCATCAACGAGTTCTTGTGACCTTTGAGTGATAGATGCAGAATCACTCGCATATGCGCGATCATGAATATATGCTCCTTCAACTGCTAGATCCAGTATAGGCGCAAGGTTGGTATTTGCCTCAATCTGTGCTAAAGCGGTTGTATGATCTCCAGCAACTGATGTATTCGTGTCCCAGGGTAAGCGAAGGACAGTGCCTCCTTCTTGATCGACCGCAACAAATAATTTGAATTTGACGCTTTGTTGTAGGTCGCGAACAAGTGCCTTCGTACCAGCAATGTCAGATATGTTCTCGCGCATCAGTACGATGCCGCCTGGCTGTACTTTTTGAATGAATTGACGCGTTTCTTCGGTGAGTACATCTCCTGGCACTCGAATCATGAATAGTTGGCCAATACGATCTGCTGGAGACATGCGTTCAGTGAGATCTGGCGTTGGAGTCGGCAACGGAGCTGTGGTGATGATGGCGGTTGTAGTAACTTTTGAAACAGTTTTTTTCACAGATGTGACGATCTGTGGACCACCGAATATGCCAACGATGGTGATGGCAACCAATACTGCTGTCATTGACAGTGTGCCATGGGTAATCACTCGACGGTGCACATGTGATGTTTTGCGACTGATGTCCCAAGATGGGGACGGAAATGACTGATCAAATGATTTCACTTGCGATATACATGCATCGATAGTCCGATGTGATAGAGAATGCAGCTTGTGTCCGAAAAAACGGCGATAGATTGATATATGTCGATGGAACTGAACCAGGAAGCGCTTCACATTTTTTTTATTTGCAAATCTATGTACGAGAAAAGACGACTTCCGTAGAGCCTTGTATAGTGCTTTGACTGTTTTTTTATACACTACAGCTTGTGTCGTCCCCTTCATACTGGTGCATTCTGACATATTTCAGAAAGAATGCAAGGAGCATACTCGACCAGAGCCACGGATCACACTTCTGCGGACTTCACAGCCTGCAGAAGTGTGAAATAGTGTTAGATATTTTCGATATCTACTAGGACACTTTCTTTTTCACCGCGCTTTTTCATCTCTACTTTATCCCCTGATTTTTTCCCCACAACCAAACGTATTGGGCACCCGATGAGATCTGCGTCAGCGAATTTTTCTCCCGCTCGAGCGTCTCGATCATCAAATAGCACCTCGTTGCCATACTTTTTTTGCAAAGCAGCATACACGCTCTGCGCTTTTGATCGTATTGTCTCATCTTGCATATCCAGACCGATAAGGTGAAACTTGTATGGAGCGACAGCCTCTGGCCATCTGATCCCTCGATCATCATGACTGATTTCTATGATCGTGGCAAGACTTCGTCCGACACCAATGCCGTAGCAACCCATGTAATAAGGCACTTTTTCGCCTTTCTCACTCACATATTCTGCACCCTTCATGAGGGATGAGTAATGCTGGCCAAGTTGAAAGATATTCCCCACCTCTATACCTTTTTTCAGATGGAGCACCTTGCCATCGACCGTTTTGTCTCCATCCTTAGCCATAGCTATATCAGCAATTACATCACAGGTGAAATCGCGTCCGTAGTTCACATTGTGACTATCAGTGAGATCTTCTTTTTGTCCACCAATCAGATTGTGCGCTTCATTTAGGACAATATCACCGACATAGAGCACTGACTTTTTGCTTTGAGCTTGGTCCTCTGAGCTTGGAACTTGTCCGCCAGCTGGCGGATTGGAACTTGAAACTTTTATTTCATGTCCCCAACAATGGACATATCCTGTCTTTGTTCCCATCGACGTAAGGTCCTCGTCTGTAGCATCCTCGAGCTGACCTACCGCTTTGATCGCTTGCTCCAACTTAGTCTTGTTCACTTTCAAGTCTCCAGTCATGACTGCGATGATGATTTGTCCCGTTACCCGATGTTTGTATACAACATTTTTCAAAAAATGATTTGACGAAAGTTTGTAGTGTTTTTCATTTTGTTCCATCGTCTGGACCCACATAGGTTGATCAATGATCTCAAAAGGCTTGAGTTCTTCGTGAGCATTTGCAGCGTTACGAGAGAACGTCGCGACATCCTCGTGTGCCACATAGCTCCCATCATCTGTCGTAAAAAATACGCTTTCACCAGCCTCCGACTCAACCACGTACTCGTGACAGTATTCTCCACCGATATAGCCGTTGTCTGCCGCCACACGATATGTTTTGAGACCGAGTCGTTCAAATATTCGTGTATATGCGTCACTATATCTCTTGTATGTTGCTTGGAATGTTTGAGCGTCAGTATCGAAACTATATGCATCTTTCATGATAAATTCTCGTACCCGCAATAGGCCTCCGCGTGCGCGCATTTCATCACGGAACTTGGTCGAGAACTGATAAATATCGATAGGCAGATCACGATAGCTGATATTAAATTTGCGGATCACATCGACAAACATCTCTTCAGCTGTCCCACCGAGGGCAAACTCGGCGCCACGTCGATCTTTGACCTTCATCAACTCAAATCCTGCGGTATTTGTGCGATTGGTCTCTTTCCATAACTCGATAGGATGAAGTGTTGGAGATATCATTTCCTGAGCACCAAGAGCATCGATCTCTTCCTTGATAATCTTCATCATTTTTTGTATCACAAGCCAACCCAATGGGAGAAAAAAATACCTGCCAGCGGTGGACTCGCGAATAAATCCTCCTTGGATCAGATATTTCGTGGAGATATTACTTTCGTCAGACACTGTTTTGCTGGTTTTTCCGAATAGTTTTGAATAAAGCATGTGTGTAAATGAATAAATAATTAGAAAATTGTTTGAATATATTTATGACACCCTGACGGGAGATTTCTTATCATCTATCCAAATCGTGCTTATCATTGTATCAGTATATGATTGGTCACGATGATATGACGGATGCTGATCGGGCGAACATGAGGTGCAGACGGATGAAAGAGCGATGTGTTTGGGCTGTATCCCCCTTTGCATGAGTTGGATTTGAGCGCATCGTGCTAGATCGAGATATGCACGGGAATTTCTGTGATGAAATATTTCTGGATGATTTGCGAAGGATTTCTCAAAGTGTTCTGCACGAGGTCCATGTATTTCGTAACAGCATGATCCGATATGCGGTCCAATCTGAGCATGCAGATCTGCTGTCATTGCGCCGTGCTTTACCATTTCATCGATCGTGTTTTCGATAATTTGATTAGTTATTCCTTTCCATCCTGCATGAATAGCTGCGACTACATGATGTGCCGAGTCGTACATTAATATCGGTAAACAATCAGCTGTTTTGACGCACAGTGCTAGATGTGTATCAGTGGTCACGAGAGCATCTGCATCAATTAACCTATCAGAGCGAGTAGCAAGGCAGACTCGACTTGAATGGCTCTGGCACATAGAGCACGTGGTTACAGTAGGAGGGATCGAGAAGAGGCGATGGTGTGAAAAAAAATGATACCTGATCATGAGACATACAAATGTCACTATCATGAAGCCCCGCATATCGCGGAGGGTACCACTTCACTTTGTTTTGTCACCTTCACTATGTCAGTTCGAGCTTGTCGAGAACTGGACATGGGACAACAAAATCTTGGTTTGCTTTGACGCAGGTCTTGCGGCTCATATTGGGCAGATGCTATCTGCGTTCTATGGCTATATGCTTTCCGTTTGATCGGAGAGCTCATCGATGGGAGTCGATGAATCATATTTCACTGATAGTATAACATATATTTACTTAGCCTATAATGCGATCTTCTATTGATGAGTATTTTTCTTGCGATTCCTCCTTTCGAGTATCTAATTTCTAGTGACAGACACTCTCCCTTTTGTTAAGATGTCATAAAATTTAGTTTGGTTTTCTTTTCCAACATATCCAAACATCTTTTCCATAGTCCATTCTCGTGATTTGTTGTAGTACATTTGTTCAGCGATATCTTCGGTAATAGGTAAATCTTTCATTAGAAAAATCCAATTCAAAGCACTACTAAGGTCTGAAAAGGTCAAATAAGCTCCGAGTGCGTTTATTCCTCGCTCTTGTAGTGTGGTTACCGCGGTGTAGTAATGAGTAGCCGCTTCACTTAATCCATCTAGAAAACTGGTATTTCCTGAAGCAACATGCAATCCTTCGTGAAAGGCAAAAGACCATATTAAATTTTCTGTTAATTCCTTTACTGATTGTTTGTCGTCAATAACTGGTTCGGGAAGTTCAATGGGTTCAACTTCTGTGCCGTAACGATATCCTACATAATCAGCGAACAAACCGAGTGCCTCAGTCGTTGAAGTGATTTTTTTAGGTAGGTTCTCCTGTGTTCTGACCAGATTATATCTTCTAAAATTTTTCCTTGCCAATTCCACAATTTCATCTTGGTTAATCGATATTACTCCTTCTAAATATGTCATTGCCGCAGTTGATCGGTTTGTCTCTTCGCCTGTCCAATCCTGTAAAAGAGCGTCATAATCTTTTTTTGCTAAAAATAATATATGATGACTGCTTAGAAGTGAATCGAGAAGTTTTTGTTGTTCAGGATCAATTTTTCCCCTTGTATGTTCTTTTACTGCAGAAAGCGCATTTGCTATCAGTTTATTTCTATCTATGCCTTCAATTTCTGGAGCTTCATTATAGAGTGTATGCACATCGTCCCTCAATGCTTCAATAGCTGTTTTCTTTGATTGAGTTGATTCATAATCATGTAGCTCATTCCCTTCTGGTTCGATTGGTTTATTGGCTACTAGCTTTTTCTTTTCTAAGCTTCTTAACCATTTTAAGCTTGCCGTACCACTTCCAAATACACTAGTATTCAATTTTGCCTCTTTTCCAGACACATCAAATAGATTGTTAATTATAAGTATAACTTTTTCTGCTGTATGTATATCTGAATATATATTTCCATTTTCATCAATTTCAAGTTGAAGTGGTGACCCATCTTCTATAATTAACTCTAATTTTATTGTTGCTTCAAGATCATCTTTTACACTTTCAACAGTAAGCTGGACCTTTGCTTTATTTTCTGGCACTGTTGCTGAATTTAGCGTTGTTGGGTCAATAAGGATGAGCTTGCGATACCCATCTTTCCATCCCGATAGCTCCTGTGCAAGAAGGGTATATAGAGACTTTAATTTATCTTGTTCTATTGGGATACATATTTGAGTGAGCTCACTTTTTTTTGAGAGAGCTCATTTGATTTTAATGGCGGCCAAATGGTATCAGGGGAGAACTTTGGCTTTGGAGATTCATCTGATTCGTACATATTTCAAGAGTAACATAAACTATATTATTAGACAAGTTGCGCGCTTGACCACCTTGTAGAACTAGCAGCACATCCTTTACATTTTTTGGTCACGTCAAGCAACTTCACTTCGTCGCGAGAAACGCGACTACGCAGGACAAGTACTGTCTATAAAATGACACGGCAAGGTCATTCTGATCAGCTCAGGGCTTAAGAAGGATCTCATGTATAAGGATCCTGAATCAAGCCACAAAGTGGCCACTTCGGGGTTCAGGAAGTCAGCGTACTCTCTTTCGACTTCCCGGGCAAGCCTGCCCCGCTCTGTCGCGTCAAACGCGACTTCGCGGGGGCGAGGGAGGGATCCATCCTCCGAGTCATCCTGATCCCGCCGTGGCGGGAGAAGGATCTCCCTCCTTCATGCTGTCACGGTTTGTTGTCCGAACTCTCCTCTAGAGAGGAGTACCGCGTTTGACGCGGGGAGGTGTGTTATGTATTGGTTAACACACACCCCCTCCGGGCGTAGCCCTACGGGCGGAGCCGTCACACTTCGTCGCGCCTGCCTGTCGGCAGACAGGTCAGACGCGACTTCGTGTACCACCCCTCTTCCTAGAGGGGAGTAAAAAAGAGTCAAAATCTACTTCCGCCAGAGGGCGGACAGGTGCAGCCACAAAGTGGCCTCTT
This sequence comes from Candidatus Roizmanbacteria bacterium, assembly GCA_037130495.1. Taxonomy (GTDB): domain Bacteria; phylum Patescibacteriota; class Microgenomatia; order UBA1406; family GWC2-37-13; genus JAGOLU01. Next base: position 12,998 of record JBAXSX010000025.1, read on the forward strand.
CGGGGCTTCTTTAGCTTGTAGCTGTTTCTCACTTTACAGACTTTACGACTTTCGACCTGACAACCTTATAACCTTGAACTTGCTTGCCCTTCCGTAGCTGTACTTGTCCCGCTCTGCGGGAGCGAAGGAGGGATAACCGTTCGACCTTCGACTTTCGACCTGACTTGTCGCGCTCTGCGCGATGACCTTTCCTGTATTTGTCTATCTTCCACTGTTGTACATTTCGAATATCTGCCCTGCTGTCAACACTTCTGTAGTCACAAATGGTTCATCGATAGAGCCGGGGAAATTTTGTGCTATTGAGAACGCACCAAAGTTATCGCTGAAAGCATTAACACCAGTGCTACTTCCTGACTCCACCCCATCAACAAAAATTCTAGCGGTTAAATCACTCCTGTTATAAACAGCAACAACTAAGTGCCAAGATGTCGTGTCTGTTACTGTGGTGCTTGTTGTCGCATAGACGTTGTAGTCAATCCCAAATTGAAATTTATTGTCCCCTGTAACTCTTATATCGCGAATTGGTAACGTATCGTCCTTTCTCAAGATGTAACAACCAACCCCAATAGAACTTCTTTTAATCCAGGCACCCCACGACATACTTGCTCCGCTAATCTGATAATCACTCTTCCTCACTTCATATCCTACAGGAGTCTTCCCGGTAGGAGAGGTACCATTCCATCCCAGTACTCCTTCAGCCT
>JBAXSX010000026.1:0-13161 GCA_037130495.1 Candidatus Roizmanbacteria bacterium
GTTGTGCAGCAAGAAACATACGGAAGGGATTCACGGCTACGATAACTACTGTCATGAGGACTGCAATGATACCTGTCGCTACCAATAACTCGATGAGGGTGAAGCCAGCATGAGAAGAAGAAGGAGAAGGATGAAAAGGAGAACCAGAACAAGAAGAAGAACGGTACGGGACCATGCAGTCAGTATACGCAAAGATAGTCTATAAAGTCTATAAAGTCTTAAAGTCTGTAAAGTAAGCAATGGGGTCATTCTGATCAGCCCAGGGCTGAGAAGAATCCCAGGCATACATGTCATCCCGGGGTACCTGTCGCGCTCTGCGCGATCCCGGGATCTTGTTCCTACTCATCTCAAGAGGAGAGTGTGTGGTTCACTTCTCGACAGGCTCGAAGTGACAGAGAAAACAGAATCAGACAAAAAAGGAATATCATCCCTCCGGGCATAGCCCTACGGGCGGTGCCCGGGCGTGTCCCGGGATCCTGTACACACTCCCCTCTCCTTTCTACACTTTTCCCTTTATGTTATACCTTCTCCACTCTACCTTCTCCACTCTACCTTCTCCACTCTACTCCCCCTCCTCACGGTACAGCCGTATAGGTCCCGTCATACCATGCACTACTACTCCCATCATAGTTATACCCAATAGCAAATGTAGTCGGTACACTTGCAAATGGAATCACTCCCAACTGAGTAGCTACCTGTACTCCATTCACATACAAGACGAGACTCCCTCCGGCAAGATAGGTCATACGTATGGTATATGCTGTGCCTGCATTCAATACTGCAGATGCCCAGTTGGTTGATACTTGTGTTCCATTAAAGAATCCTTTCAATACCAGATTGGATGTAGCATTCTTCTGCAGGAGTATCCTATTATTCCCGTCATACCAGAGACTGGCTATCGTTGGAGTACTACTCCCATACTTATCAGCTACACCAAAGCTATGACGAGGAGTGAAGACAAATGATATATCTCCAGCAGTACTTGAGATACTATTCACTGTCTGTGTATAGGTATCATATCCATCTACCCGTACTCCACTTGCTTCAGTACTATTGGCCAGTGAGGCTGGAGTGAGGGTGAGGGTGACGTCGGAAAGATTCACCAGGAACATATCATCAGTATATGCCGTGCCTGTCGAGCAGGAAGATCTGGCAACGGTCGCACTTGGTGCACCTCTTATGACATGTTCATTGAGTACATATGACCCTCCTAATATCCACCAGCTCTCTGAATAAGGTGAACCAGACGTGGTCTCAAGTATTGAATTGTTGTGATAGCACCCTCCCGTTCTATACCCAAACCACCCAAGGTCTGCAAAATTGGATGCAGATCCTGTAAACGCCATATTTTCACCATGGAACCCCGTGACATTCACTGATTTTAAGGCTGATGATCCGGAATGCACAATGGTGTTTTCTTGTAAGCCTTCACCAGCGACATATCCACCGTTGGACCAGCCAGTTGGTATCCACGGACTGCCTGCTCCTGATTCTAGAGACGGGTTTATCACTCTATTTGTCTGTACCTCCACCTGATGCCAGGAGCAGGTACCTGTTCCAGATGTGTTGATGAGTTTAAATATGCCATTTTCGGTGGCCGGCGCTTGGAAGGTAAAGATGTATGTATCTGGTGCGGTGCGGGTACTCGTGGCGGTGCCATTCAAGTGAGTAATCTCGGTGGAACCATCGGCCCTGGTCACCAAGATTTGTGGAGAACATGTCCCGTCAGAATTACCTATAGCCCGAATAACGTAATTAGCATTGGCAGTGAGGGCTTTGGTGTAAGAGATGCCTTGGTTCGCCATAGTTGATGTGACTTTATATCCGCCAGAAAATATTCTCTCGCCAGCGCCTAAAGCAGCAACAGTCGGATTGTTGGCAGGGTCAGTGTAGTTGACGACGAGTTTCGGACGATTTCCTGCGGTACCGTAGTCGGAGGAGCGAGCAGGATCAGAGTCTCCAGTCGGTCCGTTGCCTTTCACGATGAATCCATTATTTGTCGCAAACATTAGCTGTATCTCACTAGCTGCAAGTGAAAAAGAATATTGTCCCCCGTTGCCAAGGCCAAACGGCCCTGTTCCCATGAGCGTCGAAGAATAATCCACTCCAGATGTGTTGGCTCCTACCGAACCTGCCCATGCAGTCGAACCATCGAGGGTATTCCAATTTGCTCCTGACTCAGTCCACCCTGCATTAGCTGGCATGATCCTATACATGGTTAAATTATCTTCTGCACCTTGGTTCGTATCTACCCATAAGGTGAGGGCGCCACTTTTGATCGTTGATGCGACAGGAATACTTGATAAATCAAACTTAAATAACATATTGCGTTGCGATGTGAAATACGGACCTCTCGATTGTAATGGTGAGGTGGTTCCGAAGTTGGTGGTTGGATTAGCTTGGTCTATGAACGTATCAATTCCTGCGGTTGAGTCTGGTTGCAAGGTTAATGTTTGAATTGGGCTTTCTGCTGCCCACCCATCACTGGTATATGTTCCATTCATCATATATCCCCCTGTATTTGTGGTACTGGTATACAGGAGATTACTGGCATGAGGATGACTCCATGCCTCACCGGTAGTACCGAGTGCTCCTACCGTACTATTCGTTGGTAATGCAAATACGACATCCCAGGAGCCCGTGACTAAGGTAGGATCTCTTCCGGTACCTCCATTGTAGATCTGGGTTAACTCATCACCATTGCCTACGTTGATGCCTGATGGTGTTGTTGCTTCATAGAGGGGACGACGATAGATGGTGAGACCTTGGATGAGGGCGTTGGCCTCATTGACTGTTAGGGCAGACCCAACGTAAGGACTTGTACCCGTCGGTGGTGTCCACGCAGACGTTTTTGAAAATGTACTCGTGCCATTAATAGTTACTGCAACGTAGTAATTTATTCCTGAGATATTCGCAATTGGCTTTGATGAATCCCATCTAACCATTACGCTGTAAGTTGTCCCAGCAGTCCAACTTGAGATGTTGACTGAAGCAAGTTGCCCTGACGAATTTGGCCAGTAAAAATCCAAGGTATTAGCAGGTACTTTAAGTATTCTCGCTCCCTGGGATTGATCATTGTAAAAATAATGTTCTTTCCCATCATTACCATTCCACTCAGGAGTGACCCAAAATACAAAACTTCCTTGAGATAGATCCATATTCTGATAAAAACCCCCAGAAATTTGAGATCCTTTATCGAAAGTTAGCATATCCCCATTTGGCCCAGTCCAATCTCCCTGTACCATCACCCCCGCTGCAAAGGGTCCTGCAGGAGGAGTCCTCTTGGCTATAGCAGGAGTAAAGGTAGCACTCCCATAGGACATGACGGGAGGAGCAAGAGCAATGAAGTCTTCTCCTACTTGTCCATATGGTATGACATTCATCCCTGATGCATTTGCGAGTGATATCCCCGTCGGTGAATACACGCCTATCTTCCCTGAGCTATTCGCAACAGCACTGTATCCGGTACTGTATGTACTAGTACAGTCTTTCACGATATTGCCTGGACTATTAGGATCAATAGGTAATCCAGCTATATGAGTAGATAAGAGACCACATAGATCTGCCTCAGGACCTCCTGAGTTCTTTGCTATTGGCTTAGGAGTATTTAAGGGATACATCTGAGTAGGAAACACTCCTTTTGCTGATATGAGATACATATCCAGTGACTTCCCTATGGTTGTTACATCAGATGATCTCTTTGTCTGTTGTGCAGCAAGAAACATACGGAAGGGATTCACGGCTACGATAACTACTGTCATAAGGACTGCAATGATACCGGTAGCTACCAATAACTCGATGAGCGTAAACCCAGCATGAGAAGAAGAACGGTACGGGACCATACAGTCAGTATACTGATTCACATACACAATAGTCTAGATGGTCGAAGGTCGAAGGTCAAACGTCGAAAGTCAAAATAGTTATCAGGTTATAAAGTCTGTAAAGTGTCACTTCGAGCAGGGTCTAGAACAATGTCAGTTCGAGCCTGTCGAGAACTGATCTGTGTATTTTCCTCTTGAGAGAAGTGTTCAAACAAGATCCCGGGATAAACCCGGGATGACATGTGTGTGGTCTTTCCCCCGCCACGGCGGGATCGAGATGGCTTGAAGATGGATCCCGTTTTTCAACGGAATGACAACGTGGTGTAACTTTACGGACTAGATCCCGTGTCTCGCTCACGCGCATGCACGGGATGACTCACTGTTGTTCGTCACTTTAAGGACTTTACGACTGTACTTGTCCCGCTCTGCGGGATGGACTATCATCTCTGCCTTCTACACTCTGCCTTCTACACTTTACGGACTATGCCTATGGTTTATGCTCCATCCACCCTTTTCAGTGCGATCTCAAAGGTTGCCTCACGGAGTGAGACCGAGTGTTTGAGATGATATTTCCATACCGCATCAAATGCGTCGGACATATATTTCTTTAGTTTGACATTGACCTGCTCGAGTGCCCATGTTTCTTCATGCATGTTTTGATACCACTCGAGATACGAGACGGTGACTCCTCCCGCATTTGCGACGACATCTGGTATGACGATGATACCTTTCTTGGTCAGCATACCCTCGGCTTCACTCGATACGGGTCCATTGGCCATCTCGATCACGGCCTTTGCTTTCACTTTCGGAGCGTTGTGCACGGTGATCGCATTTTCGAGTGCTGCTGGTACGAGGATGTCTACAGCGAGTTCGAGCAGATGCTCGTTGGCGATATGGCGCGTCCCCGGTACTCCCTCGAGTTTGCCTGAGGCATGCTTGTGTTTGAGGGCATGTTCGACTGACTTCAGTCCGTCTGCTGCATATATCCCACCTTTGCTGTCAGATATAGCGACGACCTTGCATCCGAGCTTTTGCGCATGCAGTGCAAAATGATACCCCACATTTCCAATCCCTTGCACGGCGACTGTAGTATCTGCAGGCTTCTTGCCTATTTTTGCGAGTAGTGCTTCGAGTACATAGACACCTCCCTGGCCGGTTGCTTCGATGCGTCCTGGAGATCCATGGAGATTGATAGGTTTGCCAGTGAATGCAGCATGTTTTTGGATAGGAGTATGGATGAGATCTTGAGAAACCTTGATGAACTCGTCTACCATCCATGACATCGTTTGACCGCTCGTGTTCACGTCTGGAGCCGGCACATCTATCTCCGGACCGATATGAGGAGCAAATGCTCGTGCCCATGCCCGGGAAAGTTTTTCGAGCTCAGTGAGACTGAGTTTTTTGGGATCGACGACGATGCCACCTTTGCTCCCACCCAGAGGGAGATTGGCTATCGCACACTTGATCGTCATGAGGGTCGCGAGTGCCTGGACTTCGTGTTCATCGACTTGTTGATGAAAGCGGATACCACCCTTGTATGGCCCTCGTTTGTTATTGTGTTGGATACGATACGCCTTGAATTTTTTTTCATGTCCATCATCCATTGTGATCGTAAGATCATAGTAATGACTCTGTGTGGGCTTGAGGAAATCTTTGATTTGCTCTGCAGTCCATCCGATCCGTCGCGCTGCATTTGATATTGAAGTTTGGGTAGTCGCCAGCATTGAGTTCATAGGTATATAAAAAACTGCTAGGTGCCTCACTATACCACAAATAGCTGATCTCATATGAAAATGACCGGGTATGTGACGATGTGGACGAGTTGAGGATCAGCACCGAAAACATCCATACGTATATCTCCATTTTGGAGATGGAGTTTGGGTGAAAGGGGTGATGTTGATATCCGAGGCGCGTTGAAGTATACTATGGGCTTTATGTCACCTCCAGCAGAGTCACTCCCCGTAGAATCACTCCCCGACTCACTCCCCCGTACTCCTCCACTCGCTCCACCTGAGAGCCAACATCAGTTCAAACCTTTGGAATTGGGCTCGATATATGTAGCTGAGCGACCCATATATGCGAATCTGATCGATCAGTATATAGCTGACCCAACTACCCTTGCGAATGCACTACAAGATAGTTTGAAACCAGGAGTCCGAACTCCAGAACAAATAGAGCAGATTGCTCAAATCAGAAAAGCCCTGGATACCTATCCATGGCAAAGGAAACGAGAAGTGTGCGGATTCGCTGGTAATGTGCTTGAGAAAGAAGAATATGCACGAGGGATATTAGCTGTACTTGATACAGATATTCCAAGTGGTCAAGGGAAGGACGAGCGAGTTATACGCACAGCTTTTCTCCGCGGTACCATGAACACTATGTATGCTCCATTGGAAACTGTCGATCCCAAAAGTGGAGAGGTGACTCAGGTCGTACCCGCCGATGTGGATAGTGAAGTCGAACTGCAGCATGAGCTCATAGCGCGTGCGCTTGAGAAAAATCCAACGCCTGATCATGGACCTGGTCAAAATCAAACAAATACTGTACAAAAGCTGATGAAATTATTCAACAGTGACCCTTCGGGCATCATCAAAAAAGGCGACTTTTTCCATTGGAGTTGCTACCTTGGACTCTATGCTCCACAACGCAGCGACAGTAGATATGACAAGGAACAAAATCGTGTGGGCTTGGCCAGGCAGATCTTCAGAGCGGTACATTGTCTAACTCCTGAAAATCAAAAAGACCACAGCAATCCTGCCCATCCAATTCCCTATTATTATAAATATCTCAAAGAATATGAGGCGATCAGTAGTGTCGCTCAGAAATGGATTGCCGATCGAGGCAATAGCAATGCTCCATTCCCCAGATATCCATCCATTAATGCATATATTAAATCTGAGGCCAAGAACATAAAAAAATCAATTAGTAAGCTTGACAATACGACCCCAGGAGCAAATCCAATCTATGAGGAACTAAAAGGTTTTGACAGAAATGTTCCGCTCGATATATACACCCATATTTCAGAATCTGTAACCAATCGAGAATATGATACATGGAATACTTTTTTTAAAACAACTCACGTTACAAAAGAGCAAAATGAGCAGCAACGTCTCCAACAGGTGCAAGAAAGTCTCGAGTCGATAATAGTATTGGGTCGGTTTTCAGGCGTAGATCAAAAGGTTATGGCTCGAATAGCCGACCCGAAGTATATGAGTGAAGGCATTTTTTTAAGATCTGTCTACTGGTATTCTGGTCGTGAGCGTCAGGAAATAGTCGACATGGCCACGTCCCCGCTCATAAACATATATACACGAGAAAATGACCCGAGCGCTTTTCGCGCAGTTCCGGTGTATCAAAAAAATACAAGAGAATCTCAGACTGTATGGATCCCAAAAGGATCATGCGAACCAAATGTATTTGCCCAAGCACTCAAGATATGCGCGTCAAAATCATCAATAGCTGCTGTTGACTATCAAATCACATATGGTGGACGCAACTCCATCACAGTACAACCATATCCAGATGGAAGCTTTCTCATATCAACGCTCACCCCCTCTATCCCCGCCGTCCAAAAACCACTCGAGTTTTATACAGATGTGCATGTCGATAGCTACACTATCCCAGATGAAAAGATGAAGGGTCCTGAGGTAGCTCGCAAATATGACTCCCGAGCTGATTTTGAGACTATCATCTGTCATTTGAACCGGATCGTGAGTAGCCGACCCGATGTGTATGAGTTGTTAGATCATCCTACTCTCGGGAAGTTTGCCGAGAGAGCTGTGGTAAAGCCCAGCACAGAAGGGTTCGATGTGATCATTAAGCTTGCCGAAAAAACAGCAATATACCCTGATGGAGATGCGCCTCGTGTCACCTGTCATATCAAGCTCACCGATGGAAAAACACAAGTGATGCTCGATGATCAAGCCGAAAAAGACTTGCGAACTGACCAAAAAGACTATCTCACCTGGCTTGGGCTGCGATTCTTTGAGACGAGCTCGATAGTCACTGTGGCTCAACGGGAAAAAGAAGTGCGGGCTATTCGTGGCTTTGAGCACGTGCGAACTCAGCAGAGTGGAGAGTCCCGAACTGTTGAGGAGGGTATTGCTGATGAGACGGCGGTATTCCTCGTATTCATTGGCGGAGATAAAAGTGATGGTTCTCCCCGTGGACCATCCCAGGACAAGAAAAATATGTTTAGTGAGACTCACTTTGGATGGCTGAGAATAACACTTGATGATCTAAATAGTCGGCTTCATGCTCGAGGTGAGAAGCGAAATAGAACAGTCAGAGTGACGAGGAGAAAAGATAAGGACGATGGACCCGATGCCGCAACGAAGCGACAAGAGCTGATCGATAGCAAGACAAATAATGTGGTGGCAGGACGATACAACCCCCATCTGCGTCGCGATCTACCTCCTGATTTCCCCTACCACGCAGCAGTAGCACAAGAGTGATCTCACCACGAGAGAATAAAGCATGATGCGACAATCGTCGTACTCTACATGGGTCACGTTCTCCTTGCACATGTCGTAAGATATGTGGGATACTAGATAATCGAAAGCATGCAATTGTCTTTCATATTCCATATTTCATAGTTCATATTTCATAGTTCATATTTCATAGTCTATATTCCATGTTTTATATTTCATAGTCTATAGTTCATATTTCACATCTCCCCCATGACTATCCATGATGCCATTCTCGGCTACCTCGAAAACTGCGAGCTTGATCGCAACCTATCTCCAAAAACCGTGCGCATGTATGGTCAATACCTCCAACTTGTGGAGGCATGGTTGCTCAAAACGTATGGCACTGTCGGACCGGAAATGGAGGTAGAAAAGTTTGACGATGGCGTGGTACGCAAGTTTCGTCTCTTTCTCTCGCATGATTATCGCAATCAGGTCAGAGGCTCGCTCAAGCGAGTCACGCAAGTGAAGTACCTGATGGCAATCAGAGGCATGCTCAAATTCCTCGTGAAAAAAGGGTTCAAGGTACTTGCTCCAGATATGATCGAGTTGGGCAAACTGGGCGATCGAGCCATCAAGTTCCTTCATGATGATGAGCTGCAACGACTCCTCAACTCTGTTGACGCCGGATCTACCAATGGATTGCGTGATAAGGCTATACTCGAAACACTTTTTTCGACTGGGTGCCGCGTCAGTGAGCTCACGGGCATCGACCGCCATCAAGTCAATCTGAACACCGGAGAGTTTAGCGTCCGTGGTAAAGGAAACAAAACTCGAGTGGTGTTCCTTTCTGAAAATGCAAAACACTGGCTCAATTCCTATATGCAGTCTCGCACAGATCCGTACAAACCGCTCTTCGTACGGACCCGAGGACCCAAAGGCAATAGTGAGCTGACCGATGAGAAGTTCCGTCTATCGCCGCGCTCTGTTGAGCGGATCGTCGAATACTATCGAGTCAAAGCAGGTATCGTCACTCGGATCTCTCCCCATGTATTGCGACATTCGTTTGCCACAGATTTACTATCACACGGTGCAGATCTCCGCGCCGTCCAAGAAATGCTTGGCCATGCCAATGTATCGACGACCCAAATCTATACCCATGTCACCAACGCGCGCCTCAAAGAAGTCCATGAAAAATATCATAGTGGAAACAAGAGTTGAGAAATTAAAACAATTTATGACTGGGGAAAGAGCTATACAAACACAGGAAATCAGACTCGGATCTGAAGTGACTACTTTCTCGCGCACACTACTCAACTTATGGGCAGAATCGAACGACCACACAAGCTTTTCCTACTCTGAGCCAGTCGCTGAAAATGATCGGGTAAGCAAGGTTGAGAAAGATGGCTTCATTACTGTAACTATGCCACCAAATCCTACTGCTCAAGACATACTGGAGGCATCACGTCTAGTCAATGAACAAGCTAGTGAGAAAAATACTCCCCTTAAACTATTTACGAAAAATCTTAGAGATGGAGCGATACTATTAGCAAATAATCAAGCATTTGCCGCCGAAGAGAACAATGATATTGTTGAGTTGCTCTATAATTTAGGTAACAATCTAGATTGTCACAATGCGACCGCAGTAGCACTACAGAGAAAAGATATTCAGTCACTCCCCATTATTCATCCAGAAGGTGCGGATCCAGAAAAGTATACCGACTATCTCATGTTATTCCTGCTTGGTAAAAACACCGTTCTATCATCATCTACTCCATCAACGAACTCAAAACTTAAATCTCACAATGAGGCAAATGAAGATCCACAGAACTCATTTTATAGCGCTTTTTACTCAAGATGGCGAAAAAAACAAGCTAAGGCTGAGGACAGTGAACTTACTCGACAAGAATTCGATACTATGCTATTAAAACGTCTCAAAAATCCCAGCCCCCATGGACTCTCATCTCTTCTCGGTAGTTATATTAATGACAGTTTGAAAAAAGGGAGAGGGCAAATTGCCCTACATGATCTTGTTGAGCAGGCCTCTAGTCATGAGTTGGAATCGGCAATTGCTAACCGCGGCATCGACTATATACGAGAGGAGCTAAAAAACCCGCCATTGATTAATGATATAGATCCTCTGTTACTGCTAAGAATCAGGTCAATATATGGTGACATTAGTTTTTTCAAGAATTCAAAATTGTTTGAATCTGCCAAAATGGTTCTTGAGTCAATCAAGAAGGAAAAAGGAGAAAAAGGAAAACCCGTGAATACAAAGGATACTATAGCTACTTTGTGTGAAATAGTTCAGGCTTATAAGTATAGAGAAACATTTAAGCCCTCACTTATAGTAGCGAATCAAGAGTTTGAGTGCGTATTAAAGTCTTATGTTTTAGGAGAGTTGATGCAGCAACATATTGGCTCTGATGTGATAGTTTTTAGTGCACAACAATCCGGGCATATGCGACTGGTTGTTGCCGAGAAAGAAACCCTTGACACTAACTCGCCCGTCATGTATTTTGTTGACCCGACTGCTGAAAGCAGATATGTATATTTGGAAGACAAAAGGGATGAAAGAAGTACAAGCAAACCTATTCAAACTATCGAAGATAGAAATTTTATAGATCAAGTAATTGAAGCATATAAGCAAAACCCAAACGATATACATGTGAACTGTCAAATTGATGGCTACCAGGGTGTACTTCCAATCCAGACAATTGACTCATTTAAACAAGGGACTGAGGCTGCTCTTTGGCACAATAGCGCTCAGTTCGCTTCGACGCGTGAAGATAGGATTCAATGTCTGAAGAAAGCTGTCGAATATTCTCCTAATAACAGTACGCGTTGGAATGACTTAGCAAACAATCTCATCAACGTTAACGATAAAATAAAATGCTATAAAAGGGCACTTGAGCTAGAACCTGATCTTTGGAAGGCTAATTTTGCATTATCATCAATTGCTCTGACAGAAGATGAGCGAAGAAAATATAGTGATCGTGCTACAGCAGGACTTGACTTATTAATTCGTAGTCCAGATGTATTAGATCAAATGAGCAGTTCTACTTTACTAGAAATTTCTACATTTACCAAGAATAATGAATACAAATGGGACTTACTTTGCCACGCTGACACAAAGGCGGAACAAGAGCACGCAAGCCCGACTGTAAGATGGGAAATTAAATACCAAATGGGCTTACACGCCCCAAAATTTCGTTATAAACAACACCATTTTTTGGAAGCAATGGAATTTGCGCCAAACATAGCATTTCTTCAATTCTATTATGGATGGACAGGTCCGCCTGAAAGCCAAATAGAGTACATTCAAAAGGCAGCCGAAGCTGCAACGAAAGGTGTAGGTGTCAAATACCTATTCAAATGGGCTAAACAAGAGTATATTAGGCCAGATGATATGAAAAGTGCGCGTCAGACTATCATGATGTTTAAAGAGTTGCTGAAGATCGCGGATAATGCTAAGCCAGGAGAGATACCTCCCGATGACATCGAATATGCACGTTCTGAAATACAAAGAATTGAGACTGAGCTCAAACAATATAGCTGAAGTAGTCCTAAATTTTCTTAAACGATAATTTTTTCACAATTTTATCGATAAATATTAAATCATTCTTCATGACTATAGAGGATGATTATATGTAACAGTGATGCAAATCCTGCTAATATATAAACAATACTGATTTTATGATTCTTCCCCATTCCCCTATCCTTACTGTTTCGCACCTCCGCAAAAAATACGGCGACTTCGTGGCGGTCGATGACATCTCATTTCAAATACCTGTCGGCAAAATAGTCGGATTCCTTGGGCCAAACGGTGCTGGGAAAACGACCACGATTCAAATGCTTACGGGGATCACGACACGGACAGCTGGAGACATCTCGTATTTTGGACGAGACTTCGATCATGATCGAGAATACTGTCTCGAGCACATCAACTCAACGTCAGCATTCAATACGCTTCTCGGGCGCATCACCGTCCGCGAGAATCTCAATGTTTTCGCGCATCTCTATGCAGTCCGTGACATCCGGAAAAAGATCGATGGCCTACTCAAGTATTTTGAAATAGATGATCTGGCGGGAAAGCTGTATCAGTATTTGTCAGCTGGTCAAAAAACGCGGGTCAATCTGGTGAAGTCCCTCCTCAACGATCCAAAACTCATCCTCATGGATGAGCCAACTGCATCGCTTGATCCTGACATTGCAGACAAAACGCTCGCATTGATCGAAAATCTACGAGATGAGCGCAAGCTCTCGATCCTGTTCACCAGTCACAATATGGATGAAGTCGCTCGTCTTTGTGATTGGGTCATATTCATCGACCACGGTCGGATCGTCACGCAGGGTACGCCAGAAAACCTGATCAAGATGATACCCGAGGTGCTCATCTCAGCTACCTATGAGGGTGGACATGAGAAGCTCGCGTCGTATTTTCAAATGATGCGGATGAAATATGTGTTTCATGAGCATCAGCGAGTCGATGTGTATGTATCGCATGACCACGTGGGAATATTTTTGCATGATTTGACGGAGCATGTAGATCGTATACTCGATATAGATATTGTGAAGCCCAAACTCGAAGATGTATTCATCCAGATTGCGCGGAAAACGAATTGAGTTTCAAGTCAATTATTTTGACTTCCCGAATTTAGTTCCGGAACCATCAATGTCAGTTCGACATCTCGACCCCGCAGGAGCAGGGCAGGCAAGCCACAAAGTGGCCCCTTCGGGGCTCGATGTGACAGATTGTTATCAATGTCAGTTCGAGCCTGTTGAAAGTGGAGAACAATGTCAGTTCGCGCTCGTTCAAGGTAAAGAACAATGTCAGTTCGAGCCTGTTGAAAGTGGAGAACAATGTCAGTTCGAGCCTGTCGAGAACTGAACAAAGCCAATGAACACCTATTACATCTACATCCTACAGTGTA
>JBAXSX010000027.1:0-12657 GCA_037130495.1 Candidatus Roizmanbacteria bacterium
GCGCAGACTTGAGTGCAACAGCCGGTATCACCAATGGACAACTCGCCAATAGCACAATAGCCCTTAGTCTTGGCGCAACAGGAACAGATATCACGATATCTGGAAGCCCAGCATCTCTCGGAGGGACCCTCACCTTGAATATCCCAGATGCAGGGGCAAGTAGTAGAGGAGTCATTACTACTGGTGCACAAACTATCGCAGGCGCCAAATCATTTACGGGTATATCAACCTTCACCTCAGCCGTCAACATTGGATCAACAGGACAGTTCCAAGTGAACTCCTTAGGAGCGATTACATCAGCAACGGGCATCAACTCAAGTGGTTCGATCAATCTATCAGGGCTAACTGCATCGAAAGGCATATTCACAGATGCGTCAAAAAATCTGACGTCAACGGGAATACTGGGGGCAGATCAAGGAGGGACAGGCATTGCGAATAATGCAGCATCAACACTCTCAATCGTGGGAAACTTTGGAACAACATTTAATCTATCGGGCACAACGAGCCTAAGCCTTCCTACTTCAGGTACGCTCATATCTAGTGTTACCGCAGCAAATGGAGTCTCTGCATTAAATACCGCTGGCGCCCTCGCCTTTACTCTTGGTGCCATCACTCCAACAACGGTAAACGGATTGACTATCACCCCGAACGGAACAAATGCTTTGAACATAGCAGCAGGAAAGACATTGAGTGTCTCGAAGTCCCTGACACTAACAGGAACCGACAACACTACGATGACATTCCCCACAACTTCGGCAATTCTTGCTCGTACCGATGCGGGACAGACATATAGCGGAAACCAAATATTTGATATGGGAGGTTCAACATCTGGTTCAGCAATTAGTGTGACGAATGCAAATGACTATTCAGGAACTGGCATATTAAGTATCACAGCAAATACTGCAACGACTGGGCAGATCATGTCCCTCTCTGCAACCAGCCTAACGAGTGGTAACGTACTCAAAATCACGGGGGGCTCTGCAATGACCACAGGGAGCGATCTTGATGTTAATGGAGGAAACTTTGTCCATAGCGCAAATGGTGAGACAGGTAGTCTTGCATCATTTGCCTTCTCAGATACAACATCGGGAGCGTTTACGAGCACGTCCAACGGCATACTCGTTTCGCCAACGGTAAACATCACCGCAGGAGCAGCTACAAAGACGATCAATGGGCTCTCGGTGGCTCCGAACTTGACTGCATGTACGACTGCTACATGTACAGTCACTGGACTGAACGTTGACAACGTAACTGATAGTGGTAATTTCAACACCACAGGATTGAAAATAGGTACGGGTTGGGATGAGGCAATACGAGCGAATGGTCTCGTCACAATTGGAGCTCAGTCGGACACCCCAACTACAGGCGCATCGACATTCACCATGGTCAACTCTGCTGCGGGGACTTTCGTTCCATCAACTGATATAAATATCGACAAAATTGCCTCTTCTGTGGTTTACAAAGGTCACCTATTCGTTTCTACTGCAGAGACAGATTTGGCCGCGGTATATCGCTATGACGGCGGTACAACATGGGTACGAGTGACGAGCACCACTCTTGGAAAAGCGATCTCAGCCGACACAGCGGTCGCAGATGCTTTTGCATTGGCGGTATTCGATGGAAAGCTCTGGATAGGAAGTCAGACAGGAGCGAGCAATCTCGCGGCCATATACTACAGCACCAATGCTGACACAGCTATTGCAGGTGACAACTTTACGATGGTCAACTCAGCTCGAGGTACAATCAATGGCGTTGCACAAGCGGGCATACAAGATATGGTCGTGTACAACGGTCAGCTTATTGTCGCCACTCAAAAAACAGATACTGCTGAAATCGACCGCTATGATGGGGGCACCACGTTTACAAGAATTAACGCGACAATTGGAAAATCTGCAGCTGAAACAACCGCTGATAAAGATGCCTTCAACTTAAATGTTTGTGCGAATACATTGTATTCAGGCAGCATTAGTGGATCAACAACAGGCATTGTAGCCTCATATCAGGGTAACGGTACCACTTGGATTAACACAACTACAGTGGCCACGGGAGGTAACTTTGGAGCAGAAACGGTAACCTCAAATATTGACAGTATGGCCTGTTGGAATGGCAATCTGTATATTTCAACTTCCAAAACAGCTGGAAATTCGGCATCTATTTACTACTACAGGGCAACATCGGCGCCGATATCGGCAGTACCTGCAAATTGGACACGCATAAACGTTACCCCAGGAAAAATGCAAAACGCCGACACTGCACTCATCGACTCATTCATATTGGAGACATACAACGGTCGATTGTATGCTGGATCGCAGACTGCAGCAGGCGAGGATGCTGGGGCACTCTTTGAATATGGCGGTATTCCACTGGCTGATTGGACACTTATGACCACCGGGGCACGGGGCGTCTTTGGAGCGAAAACTGGTGTCAATGCGATTTCTACTCTCCAAGAATTCAATCGGACGCTCTATGTTGGAACGGATGATGGGACGAACAATATAGGTGCTTTGTATACCTGGAATAAGTCAGCGGAGAACTCATATGCACTTCAATTCGATTCAGGATCAAGCAACTATGGTGCAATTTCATTTGTTGGGAATAGACAAGCAAATGACAATGCTGGATTGTATGGCAGCTTCTTATTCAGCAATTCAATCCAACTCTCTTCAGGCTCGTTCGATTATGCTGAAGATTTCCCAACACTTGATAGTTCACTCAGCCCAGGAGATCTGGTGAGTGTAGATCCAAACTATGCTGAGCATGTGAAACGTGCAGGAAAAGGGGACATCGTGGTCGGTGTGGTGTCAACGGATCCCGGCTTGAGACTATCGAGCAAGGCGATACCTGCGACCGGTGCAACGTGGGTACCCATTGCCTTGGTCGGTCGTGTCCCTGTCAAAGTCACCACTTCAAATGGACCGATTCATATCGGTGACTCAATTGCACTCAGTTCTATATCAGGTGTTGGCATGAAAGCGACTCAAGCAGGCGATGTGATCGGTCAGGCATTGTCTGAATTTACCGCTGATGGCCAAGGTACGGTCATTGTATTCATAAAAAACGCATACTTTACTGGTGCCCACCTTGGAGATGGATCAACAACGATTGCAACTGACTCTGCATCCCTAGCCAGTGATAGCGCTGGGCTCACGAATATACAAACGAAACTTGGTGCAAATGACAGGATTGCCAGTTTGGAAGCAAAAACATCAAATATTACGCTGGATGCAGATGGATCGACCATATTCAGCACAATCAGTTCAGCTATTGCAAAGATATACTTTAAAATTGAAACGGTTTTTGAATCTGCTGTTACATTCGTTGAATCGGTCACATTCAAAGGTAGGGTAACCTATGAAGACAAAGATGCAGCTGGCTACGCCGTCATCAAAACGGGGGCTGATCATGTAGATGTATTGTTTGCAAAAGCCTACTCAGTCAAGCCAATTGTTGTGGCATCAGCACAAGACCCTTCTGCTACGTATTTTGTAAAATCAGTATCTGAGACTGGATTTACCATCCAACTCTATGATGATGCAATCATCGATACCACATATAGCTGGATTGCTCAAGCAGCGCCAAATGCCATGACGACCTATTCAAGTGATGTAACCAGTCCAACACCAACGGCCGTCTCCACAATATCGCCAGCCATTTCGATTACCCCAACCATTCCGAGTGCACAGGTGACAGAGATGGCTACCCCGACCGTGACTCCGACCGTACAACCGACTGAGTCTGTCACGCCAATACCCAGCGATATACTCAGCCCAACTCCTTCTAACGTCTCTCTGACCGAAACTGTGACCCCGAGCCCAACCAAATCAATTACCCCAACCCAGTCAATTACGCCTACGCCTTGATTCAATGAAAAATAATTAGTATTTATTACACGTGTTTTCTCCCTACTCTTTATCTCTATATTATGTTTGACAGAGGCAAGGTAAGTAGAGTAGACTACACTTGTAAATCTTATAAGTTTCACACTCCTATGTCATCTGACGACAAATCATCAAAATTCTCACTCGGTCTCGTACTTGGAGTGATTGGAGGCGCACTTGCAGCTTTTTTTCTAACCCCGACAACCGGAGAGGAAAATCGTAAAAAGGCAGTTGAAACGTTTAATAAAATCAAGAAGCTTGCAGAAGAAGGGGAGCTTGATGAAAAGGTCCACGAGATCTTTGGAGATGTCACTGAAGAAGGTAAGCGTTTGCTTGCAGAGTCAAAAAAAGAACTCTTGACCAAAGTAGAAGAGCTCAAGGGTCAGGTAGAATCTTTTGACCAGGCAAAGTTTACCGCGTTCATTGACGAAACCGTAAATACGGTCAATGAGAAGGTAAAGGCAGGCTCCGTATACGCTGAAAAGCTCAAAAATAGCCTCGTTGCCAAATGGGAGACTGAGGAAAAAAAGACGGAGAAAGCAAAAAAAGTGCTTAAGCCTCGTATCAAGCCAGAAGTGAAGGTTTGATTCTAACGAGAAGGAGTAGACGTTGTATTTGGTCTTAGTTCCTTTATACGTGTTTTGTATTATTTTATGGATCTCGCCTCAATATATTACTTACTTGGAATAGTTTTCTTTATTACTGTCTTTATCATGATGATAGTAGGCGCAGTCATGGCATACCAAACCTATCATAAAATCGAAACATTCAAAAAACAGGCCCCTATGCAAGTCGTCTCATATCTCCAGGATCATAATAGCGAAGGGATGAAGGCTCTCGGGATCACTCTCGTGGGATTTGTCATGAATATGATCAAAAACAAACTGCGTAATAAGTCATAAGGTCATCCCCGACTAAAACAGCGGGTAGCACGTACCAGCATCAGCAGGGACCTCCATGGGCGACACACGCGAGTACGTGGGATGGCTAAAGTCCCCAACACATCAAGTTCATGGGAGGGTATGTGAGATTTTTTTCTTCATCTAACTCGCTTTCGCTCAGACAAAGATTCATTCAAAAAATCTCACATACCCTTCGAAAATGAGTAAAAATTAAACGCCTAACTCCTGCGCTGTTTTTGGGGTTGCTGACTTTGTTTTTCTAGAGCCTCATCTACCTGGTCAGTCACTTCTTGCGCTTCTATTTCGGTCATTACTGGTTTGACTTCATCAACTTTTCGGCCATACCTTTCCTTTGAAAGGCGGATGATTTTTTCGGCATTGTCATTTTTGAGATTGGGGAGCGGGAGGGTTTTGGCGGGGAAGGGCATAGACGTCATATTATCTATACACAGTTTGAGGACGATCTCGTGTCTCCCCAAGTTCACCAGATCTGCAGGGGTGTAGAGCCCCGCATACTCTTTTGAAAAGATATCAGCGTCTCGACTACCCATGACAAAACTAATGAGCGTTCCGACGTTACCAAAGATAGCTCGTTGGATTGTTTCGTCAAGTTGCTCGATATACTGATTGGTGAGGGTGAGTGCGAGGCGATATTTCCGTGCCTCAGAAAGGATTTTGACGAATGATGATGTTGCGAAGTTTTGGAATTCATCGACATACAAGAAAAAGTCCTTCCGATCTTCTTCCTGGATAAATGCTCGATTCATAGCCGCGAGTTGAATCTGAGTGATGATCATTGCACCCAAGAGTGCAGCGTTGTCCTCGCCAAGTTTGCCTTGTGAAAGATTGAGTATCAATATTTTGCCCTCATCCATGATCGCTTGTAGGTCGATTGAGGATTTCGTCACCCCAATGATATTACGAATCATCCTGGATTGAACGAACTGACCGATTTTGTTCTGAATAGGGGAGATCGCCTCAGTTCTCAACTTATCTGTATATACATCAAACTCCTTGTGCCAAAAATCAACCAAAACCTCATCTTGGACTTTGAGAAGTTGTCTTTCGCGCCATTTTTTATCACTCAAGAGCTTCAAAGCATCAGGTAGAGTAGCATTGGGCAGCTCTAACAGTGTTAAAATAGTATTTCTCAAGATGTATTCGAGTCGTGGACCCCAACTTTCGGCATACAGCTTGCTAAATATAGCAACGATCCCAGACGATACGAGATCACGATGTTGCTTGTGCTTCACCTCAAGTACGTTCATTGAAAATGGTCTTGTCGAATCAAATGGCTCCAGATATACAACGTCATTCATCCGTCGTTTGGGGATATACTGCAAAATGGTTTCGGCGAGGTCACCATGCGGATCAATCACTCCTATCCCGCGATCTCGGCGGATATCATCAATGGCCATGTTGGCGATGAGGGTAGATTTGCCTGCTCCTGTTTTTCCAATCGTATATATATGGCGACGCCTGTCGGACTCCTTGATGCCAAATATCGTCTCCTGATTTTTGTATTCTGTTTTTGCGAAAAAGTTAACCTTTTTTTTCTCCTCTGCATCAAGCATGGTTACGATCGGAAGTGACTGCGGGGGCTCACCAGCAAGCTTTTTTCCCCAAGTCATATTTTTAATCGTCGCTGTTTTGATGCCCGATGGATGCCAAATAGTTGCAAGTTCAGCTGCATTGAATATATGATTTCGTCGTTCGAGAAAGTTTATTTTTCGCTGTTTCATTTTGGAAATGAAAAGTGACTTGGTCATGAGTACTTTGCGTAGCTTGAGCTGATTTCCCTCGCCCGATGCCAACCCTCCATATGTCCCCGATACTCCAGAGAGAATAGAGTTGAGGTAGTCTTTGCCCAATCGTGCATTGTCAGTGCCCAGCAAGAGACGTATTGACACTTTGCCCCCGGGAAATTGGATTTTTTGTGAAATTTGTGCTTGGTTGCCTGTAGTTTTTTCGGTGGTTTTACCTGTTGTCGCATCTGTCGTTGTCACTTTACCTGAGGCGAGTGCTGACTTGTGCCAGTTAAAATATGTTGGGGTTACGGTCACCTGTATGGCCATGCGTACATCACTTGACTGTTTTGATATATATCCCAATAGACTAGACAGAGAGTCCACCTCACCAAACTCTTTGTATGTGCGGAGGGGTAAACTATATGATTTTGCCAGTACCAACTCTGCTGGCACAAGTATTTTGCTTTTGGTCACGATATCTAGGGGATCTGCTGTAGGCACAAGGGATGACTTTGGATAGGAAGAAGAAAGCAAGCTTTTGACAAGTGTTTCCCTCCCCGTAGGTGTAACGGCATAAAAGTAGACTGTTTGACCAAGGAGATATAGTTCGAAACTGTAGGTTTTGGGACTACCAAAGAGAAGTCGCTTTAAGATGCTTGTGTGAGAGGGGAGTAGAGCAGAAAAGACTGCCTGAGCTGCCTCAGGAGTAGACTCGTCGTCTTTTGAAGTACGAATCTGGAGATAGGCGTGTGACATAGTAAACATCATACCAAAAAAGAAGTGAGCACTGTACTACAAAGAGCCCCGCGTCTCCCTGCATTTGGCAGGTCGATCGCGGGGAGTTTTGAAATACGCTGTTTAGATCAGCGACTTTTTCTTGAGGATATAGCCGATAGTGCCGATCAGTCCGTTGAGTCCAAGGAGGGCAATGCCCATCTCTGGCCCAGCTTTTGGAGCTGTTTTCACAGCTTTTAGCTGATCGGTATATGTGACATTGATGACATTTTTTTCGATACACATTTGAGCAGTATCCTCAGCACGGTTGCATATAGATCCCTGTGCATATACTTTGTTGATTACGCAAATGAGTGATTTGTCGTATGGCATATCTTCAGGACGTGCGGTCTTGTATGTTATGTATACATAGCGCTCTTCACCAGTCTGGAGATCTCCCAAAGCTATGGTGAGAATGCGACCATCTGCGCTCAAGACGCCTGGTCCTGCGAAATACGATAGATATGATGGGATTTCATCAGTCACCGTCACGGAAGGAACGACTTGGTTAGATGTGTTTTTGACCTTGATTCGTGCGATGGCTGTACTATTTGCTTGATATTTCACATCTGAAGGAGAGATGTTATCGACGTACTCGATTGTATTGGTAACTGCAGGATTCGAAACCATTTTGTCAATATTGAGACAGTTTGGATTGCTTGGAGTGCCTCCATACGACTGGGCTATTACCTGGGTTGTCGGTGTGACAACGAAAAGTGCAGCGATGAGCAGAGATAGAACAGTTTTGTTGGGAGTGAACATATACTGTGTAATTATACTACAGGGCTATCAGAATGTCAACTATAGGTTAATGCAAATGGTGAGGCGTTTCCGCAGTACCCCAGATGATCAGAAGAATACACTTCGGACCGTTGCAGAAGGCCGAATATATATTCACCCAGAAGGCTCGATGAATGACTCGGTGCAGGAAGGAATATGGCTAATCCCGTGGGTGTATCTGTTGGGTTGCTATGGAGTAGCTGACAATGCCAGCTGAAACGATCACATTGAGCGATTTGTTGATGCCCCACATAGGTATCTCAAGGATATGATCACAGAGTGCAAGAGCTGCTGGAGTGACGCCAGTTGTCTCGTTGCCCACGATCACTGCAATCGGATAGGCTGCGTGATATTCATAATAGGGGATCGAAGTGGACGATTGTTCAACAGATACAACTGAGAGCGATTGGGAAGTGAACGATGCGCTTAATTCATGTTTAATTGCCTGTATTGCTACATCAACAGTTGGACAATATGTCCACGGGACGACTTTGTACGTGCCACAACTCGCTTTATGAATACGATTGTTGGGTGGGGGAGTAGTCTCTCCACAGAGGTACATGTGAGCGACTCCCAATCCATCTGCGAGGCGAAATAGGCCGCCGATATTGTAGGTGTCATAGATATTTTCGAGGATGAGGTACAAACTCTGTCGCTTGAGCTCATCGCGCGCGCGGGACACAGCCAATGGATCAATTTTACGAAGTTCTTTGGAGTTGAGTTTCATAGTTGACTTGAGGAGTAATTCATTGAGGGTAATCTTTTTGTCTGCTTTCAGGGAGTGCGAGGATTAGGTAGTGAATGACTTTCTCGATGGTGTTTTTATATATGAAATCAGTCATGGACTGAGCTGCTTCTGATGCAAGCTTTTCAGCCTCAAATGACATGGTACCAGCCGCTGAGGCGGCAACCTCTCGCCCCATATTCACAATCATTTCTGGATTCACTGGTATCTGTTGAAGGTCAGCTGCACGGGACGCTACGTCTCTCACACGATCGGGAAGATAGCTTTGGAGCGTGCGCGTTTCTTCGCTCAAGACTTGGAGCTTGGATTGAGCGGGCGTAAGCCGGCTGTTCAGCTCGGAGGTTAGCAGTTGATTATTCGGATCAGTCGAGTTGGTTCGTCGAGAGGCATACCCAACTGCTACAGAAGAAATCACCAAAACAACAAAAAGAAGGACTTTTATTGGAGAAACGCGCCTTTTTGGTGGAGGAGAAAGGATGGGATGAATATCACTCATATCTAGGACAGTATATTATGCCGCTGCCAGCATAGTAAAGATGTGTGTGTCTTGCTCAGCTTATCGCTTTGAGCGACTCAGCGTGATTGTTGTATCAGTATGACAAATCAAGAGCGACGACTTTGGTGCTGGCGATCGCTGCGATATCTTCATGTTTGACGGTGAGTCGAGGTACTGGAGTGATCTCAGGATGACCCATCATCTGGAGAAAATCACTCAAAGGTTGCAGTGCTGCAAATGTCTTTTGATTCAATGCTGCATGACCGTAATGCATCGGGATGACGATGGATGGATCAATCTGCTTGACGACTTGAGCAGCTGTATTTGCATCTATTGTGTATGTTCCTCCAACGGGGATCATGAGAACGTCAACATTTCCAATGGCCTCAAGTGCCGCATCGTCTAACTTGTGACCAAGATCTCCTGCGTGAAGCACGGTCAATCCCTCAGCATGGATCTTAAACATCACCACAGGACCCCTTTCTGCGCCTTTTTTATCATCATGAAAAGCAGAAATGCCTGATATAAAAGTAGACTTGATTTCGTACTCTCCTGGCCAATCGAGCACGATAGGGGACCCCTCGATACCTTTTAGATTGTTATGATCTGGGTGTGCATGCGAAAGTGTCACAATGTCTGCCTGAGACTTGGGGAATTTGATTCCGATATCAGGAGAATAGGGATCGGTGACAATCGTAGCTGTTTTGGTTTTGATTTGAAAGCTCGAGTGAGCGATATATTTGATTTCCATAGAAGTAATGATAAAGGATAAATCATGAAACATGGATCATGAAACATGGATCATGAAACATAAATCATGAAACATAAATCATGAAACACGAGACATGGTGCATGAAGGCACAATATATATGGTATACGAAAAACGTATAACGTGAGCCTCGAGTCGGAATCGAACCGACAGTCTAACCCTTACCATGGGTTTGTTTTACCACTAAACTATCAAGGCAATTCGAGCTTTGTGATCCTGCAAAATACCAAGGGACATTATACAAGGTAGTCGACCGCAAAAAAGGCCTAAAATCGTTGTGTATTTTACATATATATTATTCGAGTCGCATATCGGGAGGTGTGGATTATAATGGTCGCATGGCAGACATCACCTCGCATGCTCTCAAAGTCCCGCCCCATGATGCTGAGGCCGAAAAATCAGTACTCGGAGCGCTTCTCATTGATCCATCCTCAATCGGATTGATTGCACACTTTTTGTTGCCACCACATTTTTATGCACGTCAGAACCAGGTGATTTATGATGCGTGTCTCGGACTTTTTGAAAAACAAAAACCTATTGACGCGGTGACGCTCAAAAACGAACTGAAAACCGCAGGCAACCTCACTACAGCCGGCGGGCAGGCATATCTCGCCGAGCTCATCTCATCGGTCCCTACAGCAGCAAATGTCGAGCACTACGCACAGATCGTGAAGAATCAATTTATCAAGCGTAAGATCATTGAGGTATCCTCGCGAGCCGTTGAGAAAGCGTTTGAAAACACGTCAGATACCCGCTCAATGTTGGATAATATCGAAAGCGAAGTCTTTTCAATCGCTGAGGAAAGCGTCGGACGAGACTTTATCCCGTTGAAAAACCTGCTCACTGAGAGTTTTGAACGGCTTGAGGAGCTGTCAAAATCAGATGGACATCTTCGCGGATTGCCAACGGGCATACCCGAGCTCGATATGAAGCTCGCGGGGATGCAAGATTCAAATCTATTGATATTGGCCGCGCGTCCTGGAGTAGGGAAGACGTCACTTGCACTGAATATGGCCCTGCACGCAGCTCATTACCATAAAAAAGGTGTGGCGATATTCAGTCTCGAAATGAGTAAAGAAGAACTCGTCGACCGCTTGCTCGTTTCTCATGCTGATATTGATGCATGGCGGCTCAAGACGGGAAAGCTCGCGCCAGAGGATACCAAAGCAGTCATTGAGGCGATGGGAGACCTTTCTGAGGCTCCTATATATATAGATGATACAGCGGGAGCATCTATCCTTGAAATGCGATCAAAGGCCCGCAAGCTCAAAGTTGCTCATGATATCGATTTGGTCATCGTTGACTATTTGCAGCTTGTGGATGCCGGCCGCAAGATGGACTCTCGTGAACAGCAAGTATCATATGTTTCTCAAAATCTGAAAAATCTCGCTCGCGAGCTCAAAGTGCCCGTCCTTGCACTTTCTCAGCTCAATCGTATGGTTGAACAACGCGGAAGTAAAAAACCACAGCTTGCAGATCTGCGTGAATCAGGCTCGATCGAGCAAGATGCGGACGTGGTCATGTTCATTTACCAAGAAAATGAAAATGATGACATGCTTGATTCAAACAAGCGCATGATGAAACTCAATATCGCAAAACACCGCAACGGATCCCTCGGAGACATCGACCTCATGTTCCGAGGTGATAGAGTCAAATTTTATGGAGTAGAGAAGAGCCTCCAGATTTGATCCGATTGGCCAGCTCCAATAGGGCCATGCTTGAAATAGTGCCCACGATCGCACCTGCAATGACATCTAATACAAAATGACACTGGAGTGCGATACGAGAATAGCTCACTAGTAAGGCAATAGAGAGATACAACGCATCGCGTTTTCGCTGATGATCGAAATACATGAAAATAACAGCTCCGGCGAATGCTGCCGCAGCATGGCCTGAAGGAAAGCTAAAATCACGCGGGCAGTTGACAGTCGAAGTTTGAGCTACAACATAGGGTCGATCCCGATGGAAGACGGGCTTAAAGACAAAGTGAATGAGAATGCTAACGAAGATGATTGATACCGAAGCAAAAGCGATAATCTTCAGTAATTTCTGGGCGAATCTATTTTTATCTTTTCGGACTAAAATCTCCCAAACAGATACGCCAATCAACACAATTCCCCACACATATACCCACCATCCGTCAAAAGAGAGAAATCGAAAGGCAATCTCCAAGAGTCCTGAACGGACAAATAGAGGAGACAGAAAGGAAGTGACGGATTGGTCGAGTAACTGGAGTGCTTGCACCCATATATCTTAACCTTTTCTATGAACAAAAGGGTAGAGAGTTTCGAAGTAGAAAAGTCTGTAGTTCAGTTTAAATAGGCATTTACGAACCATGTGCCGTGAGAGGGGGTCCCCGCCTGCCTCGCACTTGCGAAAGCAAGGCGGGCAGGGAACCCTCATCTTGAGTTCAGCGGAATAAACGAAAATTAGTGAGCTGTGCCGTGAGAGGGGGTCGAACCCTCATGAGTTATGCACTCATCAGTTTTTGAGACTGACGCGTATGCCATTCCGCCACCACGGCTAACATATTCAAATCGATAATCTACTTATCACTTCCCACAC
>JBAXSX010000028.1:0-12468 GCA_037130495.1 Candidatus Roizmanbacteria bacterium
ACCCACTGCTGTCCCACCCACTGCTACCCCGAACCCACTCACTCCAACGGTCACCCCCAACCCACTCACGCCAACGCCTACTTCAGCGGTACCCTGCGCGTATCCCAACCTCGCCATTGAGGTGAGCGCTGATACTATCTCGTGGGGATCTGGTGCTGAGACAGTTCGCAGTGCCAATGGATATACGAAGCGATTTTATCGGATCAAGTCAAACAGCGTGTCGATCGATAAAGCCAAAGACACTACATCTCCTATCACGATCAAGTGGGAAAAGACAGCATCGACCGGAGGTGGAGTACCAGGAGTGGTGAGTACATATACCACAACGGCTACGAACTTATCTCTCAGTCATGCAGCAAATTGTAATTGGACTGACACAGATGGAGGATATTTTGCCTGTGGTACGGTCACTACAAATCGCGCTCAAAATATCGGCGATGGAGGAGACTACAAATTCACCGTCTCGTCACCCGCATGTACGAATGCTACCGCGACTGTGAAGATCACCCCCGCCATCCAAGCGCTCTGTCCTATCCAAGGGGTGCGACTCGAGTACAGCGCAGATCAGGTGAACTGGAGACGATATGGCCAATACTTCCAATCTAACCCACCCGCGAAAATGTGCGCTAGAGTCGTGGACACATCAACCGGGAGCGCGCTGGACATGGACTATCTCGAGGAGCGCTGGTGGACGCCAGAGCTCACTGCAGCCCCAAGTGACACCAATGCGACCTCCATCGGGACTACAAATGCACTGACTGGTGGATGGGTGCCATGGAAAAATGGTGGTACACGCTTTGACACCGGATGTTGGACTCCATCTGCCCCGCTCGCAACGGGTATCTGGACGGGCGAAGCGCGATACTATGGTCTCGCCGCCTGTACCTCGACTGCAAAGATGGCACTCGGCGCTGAGCCCACATGCAGCGCAAACAACCCGCCGATTTTCAAAGCATTTGGCGATGCCAACGGCGACTGTGAAATCGACATCATCCATGACTTCGTACAGTTTATACGTGAGAAAACGAGTATCCTCACAACAAAGTTGGCTGATTTCAATGGGGATGGTGCAGTTGACGGAAAGGATTTTGCAATCTGGAAGTCTGGATATCAGAACTTCCTATTTCGATAAAAAACCAGCATGTTCCACCACATATTTGACTCTTACAATCGGCGTGTCATCATCGCACTCGTACTCGTGTCGATTATCCTCGCGGCCTTTGGATATCTCGTCATGACTATCCGTCAATCAACGCTGGCGAGGATCCCCGCCAAACCACCTTCAAGTGGTCTCACTCTGGTCACAGCGACCGCGACCACTGATGTCCAGGTCACTCTCGAGTCAGATATCGCGAGTCTTCCTGCTACTGGCACCGAAGTCCCGGTGAAAATCATGGTGTCGAAACCATCTGATCTGATCCTGTCTGATCTTGCAGTGAATCTGAAATATGACCCGACACAGTTTACCCTTGCTCGATTTGAAGCGGATCCCTCTTGTGATCTGATGCAGCGCGTCAGCCCGACTCCATCAGCGATACCAGCTCCATCCTCAGGTCCAACTATCACCGCGACTCCTCCATTTTCTGCGACAGGTGGAGACATAACAACATCTGGTGGGTATCGTATACACACCTTTATCTCATCTACCACACTAAAGACGTTCACCCCAAATGCAGCTGCGACAGTTGAAGTGCTCGTTGTGGGAGGGGGAGGTGGTGGAGGAAAAATTAATGGCGGTGGTGGTGGTGCTGGTGGCTTTATTTCTAACACTGTTACTGCTGTCACTTCCACTGCGTATCCTGTTGTCGTTGGACAGGGTGGAGCAGCCAATGGCGGGAAAGGCGGAGATTCGTCCTTTGCAGATATCACTGCAGCAGGAGGAGGAGGCGGTGGAGTAGCCGGTGACGGTTGGGTTGGGGGGAGTGGAGGTGGAGCAGCTGGCGGTGGTCATGCAGGCGGATTGGGTAATACACCAAATGTTGCCCCAGCTCAAGGAAACAATGGGGGATTGGGAACCTTGGTTTATGCAGCTAACCCTGGCGGTGGAGGTGGAGGAGCGGTGGGAGTTGGCGTGGATGGGGTATCTACGACCGCGGGGAATGGTGGACAAGGCAGATCTTCTGATATGAGTGGAACCATCATGAATTACGCTGGAGGCGGTGGAGGAGGCATACAAATTGGAACGGCAGGAAGTGGTCGGGACGGAGGGGGAAATGGTGGAGTAAATGGTCCTGGAACTCCCGGAACTGATAATACGGGTGGTGGCGGAGGGAGTGGCGGAGGTAGTTTTGCAGCTTCTGACGGAGGCAAAGGCGGATCGGGTATCGTCATTATCCGCTATCTATACAACGGGCCTGCTGCAGCAAGTCTCCCCTCACAGCTGGCTGAGGCTTCGGGACAAGCTCTCCATGGAGATGTGTTGGGAGCGAGCACTGGAATAGAAATAGTCTATGCTACCAAAAAGACCACCGGCGACACGCAAGCCGGGCTCACCACATTTTGTCTCGCCAAAGCGATCATGCAAATAAAATCTGCTGGCTTCACCACCGGGCAAGTACAGGTGGTTGCGAGTGGGGCAGATACCCAGATGGTGACCACACCTGTTTCAACTGCAACGATGGCGGCTGTGACTGGTCAAGATATCGTCGACGTGACCAAAACTGACTCTGGAACGTACACGATATCTTCACCTGCATATGATATCAGGATGACTGGCACCGTTGCGCTCACCATCAAGAAGCCTGTCGATCAGATCAAGCGTGGTGACGAGTTTTATATCGATATTATGGCAAAGCCGGTGGTGCCTTCAGGAGTACCGGCCGGTATATCAGCACTTCAGTTCGACTTTGGATATGGGGCAGTCTTGGGATCCGACGGTATTCCTACCTCAAAGGTATTGATTACGAGTTTTGATACCACACAGACTCCCACATGCAATATCCTCGACCATGTGTTGCCCTCGACTACCACGGGATACAATATCGCGAGCCAACGACCATATATCACCTATTCAAAAGCGGGGCATACCACTTTTCCTTCTACTGATTTCTGTGTCGGGCGTATCTATATGAAGGCTATGGAGACGGGTCTCGTGACGATGTCAATCAAAGCTGATGGTGGAATAGCTATCGACGCACGAGGGAGACAGGTACCCATCCAAAGCACCGACGGCAGTGCAAGCACATTGACACTCGATGTTGTTCCAAGTACTGTCGTGGATCCATCATGTGAAGATCTCAAACTCAATGTAGATACCAACGGACAAAATACATATATCCGCCCGCAACAGGCCGTGATCATTAGTATGAACCAGGGCCTCGCATACAAAATACTCGCGGATAAAGGCACTGGCATCACTCTGAAAAATCCGCCAAAAAGATTCACCTATACCGCTCCCGCGGCAGAGGGTACAGATCGGATCCAAATCTGGCGCACGGACAACACCTACTGTGAACCAGAGGTGAACATACAGTCGAACGAAAATGGTCCTGTCAGTAGTTTGGATGGAGTGTATATCGACCCAAACAAAGTATCTGTGCGTATGAAAATCCGCCCTCAGGGAGTCATCAAAGGACGATTGCCCT
Source organism: Candidatus Roizmanbacteria bacterium (assembly GCA_037130495.1). Taxonomy (GTDB): domain Bacteria; phylum Patescibacteriota; class Microgenomatia; order UBA1406; family GWC2-37-13; genus JAGOLU01. Next base: position 3,585 of record JBAXSX010000028.1, read on the forward strand.
ACACGAAGCTCAAGGTAGCTGTCTCAGCGGGAGGCCTCCCAACGAACAACAATCTGATCGACCCAGTATCGAATGAATTCATTTCGATAGGGGATGGAGTGTTTGAAGGTATCGTCACCTTTGATCCCCGATACATCAAACCGGGCAAAGGCTATAAACTTGTCGTCAAAGGATCGAAGCATTTGGCGAAGCGTATCTGTGAACCGGAGCCAAATAAGTCAAAGTCGAAGCCTGACAATGCATATGTCTGCTCAAAAGACAACATGGGTATATTCGATTTCCGAAATGGACTCAACGGTCCATATGACTTCACCAAGGTGTATCTACCTGCTGGAGATCTTTTCATCACACGACAAGATGGGGTCATTGACTCAACCGATTTGACATATATTCGGAAAAATCTCGGCACTCAAGACCCTGAGCTATTGCGAATCGGAGATCTCAACATGGATGGACAAATCGACACCCAAGACTATCTCATGACTATTTCCAATGTTGTGAATAATCTTGATGAAGATTGATATATAGTTATCCTATGGACGAAATACCCGTACTCCATCCCCATCGCAATATATACCGTGTCATCATAGTCGCCATCATGGTGGGATTGTGTGGTCTTGGATTGTTTCTCGTACGACGTGCCCAGACGAATGGTTTTTTTACTTCGCCATCGACTTCGGCAAGTACTGAGCGAGTGGTATCTGTACCATCTGTGGCACCAGTTAGTGCCTCGAAGGCTTTTTTTGCAGTCAAGTCTGATAGTGATCTGCTTCACGTCTATGCAGGTCGTGAGGTCGCCCTCTCTGTTTATGGAGACTCGGGAGGACGATCAGTCCAGGGCTTCGATGCACTCGTGAAAATGACTGGGGTAGACTACGAGGTCGTATCCGCAAAATCGACCACCTTTGATCTGATCAAGTTCAAGAAGCCAACCCATTTGACCCTCACTGCAGTCAAAAAAATCAATATCACTCGCGAGTTAGCGCTCGCTCCAAGCGATATGGTCATTCAGCTGGTAATCAAACCCCTGTCAGATGGTGCGCTGACTCCAGAGATCGTCGAATCAGTCGGAAAAGAAACGAGCAAGATGATTTTCGATGACATCACCACTACAAATGGTCTCGAAAAAGTGAGTGCGACAGCACAATAATGAGTGTTGTGATTGACATGGTGATGTAATACATGATAGACTCGATAATACATATGTATCTTCGGTACACCCGCGTCCTGATAGGAGCCTTTCTTTTGCTTGCATTTGCAATGGCTGTTCCTGCATCTGCCTACGCGGTAAACTCGCTCTCTTTCGATAAAACATCTGTGAACAGCAACATTGGCCAACCCATCGCAATCAAGGTGAATGTGAATGCTGATGATGCTATCAATAGTGCTGATGTGAAGCTCAAATACGACTTCAATACATTGCAAGTTGTATCTGTAGAGCCCGGTGACTTTTTCCCGATCATCACCAACAGCATCAGTACTCCGGGCACTCTTTTCATCGGCGCCCTTCCTGAGGGTACGACGGGAAAAAAGGGAACTGGTACCATCGCCACGGTCAACTTCAAAGCGATCAAGGCGGGAACCAGTCAAATCACCTATCTCTGTACGGATGTCCAGACAAATACCTCGAAGCTCAATATGACTGCTGATGACCCCAAAAATGTCATCGACTGTTCATCTACAGCTGCCCAAGTCCTCGCAGTCAGTATCGGTGATGGCACATCCAACCCATCTCTCACGACGACCCCAACAAGCACACCAGCAACGGTTCGCCCATCTACATCTACGACTACCACCCAAACTACGACTACCCAAAATACCGCCACACAACTCCCTCAGTCTGGAGCATTTGACAATACTATTTATGCACTGATCTCCGGAGGACTATTCATTAGTTTTGGTACTATACTTCGCAGGTTAGTGGGGTAAAATATTGGTGTACCGCACATGGACAATACTAAAGTAGCTACTCTCGAAAGTTTCCGCACTCAGAAATACAACAAGTGGCTTGGCGTGGGCGTTGGATTGACGCTTTCTTTCTTGTTGCTCGTCGCAGGATCTGCAGCATATTTTTCGGGTGTATTCGTAGAGGCGAGCAACGATGCCCCTCAAGAGCTCATCATTAGTAAAGTCACCGAAGAATCCGTACGCCTCGACTGGACCACGTCGATCGAAAATCAGGGATATGTCGAGTACGGGACCAACCCAACATCTTTGACTCTCATCGCTCCAGAAACACTCTCATCAAAAAATCACGGAGTAGATCTGTCACTCCTTCGTCCATCAACGACGTACTATTTCCATATCAAAGTAGGCGATAAGACATTTGATGATGCAGGCAATCCATGGACATTTGTGACAAAGCAGACATCAGCAACCGCACTTCCAAGACCAACGATCCCTGATACCACGATCCCCACATCCACGATAGCTCCTATTGACAATCTCGTTATTTCACCAACCATCAAATCGAGCACCTGTCCATCCACTGATTGTGCAACCATCAGATCACTTCTCGACAACGGGTGTAGCACATCAGACTATCTCCGAGCTGGATGTGCAGGTAGATGAATCCTTACAATAAAACTCCAAGTAAGAACCGGAGAAGTGGGGTCAAAATGAGACCGATTGGAGCGGGTCCAAATAACGGCACGGATAAGGCGATAAGAATATAGAAACCATACGGACGTAGCGTTTCCCACTTCCATGACTGTTCTTTGCTCAATAAGCCATTAACTATTTTGAAGCCGTCGAGTGGCTCAACTGGGATGAGGTTGAAAAGGGCGAGACTCAGGTTGACTTGTATGACCATCGCGATGATGCTCCCGAGGACTGCGACCCCGCCGAGCGGGGTAAGCTTGAGGAGAGCAGAGCAGACGAGTGCCACTGCGATATTGATCGCCGGTCCAGCGAGGGCGATTTTCATACCATCTTGACGTGGGTTTTCCAAATTATACGGGTCAAATACCACTGCGCGTCCCCATCCAAACCCAGTGAACACCATGAGAATGCTGCCCAGAGGGTCGAGATGGGCGAGCGGGTTGAGGGTGATGCGACCTTGTAATCGAGGTGTTGGGTCGCCGAGCTTGTCAGCTGCTATCGCATGAGCGAACTCATGGATAGTGATGCAGAAAACGAGCACAAGTATATAGATCAAGCCCAGGAGTGGATTTTTGGTGATGATATCGAGCATATGCTTTGATTGTTACATTTGAAAAAAGAGCGTCTCCATGATACCATATACCCTTGGTTGGTAAAGTTTTAATAACTCTATGGCACGCTGTTTTATCACTGGCAAAGGCAATCTCTACGGACGCTCACATACGCATCATCGCGGTGTTGCAGGTGGACGATGGAAGAAACGAGCTCCAAAAACAGCTCATATCTTCAAATCCAACCTCCAACCGGTCACTATATTGCTCGATGGTATCAAAACCAAGGTCAAGATCAGTGCTCGAGCTCTCAAACGGGTCAAAAAAGATATTGCTGATGGACGCAAACCAAAAGTCCTTGTTGCCAAGTATCAGGTCTAATAGCTCTTTCTTCAGACTTTCTACCTAACATAGGCTCATTCACGGTTGTATCACTTCGTGTAGTTTTCCACCGCGTTCCTCGTAGATTGGCTTCCCTTGTTCCATAGCACGCTGGGTGAAAAGGATGCCGTCAAGATGATCGATCTCATGCTGTATCACAGCGGCCTCAAATCCATCAAAATCGCGCTCATGTGTTTTTTGTCCTCGATCCTGCCATGAGAGGCGAATCATCCAATCTCGGTCAATTGGTGCCCAAATACGGGGTACTGAGAGACATCCCTCGAGTGGCTCATCATCTTCGTCATGATCATTTTTAGCCTGTTTATTTTGTCTTTTGATGATCTGGGGGTTGATATATACATTGGTCTTGGCTCCTGGCTCAAGTCGTGTAACAAATAGTCGCTTGAGCACGTTGACCTGATTCGCGGCCAATCCCACACCAATGGGATCTGAAGCCTGAGCGAGGACGGTTTTCATCTGACCGATTATGTTATCGAGTGTCTCATCGAATGTAGTCACTGGATCGCTCACCGTACGGAGGGCGATGTGAGGGACGATGACGAGTTTCAGAGTCTTTGACGGAGTGGTTTTTATAGCGTAGAATAGAACGTGTTAATGCTCTATACAGTATACCATGAGGCTCTCTCTTTGCATCTCACTTTATAACGAAGTCGGTCATATCCCTCTTGTTATCGATTCGACCATCGATTGGGTCGATGAGATAGTGATAGTGGACGGAGGATCGACTGATGGCACCCTGGAGGCACTCAGATCTCGAGGGCCAAAGATCAGCATCATCTCGGTCAAAAACGATCCAATGTTTCATCGGATGAAACAAAAGGCCATCGAAAGTGCACAGGGCGACTGGGTACTACAGCTCGATGCGGATGAGGAAATCACTGCTGAACTGCGGGACGAGATATTGTCCACCATATCCGCTCAGAATGAGGATGTAATCGCATATCAAATCCCTCGTAAAAATCTATTTCTCGGCAGGTTTTTGATGAAAGGTGGTGTCTATCCGGACTATACCATACGTCTTTACCGACGAGGCACTATGTATTTTCCGTGCAAAAGTCTTCACGAAAATGTCGAGCCAACTGCTGAGGCCAGATCCCATCTTATAGAAGGAAAATGGCTTGGCCAGCTCAAACACCCCATGAATCATTATTCAGACCCAAATTGGGCGCGCTACATCAACAGATGGCATAGATATTGCAAAGCTGAAGCAGTGATACTGAAAAAAAAGAGTGACGAAATGAACACTTCTTCGTTGCAAAAATATATTTCGCATATTTTGCTCCTAATGAAGTATATTCTGGTCTATCCTGGATATACTTTTTTGAATACATACATCAGACACAAAGGATGCATGGATGGGTGGCAGGGCTTTGTGTTTCACTTTATGAGCGCTTTGCGCTGGTGGGGGATCGTCTACTATTGTCTACGACCGTAACTTCGCTTCTTTTCATAATGGTCTTGCATTTTCAATAAAAATAGTCTAGCATGGATGCATATCTATGTTGCAGAGCCCCAAATATCATCACGAAAATAAGAAAACCTTTCATAGAGCCTCAAAATATAGTCTCTATTTGCCTCTTATTTCCGCAGAAATACATTATTCGAAGCGTTTTGGCATCGAAATAAAGACAAAAAATCAAAAAATACTTCTTGATGGACAAAGCATCTATACAAAGCCCCACGCGACGGCAATAATATCAGTAAATGACATCAAATATCTCGTTTTTTTTCATGATGAAAAACTGTATTCCTTTGATTTGAAACATCAGGATGATATTACGAGATTATTGAGCAGTTTATCGGAGAGCAATCCGAATTTGTACGAGAAAATTTTCGATAATATTCAGCGCGTGATGTTTATTCTTTCTTTTCAACAAAAGTCAGATCTCCCGCAAATGAGCTCATTTAGCACAGAGGAACTGATACAAAAAGATCTCCATCGGCAATATATGCACTTGTATCAACGTAAAGCAAATAAGCTACAGACCCTTGAGACTTTTAAGCAATACAAGAACAACAATCTCATCAGTATTGGTACAGGGCAGCAAAATGATATTGTGATTGAGACTGCATGCCCTGAAGATTTTGAGATCTTTTTATACACAAATCAAAACAAGAGATACTTGTTGTCCAAGAAAGACTATGACTGGTGTCAGCTCTACCATCATGATTCCCACGCTACTCAGAAAATACTACGTGGGAGTATACTTATCCCGTTGGAATGCTCTCTATCAATATCAGATGAGTTGGTATTGAAACTCTCAGGACAGAGTATGTTGGCAGGAGACAGGATGTATGATCTCAATATATTGTCGAGTGCTCGTGATGAGTTCCTTGCTCATTGCTGAAGTTCCTTTACGTATTCGCTATCTTGAAGTCTGCAACGTCTCCATCCTGCATGATATAGTCTCGACCCGCCATGATGACTTTCCCTTGCTCACGCCCCTTTGCCCATCCACCTAAAGCAATGAAGTCGCGGTAGGGGAATATCTCTGCTTTCACAAATCCTTTGATGAAATCAGTGTGGATCACACCTGCTGCTTCGACAGCTGTAGCGCCTATGGGAATAGTCCATGCGCGGACTTCTATCTCTCCAGCAGTCAGGTACGACATGAGTCCGAGTGTTTGGTATGCTTTTTTGATCAGAATATTAAGGCCTGGCTCTTTCAGATGGTATTCATCAAGGAGCATGGCAGCCTCATCAGGTGCAAAAGAGGCCAGATCAGACTCAAGCTTTGCATTGAGCATGATTGATTTGTCTGACAGCTCCTCTAATTTGTATTTGGTGATAAACAAATCCTTATTTGCCTGGTATTCCTTCAGCTGAGGCTCAGATAAGTTGAAAACATAAATCTCTCGTTTTAACGTGATGAGATTAAGCATTTTTACGATGACATTTTCCTCATCATTCAATGTGAGGGTATTTAGCGGATTGCCTGCATTGAGATGAGTCTTGCACAGAGTGATTGTCTCTTTCCAAAGCTCTGGAGTGACTTTGATGTTTATACTCGGGGGGAGTACTGGAGGCTTTCGCTCATTTTGTTTTTCGAGTGTCTGAATATCAGCAAATATCAACTCGCTTTTGACAATAGATAAGTCACGTATTGCATCAACAGAATCGTACACATGGATGATTTCTTTGTCCTCAAATAGTCTACATACATAGACGATGGCGGAGGCCTCTCTGATATGGCTCAAAAACTGATTGCCTAATCCCTCGCCCTGAGAGGCGCCCTTAACCAGTCCTGCAATATCATAAAACTCGATGATGGCGGGAACTATTTTTTGGGTGCCGACTACCTTCGCTAGCTCAGCCAATCGTTCATCTGGGACGTCAACAACGCCTATATTAGGCTCAATAGTAGCAAAGGGATAGTTTGCTGCGAGTGCAATTTGTTTTTTTAGTAACGCGTTGAAAAGGGTTGACTTGCCAACGTTTGGGAGACCAACGATTCCGAGAGAAAGTTTGGACGACATAGATGTATTTTACTTGATGAATGAGCATGGTCTATAGCAAATATTGCGGTAGGTCAGTCTATTTGAATAATATCTGTAGCCACGGTTGACTTTACTGTTCAAATTATGTTACTGTATGTTATAGCACTGTATTTCATCTGTATATATATAGCGCTTTACACATCCTTGTATATCATAGGGGTTTTTTATTTCATTTTTTCTAATGATCAAGAATCATAGTCGACACCCAATGCACCAGCTTGTAGTCGTTCCACGTGAGCAAAACACAGTCTTTTTTAGCATCATGAATGTTGTTCGGATTGTTGGTGCGGTTTTTTTCTTGTGCGCATTGAGCTATGGAATACTTCGATCGATGTATATAGACAGTCGAAGATTCCAAGTAGTTTTTCTAAAAAATGGAGAAGTTTTTTTTGGAAAAATGATTAATACAGATGAAAAAAGTGTTTTACTCAACCGAGTGTACTATCTCAAACATGAGCAAGGAGCCATGCTGGCTAAAGGTGGATCCGAACTCATACTCAATAGAGACTCACTTAACAATGTCCATGCAACAAGTGGCAAAGTGCAACTTGTCAAGCAGAGTACAAAATCACAAGGATCAAGCTCAGGAATGAAAATATCCAAAACGGATATCCTTTTCTGGGAAAATTTGAGAGAAGATTCACATATCTATCGTTCGATCATAAACTACCAATAGTAACCCATGCACAAACATATAATCATTCGCATTTCAAAGAAAACACTCGCCTTCATGACACGACGAGTTGGTGTTTTCTTCATCATGTTTTTGATTATATGCACGCGAGTGAGTAGTGCGTTTTTCGTTGCTGAGGCGCCAGATCCATCGCAGGATAATCTGCTCAGCCAGCTCTATGCAATAGATGGATCGTTGCCCATATCGCAGCCACAAGATGCCCAGGAATTGGATGCAAATGGGCTCGGCAGTGCGGTAGGATCGAATCCGATTGTTGATCTGCAAAAGACGAGTGCTGTATCGGATCCCAGTTCGGAACCGCTCGCAACAGTTCCTCCATCTGCAAACAGTCTCAGCGTAGACGCGAGATTGGGCGCATTGGAAAAATCTCTGGCCGAGATACAGAATCTGGCTGTGGAGAAGCCCCAAAAAGTTGTGGAACTGGCGAATGTGGGGACTGCTGGCACATATGGGTCAGCAACACACGTGCCAGTATTCACAACAGATGCACAAGGCAGAATAGTTGGAGTAACCACAACTTCCATATCTGGACTATCGGCCAGCAATCTTTCTGCGTCAGCTGCCATCGCGAATACTCAACTCGCCAATAGTAGCGTGAACTTTGGAGGAGTGACCGTCTCACTTGGGGGGGCAGATTTATCTCCTGCATTTGATCTTACCGACGCTACGAACCTTCCGATACTCACCGGCACATCAGGCACTCTCACCGTCGATCGCGGAGGAACCGGTGCGACTGACCAAGCGGGTGCGCTGAATAACTTACTCCCTTCTCAAATAGGGCATAGTGGAGAAGTCCTCACAACGGATGGCTCAAATCCTGCCTGGATCGCTGCGATAGGAACGGGATCTGTCACCTCTGTGGACGCCTCAGGGGGGACTACTGGACTCGCCTTCACCGGTGGGCCAGTAACTGCTTCAGGAACCCTCACTCTAACAGGAACACTTGCCATAGAAAACGGGGGAACTGGAGCGATAACCGCGTCAGGAGCTCGATCTAATCTTGGTTTAGGGCCACTTGCAGTTTTGGGGGCAGTGACCGCATCAGAAATCACTGATGGCACGATCACCACCGCAGACCTTAACGCAACAGCCGGTATCACCAATGGACAACTCGCCAATAGCACCGTCAGTTATGGAG
>JBAXSX010000029.1:0-12184 GCA_037130495.1 Candidatus Roizmanbacteria bacterium
CTCCTGCTATCTTAGCGTATACGGGACAATGGAGACTCGATGAGACAACCAGTACAGATTCTAATCAATTCAAGGCCAGTGGGTATCTGGATACCGGGAAACTAGGTCAGGCAGTATCTATGTATGGGAATGCAGCAGGGACAGCAGGGTCAACACTGACATTTAATAGAGGAGCACAGATATCTGGGAATAACTATGAGCATATTAATACCAATCAGGGGACGATCAGCTTTTGGGTGAAACCGAGTTGGAATGGGAATGATGGGGTACAACACAACCTGTTTAGTGATGGTCAAGGTTCGCAAAAATTTGTCATCTACACTGCTGGGAATAGTCAACTTTCCGCTAGGATTCCAAGTAACAGTGAAATAAACATCGCAGGTGCGGCAACTATAAACAGTGGATCGTGGTACCTTGTAACATTGCAATGGTCTAAAAATACCGTTGACGGAACAAATTATGGGATTCTGTACCTTAATAATTCTGTAGTGTCGCAAACTACAACGGCAATTGTCCCTCAAAATCCAGTGAGTTCGTATTACATTGGCAGCTTTCCGGCCACAGGCAGACCGGCCAACGCCCTCATCGACGACTTTGCCGTCTTCGACCGCGTGCTCTCCACAGCTGAGATTACTTCTCTCTACAATGCTGGTACCGGCAATGAAGCAGGATATGTTGCTGATAGTAGCCTGAAGTTCTATGCCAAGATGGATGGAACAGGAACGCTACAGCCCGTGACATACAACGGTGGAGCAAGTGCAAGTAAGCTGACAGCGAAGTCTACGGAGCTCACGGGTGGGACGAATTTGGTCGCAGATGGAAATATGGAAGCCGCTGGAGTAGCGAATTGGACTTTGGGTTCCGGGATTTCTGTCGCAAAACAGTCAGCAAATAATGGTTCGCTAGATACTCAAAATATAACATTGAATATTGCTCAAAATACGACGGGGTATGCATATCAAGATCTAACCGGCTTGTCAGCTGGAGCAAACTATTACGTCAGCGGAATGATTATGTCGGGGGTTTATACACCAACAACGTATCTGCAAATATATTCGGGAACTGCGGGAACTCCAGAAAATACCTTGGTATTTAGCAGGAGCGTGACTGCCCAAATATTTTCATTGGTAGATGGAGCTATTAAAGTTCAGGCAGGCGATGACAGACTGCGCGTGAAATTGTATGTAGACTGCACTGGCAAGGCTGGGCAATGTGATGGGCGTTTTGACAATGTCATCGTCACCCCGAACCTCCTTGATAACGGTGGGATGGAAGTTGCAGGAACAGGAGGCGCGGATATTTGGGCGGGATGGACTGAATCAACAGCAGGTAGTTCTACATTGACAGATGATACTGGAACAGTTCATTCTGGAGGTCATTCAGCTAAATTCGTTGTGGATGCATCTAATAGCAGCGTACTCATTTACCAAAATTTTACAACAACCGTTGATAGTTATTATCTACTATCTTTTTGGGTAAATGGAACTGCAGGAAAACAGATGGCTGTAGACATAAATGGTTTTTCAACTAATAATGCAACTACACTTACCGGAAGTTGGCAAAAAGTTATATATATTTTTAAGGCTCCAAGCACATTACAGCAGATAGGAATTAAAAGATGGGCTGCTTCCACCACCTTTTATGTCGACGACGTCTCCGTCACCCCCCTAGATAACGTAGCTCTCTCCCTAAAAGCATGGACTCCAGTCGGAGACTCAGGAGGATCCAGTAATAGTCTATCTGTACAGGGAAGTACTACAGGAGTAGTATCTAATGCGACTGGTATTCGTAATACTGCCTATACCTTTGATGGATCAAGTGGATATCTGAGACAAGCAACCATAGCTACGAATATAGACGCCCTATATTATGACACCAATTCATTTGGTGATGGTGGTCAGAATTTTTCAACATACTATACTACCTCGGGGAATTCTACATATATGATTGTGATAACCAATTCAGACAATACAACTACTTGGGGATACTTGGGAGGAGCTGATGGTGCAAGGGTAGGAAACAATAACTGGGTAAGTATCTATCAGAATAAGACAAGAGCGAATGCTGGATGGAATGGTGCTGGAATGTCTGGGAAGACTCCTGTTGGGTATGAAGTGAGGAAGACTGATTATCAGATTACGGGGAGTATGAGTGTGGGGGCGTGGGTTAAGGCTAGTGGTGACGGTATCATTCTCGGAAAATCTGATGCTAGAGGCGCATCAACAGCCGGGTTTGTTTTTGCTACTGGATATGGCTCTGGCAATAAATTTGAGTTTAGAGTTGGAACTGTTATAAACGCAACTGATCCAAATACACATGTTTCCAATGGAACCACATGGTATTACGTAGTTGGTGTTTACGTTCCGTCTACTAGTATTACCCTCTATGTAAATGGTTCGCAAGTTGCACAAACGACAGCGAGTGTTCCAGCCAGTATTACTGATGTCTATATACCTCTACAAACAAATATGACTACAGGCGCTGGTAATAATTGGTTTAATAACGGCTCCATCGACGAACCCTTTGTGACCACCGAAGTGTTGACCGCTGCACAGATATTCGATATGTATAACAGCGGAAGGTAGGAGAGAATCAATTTAAAATTGATAATTTAGAATTTAAAATGGATGAAGAAAACAGGTCGAAGGTCGAAGGGAAAACGACAAGCAGTTATAAGGTTATAAAGTTTTCAGGTTATCAAGTCAATGGATTCAATTATTTTGACTTCCTGACGCAGATCAGGAACCATCTTATTCCCCTCTAGAAAGAGGGGTGCCCGCCAACGTAGGCGGGCGGGGTGTGTTACTGAGCGCATGACACACCTCCCCCTTTAAGGACTCCTCTCAAGAGGAGAGTGTGCGGTTCACTGGTCTCGACCTCGCGGGCGGGACAGGTAAAGTCGTAAAGTCCATAAAGCAATACATTGTTATATTGCTAGACTGTTCAATGGTTGAATTGGTGCGTAATGCTAATTATCAATTATTAATTATTAATTGGTAATTTTTCCTCCCGACTTGTTTACACTCCATATTGCCGACAGATTTTTTCTACTTCGCGATCGTTGATCGCGAAGCCATTGCCTTTGTGTGAACGCAGGGCACCCGAAAAGTTCAGAGGGATATGCATGAGTTCATGTATCAGCACTTTGAGCTTTTCGCGCTCATCGAGCTTGTCATACTTTTTATGTACGACTTCGACGATGTAGGTGACGGGCAATCCCGCTACCTCGTGAAAGATCTTGCTGAAGCCCCAAATGCGTGCAATGGCTCTCGTTTTCGCATCAAAACTCCGGATACAATAGATACGCTCGGGTATCACATGGGTGAATTGGATCTGTGGTATCAATAGGTCAATGCGAGCCTTGATATCGGGAGCAGGGGAGTACTTCATGGAGGGAAAGTATACTGATTCGTATAGACAATAGTCTATAAAGTCTATAAAGTCCATCCCGCAGAGCGGGACAGGTAAAGTTGTAAAGTCCGTAAAGTGACACCGCGGTGTCATCCCGTCCGCCAGCTGGCGGACGGGATCTAGTTTGTACTTCTCTCAAGACGAGAGTAAGTGGTTCACTTCTCGACCCCGCCAGGTACCGTACGGTACCTGGCGGTCTATCAGTCCACTTCTCGACTCGGCTCGAAGTGACATTATTCAGGATAAAAGGAAAAAGCCAGCCTAGACCAGCGGGATGTGCAGTTGAGAATTGATAGTTGAGATTGGTCTGTGTATGATGATGTATACCTATGGAAACCAACACAATTCCCAAACCTCCGACAGGGACATTTGATGCTCCACACATCACCAGTCAAGGGACCGTCTCACCAGAAGTACTCGTGGACAGATCTGCGGGGGGTTTTCAGCTCTACACTTTCATCGGATATATATGCCTCGTGCTCGGATTTGTGATCATCGCGAGTGATATTTTCCAAACATATCGAGTATTCACAAAGCAAGCGAGGCCACCACAACTCTTCACTTTCGAAGGAATTAAACTCGATCTGGCTAAACTGACTCCCAGTCTCCCCATGAGCGACAGTATCAAAAAACTCATGAAAGATAGTAATATTTCTCTCCCACAGGTGGGGAATACAGCTAGTGAACTGACAGAAATACTTCCTCCGGAGATGATCAATGATGCGTCAAATCTAGGTGCATTCATGTTCCTCGTGGGTTTTTTCCTCAATGTGGGATACAAAATCGCGAATATCGGCGTCAAGCTGATCCGTCCCGTCTACATCAAAGCATAGGTATATGATCTATTGTGATATTTAGTGTTGCAAAATAGATCAGACCCTGTATCATCTGCACCAGAATGGGTCACATGAGGGGGAGGCGACTCGCAACGACCATATCTAAACTACAGATTATCTGGGCTTTTCTTTTTTCTGCGCTTTTTGCTTCGCATATACTTTTTCCCATAGGGGCTCATGCCCAGTATATGTTTGGGCCGGGGGCTGGATTTGTTGTCCCAACATTTGCCCCCGACCCTGGTACTACGAAGGTGCATGATGCCTTCACGTATATATGGGAAAATGCATCAACCGAATCGACACCAGTCGTCTATACCACATACATTGAGGTAGAGGATGGCTCAGAAGTGATATTTGAGGGTGGTCGAATGATGGGGTATAGGCTCATTGTGGGTCAGCATCTCACTATCGAAGTAGCCGCATTAGATCGTGAGACAGAGACAGGGGTGATATCCATGGGGTATGAACCCCCGGACTGCAGTCATGCGATGATCATGCCCGTAAGATTGAGCGATCTTTTGCCTGATCTGTTGTCACCCGCGGGGCGCTATCGTATCACATATGCGTATGATACGACATGCCAAGATATCAGTTATCATGTGTCTGACGGCTACATGAGAATCAATCATGGGCAGGTCATCTCCGAACCACCTCCAATTCCAACACCCACAATCACTCCTACATTTACTCCGACAGTTACACCCTCACCAACAGAAACGCCCACGCCGACCCTGACTCCAAGCGAGTTGCCTTCGCCATCACCAGAGAACGGGGCAGGTGGTGGAGTATCAGAGGATGGAGGCACTCCAAGCGAAACACCATCGCCAGCCCCAACCATATCAATACTGCCTACGTGGACGCCCACGCCATCAGCTTCGCAGATAGGCGGGCAAGCAACACCCACGGCGACTCGCGCCCCTACATCAACTCCGATATACATCAGCCCGATTCCATTTACCACCGCTTCTGCGGCAGCTGTTGTGACATCGACGCCAACTCCTACACTGACCCTAGTACAGGGCGAAGTGCTCGGAGCGACGACGCAATCTGTGCGGACATGTGTGCGCACAGTACCTGTGATGCAGTCTGTATCAACCCCTGAAACATATACAGATTATGAGTGGGGGATCGTCAGATATGAGACACAAACATCGAGTTGGACCGAATACGTCCCTCAACTCGTGAGTCGATGGGTCACTCGTCCGATCACCCAGGCCTATGCCTGTACGCAATATAGGGAGGAACAATATCAAATCACCAAAAGCGCTATAGTCACGAAAGAAGTGTGTAGTGGTAACTGGTGGGAAGTGCTCACTTGTTCAGTCGCCCGATGGGTATCTGAAGTGATCACATGGGTCGAGTGGGCGACGCGCATGGTAGCCTACACCGCGACATGCTACACGACTACTGTGCAAAATACCCTGGAGGAGTATTGGGCTACGACACCTATCACTCATACATCCACATCTCAGGTGCCTATATATGGGTGGAAAACGTTAGCTAAAACTCGTATGAAAACGAGTCAGGTACCCACAGGTCAGACACAGTGCGTAGAGTGGGTGACCAAGGAAATCAGCGTGACCCTTGCACCGACCAAAATGCCCACGCAGACCCCCACAAGTACCCCAACTCCAATACCAGAATACCAATCGTGGACACGGACATACATTGATCCTGTCACAGGGGCTACATCACAAAATACGTATCAAGCCCATATGATTGACGTGCCGTATTTCACCCAATGTCCTGTCGGTACGTTTTACAATGGTATTCAGCCTGATCCGCCAAACTGCTATCAGACGTGTGGAGCATCTTCAGCAGTCATGCTCGCAGCATCTATGGGTAAAATCACATATACATCACCGGCTGATCTGAGGTCACACGTGTTCTCTGATGCGAGTATTCCTGATAGTCTCAAGTCCTGTCCCAACCTCGAGGGGGCTTTTGCAGTGACGGCCGTCGCGCCGAGCTGTAATTATAATGGGCCGGAAAATATTCGAAAATACCTGGAGTGGGAAGGTGTACCCATGGATATGTATTCCACGACATATAGTTTTGATGCCATAAAGCAGTCACTTCTACTAAAAAAGCCAGTAATTCTCTCGTTTTTGACACCAGGTCATATAGTCCTTGCAAAGGGATATACGAGCGATAAGTGCTTAATCTTCAATGATACCTGGGAAGATTTGACCAAAGATCCTGGCCAAAGGTATACCACAAATGGCAACAGTGCGGTATATTGTTTGGATAAGAATGGAAATATTCCAGATGATAACATTTGGTTTAATTACCAGTTAGTACCGAAGTAATTATGTTTAAAAAAATAATTATTGCCATATTGATATTAATTGCCATTCTAGCAATATGCGCAAAACTTCTTCTCACAAAGAAATCAGAGAATTTTGTTGGTTATTCCTTTGAAAAGGCGAGATTATCGGTTAATTATCCCGAATCGATGTCTATTAGCGAGTCTGGCAAAGTCCTACTAGAGATTTCTGACAGTAATATTTCCTTAATTATTAAAAGAATCATTCACGACACAGATCCAAGTAGAACAGGAGGGGATAGATGTTTGCCACCGCCCTTGAACACTCCGCTCACCGAGATCGGATCACTTGATGGAAAAACCATTTATCGTGGACAAAGAGCAGGAGTGACAAATTATGAGTATTTTGCGAATGATTTAAAACAGACCTGTTATCTGATGCCGCTATTTACGAAAAAATTCCCAGAATTTGATAACATTTCTGTTAATTTCACTTTCAAATCCCCAAATCTCAGCGATCTGGAGAAGCAGAAGTATATGCAGATCGCGGATCAGATCGTGCTCTCACTCAAAGACACGGGAAAACTGTGAAATTGAGCTATTTCAGCTTCGCATTTTGTGCATATGCAGTGAGGAGTCTCCGTATCATTCGCTGATACTGTCCACCACTTTTTGCGGCTTCTTTTTTGAAGAAATCAACACTCTCTTTGTTCAGGGTGATCGTGATTTTGACTGATTTTTCTTCTCTCGCAAGCTCGGCAGGAGTAGGGAGGAAGTCATCTCCCAATATCCGACCAAATCTCACTGGCTCATCGCTGTACACGATGTTTTTATCCAAGTCTAAGTGTTTCATATAGTTTTTTACCTTGGCGCCAGTATCCAGCACCAAAAATTCTAATTTTTCCGTCCCTGCGAGTGAATCTCACGGTGATGATCTTCCTATCGACATACCCGATGCAAAAATACCGTTGCTCCTTGTCACTATGATCCAAATCATCTAACAAGATCCTTTGATGATCGTTGAAAACGAGACGAGCTTCTTCAAATGAGACATGATGCTTGTGTTGATTTTCTCTATTTTTCTTTTCATCCCATTCAAAGAGATCTTCGCCATGCAGTGATTATAGTATCCATACATATAAATAGCAATACATATATATGGCTATCATGCCTAGAAGAACTTTCGTAATCCAGATTCTGGTTCAAAGAAGTCACAAGCGTGGTTGGGATGGGAGTGTAAGAAGAGAACAGATGGGTCAATATAAGGTGTCCGAATGGACACTGAGTGGAGGAGACTGAGGGTTTCCCGAATGGGGAATGCGGAAAACCCTCGACAAAACTGTCATCGATGCGATCAGTGTTTGCCGTCTCAGATGAGACGGCAAACAGAACCTAACGTCTCTACCCCATCATTTTAATGACGAGGTAGAGGGCGGTCCCGATGAGGCCACATGTCCCGATCAGGAGCAGAATCTTCTGCCCCAGATTCATTTTTTCACCCATTTTTTCTCCTTTTTCCCCCATTTCCGAGAAAGCAACCCTGTGCGCATCACATGGCTCTTTTCTCGAAAATGAGGCATCTGTTCTCAACTTGTTAAGGTACTTGGTATCCGTTTTTGACAGCTTTTGTCTAAACGAATATCCGTATACATAATCTGATATAAAATCAGATAAGCAGACCGTATACCATAAATAACCTATAATAGTTAAGTAAATGATGGTTTAGATTGTTCCAAATGGGAGGTAGAAATAGCGGGGGAAGGGGGATTTTTGCCTCAAAAACGCTCAGAAAAGTGTCTGAAAAATCAGCCTGGCCCTCCGTATTTCGGGTATACATCTCAAAAACGCTCAGCCGCTTATGTGTATTAACTGAAAAATTAGCCTGGCCCTCCGTATTTCGGGTTTTCGCCTTAAGAACGCTCAGAACAGAACTCTCTTAACATGGTCACAAGTGTCGTCCTACCCTTGTTTGACTTCAGATACTCTTCTCGTCTTTTTGCATCCTTCATATTTCTATACGCTTCGTAGTGGATTAGAGTCAAAGGAGCGTAATGTTTTGTCGAGGTCACCTTATGGGCGTTGTGTGTCCTTAAACGGACTCTGAGGTCTTCGGAATACCCAATGTAGATGAAATCCTTCGACATACTCTGGAGTACGTACACGTAATAGAATTTCATGAGTTAGATCATGTTTGTTTTTCAGGTACCAGTCGGTACCTGACTGCGGCACCATTGTTCGTCTGACTTCTTACAAAGTCATACTCATGTTTACCTGACTTCTTGCGAAGCGATGCTCAGGTTTGCCTGACTTCTTGCAAAGCCAGGCTCACGTTTGCCTGACTTCTTGCGAAGCAAGGCTCCGAATGGTGCCTGGCAGGCCCGGAGAGAATCGGACTCCCATTAGAGGTTTTGGAGACCCCTGTTCTACCATTAAACTACGGGCCCAACGGCGGTACATTATACCGAACGAATCGAGAGGGAGGATGGATTCCTCTGTGCATCGGAATGACAGAGATATGGACAACCAAGTCATCGATTGTATCGATCCGCGACGCGGACGATATCAGCCTCATCTGAGGGTGTCTGTGGATCAGTGTGTTGCCAGATCTCCGCTACTAGTCCCCATGTGCTGTCACCCATCAAACGATGCCGGATCTGTACTCCCAGGACGATGAGATCATCTGTCTCATATCTTTTGGTCTCGACCAAGGCATCATCGGTATTTTGGATGAGTTGGATAGGACCGCAGGCCACTTTCCAGAGTTCTGAGCGACGACGATGATATTGCCATGAGAGTGCCTCACCGGGAGCGACCAGGAGAAACTTTGGAGTGAGCAAGCCCTCACGTGAGATCACTTGATCGGCGAAAAAGACATCGATGAAATGATCTACATCTTTTTCATCAAATCGAAAGTATGCACCCCAGGGTTTGTCGATATTTTGCTCGACAGTGTGCAGTCCGAGGTTGCGCGCATATGCGAGAGTGATCTCGATCGCATTTGGTTTAGAGGTACCGGTTGGGTAAGTGAGAATCATGCAGTATTGTACACACTTGTTTTTCAAATTCCCAGGTCAACCTCGATCTATCACGGGAAGAACAGTATAATCAATAGATGCGACTCATCAGACGCAATGGCCCACTCTTCATATCTATATCACTCTCCCTGGTATTTTGTTGTGCATTTTCATTCATTAGTCTCAGCCGATTTTGGCAATATGACGCGGGATACTATGATTTTGGGATATTTGATCGGGCTCTTTGGCTCGCATCACGATTTCAAAAACCGATCATCGATCATTTTATTGTAGGTGGCAAAGTGATCTTTGCGGATCACTTCAATCCGAGCATCTTCATCCTCAGTCCTTTGTATTGGATCACGAGTCGCCAAGAGATCATGCTCATTGCTCAATCGTGCTTTGTAGCAGTGAGTAGCGTGATCATCTATCTCACGGCGTACCGGCTGCTAAAGAGTCACATATCGGCCTTATTTGTCCAGATCATATACGTGCTCTCAACGCCGCTTCATCACGGGATATTTTATGACTTTCATGAGGTCACCATCTCGGTTTTTTTCATCTGTCTGAGCTACTGGTTCGTCGCAACAAAGCGCTACAAACTCCTTATCCTGAGTGTTTTGGTGACCTTGGGTTTTAAGGAAAGTCTGTCTCTGTGGGGGATTGGACTGGCACTCTGGCTCCTGATGCATGAGAAAAAACGCATAATAGGACTGAGAATCTTGGGCATCAGCCTCATCTGGTTTGTATTAGCAATATTTGTCGTCATACCCTATGCAAACGGTGGGGCAAGTATCTATGTAAGTAATATGAATCCCTCGTCGAGTTTCATTTTGGATAGGATGGGGGGACTTTTTGGCAACGTATTACTCCTCATTGCTTCTTCGGGCTTCATCAGCGTGTTTGGAGTGGATTTTTATCCATTGATCGCTCTCCATTTCATCCCGCGGATGGTGAATACCTTGAGCCAAACGATGAGCTTGGGATTGCACTACAACGCAGAATTGGTCCCGACGTACACATTCATGTTAATCATCAGCATTGAGCGAATGAGCCGTCGATTTTCGATCCGTCCGATATATATCGTCATTTTCGCATTATCTATTTCACTCATCTCATTTTATCTGTATCGGGGACCGCTTTGGCTCGCTCGGAATATGGCATACTTCAACAATACAAAGAATTTCGAATATATTACTGAGGGATTACGCACCATCCCACAGACCTCCACTGTCGCAGCGCAAAACAATCTCGCCGGATACCTCACGCACAACAAAGACGTGCACATTTTGCGCGACGCCTATACTCTCCATGATCCTGACTATGTCGTATTTGAAATACGTGACGGACAAAGGGCAAATAATCAGTCCGGTATCTCAAATATTCTGAAACTAAATCGTACTATCGAGAAAGATCCCGCATATGAGCTGGCTATGAAGAACCAAGGGCTCTATATCTACAAAAAGAAATCTATCGAGTAGACTTCGCCAGGTATTTGGTATAGGTGAGCCACTCATACCATCCGCGTATAAATCCTGCCACAAAGCCCCATATCCCATCTCGATACCCATGGTGATA
Organism: Candidatus Roizmanbacteria bacterium; assembly: GCA_037130495.1. Classification (GTDB taxonomy): domain Bacteria; phylum Patescibacteriota; class Microgenomatia; order UBA1406; family GWC2-37-13; genus JAGOLU01. The sequence continues at coordinate 11,106 of JBAXSX010000029.1, forward strand.
GATGATCCAGCGGGCAGTGACGTACGGAGGGACGACAACCGCCTTTGCGAGAGCTTCGAGCTTTGAGATCCTGAGCGACTCAGACTCGAGATCGGTATATTTTTGAAATTTTGTATTCAGCACATCCCACGAAGGGTGTGAGTAATGGTTGAGCCGCTCGGTGAGGTATCCAACATCACCCTGTACCGTGAGTTGCTCATGCACTTGGGTCCTCGCCGCATGCTTGTATCGAGCTTTTGTGGGTCTCCAGAGGCGGACCAGTCGATCATACCCCCAGTCACCCCAATAGAGAAATTTTTTGATAAAGAACTGGGCTCGTGGGACACCATATGCGACGAGAGGGCAAGACTCTTTTTGGAGAAGGAGCGATATCTCTTCTGCGAGTGCTGGGGTAACCTCCTCATCAGCGTCGATACGCATGATCCAGGGCGTTTGGCACGTGTCTACAGCATGATTCATCGCCTCTTGCACATCGCTAAAAGGTGAAAGTTTGTGAGGCCATCGTATGACGTGTGCACCCAGTTCGCGAGCTTTTTCCTCGGTATCATCCGTGCCCATGCAGTAGACAATCACTGTATCGGTGACCAAAAGCGCTGAGGAAACGCACCGATCGATATTCGCTGATTCATTTGCGACGGGGATCACGATGGTGAGGTTAGCGAGCTTCATAGGGGAAGATATATGTATGATACATGCCTCCGGCATACTCAGCGAGTGGTTTCACTGCAAAGGTATATGTTTTGGCATCACTGACGATGACTCGAAACTGTGGTTTGACTGATTTCATTTCATTTTGATAAATCCAGCTATATACCTGATCGGCTGAGCTCCATACCGGAGTATATCCGTAGATATTGAAGGCATATCGCCACCCACCATACTCATTGTACGTGAGACCATCATGGAGATCGGTTTCGAGGATGTATGGCGCTTTGTCGAGTGCACGGACCGTGTCAATCACGAGTTGTTTGCGGGTCGTCAGTCCGTTGTCAGCACGTTCACTTTGCACGAGAGCGAAGACATTTGCGAGCTAATGATAAAAACGCGTTGGTAAAATGAATAGTTTTGCTTGTCCGTGT
>JBAXSX010000003.1:0-118335 GCA_037130495.1 Candidatus Roizmanbacteria bacterium
TCACCGCTACTAGTACCAGTGCTATGAGTATTCCAATGATTCCCGTAGATACCAGAAGCTCTATGAGGGTGAAGCCAGCAATACCACTACGGGAAGAAGAACGGTACGGGACCATACAGTCAGTATACTGATTCGAATACACAATAGTCTATGTGGTCGAAGGTCGAAGGTCAAACGTCGAAAGGCAAACCATTATCAAGTTCAAAGTTGTCAAGTTGTCAGGTTATCAAGTAGATGGATTCAATTATTTTGACTTCCCGGACAAGCCTGCCCCGCTCTGCGGGGACGAAGTGCGATCCCGGGATCTTGTTTGAACTCCCCTCTAGAGAGGGGTGGCACACAAAGTGTGACGGGGTGTGTTAGTGCGAGGATACCGAAACAAGTTCTCGACAACCTCGAAGTGACAATATTCAGCATCAATGTGAAAACAGTATCAGGCAAAACAAATCCTTCACCGAAACGAGTCGATGAAGTTGACAGTGTAGCCATTCTGTATCCACCATATGAAGCCGACAACGACTATGAGCACCGTCACCAGCAGAACAAACTCAACATATTCGCGTGTGCCTGCTTTTTTGTATGGGACAAAGTGTATTGAGTGTATCGTCATATAGATAGGTTCATTTACAAAGGTTCCACGAGCTTTGCCTGCACTACAAATCGCTTCTCAGAGGTCCAGAGTGGAGTACATGTATATAGAGTCAGGATGCTGTCGGATGTTTGCTTCTCAATCTCGATTTGGTTTGCATCGACCACTTTCGTGTTGATGACTTCATATCGATATTCCTTTTTATCCCAAAAGATAACTATTTGCGAATGCGGCTGTATTTTTGGCAGATGATAGAAGGTATCTGGTCCAGAAGTGTACAAATATCTATGTGCGACGAGCACTGTATTTCCTCCGTCGCCAGGATGAGAGGACAGTGGTCTATGCCATATACCCGAGTTCATCGTATCAGCCGTTTTCCCCTCATAGATTACTCCATGTATGCCAATCTCAGGTATGATCACCGTATTTTGATCGGGTATCTGAGATGAGGAGAGCAGGGCTGATCCTGTAGTGGAGTCGAGGTCTGTGCCTTGTCCAAACTGTTTTGATACATCCAGTTGGAACTCAGGAATAAAAGGAGAAAAGAGTATAAACAACGCAAGTACAACGATCGCCGTCGCGAGGATATTATTAATGAATCGGAGCAATTGTCGTGACATCTCTATGAAGTATACCTGTCAAGCAATATTGTTTGTAGAGCGTTGTATAATCCCAATATGGCTGATCAAGCAATCAAACTAGTTTCGGAGCGACCTGTCAATCGGTCCCATCCAGATCAGACTTTTTGGCAAATACTTCCTAAGCCCATTATTGGTTTGGCTCCTATGGATGGTGTGACTGATGCTGCGTTTCGGCAGATCGTGGATATCCATGGACATCCGAGTGTACTGTTCACTGAGTTTGTCCCTGTTGAGGCAATCAAAGCAAGTGCACCCCGAGTACTCGATGCATTTGTAAAACATGATACTGATACCCCAACCATTGCACAGGTATATGGCACCGATCTGGATGCATACTATCAAACCACTTTTATAGTATGCGATCTGGGGTTTGATGGGGTAGATATTAATATGGGTTGCCCAGCCAAATCTGTCACCAGTCGTGGAGCTGGAGCAGGGCTTATCCGCCAACCTGCACATGCAACACAGATAATACGCACAGTTAAACAGGCTATTGGAGATTGGTCACAAGGCAAAACATACGAGCAGCCCAAACCTATTAAAGAGAAGATGGATGCTATACGAACAAGTCGACCAATTGTGAGACGCCACATACCCGTCTCCATCAAAACTCGTATTGGATATGATGTGCCCGTGACGAAAGAATGGGTCTCGACTCTTGCTGCTGAGGGTATCGATTCTCTTACGATACATGGTCGAACTTTCAAGCAGTTATATTCAGGCAAAGCTGTCTGGGAAGAGATCGCACTGGCTGCAGAGACAGCCCGGTCTATCTCGCCTCAGACGACAGTGTTAGGCAATGGTGATCTTATGTCGCTGGATCAAGCCAGAGACTATGTTCAAAAATATCATCTCGATGGAGCACTCATCGGCAGGGCAAGCTGGGGTAATCCATGGGTTTTTACAAACTCGATCCCTACTCCACAGCAAAAGTTGATGACAGCTTTAGAACATGCTCATCTGCTTCGTTCACTCCTTCCCGAAGCTCACATTCTTTCGTTGAGAAAACATATGGCATGGTATTGCACAGGATTTCCTCAGGCAGCTACAGTCAGGAGCAGACTCCTCACCATAAAAAGTATTGAAGACATAGAATCGATCATAGCCGATTGTCTACATGAGTTGTGACCTATGGAGTAGGTGAAGGAGTCATGGTCAGAGTCGGTGTTGGCGTAATGAGGACTCCTGTGAGCTTGATTGACTTCAGTAGTCTCGTGCTCCAATACATCAAAAAGTAGTTTGTGTTGACTGTGTATTGTCCAGGTTCAAACTTGAAACGCAGACAAGTAGTCGAATATGCTGCGAGTGTATAGGGGAAGGATGTTGGTGATGTGATGAGACACGAGTCAGTCCCAGCCTCAAGCGAAAATGGATTTACCGTACCAGTCGACGCTAGGTACGCATTGCTGATAGTGATGGGAACGTTGTCGACGTTGTGCAGGGTGATCTGAGCAATCGAGTTTGAACCAAGGAGAATAGATCCGAAGTTGATTTCACCAGACGTTGCATCACTGCTCAAATAAAATTTGCCTGCAGGTGTAGGGCTTGGAGTGCCAGTCGGGGTGATCGTTGGCGTCGGTGTTGGCGTCGTAACAGTCCCATTGAGGGTGATTGATTTTACAAACCCTGTATTCCAATACAGGAGGAACATATTCGAGTTGATTGATGATCCTGATGGAGTGTATTTGAACAAAATACACCTCGATTCATTTGAACCGAGATTGTACGGCAAATCACTATTAGTCAAACAGAGCGTTGAGGCACTGCCAGTTTGGATGATAAAAGGATTCGTTGCGCCAACTGTGGAAAAGAACATGGAGTTTATAGTGATAGGGGAAGTGCCTATGTTGCGCATGGTCACCTCGGATGTGATCTCGGTACCAACGGGCACATTGCCGAAGTCGATTTGATTGTATGTCGACTCTGTGCTCATATAGAGGACGCTTGTCGGTGTCGGAGTTGCTGTAGAACCGGGAATTGATGTGACATATATCGTCGGAGTGAGGGTCAGGGTCGGCGAGAGGGGATTGGTAGTAGGACTGCTAGAAATGCGCGATCCCGAAATCACAGGCACGGTGAAAGATGAACCGGTGATGACCGGTACGGAGTAGCCTGCTGCACCAGGTGTTGGGACGGTTGTGGGGACTATCGGAGTCACGGCCGGCACTTGAGTTGGTTCACTCGCGCTGACGACTCGCAGGCCCGTATCATCTTGGCGAACAACCCGGGTAGTGGTAGCCTGTGTACTCCCTTGAGTCCACTTTGAATAAAGTGCCATACCAACAAGGATTGCGCTGATCACAGTAAATACTGAAAACGAGATGACCATGGTCTTCATGAATTGTTTTTTATCATGGGCATCATCGACAAATGGGATAGCCTGAGTAGCTGTAGAGATCTTTTTTTTGGGCGTAAGAGGTCGAGGCGCACCTGGCTGTGCAGGCGTTGTTGAAACAGTGGGTGTCGGAGAAGTGTAAAGATTGGGCTTGATCATACTGAATGCTGGCTACAGTATACAAAAAAATCCCCCACGACACTCATTAATATGAAATGAGGATGACAGTGCACGCTTTTTGACCTCGAGGGGTTTCATAAACGATCACGTCTCCGGATTGTTTATGCATCAGAGCTGATCCAAGTGGGCTCCGATTCGATAGATCGCCACGCATGAGATCTGACTGTACAGAGTCAACAAGTCGATATGTCACTGTCTTTCCCTCAGATTCAAAAGTGACTTTCAGTCCGATTGTTACCCGCTCAGTACTCACTGGTCTGACTACTCGAGCTGTGCGGAGCATTTTTTCCAAAAACCGGATACGTCTATCGAGTGCAGATAGTTGTGATCGAGCCACTTTGTACGCAGCGTTTTCGCTCCTATCGCCGAGATCTCGTGCGCGCGAGAGCTCGGTTACGATACTCGGTCGTTGGTCCAGCTTTTGCTGCAGCTCTGTAGTGTACATATGGTGTCCATCAATGGTGAGGTTAAACATAAGGCTATTATGACATATGGATCGAGCCTACTTGTGTGATCTGATGATGAGTAGAAAATAGGCAGTTCATCAGGTACGCTTGGACCATCTATGTTGACTCTCTATACGGATGGTGCATGTTCGGGCAATCCGGGACCCGGTGGATATGGATTCATCTTAAAGCAAGATGCGAAAGTCGTCACGACAGGTTCGCAGGGATATCTCAAAACGACAAACAATAGGATGGAGCTGCGCGGAGTCATTGCAGGTCTGCAGGCATCTCCTCCAGATGCAATAGTCCGAGTAGTGACTGACTCTGAATATATCGTGAATGCTTTTACTAAAAAATGGATAGACAACTGGCAAGCACGAGGCTGGAGGAATTCACAAAAAAAACCGGTCGCCAATCGCGATCTATGGGAGCTGCTACTCCCTTTAGTACAAGCTCATAAAGTTCAATTTTCATGGATCCGTGGGCACGATGGTCATGCCGAAAATGAGCAGTGTGACGCCCTGGCGGTAGCTGCAAGCATGTCAAAAAATCTCCTCAGCGATGCTTTTCAGTCAAAAGATGATGACTCATTATTCTAAAACGGAGTGACCACAGTGGTTGGTGAGAAGTCTTGATACGTCGAATTCAAAAATCGTGGCTATCTGATGCGCTCTTGCCGCCGTCCACGATGATAGTCTGACCGTTGACATATGACGAATCGGTGCCAGCTAGAAATGAGACTACTCCTGCTATTTCTTCGACTTCGCATACTCTGCGCATGGGGTATTGTTTTGAGATGTCTGCATACCATTGTTTTAATTCGTCAGGCGTTCTCTTGTTTTCCGAATTGGCGATCCGTACAAATCCGGGGCAGATCGTATTTGCTCTGATTTTGGGGGCAAAGTCTACAGCTATGGTCCGGGTAAGTGCATTTATTGCCGCCTTTGAGACGGAGTAGACGCTAAAGTTGGGTAGGCTACTAAAAGCCGCGACTGATGATATGTTAACTATTGATCCACCTCCAGATTCAATCATGAGCGGGATCGCATATTTGGCCATTTTAAAATATCCATTGAGGTTCACACCTAGTGTTTGCTCCCATTCTTCTTCTGTAATATCCACAATATTTTTCGACATTCCTGGGCCATATCTTGCCACACAATTTACGAGACAGGTTAGACCTCCATATGTGGCCTTGGTCGTTTCAATTATGTTTTGAACATCCTTGGCTATGGTTACGTCAGCTCTGATGAATATGCCTTCGCCCCCAGCATCGGTGATGTGTTGGACGGTTCTATTTCCCATTTCACCCAAATCAACCACCACTACCTTGAAACCATCTCGTGCCAGGCGGATAGCCGAAGCTCCTCCGATCGAAGGTCCACCCGATTTGTAGCCCATTGCTCCGCCAGTCACGATAGCCACCTTTGAAGTATCTTTCATGTGGGTATGGTATCGAATATATTTTTTTATGTCAACCCGCTAAACTAGTGTCTCGAAAATGGCAAAGCCAGTCTGTAGCTTTAGTCTCGAAAATGGCAAAGCCATTCTGTAGCATTAGTCTCGAAAATGGCAAAGCCACTCTGTAGCTTTAGTCTCGAAAATGGCAAAGCCAGTCTGTAGCTATAGCGAAAGATGGCTGCCTCGCAGGGATTTGAACCCCGATAAGCAGATTCAGAGTCTGCTGTCCTACCGTTAGACGACAAGGCAATATTCAAACTATTTGCGATCTTCTCTCTTAAGACTTCTTTGCCATATCCTGTCTTATAAAAACGCTCCTGTTTCTTCGCGTCCTTTTCCGAAACGTATGCCTCATAGTGCACTAAAACAAATGGCCTCAATTTACTCGTATAAACGCCACCTGCTCCCTCATTATGCTCATAAAATCGACGTTTTAGATCACTGGTACTTCCCACATAGAGCGTTGCGGTTTTTAAGCTCGCTAATACGTATGTAAAATACATATGTTTCTTATTTTGCTCCAGATTCAATTTTACCATCTATTTGCGACTTAGGCTGGTGCAAAAGCCAAAGAGTAATAAATAGACATAAAGCGATATTTTGTGGCTGAGTCAACCAATAATGGTCATTGAGCCCTGTGAGTAAAAGGGCGACGAAGGGCGATGAAACAGCCAATCCGTGCCATAGGTTACGCCAATATTTGTGTACGAGATATAGTGCAATTGCCGTTCCAATCATGCCGGTTTCGACCATCCAGAGCAAATAGATATTGTGAACAGGTTGGTAGAGAGGGATATTTTGAAAATAGTTTCCGGCTGTGGTCGCAACTGATGCACCCCAGCCAGTCCCGGTGATGAGATGTGATGAAAATACTTCTAGTGCCCGTAGTATCAGATACCATCTTTTTTCATTCGTGAACACATCACCTTGGCCTTGCAAAAAAACTACACCTACAGAAATCATAACAACTGGTCTGACGACCTGACAAAACCGACACCATCGATATGTCGGATCTCTCCAAACCAAAACAATGTGCAATATGACGAATACCGCGATCGCAGTGCGTGAGAAAGATATTAAGACCAGCAAGGCAGATGCAACGATGGCACAGTATTTGAGTAGTGAAAAAATCCGAGGGATCAGATCCCACTTCTTCTGATCGAGATGAGGGGAGAAACCCATTTTCGTCATGGGCAGACCACTTTGCAACAAGAAATGAACAACAAGATAAAATCCCGCGAGAGCATTGGGATGTGAAAAAGTGCCATATGGTCGCAAAAACTGTCGTCCATGGAGAGTGATCTGCGCCATGTCTGGCATCCATGGATATACAGCGCGCTCGCCCAACCAATACCATATCCCCTGGATGGCGCCCTGAGAATAAAATTGGAGAAGTGCCAAGACGAGCTGGAGACATGTGCCCAGTGCAAGTCCGAGAAATATTTCACGATCATATTCGTGGTTTTTCACGATGAGATAAAGTGCAAATGACATGATCCCAGCAGATGCCCAGCGGTAGAGGGTCAGCTGTGGAATGAGTGAAAAGACAGTGTTGACGCAAATGAGGATGATGATAAGTATGGACACATGCACGTGACGATCGTAAGCATTCCTTTTCCAAAGTATCATGATGAGGCAGAGCGCGATGATGCTCACGATTGAAATAACCGGCGATAAGTAATCGATTCGAAGACCATCGATATTAGTCCACGACGGCCACAAATGTAGACCTAGCTGAGTGGGCAACAGAAGAATAAGCAAAAATACCATACATCTCTGCATAGCGTTCAAGTATCGATTTGCGATCAGTGGCATCTGATGATTATAGTACTCGTTGGCTCGAGAGAAAGAGATCAGACTAGGGCAGTGGGATCAGTCTTTTGTCCCAAAAAGACAGCAGCACGGGGTGAAAAGGCTCGCCTGCATCGATCATCTGTTGTATTTTTTGACGAGAAAAAAAGACGATATCTGCCACCTCATGGGGATTCGGCTTGAATCGTCCCTCATAGGTAGTTTTGTACATATGAATATGGTCAATGAAATCTTCCCCTTCATATATTAGCATCCTTACATACTCTAGATCGCAGGCGACTCCTAACTCTTCGCGGAGTTCTCTCTGTGCTGCAGTGAAGTGATCTTCACCTTCGTCGATCCCTCCTCCTGCTGAAAAATCCCAATGAGATGGACACTGGTCATCATCTGCTGCCCGGAGCTGCAGCGCAAGCTCCCCTTGATGATTGAAGACAAGTATTATGGCACTGTTTCTATAATGCATCAGACTATTATACTTTGTGTGGATGAGCACTCATACTGTCCACGTGTCTGGTTTGTGACTTTGCTCTCTTACTTAACAAGCGCATGAATAGACTTGAACATTTCCTTCTGTTATCATTCACTTAACTCTTTTATCAAGAGTGCAGGGAGAGATTTGGCTCGATTGACCTGCCAGCAACCAGCATATGCTCATATGCACGGTGCTCCAACCAAAAGCGATGAGAGACGCAGGCATCTTGCTGCATGTCTCATCTCACGATTGATACATGAGCACTTATTATTTTCATTTATGTTATGACTGTAGTCCCCAAGAGCGCCAAGCTCATCGCCGAATCTGTTACTTATATGCATCCAGACAAGATCTGTGATCAGATATCTGATGTCATACTTGATGAGTACCTGAAACAAGATCCCTACTCACGAGTGGCTATTGAGACTGGTGGAGGACATGGTCAGATTGCTCTGTTTGGCGAAGTCACCTCAAAAGCCCGGCTCGATTTAGCAAAAATAGTCAAAAAATATTACCGGTCATTGACAGGAAATGATATCAATGTGGTATCCCATATCGTCACACAATCGCCTGAGATCGCACAGGGCGTGGATACAGGAGGAGCGGGTGATCAGGGCATCATGGTAGGCTATGCATGCAACGAAAACGATCAATACATCCCCCAAGAGATGTACCTCGCACGCAAACTTCTGAAAGGATTCGATGTTGATGCAAAGGCTCAAGTTACCATAGAGGATGGTGTGATCACGAGTGTTGTGCTATCAGTCCAAGGCAAGTCGCAAAGTGCTCTTATCAAACATGTGAAAAAATGTGGTTTGAAAGTAGATGAGAAAAAAATCTATGCGAACTATACGGGAGCGTTCGACATCGGCGGATTTGATGCAGACAGTGGAGTCACGGGTCGTAAGATCGTGGTCGATGCGTATGGCCCACGTGTACCAGTAGGTGGGGGAGCATTTTCTGGCAAGGATGCTACGAAAGTCGATCGATCAGCTGCATATATGGCACGATGGGTTGCGCTGAAGCTACTAAAAAAGCACAAAGCATCTGAAGTACTTGTCAAAATCGGATATGTCATAGGCAAAGCTGAGCCGTTGATCCAGTCGGCGATCGTCGATGGGAAGGAAATCGGTTTTGATTACGACTGTACTCCTCGTGCAATCATCAAGCGATTTGGTTTACGCAAACCTATCTATGCTGATTTGGCCAAAAACGGTCACTTCGGACGAGTAGGCAAACTGGCTTGGGAAAAGGTATAAAGGCCGCAACTAATAATGTAGAACGTAGAGTGTAAAAGGGGCAGACTTGAGCCTAGTCCATCTCCGCCTAAAACGGCGGGCTACTGGTCTCGCATTTTCTTTTGACTTCCCGGACAAGCCTGCCCCGCTCTGCGGGGACGAAGTGCGATCCGGGATCCATCCACCTAGTCATTCTGATCCCGCCGTGGCGGGAGAAGAATCCCATGCCCCGAAGGGGCCACGTTGTGGTTTACCCGCCTAACGATGAAATCGTTGGCGTGGCTGAGCCTACCCGCCGTTTTAGACAGGGTCGAGATGTGAGCCAATTGTTCGAACTCTCCTCTAGAGAGGAGTACTCGCCGTTTTAGGCGAGGGAGGTGTGTTATAGGCTAAATAACACACCCAGCCGCCAAGCTTCGCTATGGCAGGCTGGCTAGTCCCGCGTTTAAGCGGCTAACCAAAGAGCTTACTCTGAGTGATAGGCGAAAGCATGTTATGCGGGCGAAGAAATCCAATGTATTCGTCCAGGCATAACACACTTTCAATCCTGACCTCTCGGTATTATCATATAGCGTCTGGTGAATAGGTTATCAATTTATATCACTATGAAAAAAATCCTCGTAACAGGTGCATTTGGACTCGTTGGGACTGACCTCATCGAAGCACTATCCAAAAAATATTCCAAAGATTCGATCGTTGCCATTAGTCACAAATCGACTGGGAGCACCAAAGCGATCATCGAAAATGCCGATGTCAGAGATGTGCCCGCGCTAGAAGCCGTGATACAGAAACATCATATTACTGATATTTATCATCTTGCCGGGCTCCTCTCTGTTGGAAGTGAAAAAGATCCCCAACTAGCATGGCAGGTCAACCTCGGTGGCCTAAAAAACATCCTTGACCTTGCTGTTAAATACAAAATCAAAGTCTTTTGGCCGTCGTCAATCGCAGCATTTGGTCCAACGACACCAAAGACCAATACACCGCAACATACGATACTCGAGCCAACCACCATGTATGGCGTGAACAAAGTCGCTGGCGAACTCCTCTGTCAGTATTACTTTCTCAAGTGGGGACTTGATGTACGATCGCTCCGTTATCCAGGGCTAACAGGATACAAAGTGCCACCGGGTGACGGCACAACCGAATACTCTGTGCACATCTTTTATGGTGCAATCAAAGACAAAAAATACAGCATATTCCTCAAAGAAGATGCGCGTCTACCAATGATGTATATAGATGATGCGATCGATGGCACCATCCAACTGATGGAGGCACCTGCAGAAAAAATCACAATACGCACGAGTTACAACTTTGGAGCAATCGACTTTACGCCGAAGGAATTGGCTGAAGAGTTGGCGAAGCTTGTCCCTGGATTTGCGTATGACTATAAGCCTGACCACCGACAAAAAATTGCCGAGACATGGCCTCAATCTCTTGATGATAGCCAGGCACGCACAGATTGGGGATGGAACCCAAAGTACGATCTCGCGAAGATGACCAAAACGATGTACGAAGGATTAAAAAACAAATTGCAGAAATAATCACTATGCCAAAACAATCATTTTTTTCAGTACTTGATTCTGAAGTTGAGCGAATTGATGGGGTGAAGACATCGAAGCGTCATGAGCGCATCATCCAATCATTCAAGAGTCCAACAGTTGCACAGATTGATGGGAAGGATGTCCTGATATTCAACTCAAATGACTATCTTGGGTTGCGACACAATAAACAAGTGAAAGAATCAGAGCACGCAGCATCCACGAAATACGGTGCAGGGCCTGGTGCAGTGCGCTTTATCTCAGGATCAATGCAAATACATCGAGATCTCGAGAAGACAGTTGCAGCATTTCATGGTCGAGATGACGCGATGGTTTTTTCGTCTGCATTTGCTGCAAATCTCGCTGTTTTGTATTGTCTCATTAGCGGACAAAATAAAGATTCGAAAGTCACGAGTGACGTGCTGGTCGTTTCTGATGCACTCAATCATCGAAGCATTATCGATGGTATCAGACTCGCCAACCTACCCAAAGAAAGCAGGGCGGTATTTGAACATATGAATATGGCCAGTCTTGACGAGATACTTGCTGCGAATAAGGGAAAATTTTCACGAGTCCTGGTGGTGACTGACGGAGTATTTAGTATGTTGGGAGAGTATCAAAAACTTGATGAGATGAAAACTGTCATAGACAAATATGATGCAGAATATCCACAGGGGGTACTGCTGGTCATGGATGATTGTCATGGAGTGGCATCATGCTCTGATGATGGGCGAGGAGTCGAAGGTCTCAAAAAATCAAAAGCTGATGTACTCGTTGGCACCTTTGGGAAAGGATTTGGATCTGATGGAGGATATGTTGTTGCCAATCAGCAGGTTATTGATTACCTCCGCGAATCTTCGGCAACATATATCTATTCCAATTCAATTCCACCGGGCACAGCTGGAGCAGCTCTCCAAGCGGTCAAGATAGTCGATAGTCCAGAGGGGAAACAATTGCTCAAGACATCGCAGTCAAATACGGCATATTTCAAAAAACTCATGAAAGAAGCGGGCTTTGTTTTCGCTGCCGAATCGACTCATCCTATCCAGCCGGTGCTCATCGGTGATCCGGTGAAAACGAGAAGCCTCGTAGATTTCCTTTTTTCAAAAAATATTCTTGTCACCAACATCAGTTATCCAGTCGTTCCAAAAGGAAGAGATGAAATCCGTGTCCAGATCAGCGCAACTCACACGAAAGGTGAGATTGAGTATTTGGTCAAAAGCATGAAAGAGTTTAGAGGATAAGCAATCTATAAGACGATATCTCTAGTGCTCAGCTCTTCAAGTTTGCTGATGAGCTCTGCTTTGGTGTAACGTGAGGTGTCCACCTGCTTACTTTCAAACGTACGCAACCCCTCTATGATTCTTCTCGCAAATATTGCCTCTTTCTTTCTTAGATGGCTGACTCGAATTTCATTTTCTTTGAAAGTCTTCGATATGATCGATAGCTGTGCGTAGAAGGGTGAAGTATTAATAAATATATTTGTAATGTCCTTAATGTCGATGCTGTGGACCTGAGAGGATAGGAAGAAATCTCGAGTGATAAATGTGATTCGACTCTCTTCAATGTTCACCGTATCGGGAAATATATCCAGTGGAAACCGATGGGTCGAGATGCTAAGCAATAGTCGGTTTGATTTTCTGACTAGTCCCGCAACTGTATTGGTGTCAGTCTGCACCTTTTTTATCACAGTCCGTACATTATCCAGTTTCTGGGATGCAACCATCTCCTCTTGCACACGAGCGTTGGTTGGCCATATAGTCAGACTTCCGCTCGTGTCATTTGTTTTATTATCCATAAATAGGTCACCACCTTCAGAGTACGGGAGCTATATCATCCTACTTACTCCAATAACGAGGAGCGATCCAACTACGGCTACTATAAGAGAACGCACGTCAAATCCGGTGATTCCGATGCCAAACAGCATCTGACCGAGATAACCGCCAACAACAGCGCCGACGATCCCGAGAATGATTGATCCGACTATGCCACCTTTTGCACTTGGTGCAATAAAACTAGCGATGGTACCTGCAATGAGTCCGAAAACGATCCAAAGTAATATGCCCATAGTTTATATATATCGAAAATAGTAATTAAATTCTAAAAAATATTTTATTTTGTTTGGTTTACATCTATATTAATCTTGTCAGGTATGACTATTTGTGGAGCGGGGGCGACTGTTTGACTTCGTTGCATACGTCTAAATGCTGGGATACCAAAGTAGATAAGTACTACTACGAACCCAATAAGCACGACTATACCAATCAGAAAACTATTCCCGCCATTTTCACTAACTGGGGTTGGATTATTTACTACTGTTGTCATATATATTCACCTCTTGCATTAAAAATTATTAATTTACAAATTTGATCCATAAGATCATGATGCTTGGCGCTCACCTGAAAGCACATGTACCAACTGTACGATTCCCCATGCCGCAATGGCATACACAATAATGGCGGTTAGCGTCGATGGTTCGAGCACAGATGTTGTCTCTACGCCCTGTGCGTAACCCTTACGAAATATCCCTTCGAACGGGAGAATAAAAATGCCAGTTAATGTGTATATTACATCGACGAAAGAACTCATTAGGCTCGCTCCCATCAGTTTGAAAAACATCCGAAATGCGAGAAGCACCTCAAGTGCTCCAAAGAAAAAGTAAATTATGTATTCTGCTGACTGAGATTGTGATGCTCTTATTTTTGCAGGGACAATCACCGTAGGACGAGTTTCTTCTGCCTGGGTGGTGATCGTTTCTTTAATAGTGTCGCTCATATTTTTTCCACTTCCTTTACAGCTTCTTCAACAACTGAGACTAGCTTTGATCCTTTCTTTTCTATTTCATTTTTCTTATCTTTTGCACGATGTTGAATATCTGCTACGTAGCCCTGAGTAGTTTTTTTTGCATCTGCAAGAACGGTCTTTACTTTCTCACGGTTTTTTTCATCGGAGAGCACTACCGCACCAGCAACTGCTAAACCTATCCCAACAACCGCGCCAGTGACCGCAACAGCAAGAGGAGTGATGCTGATTCCGTTGCTATTCTTTTGAATCTTTTTTAGATCTACCATAAATATAAATATGCCAAATGATAATGATCGAAGATACGTTTGGAGTAACAGAAGAGATCAATGATCAAGACCGGCCTTTATTTTGACCTTCTTGATAACAGTTTCCTTTGGCAAATATTTTAGTAGTGCTTTCTCAACAAGTTCAGTCAAGCTCATGTCTTCAACTACTGCTTGAGCACGTGCATGGATTGCAATATCTGGATGCATGAACAATGTGACTCGCTTGGTTGTACTGGTTGTCATACTACAAATAGTACAACTAGTTGTAGTACATGTCAATAGGCAATCGTAGGCATATCCAATAACAGCATATGCAGTATTGGCGACGATCACGATGTGTGTAGAAGTCTCTGATTCAGAGCTTCATCAATCAAAAACACTTGATTTTTACGGAGGAGAGGGAGGGTATCTTGACTGAAAAATCCATATTCTGATACTTCGTGAGATGGAGTGAAGTCGCCTCCGATATATGCACCCGTGTAGCACATATCTATGCGAGCCGTTTCACGATCCGTGCGCGTTTTTAAAGGGTCATCTATACTCACAACCAGATTCGATTCTTCCTTGATTTCTCTTTCAATCGCTTCGCGAGGGTGTTCCCCTGCCTTCATGTATCCTCCTGGCAAGCTCCATGAATGTGTGCGATAGGTATGTTTAAAAAGAAGAATTTCATTCTTTTCATTGAATATGATTCCAGTTACTCCGACGAGAAACTGATCTTGAACAAACCGCATGATGAATAACTGAAATCCCTTTGGCAGATGCAAAGCCTTCCAGATTTTTGCTAAGAATGTTTTCACAGTGAGTTAGGATCTTCTGGTTTAACGACCGCCGGATGACGCTGTCTTTCATTTTTTAGTTCGAGCTGGTGCACTTGCTTTGTCAACTCAAGTACTTCATCCTTGCCTTTTTTAATTTCACTATTTTTCCCTCGTAGCGCAAAAAAGTTTAAGATCGCAGGGAGGAGATTGGCCAAGTAAGATAGCAGTATCCCTGTCACGACGGAACCGACAATGACATAAAAAAGAGGGATGTTCGAGATCACGTAGGGGCCGAAGTTGACCGAGACAAGTGTGAAGTTAAATTTTGAGATGTAGACCAAAGCCGATCCAACAACTAAAAGGAGAATAAGAGTGGGCATAATGTGAACATGATTCGCTAATCACACACTATACACCCATTTTGGGTCTTTACTAGACGACCTATTCATCTTTCGTTATCTGTACTCAGGAGCAAGAACGATACTAAAGTCTATGTCACCAAAGTATGTGGTCGTAATATTTCAGTGAATCTGTTACCATAATGTTCATCGATGCGTTATACCCACTCGCTCCACACCGTCCATCACCGACGACACAGGCTCAAGATCTCGGCGATCCTATCGATCATATTGACGATCATGATCGTAGGTATGGGATATTCCACATTGGATGCCCACGCATTTGTCACTGGTTTTCTCATCAGTCTTTTTCGTATCACTGCGAGCTATTTCATATCACTGATCATCGCGGTCATAATCACCCTGTGGGTCACGAGCAATAAACGTGTTGAGGATGCCATGGTCCCAATACTTGACGTGCTCCAGAGCTTTCCCTCCTTTGCACTTTTCCCCATATTGACACAAGTATTCGGAAGATCTGAAGTCGTTACTATCATGATATTAGTCGTGACCATGGTCTGGCCGCTCATCTTCACCATACTTACCAGTCAAAAACAAATCAATCATGAGATATTCGAGGCAGCTGAAGTATTTGGTGCGCGAGGATGGAGGAGGATATGGTACGTGCTATTACCTCTCCTTACCCCATCGATTGTCACTGGATCCATCATCGCCTGGGGTGAGGCATGGGAGGCAGTTGTCGCTGTTGAGATCATTGTAGGTGGTATGGGACTAGGTACATATCTCAATGCAGCAGGCGAAGCACATCAAACTCGTATAGTCCTGGTTGGAGTGCTTCTCTTGCTTATGCTTCTATTTCTTATCAACAAGTATGTGTGGCTGAATCTATTGAGTGCGAGTGTGAAGTCAACGGAGGAATAAAACTCATATGTTACATATCAAAAATATTACCAAGACATACAAAACTGATCTCGGTCGCACGACCGCGCTGCACGATGTGAGCCTTTCAGTGTACCCGGGCGAGCTGGTTGCTCTCATTGGGCCATCAGGATGCGGCAAATCAACTCTACTTCGGATCATCGCTGGACTCGACTCTGACTATCGAGGTACTGTCGACATGGCATATAAACGCACGAGTTTTGTGTTTCAACACTTTGCGCTGATGCCACATATGACTGTCTACGAAAATGTTGCATTCGGACTGAAGATGCAAGGGAAAAAAGAAAAGGCATATACGCAAATGATCAATAGCCTTCTGCACGAAGTAGGTCTACAAGATCATGGTCATGAATTTCCTCGGAATCTTTCAGGGGGGATGCGCCAACGAGTCGGTATCGCACGAGCCCTCGCAATGGATCCCGATCTGCTCCTCATGGATGAGCCATTTTCTGCTCTCGATGAGTTCACTGCAGACAAGCTGCGGGAGCTCCTTTTGCAGATATGGGAAAAGCGGAAGATTACCGTAGTGCTCGTTACGCATCTGGTGAGAGAAGCGCTCAAGCTGGCTGATCGTATCGTGGTGATGACTCCTTCACCAGGGAAAATCGAGAAGATACTCGCAAATACGTTGAAGCGTCCTCGTAATCTCAGATCTGCAGAGTTCTACCGATGGGAGGATGAGCTCATGGAGCTCATCCATTAATGACTTAATAGGGTACATATTCGACATGAATACCTTCAGATACTCTTCAGCAGTATATGCGCTTTCGTAGGGTATGATTATCACTTCATTATCATTTTATTTTCACATGAAAAATAAAAACCTCGTAGTTGGATTCGTCCTTTTCGTTTTAATAGTCGGTATCGGGTGGATGATGATCCGTCGACCAGGATCGCGTCAAGGTCTATCAAAAAATACCGAAACAGCTGAAGTCATGGAGGAAATCCCGCAAAAAACTACAATCAAGATGCAGAAAGTTCCGCCGGTCACTGCTGAAGTTGCCGATGATGCATCGTCATCAGTCAAAACAATCGCAATGGAAGCAGGAAGCTTTTACTTTATGCCAAATATAATCACGGTGAAAGAAGGGACAACAGTCAAAATCACATTCTCAAGCGTCAGCATGATGCACAATTTTTATTTAGATGAGTTTGCCGTGAAGGGTCCAACAGTCAAATCTGGCAACACAGAAACATTTGAGTTCATTGCCAGCAAGAAAGGGACCTATGAATATTATTGTGCGATCGGAGCACATAGAGCGAATGGACAAGTTGGGACACTCATTGTTGAGTGATATCACCTAGCTCTTTTCGTGTAGGAAATCAGCAAACTGACCAAGTCTTTTTTCCTCTTCGAGAACGTTCATGAGTGACGAAAGGGGTATTTTATTCCCTCGCACAATCTCAAAGGCAATCTCTGGAACAACCATCGAGACCTTGATACCTTGCTCTGCGAGGCCATGCACCAAAGTTTCATAGACTCTTTTATTCGCAGCAACAAGCAAATGACCTCCATTTGATCTCAATGGTACATATTTTGTTGAGACGTCAGTGGGGGAGAAAGGAAGTGTTTGAAGGAATGTATTTTTAAGACGTATTTCCTCCTCAGCGTTTGATGGGAAGACGCTCATTTCGAAAGTAATTTTGGTCGAGAGTACCAGAGTCAGCGGACCTTTCATATCATGCGCACTCACAAAAGTGGCGAGGACACTTTTCAATAAGTCAGGATCAACGACTTCGAGATGGTGTATGGCTTGGGTGGGGATGGCGACCTGAGGAGGTTGCTCGTGATTATCGCTACTACATATACTGAGTGATTGTCTATCGACGTAGATCAATGTTTTTTTTGATGATAAAGCGTCAAGTAGTGACATTGGATCAGTATAGTATATAACGCCCCCCAAAGGGGCCGAAGATCATCTGGATGCTGAAATATTAGTTGTACCTTCGGTGCCACATGCCCTAACTGTGATGATGTTATTTGCATCAACGATGACAGAATATCCAGTCTTGGCACTTGTATATGTCGTATCACCAATGGGGTCAATAGGGATAGACTTTAAATATTTTACCAATGGTGTGGAAAGATTCACACATGCCGTTGCGACAACAGTGCATCCTCCCGTTGAGATGGCGCAACCAGACCCACCTGTGCCGAGTTGTGTCTCAGACATTCCTGTTGTGAGTCCCGTTGGCAGTGAGCCCTTGTTATCGACGATGTACTGATGAATAGAAGTGAGGATAGTATCGACGTCGGCAGTTCTATTGGAGTCTTTTGCCTCACGCATTCGCTTTCCTGGATCGAGGGCGGTATATACCACAGTAGAGAGTATGCCAAGTAGCGCGATTACGAGAAGCACCTCGATCAACGTGAAACCAGACGACTTGTCTCTTTGGGTATATATCATATCTCTGATTAAGACTACTTATAAATGATTTGCTTGTCAAGTCGGCCATCACAGTGATAAAGATAATTCACTTGTTCCTTCTGAACCACACGCTTTCACGGTTACCACATCAGATACTATTTTCACCGAATAATTTGTTTTTGCATTGCTTCCTGTTTTGAGATCTTTCGGAAAGACAGTCAGATACTTTGCCAATGTTGTGGACAAGTCCAAGCAGGCATTTTCTAGAACATCACACCCTCTGTTTAGATTTACACAACCAGAAACCGAGTATCCGATCTGTTTCTCTGCTGGACTGAGTCCTGGTGGTATAGCCCCATTGTTTTCAATCGCGTACTCATGAATGGCACTGAGAATCGTTTTGAGATCTGCCATCCGAGCAACATCATCTGCCTGAGCAAAACGACGGGGTATATCAATTGCGATTATGAGAAGGCTAGATAAAATAGCTAATATACTAAAAACGACAAGTAATTCAAACAGTGTGAAACCGCGCTGTTTACCGCGGGTATTTATATCTCCTTCCATGATGTGATAATAATATTGGATCCTCGCGTTGCTATTGTTTGAATAGTTCTTTTGTATAGTGTTGTAATACCAGTTGCTGTGACGGTATATACATTAACAGCTTGCGAGACAGTAATCGTGCATGTTCCCTCAGGTCGAGTTATCGAACCTCCAGAGTATCCTGCATTTGCTTTGATTTTCAGCAATGCATCTTCCATACATCCTTCAACAAAAGTTAGTTGCTCTTCTCCTTTGTACGTTGCGAGGGCTGATTGCCCCTGGCCTATAGAGAGATATATCACTGTTATGGTGATTGATAAAACGACGACCGATACGATCAGCACACTGGTAAGTGCGATAAAGCCTTTTTGAAAATTTGAGTATACTTTCATGATTGTTGTTTGTAATATCTGACTTATCAGTTACTCCTCAATTCGGCATCGCCTCTGATCGATGTCGACTCAACGTACTCTTGAGCGACTGTATTGTAATTGCTATCTAGAGTGAAACTAAATTGGATATTTTTTGTTTTATTATCTAGGGATGAATAGTTGGTGAATGTCAGACTAGACACATTCGTATCGGTCGAATTTATGTTAATTGCAGCAGATGCCCCGTATTTGACCCTAATTTTACCGCCCGACAAATCGATCACAGTAGGATTTTGGGCACCATTAGTACTTGCGAGGGAAATACTGTTAGAGGCAACAGAGTTGACTCCAGAAGCATTCCTGATTTCGTATTTAATACGTTCAGAGGCATATCGTGCTGCAGAAAAAACTTCTTGTTCGGTTGCCGATTTGGCACCGGATCCAATGATACGCCACGCGAAAAGCACGAGAGCCCCCATGACAGTTGTGACAATAGCGAGGTACAAGACAAGCTCGATGAATGTAAAACCTTTGTGTTTCATATTAGTTTCTCCAATAAGCGAAAGAAAATGGACTATTGATTGATTGGGGCAAAGTCACCTCAAGGGCCGTGACATCCGAATTCGTCCAGGTGAATACTGGCGTAGCCGTCATCACCAATCTTTTTCCGAACAAGTCATTGGAGCCATCAGATACATTAAACATCATCTGATCAGTATTTAAGGGGTTCATCTGGAGACTGTAGTAGCCGTTTGGATTATTTGGTTGAGGGGCGGCGGCGGCATCTGCTTGCTTTGTAAACGTGGCGCCATTTCCGACAAACCAGTCTATATTGTTGGACCCCTGGTCAGCATATACCACGATTGAGCGTGTAGTCCCTCCCGAGATGAGCCATCCAGTAGATACTAGATGTGATCCAGCAACTGGAGAGTTGCTGGATGTGTCAGCGCTCGCCGTATCTGTCCATGTTGAGCCGCTCCAATATCCAATCTGCAAATCATTCTGTCCTCTTCCAATAGAAGCGAAAACTATCTCATCGGTATTTGGATTGGCAGAAATATCGAGATTAGTTGCATCGTCGACAAATGTTGGAGGTGTGATGACGATGCCCCATGTGCATACTGCTGTTCCGCCAGTACATGTCCGATATCTCACCCCATTTGTTCCTGGTCCAACTGATGTTCCCCATACAAACATAACATCTCCTGACAATGATTCATACTCAACATCAAAAGCTTCGGAGTCAGATTGCGCGCCGGATATAACATCTACATTTGTTTCTGAGGCAGCACCTGGTTCATTTGCCCATGATGTGCCGTTCCATACGGCAGTCGACAAGTCGCGAGCATTGTCAGCCCATATTGCGGTTATTAAGTTGGATGATGACCTGCGGTCCCATGCCATCTTTATCCACTGTACTATTCCAGATGTTCGTAGGGGAGTTATGTTCGTGGCAGCGCTCCAATTCGCGGCACCGCAGCCACTACTTGAGGATTTAGTACGAAATGCCATTTCGTTTGAACCTGATGCATTGGTGCTATATAAAACAATTGCTTTGCCCGAGCTAGTTTCATATGCGATGTCGAATCTTCTCGTATTTGCATTTCCGCCTACACTCGCACTCCATTCAGTACTCCAGTTCGTTCCATCATAACAAAGTATGTTTAGGGTGCCAGTACTTGTGGCATATCCTGCAATAGCCTCTGTTTTGGTTGGTGAAGTTCTTAGTATGTAGCTTGCTCCACTGGAGCCACTGGGCGCAGAACTTTCTGCACTATACGCATTGGTTGTGGTATTGAATGCTCTATATTTCGGGATGATGCTCCCATCACCATATATCACGAGTGCATTTCCCAATAGAGAAGCGGCCGATCGATAGTCAGTGAGATATGTGCCAAAAACAACAGTTTCAGGAAGAGGAGAGCTAGAGTTCCATGAAACAGTTGAGATTACCTTTTTTGAAGAGGGATCAACTGAGCCACCGCTCGAGACAATATTCCCACTTCCATCACGCTGAACATCTCCAACCGTCAAAACTCTTGTGTATTTGTTGCTGGGTCCATATTGATTATTTGCGCCAGAAAATGTCCATACGCCACTCGATTGAGCAGCTCCTGTCCCAGCAGTATTCACTAGATTTGAATACCCCTGATTACGTATTGACCGCATTGCCTCTACACCCTCAGAAGCGAACTGAGTCGCGATAGTCAACTCTTCTGCACGTCGATTAGATCCAAACCCACCAATCACAGCTTGAGCTATTCCGGTAGCAAAAAGGATGAAGACAGCAGAAGCGATGACAATCTCAATCACTGATATGCCCTCGCTGTTATGAATTCTCATCTGTTTATGACTCCTTGAGAATTGATGACAAGTACTTTATCGTTTCCACCTCCGGATATGTTTATTGTTGGTGCACTATCAGGCAAACCAGTCGCTTTCGCGAAAGTAACAGTCGTTAGACCGGTTACGAGTACTGGCGGATCAACCGGAAAAGTCTCATCAAATGCGCTCGATGATGACGAAAAGAGTGTGAGGCTTGTTCCAACCAACTTAACTCCCCAACTCGAGTTGTTCTTGCCCATCATGGCGTACATTTGGGCCTTGTGCATCTGCTCGGTGATTTGATCAGAAATATTCGAGACAGCATTTTGATTGATGAATCGAGAATAAAATACCCCCGATATAGAACCGATTATTAAGACGATGGACATCGTCAAAATCAGCTCAATGAGCGTGAATCCTGATCGAAAGTTTCTTGAAGAGTATGAAGTATGGACCATACTACCGCTTTATGCTTCCGGTAAATTGGTAGATAGGGGATATGATAGCTATTGCCAAAAATGCTACGATCAGCCCTACTACAAGCAATAGAATAGGTTCGAAAATAGTAGTAAGGTTTTTGGTCGTATTATCAACCTCATCTTCAAAGAAATCACCCAAATATGTAAAGGAATCGTTCAACTTTCCCGTTTTTTCTCCAACACTGATCATGCTGATGGCAATTGCTGGAAAATAGGCAAAATGATTACCATCAAGTACTTGAGTGATAGATTCTCCCTTTTCTACACCATCCAGGATGATAGATATTATTTTCCTATACTCGAGATTTGTTGTAGTTTCTATCTGTGTTGAGAGAGCTTGTGATATAGGCAGGCCACTCGACAACATAATCCCCATGTTGCGACAAAATTGGCTCAACTCGACACTCTGGATAAAAAGACCGATATACGGGAGAGAAAGGGTGAATCTTTCCCATACATTTTTAATCCGGGGAATACCAACCAAATACTGAGCTAGGAGATAGAGAGCAAATATTCCTGTCATGATATAGATGCCAAAATCTTTCATGGTTTGTGCGAAGAAAAGTAAAATACGAGTAGAAAGCGGTATAACCACATCAAGAGACTTAAAAAGGGTGATGAGTCGTGGAAGTATAAATAGACTCGTTCCTCCGCCAACGATCACGGCGGTAGCGATAACTATAGATGGATAGAGTGAAGCGCTGAAGACTTTCTTTTTAAAATCAGCGTCTTTTTTCAGGTGCACAGCAAGATATTCAAGGTTTTTTTCTAGATTTCCTGTTTCTTCTCCTACCTTGATCATATAGAGATAGAAGCTGTCGAAAACATCAGGGAAGCGAGCTAATGATCGCTCGAGACGCTGACCATTCAGGACACTGTCGCTCAGAGAAGTTAGGATGCGCTTTAGATATGGACTCGACGTTTGTGCCTCAAGGGATGAAATCGCCTCGCTGATAGATATGCCACTTTTCAACATCACCGAGAGGTGTTTGGTGAAAAAAACCTTATCTTGGAGACTTATAGTCCTCACGATGCCAAAAGATGTTGAGAGGTTCATATTTATTCCTTTACAGCTCGAAGGAGCTCTTCTACTGTTGTGAGTCCCTCAAGGACTTTTGAGATACCATCTTCAAACATTGTAGTCATCCCTTCTTTTATCGCTTGTTTTGCAATGATACTGCTATCTGCCCTTTGGGCTATGAGGTCCTGGATAGCTGGGCTCATGATCAACACTTCAAAAACGCCAACACGACCTACGTATCCTGTGTTACGACAGACTTTACATCCTTTGCCCTTGTATACACGTAATTCATTCTTGTCTTGTGTCAACTTCTCAACGAGATTTGGAGCAAAGTTGGCTGACATCTCCTCCTTTGTCATCGTTGAACTGACGCGACACTTTTCGCATATCTTTCGCGCTAGACGTTGAGCAACAATGATATTAATGGTGGAAGCAACCAAAAAAGGCTCAACCTTCAGATCCATGAGACGCGGCAATGTGGTTGCAGCGTCATTAGTGTGCAGTGTAGACAAGACGAGATGTCCAGTCATGGCAGCATTTATACCAATATTCGCTGTCTCGATATCTCTAATTTCACCGACAAAGATGATATTTGGGTCTTGACGGAGTATAGAGCGCAGACCAGTAGCAAATGTGAGGTTGGTTTTATCGTTGACTTGGATTTGATTGATTCCCTCTATTTCGTACTCGACTGGATCCTCAATTGTCGATATATTCCGATCTCTCGTATTGAGTATCTTCAATATCGAATACATAGAGGTGGTCTTGCCTGATCCAGTTGGTCCTGTGGAGAGGATCATGCCATACGGTTTTTTGAAGGCCTGCTTGACTTTTTCGAGATCTTTGTCTGACATACCTAGGTCAGAGAGACCGAACTGTCTTGACTTCGAGGAGAGCAATCGAAGCACGGCCTTTTCACCTTTAATGATCGGTATGATCGATACACGTACATCCATCGCTTCCTCGGGGAGAACGATTTGTATTTTGCCATCAAGCGCGCTCAAATGAGCATCGGTCGGCAATCTTGCCAAGACTTTAATACGAGTAATCATCTGCTCGTGGAGGATCTTGGGACCTCTCATCACATCATGGAGCACGCCGTCGACACGAAATCTTACGAGTACTTCATTGTTTTTTGGCTCGATGTGAATATCTGATGCTTTTTCTGAGTATGCATATTCAATTAACAAATTAACGGCTTCCTTGACGGGAAGTTCAGCGATTGAAAGAGCCTTGCCACCACCAAATCGTTCTCGAAGAAGTCTATCAAAAGAGGTTTGGAGCTCGTCTTTGTATATACTCAAACAATTCGATATATCTCTTTCGGTTGCAAAATACACATGGATATCTTTACCTACCTTTTTAGAAATATTGGAGATCAGAGTAGTATTTTCGGGACGAGATGTGGCTACCTTGAGAGCATTTGGATCGTCCTCAAAAGCTATGATGCAGTTAGCAGTAGCTACCTCTTTAGGAATGATGAGAACAACGTCTCGATTGATAGCTGTACGAGAAAGATCAATAAATGGTTTTTTTAGGTATTCGGCCATGAGTTTGCCGAGGTTTTGATCAGACACGAGATCTAGATCGATGAGGGATTGATAGAGGAGAATTCCTTTTTCTTTACAGTTAAGCACCGCTTTGCGGATATCTTCCTCGCCCAAATAACTGTTTTCTTGGATCAGTTTGAGTAGTTGTGCACTATCTATAACCATAGATTAAGTGTAACACTTATCAGAGATAATACTGTATCAAACTATCTATTTCCCTATATGCAGATTGATCTTTTCGACGATTTGATCGAGCGAGAAATCACTTTTGATGATAAAGTCCTTTGCTCCTAGGGCAAGTGCTTTCTGCATATCCTCTCGTTGTCCCAAGTTTGATGCGATGATAACGGGTAGCGTATTGTATTTTGGGTCCTTTTTCAATTCTTCAAGCACAGAAAATCCATCTCTCTTAGGCATCACCAGGTCAAGGAGTACCAAATCAGGGCTGTATGTCTCGACAGACTTTAAAATCTCATCGCCATCTTTGACAATCAGTACATCAAAGCCAGCCTTTACCATCTTTGCTCGATAGGCATTTGCTAGAAACTTATCATCCTCGGCAATAAGAATTTTTTTCATCATAAAAATATGATTAATTAAATACAACTTACTGATAACTGGTTGATAGTTCTTTGATTGTATTAATGATCTCGTCCAGCCTGAATTCTGCCTTTACTATATACTTCTTAACACCCAGGGCAAGCATATGCTGCACTTTGTCTTCACCTGCCGAATTTGATACAACTATAACAGGTATAGAGGAGAGTCTGTCGTTGGTCTTGATAAAGGATATGACATCGAGTCCCGTCATGTCTCCTAAGTTGTAATCTAACCAGATTGCGCTCGGAAGACTAACCGAGTCACGGAGGTGATCTATAGCACTGGCACCACTTTCACAGGAGACGACTCCGATCTCCATAAGTTCTAATTTTTTGGTTATTGCTTTTCTAAGCAGTGCGTCATCCTCAACGACCATGATAGATAAGCTTTTGGGTGACATGTTTCAATACTAGCATATCAACTATTTAATGTCACTTCGCCTTTCTTTGCTACGGCATGATTGAGAGGCAGAGAGAAGAAAAAGCTTGATCCATGGCCCTCCTCTGAAGTGAACCATATTTTGCCACCAGTGGAGTTGATGATCGTTTTCACCAGATAGAGTCCGAGCCCTGTCCCGTCTGCCTCAACTTGAGCAATATTTTCTGCTCTATAGAACTTTTCAAAAATTCTCGATTGATCCTTAACGGGTATGCCATAACCCGTGTCAGAAACTTGTACTACAACTTCCTCATCTTTTCTCGATATAAAAATCGAAATTTCACTATTTTTGGGCGAATACTTGATGGCATTTGTGAGAAGGTTAAGAAAAACCTGTTGGATCAGTTTGGGGTCAGTATCAACTAGTGGCAGATTTTCATTTACGTTAATAATCAACTGCTGTTCTTTTTCGTTTATTTTAGGTCTAAGGTCGGCTATCAATTGATCGAGTATCACTTTCAAATCAGTTGGTTTCGGATCAATGGTCAATCTGCCTGATTCGATACGAGATATATTCAAGAGTGAATTTACCAAGTCAGTCATCCGCCTGTTTGAATCAGAAATATTTTGCATATAATCTTTTTGTTCGGGGTTCAATTGACCTGCATCACCGTTGATCAGCATTTCACAAAACCATCTTATTGCAGATAGAGGTGTTCTTAGTTGGTGCGAAGCAAGCGAAACGAATTCAGTTTTCATGCGATCAATATCCTTTTCTTTGGTGACGTCTCGCGCCAATATTGATGCTCCTATGATGTGACCAGACACGTCTTTGATAGGCGACAAGGTGATTGAGACCTCAACCAGAGCTCCATCTTTACGCCTACGAGTTGTAGAATAGTTGGGGATCCTTTCTCCTTTTGCTATCTGTTCCAACAATTGAGAGATATCATCACGATCAGGCGCAGCCAGAATCTTTGCTGACTTTCCAATGATTTCAGCAGTGGAATATCCATACAGTTTTTCAGCTCCCTGGTTCCAGCTCGTTATTGTGCCGTCGAGCTTCTCGGCGATTACCGCTTCATCTGTATTTTTAATGATTGATGCCTGCAACTCGTTTTCATTTTTTTCTGCCTGAATATCTTCGAGTAAATTGAGCATGGCTCTTTTTCTTTTTTCATCATCAAGGACTTTGTCATTGAGGATTCTTTCATTATTTTGCAAGATTGAGTTCTTGAGGGTGAGCTCTTTTTGTGAGGAATTCAGTTCATTGGTTATTCTTTCTGCAAGGGCCCTTGCTCTATTGTTGATAGTGCTCAGTTGCCAAAATATCAACCACACAGCAATGAATAGGAGTGATCCGACAATGAGAATGATGTATGGAGTGATTTGCTCAAAATCACTACCAATGAAATCTTTTGTTCCGAAAAAATGGAAGCCCCATATGCGATTTACAACATCTATCTTACGCGAGTTCTTCACGGGAAAAGTATCATCAAATATTGCATGAGCACGAGGGTCTCCATCATATAAGAGATGTGACTGGTCTATCTGATCGTCGTCATACACTTCCAAATCAACACCCTTTTCAGTATCTGATGCGCTTAGTGCATTCCTAAAAAATACATCTGCTCTAAATCCGGCATATACATATCCAATCAAATCATTTCTTCTGTCAACTTGTGTAATAGGTGTAAATCCATTTTTGTATACAGGAACGAGGAGTACGAATCC
Source organism: Candidatus Roizmanbacteria bacterium (assembly GCA_037130495.1). Classification (GTDB taxonomy): domain Bacteria; phylum Patescibacteriota; class Microgenomatia; order UBA1406; family GWC2-37-13; genus JAGOLU01. The sequence continues at coordinate 27,219 of JBAXSX010000003.1, forward strand.
TGGTGTATTCTCATCATCCTGAACAAGGTTGATGATACCTGTTATCGATGGCTTTCCTGAATCACGAGCTGCATTTAGGGCCGCAATACGTGTCGGTTCACTATTCAGATCATAACCAAGAGCCAACTCATTGGAAAGAAATGGCTCAATATATGTAACTGGAAAATATTCAGATCTTTCTCCGTTTGGGTAAATGTGAAAATGTTTATATCCAGTGTTGCTTACAGTTTTTTCACTTTGTATTTGAAGTTGAAACTTTTCCTTATCTTTGTTTTGGACGCGAGATATGTATCCTATGACGCGTACTCCTTTTTCTCTTCTGATCACTTCTGATCCCGAAATATACTCCGACCATGCCCCTCCGTTGACGGGTAGTTTCGAATAGAGATGAGCCCGCGTGCCAATCAAAAATTCGATCGAACGATTGAGATTTAGGGTCACCTGGTCTTGCACCGTTTGCGCGCGCACCTCGAGACGATCTCTTAGTTTTTGGTCAGTATTCTCCTTGGAAGAAGCAAACAGGATGAATACGGAACATAGCCCAACTATCGCAAATAAAGACCCAATCATCATGAGATTGAAATCAATCTTTAATCGATAGCACAGATACAGGAGGAGGGTGAATGCGCAGATTGAGACAAGGGGAAAAGCGATCATGCTCCTGTCGATTTTATTCTTCGCTTCTTGTGCTATTTTAACCTGATCAGTTACGCTTTTGTCCGTAAATACGTTAGTATATTTGTTCCACGGCTCAATATATTTACCGGTATTACCATCTACAAAGTTCACTTGTCCAGAATCCTCATACTTAATGAGCCAGCCAGAATAGGGTTCTATCCAAAGGCTGACATGAGCATTGGTAAGTATTTTGCGTAAGTCTGGGACCCCGGGGAGATAACTCAGTTCCTTGCTTTGATCTGCACTTACATTGCCATCAAATCTGAAAACCCTCATCCCTTCAATAGTTTCCTCCTTTGTAAAAATCATCAGGATTGGCGTATCGTAGTTGACATGCCAGTAGATGAAGTCTTCTTTTGAATTAGAGGGTGGCCCGACGAGATATCCATGCCTATCGTGATCGCCATATCCGATGACATGATCTTTGTTGTATGCACTTATGCCGTAGAGTCTTTGCGCAGTGAAGATCCTTTGACCGTCTAATGTCCTGACATTAAAATCGGATTTGATTGTGAGAACATTATTTTCTTCTTTTACAATATATGATGAAAATTTACTCGCCGATTCAATCGCTGGTGAGAACGATTTCATCTGATTGTCGTAGAGATTGTCATGAGAAATGAGATTCGCGTCGTATGAGAAAGTGCTGGTGAGTTTTAAGAGAAAATATGGAGCAAAAATGGCCCACAATATGCCCATGCCTATGAGGATCAAAAATCCAATAAAAAAATTACGCTTCAGAGAACCTCTAAAAATCAAAAAAGAATAAAATATGATCAAACAGGCTAGTGTGATAAGGAGGGGCATTCTCTTGGCTGCGTTGATATTTTGCAAGACGAGTGCATAATCAATATCTACACCAATAACACTTGCAACTTTTGATTTTTGGAAATCCTGAATTGGCACGACAACAGTCGCGTATGTGTTTTGTTGATCTGTGAATGGACCAACAAAGGACGTTGTGCCGACACCCCAAGCTTTTTTGATGGCCGCGTCGACTTCTTGATTCGGACTTCTATACACTTCTCCCGGCTCTCGATGATCAGCATCGGTCGATGAATCGATAGAATAGACAATATCTGCACCGCGCTTATTTGTAGAATATATCAATTTAACCCCAGCCTTTTTATCAACTTTTCCCATCTTGATGAGTTCGGACCGTATACTTTGGTAATCTATATCCTTTTGGGGGTTGGCAGGCAAATTTTCTAAAACTGATAGCTTTTGGCGATCGAGAGAGAGGGATATGGTTTCAGCAACAGCAGTCATGTGTATCCGCATCCGCTGAGCTTCTTTTTCCCCATATCTATTTGCTATGAGGAAACCAGCGATGCAAATGGAGATAGTTGCAAGAAATATCTTGAAGTAATCCGGAAATCGTGGTGATGAAATGAACTTTGTATTAATCATGATTAAGTCATGTTACTAGATGGAAATACTCCACAAAACTGAGTGAGAGATGAATTTCTGCGAGAGTATATTGCATCACGCAATTTTTGATTCGAGAATTTTAATTCTGTCTTTCAGCTCAACCATCTTTAACTCCCGATCATTCATGGCATTGTTTAGGTTGACGAGGTCATCCTCTTTTTGCTTCGTCATGGTAACATCTCTGCCTATGGCATAGAGAGTGGTGCCTCGCGGGGTCACATTCCATTGCAGAGTGATGTAGTCCCCATCCACCTTGCGAAACCGATTGACAAAGTTAAGGGTCTTGATACCCGTTGCAAGTTTTTTTATCTCTTCGTTGGTAGCTGAAACATCATCGGGATGAACGAAATTGACAAGTGGTTTTTTGGTCAGGATTTCAGAAGAGTATCCGAGCACTTGTATGAAAGAAGGGTTAATGCGGGTGAAATATCCTTCAGTGTTTGCAATACACATGAGGTCGTCAGATGTCTCAAAAAAAGTCTCTACTTCTTCTATTGATTCCTTGACTTGGTCAAGGGCGACAGAAAGGTTGTGAGAGTTTACCTCAAGCTCGGCCCATTTCGCGAGAGCTTTTAAGGTTTGTTTTTCATCATCGGTCATTTCGCGGGGTTCGTGTCCCTTGATACAAAAAGTTCCCACACGTTGGCCATCGGCCGAAAAGACAGGCACTCCAGCATAAAAGCGGATAAATGGCTCTCCAATGACCATAGGGTTGTCACTAAAACGAGGGTCCTTTTTGGCGTCGGGAATGATCAACATTTGCTCTTCAAGCAGAGCATGTCCACAAAAGGATATTGCTCGGTCTCCCTCAGTTTGACTCAGTCCACAAACAGACTTGAACCATTCGCGATTGGAGTCTATGAGCGATAGGGTCGAGATGGGGACACTAAAGACCTTGGTTGCAAGTTTGGTAATACGGTCAAAGCGTTCTTCAGGAGGAGTATCCAATATTTGAAGTTTTTTGAGTGACTTAATACGTTCCAACTCGTTGATTGGTATTGGTGCTGATTGCATATATATCAAATAGTATCATAAATAGATATTGGGGACTGATAGAAAGAGTCCTTGGAGGAAACTCATAGTGAGTTGGAGAGAAAAGATGTCATTTCGAATGAAATATGACTCAGCAGTCAAAACATCGGAGGGCGAATCAACTTTGGCTGTGTTTATTTTCTAATTCATTAATTTGTTTTTTCAGAGCTACCATTTTAATCTCACGGTCAATGAGAAATTCATTCATTTTTTGTAACTCTGCAATCTTTTTGTCAAGTTCCAACGCACTTCTTTTACGTTCAGAAATATCTCGAATAATCGCGGTAAAAAAAGGCCGACCGGTTTCATCTTGCCATGCCGACAGTGACATCTCCATAGGAAAGGAATTGCCTTGAAGATGAACTCCTTCCAACTCAGTTACCTTACCTATCACTTTGGGCACGTGGGTATCATGATATCTTTGCATGCCATGCAAATGACCGATCCGGTATTTCTCGGGCATGAGAATCGTGAGAGGCTTCCCTTTAGATTGTTGACGAGTCAGGCCAAACATTTTTTCTGCTGCAGGATTCAGATATACAATCTCTCCTTGTTCGTTGGCAGAGACGATAGCATCTATCGAGTTCTCAAGCACAATTTGGGCCTGTTTAATGTCAAATTGGTTATCCATAGTGGTGATTAATGATAATGAGTACCAAAGTTCTCGCTCGAGCCTTTTTCAGCTATGTTGAAAGTGGGATCAGTATACCTTATCCTGATCTTTGCCGAAGGATCCATCGATACAGAGGGCTGCATGTGAGATTCGATTGTCAGATATGGCATCAAGCTTCGCATGACTTTTTTAGTATAATTCGCTAATGAATATTGTCAAAAGAGGGAAGTGGAGATTGGCTTTTCGAGTACTTCCCATAGTCGCTGTCATTATTTTCGCTAAATTGATCTCTCATCAATTTGGATGGGAGTTTTTGACGCTCAACTCTCTGTTTGGTGCGATCATATCTGCGAATGTTTTCCTCGTTGGATTTCTGATATCGGGGGTACTTTCGGATTATAAAGAGGCTGAAAGACTCCCTGGCGAGTTGGCGTGCAGCTTAGAAGTTATATCTGATGAGTGCTATATCACCTACAAGAATAAAAAAAGCAAAGTATCAGAGGAACTATTGCATAGTGTGCACGATATCATCAACTCCATTCTCAAATGGCTTCACAAAAATGAAAGGACAAATATTGTCCTGAGTCAGATTACAAGTCTAAACGATCATTTTCTCGCGCTTGAGTCGGTGACGCAGGCAAACTTTATCGTAAGACTCAAAAATGAACAAAACAATATGAGGAGACTTATCACCAGAATCCATAGCATCCGTGAGACGTCATTTAACCCTTCGGGGTATGCTATCGCAGAGATCATCTCTACGATCATGTGCATTGGACTCATATTCACCAAGATAGATCCCTATTATGAAAGCATATTTTTTGTCAGCTTTGTTTCGTTTATCCTTATATATATGGTTATGTTGATTCGAGACTTGGATAATCCATTTGGATACTATGAAGCCGCGAACTATGCAGACGAGGTTTCACTCAAGCCACTACTCGATCTAGAAAAGAGAACGGCACATGACCTCCATCATGTCGAGTAGGCGATATTCTGCTTAATAGACAGATGCGAAAGATGTGCCTGTATTGATATCTCAAACACAGAGCGGCAGGCGCGTCCGCCTGCCGCTCTGACACATATTTCGCCACAGAGAACATCCGGGTCATCCCTCCGGGCGTAGCCTGAGTTTATCCTGAGCGTAGTCGGAGGAGGCGGAGCCTGAGTGTAGCGAAGGATCTCCCACATGTCTCACGTGCATATGTTTACTTTTTGAGAAAAGTCTCATATACGTGCTCAACATCTTTATCACCTCTTCCTGATAGATTCACCACGATCACTGTGTCCTGAGACAGGGATGGTGCCATCTGGATCACCTGTGCTATCGCATGTGCTGACTCCAAAGCCGGTATGATCCCCTCAGTCTGGGATAGCGTGACAAAGGCTCGTACTGCATCTTCATCTGTTGCCTCAGCCAGCTGCATCCTTCCTGATGCCTTGAGCATGCTCAACTCTGGTCCAACTCCAGGATAGTCCAAGCCAGAGGCTGCACTGTAGGACTCTTTGACGGATCCATCGGGATTTTTCATAACGAGTGTTTTGAATCCATGTATCACATCAATCTGACCCGTTTGCAACGAGAGTCCATGCCTACCTGACGATTTGCCCTTGCCAGCAGGCTCAACAGCAACGATCTGAACTGACTCATCCGATATGAAATCATGAAAGAGTCCAATCGCATTGCTCCCACCACCAACACAAGCGACCACATAATCCGGCAGATCTTTTTCGACCGCCATGATCTGGGCTTTCGCTTCTTGGCCGATGATCTTCTGGAACTCGCGCACCATATATGGATATGGATGAGGACCAACGACAGATCCAAGTAAATAGTGCACATCGTGCGATTCATTGATATACGCAGTGAGCGCTACATCTACCGCGTCTTTCAATGTCCCTTGGCCTTGCGTGACGGGAATCACAGTTGCTCCAAGTATTTTCATACGATATACGTTGGGCTTTTGTGCATCGATGTCGCGCGCACCCATATACACATCACACTCCATCCCAAGGTACGCAGCGATCGTAGCAGTTGCTACACCATGCTGACCAGCGCCTGTCTCGGCAATGAGTTTTTTCTTACCCATTCTTTTGGCGAGAAGTCCTTGGCCGATCGCGTTATTTATTTTGTGAGCACCGGTGTGGTTCAGATCCTCACGCTTGAGATATATTTTTGCTCCACCAAGCTTTCTGGTCAGCCGTTGGGCAAAATACAACGGGCTTGGGCGATTCGCAAAATCTCGGTACATCGTCCGCAACTCTTTCTGGAAGAGAGGATCGTGCATCGCTTTTTCAAACTCCATGGTTAGCGTCTGTAATATGGGCTCTAAAGACGGCGGGACAAACGTCCCACCAAATGCACCAAAGTACCCACTCTGATCAGGAAAACTATATATTTTTTTCATACAATTAGACTAATTAATAAAGAAGGTTTGTAGACACACAGGGAGGTGGGGTTACCCCCAGATGAAGAAGAAGCAGTGCCGATCAATACGCGATTTCATGACTACCTATTATAACATCTCGTGCGGGTCATCGGCACCTCATCTAGTGCATGTCATATGACACCCTCATGATTTAATGATTCGTTTTGCGACTGCTCCGGCAAAGAGTCTGAAAGCAAGACGATTTTCTTTTTGAAATATGTAGGGCACTCCGAGAAGCTTGTTGCACTTCGCACACGTGAGTGGAGGTATCGAAGACAGTGACTGATTCTGTCGGTCGGAATAGGTAGAAGATCGAAATATTCGATCGAGATAGAGCCTCATGAGAATGCCAGGGCCATCTTTTTGATAATCGAACATATGTGCGCTGCATGAAGCACAGGTGATATCGAGCAGTCTGCTATATCCTCTGCGCGATCGTTTGTACGAGTCTGACGTGAATTTCATATCTAGGGAATGAGTATATATAACCAAGTATAAAATAGCTCCAAGGTGAGGGAGTCCGCCTAGACGACAGGGAGTTCTGTGCAGGCTGAATCAAATTGGACGATTATTTCGTCTGCTGACATCGTCCATAAACCGTCTATATAGGTATAGGTTCGCGATGATGATTGGACACATGAGCGAGACCCCGATACCCAACAGTCCATACAGACCGAATCGTGCAGCATAGACACTGAATGCAATGGTGAGGACTCCATACATGATGGTTGGGACAAGCATCATCTGGGAATCTTTCTTTTCAGATTTCTCCGGTAGGAAGTATTCGACCAAACGGAAAACACCTACTACTATCGACGCGGTGAAAAACCAACCAACAAAATTACCGATCGGTATGCCAAAGTAAGCGCCGCCCCCCAGCCATCTCCATGCGCCATCATGTACTTGTACAGGATCCATGAATAGATCGATGACTGTCACCAATGTTGCATCCAAGACAACCAGAGGAATTATGTGATATACGGGACTTTTGGAGAGTGTGGGTTTCTTTTTGTGCAACCAGTACAAAGATGAATTCACGATACTATATCCCGTGTATATGAAAACTGCCCAGTACACACATACCGAGATGGGAACTGTTCCTATAGCTATGGAATGACTCGCATAGACGTACTGCCCGCCGAATACCACACCATCCCGCAATCCAATAGTTTCCATCGCCCAACCGACCCCTGATGCCAATCCAACAAAAAAAATACTCCGCCAGAGACCTAATGAATATATAACATGCAGAATAAATAAAGTTGCAGGAACGATCAATAGGATCCAACGAAAGAATATATTTTTCGAGAGATCAAACCCACTTGCTAAGCTGATGCAATAGATCAGAAAAACTACGAGAAGAAGATAAAATAATCTCCAGATCCACTTTAACATACATTTATTCTAGCACAAGCGAATAGTTTTGGGCCTACATGACTGCATAGTTGATAGATTCCTTCTACTCTTTCGAAGAAGTGAATAAAAGATGCCGGATAGTGAAGAGTGCTGTCATCCCCAAAACACCCGTCGCCAAAAGGAAAGGCGCGGTTAAGCCAAGTTGGCTATAAATCACCGTCCCAAAAACTGGTCCCAGAAGTCGGGCCATACTTCCAACTGATTGGCTCATTCCAGCAACATTGCCCTGTTCGTTGTCGGGAGTATTTTTGGATATGAGTCCGGCGAGAACCGGTCCGGAGATGCTGTTAGAAAATGCGAGGAGTGTGATTGCGACAAAAAGCAAAACCATATTGGTGCTGAGGGCAATCAATCCAAGCGCTATCGCCATACTGATGATAGAGATGAAGATTGCTTTGCGCTCCGGAATCCATCGCAACAGTCGCTTGAGAAAAAACATCTGCATCATGACACCAACCAATCCCAAATAGGCGAAAATATACCCATTATCTTTTGCGGTGAAGTGGAGCGAGTGTTCGGAAAATAGTGCGAAAGTTCCTTGCATGAGCGAAAACGCAAGCATCGTCATAAATGAGATAGACAAAAACAGACCTACCTCAGGATGTGTTAATGCATCGTAAAAATCACGAAGACTGAACACTTTTCTCCGTTTCTTCACCGCTGACTTGGTGGCATCATTAACCTTGATTGACTCAGGCAAGAAGAAGTACGTCGCCAAAGTAGCGATCAGTGCTACGACACCCGCAACAAATGCAGGTACCGCATATCCATATACCGACAGGATCCCTCCAAGTGCTGGACCGAGGATAAAGCCCAAGCTAAATGCAGCCATCATCATGCCCATACCCTGAGTACGATTCTTTTTGCTAGTGATATCAGCTATATATGCTTGGGCAGTCGATATGTTCCCGCCTGATGCTCCATCGATGATACGAGAGAGGAATAAGAGCGGTATTGAGTTGGCGATCCCCAAGATGCCAAATGATAGAGCTGTGCCTCCGATCGAAAACAAGAGTATCGGACGCCTCCCAAATTTATCCGACAACTCACCAAGTATTGGCGCTGAGAGAAGTTGAAACAAAGAGTAAACAGCAGTGAGGAGTCCAATAGTCAGTGGTCCAGCTCCAAAGCTTTCGACATAGTAGGGCAACAAGGGGAGGATGATCCCAAACCCAAACATATTGATAAATATGATCAAAAAAATGATCCACATGCGTTTGTCTTTCATAGGATGTACCAAATGATTGAAGTGATTCGACGTGAGCGAGAGTTATACTCGCATACTCCCTTGAGAGTCACCGACGAGTGAGCACGAGAGGTATTATAGTCGCGTCGAGGCAGGAAATGTGTTTGTAATATCTGTTACATCATCACCTTTCAAAACAGACCCCATACTGGTAGATGTACTCCAGAAGATTACTCGGAAATGAGGTGATTTGGATGCTGAGAAGGTGGGATATATCGACACCTGGTTCTCAAAATCACAATTGAGGATTGCTTATCTGGTCGTCAATATATGAGAGAGTTGCGTTGCATAGATGTCTCTCTTTCATTCCCATTTTCGTATTGAGAGATTCGTTGATTGTGGTGCTATCTAGAGTAACGAATACCTGTATTCCGCAAACTTGATGTAAGATTTGTGTATACCTTTCGCGATTTATATAATCAGCATCGCTATAGTCGAGACGAATAATTCTGTTGAGCTGGTCGATTCTATACCCTTTTTGCTTCAGGGTTGCTAAGGTATCCTTTCCTCCGAGGTCACTTATTCTCACAAGACATCCTGCACCACTGCAGCGACTTTCTACGGACCACTGAGTGGGGACTCTGATGCCCTGTGCCATTGTTGGCATTTCTTTGCCAATGATTCGCCATTGTATATCAGCTAGGACTGCATCGTACGTCTTGTTCATCATATTGAACCGGTCGACATTGGGCTGCGTACGTATTTTTTGCTGCATTCCCAAGTAGAAGCCCACAAAGGGGAAAATAATAAATAGGAACATTGCTAAATACCTAGAAAATGGAGTGACTTCATTCCATCGTATTGCTATTTTTGGCTTCTTCATTTGTTTGCGGGTATATCAATATTTCGGTGATATTAACGTTTCACTGTATTCTGATTTATCGAATCGTAACACTCGGCAAGCATATTGATGGGGAACTCAGGATATGATGAGAAGGCTGAGCACTCAATCGTCCCGTTGCCATCCCAGACCAATTTCCACACACCATCTTCTTTCACGGCGTACCACATGCCTCCGCCTCCCTCTTTGTCTGACACTCCTCCTTTAGCATACTTTCCTTCGATCTTTGATACTGTGATGGTGAGCGAGGTATCGACAGTGTTGTGTTTCAGCGCTATATACTTTCCCATAACATATTTGAGGGTTGCCGACTCATCTATGGTGGGGAGGGGAGTGAGCGGTGCACTGATTTTCACCGTTGCGATCATTTTTTCATAGATATTGAGATCACTTGCGTTCTTTAGAGATACTCTTATCAGGGCTATTTTGTTGCCTGGGATCTCAAAGAAAGTGATTGGTAAGGACGCAGACCCTTTTGAGGTAGGTGGGACACCATTGATCGTCATGGGCTGCACCATCCATGTTGCCTCATATCCCACGGTGCCACCAGACGTCGTGATTTTCTTGATAGAGCCTAGAGTATTGTAATTTTGTATTTCTGCACCAGCCACCTTCACATATTCTTCAAGTGATAGATTGGCGTAACTACCGAGTGCGTTGCCTTTTGAGATGACGATAGCAGCACTTACATCAGCATCGGTCGGCTTGAGCATAGGATCGAAGGACGCGCCAGTCTGAGAGTTAGCAAATTCGCTAGCAACCCAATCGCTTGGATAGTCCATCGAGTAGCTATATTTTGTATTTTCATACGTTTTCCATGTGGTTTCTTTGACCGGAGGGGAAGTGGGGACTACTGGACTCGATGAAGTGGGGACTATTTGACTTGCTGAAGTAGGCACTGCCGTAGGCTTGGCCGTGGCAACTGCACCATTTTGACCTTTGCCTAGGAAATACATCCCAATGCTGGAGGCCACGAGTACCGGGATTGCGATGACCAAACCGATGATGATGGGGGCGGGAGATCGTGGAGAGGGAGCGACAGGTAGAGGGACAGTTGGGGGGATTTTTTCTTGCATATATTTCATGATCTCAGAAAAACTCAACTGAGTCAAATACACTCGTTCCGATTAGGAAACGGTATCATTTTCGTGCCTATTTCTTACCGCAGTTCCAGTAGCATGGTCCAACTGTGCTTATGATATTTTCCCGCGGGACAAATCCCCACTCACGTGAGTCGGAGCTCTCTGGTCTGTTGTCACCCAGCATGAAGTACTGACCGGAGGGGATCTGCACTGTTTGCTCCTCAGCCAAAAAAGTACTCCCTGATGTATACACTGTAGATGATATGTATTTGCCTTCATCTAGTTTTTTTCCATTTATATATATGTCACCCGATCTGAGCATCACTGTTTCTCCGGGTAGCCCAACGACTCGTTTGATGTAATCTACTCCTGCACTTTTTGGTGACACAAATATTAAGACGTCACTTCTTTTAACCTTCGTATTATTTTGGTTTACTACATCCGTCATCACATACATGCCGTTAGTGTAATTCGGATACATTGCTACACCTTTGATCTGGTACGGTCTGCTCATGAATAAGTAGATGAACGTGGGGATCGAAGAGAGGAAAAGGATCGAAAAAAGTAATCCAAATGGCACAGCTATCACGATCTTGAGCCACTTTGGAAGAGATGTCCATACACAGAGGAGGACAATGCCAACTATGCCGAGGAGGGGGAAGATGAGCCCAATCAGGATCAGTGCTCCTACGAGAACCATTCTCAATACGTGAGCATTTCTTGGTAGAGGTTTTTTACTAACACCTTTGTCGAGAAGGTGATTGTAGGGCATGATTTAGTATATCAAAAAGTCAGAAATGTTCTGAATTCGCGATTTCAAAACACATCTTCGTCTTAACTCAAATCCGTAAATGGATTGTAGGCTACCTCCCACAAGTACCCATCATGATCGGCAAAATATCCTGAGTACCCACCCCAGAATGCATCTTGGGGTATCTTGATAGATTGTGCTCCCGCATCCAGAGCTTCCTTATAGATCTTGTTCACTTGTTCTTTCGAGGAGACATTGTGCGCGAGAGTGATAGAGGAGAGTCCTGGACTCACGGTCGGCAAGGAGACATCCTTGATCAGTTCTTCCTTGGGGCACAGTGCGAGCCATGTGCCCTCCATTTCTAACATAACATATTCATCTTTCCCATTGTAGTCGTGGGGTTTGAAACCAAGTCCAGCGGTATAAAAATCAAATGATCTATGGAAATCGTGTACGCCCAAAGTGATTATGCTGATTTTTGATTTCATGATTTGATTATACTTTCTGGGCAGTTCACATGCTGAGTGACATAGAATGTGAATATGTAAGATGCACCTCGGGGGATCAGAGCCTGCTTATATCTACTTGCTGATCCTTTGGATCTGCTGGATCTGAGTAAATATAATCTGCAATATCAGTACTCGGTATGACACCATAGTCTGAGATGAATTTATCTACTTTGATGTCGGGATTGGTCTTAGTGAGCTCAATTAGATTCGTAAAGAGCTGGTGAAGTTCCAGAGAAGGATAAGTATTCAAGCCAAACTCTACTTCTTTGCTATCACCTTTAATTAAGCAGTTATGGTAAGTGAAATCCGTTCCATTCCTGCGTTGACCTGTGCGTCTTACGTGCGCAATTTCTCTAATATCCTTCAGGAGCATTTCATCTTTGCCAAATAGAGTTTGTGAAATGATACGGTCTCGTTTTAGTATTACTTTAAATCTTTTATTGAGTATGAAGAAAAGAAGTTCAAATAGTGCTACTCCGATCACAAATTCCTTTACAGAACTTGCGTTGATGCCTCTAAAAATAATATAAAAGGGAGTCCCAATAAAGAGAGCAAACTGCATGAAAATCATGCTGAAGTGTACTTGGGAAACGATGCCTTGATTTAAGTTGACAGTATTTGAGAGGAGAGGAGGTGGCGTACTGATTGAATCTGAGGCGGGGGGCAATGTAGAAATGACAAGCGGAGTATATGTAGGAGTCTGGCCAGATGGAATATCTGTTTGCTGTGGTATGAAATTGGGTATTACTGGATCGTTTGTCATATGATTCCAATCATATAGATATTACCAATCGAGCGCAAGCCTATGCCTGATATGTTTGTGTAAAATGGGTTCATTGGAGGTATTTCAGATCAGAAGGATTGCAAGCGCTGATGATTTTACTGCTCAAGGCTTTGAACCCGAGGCTTACTGGCATTTTCGACCGATGGTGTCTCACATGTAGCAGTTGACTTCGTGTCAATCACTGCCATCAATCCTTTACAACATTTGTCTGTATTGTTTGGACAGATTATTCCATTGATACAAATTGACTCACCTATCTGTTTGCACTGTGCGTCAGTCTCTGCGGGAACTGCAGGCACTGATGTGATTGCGGTGGCCGGAGGTTGAGGCATAGTCCCTTCTATCTTTAGCGCATACGAGACTCTTTGCATAGAGTCCTCATTGGCTAGCGTAAAACAATATGCATAGCTGACATCCGTACATCTCGGTGGTGCAGTAATACAATCTGTATCCTTTATTGTATAGTCCTTTATTTCTTCGATTGATCTAGCTAGTTCATTTTTCCAATTCAATTCCTTTATCTTAAAGGTAACAGAATCTTTTGTAATGGCACTTAAAGTAGCAACGGTATCCTCGACGCAACTATCCTTAGGAGAGAAATGGAAAGTATCACCTAAAATGACTTTTTTGTCTTGAAAGAGTATTGATCTGTACATTTCAGGGGATGGGGCAGTGCCCAAAGTGGGAGATATCAGAACGGGGATATCTACTGATGTTGGGGTGATAGATACCGGAGGTATATTTTCGACCTTATCAAATCTGGTATTCACATACCATCCTCCTCCAGCTATGATCATAACCAGTACAGTTAGTCCCACTATCAGGAGTGGGATAAACACCCCGTTGTTACTTCGAGCATGATTACCCTCAACCTGAGGTGCACCAGGCGTTGTAGGTCGCTCTTGGACTGGGGAACTGTTCTGTGCTTTCGGAACGACATTCTGATCCATAGGTTGAGTATAGCAAAAACACCTTGTTCATCAAAGTTTCGCATCGGGATCATCGTAGAGTTCTTTTAGTGTTCCAACTGTTCTTGTCAATCTAGCTAAAACCTCTTTATGTTTGTATCCGGCGATTACATTTACACCTGCAGAGATAAGAGCTTCGTTAATAGGGAGAATTGAAGGGGCCGTTCTCACTTCTTTAAACCCATCACGAAATTGAACGTGCATTCCTCTTAAATCCTGTTGGGATAGAGCGTACACTAACGTACCAACGTTGGTATTTCTCATTGCACCAGCACACATCTCACAGGGCTGAGCAGTGCTGAGTATGAGACATCCATCGAGGTGTCGGTTCCCGATATGTTGTTGTGCCTGTGTAAGTACCACCATTTCTGCATGTTGGGTAGAATCACCTCGTGCCTTCACCATATTTGTTGAACGCGCAAGTACCTCAATTGCTCCGTTGACATATCTTACTACTGAGGCGGCAAACGGAAACTCAGTCTTTTCAGGATCATCAGGATTAGGAAGTTGCCCGAGCAACTCATCGAATTCCTGACTGAGACCTGGATGACTTGCCTCAAACTCTCTTATTAGTCTTTCGTGTTCTTCGGACCACAGCCCTTCAAGAGCCCCACCTGGATCACTGTTAACTCCCGCAGCACTTTTATATCGAGCAAAGTCCTGACTGAAATCTTGATGTGTTGATTCGCTCATAATATGTATTCGAACATTGCTTTTGATAAACGGAACCTACTGCCATGCCTATGGTAGATAAGAGTATATAGGCTCTATGGATGGTTTTGTAGAAGATTAAGAAGTTAGTTTATTTATTTCCATAATCAAGTCTTTACTCGCTTTTACATAATCAGATGAGTCGTAAAGAAAAGTATTCCATCCCGCTTCTTTTGCAGCAAGAACATGCTCCTTGCTGTTTTCTATAAATAATATCTGGCGAGGGCCAACACCCGCTCTCTTCTGAGCGAGTTCAAATATTTCCTTTTGAGGTTTGCGTACCTTTTCAATACTTGAGTCGATAACTACAGTCCATTTTGTCTCGGGGATCAATCCCTTTTTATTTATCGCATCTAACATACCAGGGTACATATTAGTCAGCTGACCAATTCTAATATCTTTTGGTATGGATGCGAATACAGGTACAATTGAATCATTTTTCTCAAATCTATCAACGAATTCATCGAGGAAGGAATACCGATCGGGAAAGTTCAATCCAAACTCCTTTTCCATCAGGGGAACCAAAGATTGTATATCGGTACCCAGGCAGATCTCCTTCTCGTAAATGGCGAAGAACTCACTAAAGGCGTCATCATGGCCTGCGTCTATTCCAATACTACGTCTCAATTCCTCCCACTTATTTGTGCAACTAAAATCTTTGAGTAGAACACCGCCTACATCAAAATATATAAACTTAATCATACGAGGTAGATTTGCATGCCTTTCTCTGCCATATTCCTGAATGGTGGACCGCATTGGAACCACTAAGGTTACTCTATAGCGAACATAATTTTTTCCTTGCAATTTTTATTTGCTGTGTCTATTAATCCACTCATGTCATGTTTTTTGGTCGAGATTTCTGTTCCATCGCTGACCCAAACTGCGATTGATTGATCAAGCTGTTGAACGACATATTTGACGTCACATTTAGAGAATGCGGATTGTATCTGTTCCCAACTGCGAGCTGGTTTGATAAAAGTGTCTGCTATGAAATACAAAAGAATACCAGCGAGAATAATCAAAAATAGATAGAGATACTTATTTTTATGCATATATTATTGGTAATAACGATATGTTCTCCGCTTTCATGTGTAAACCAGACCTGCTCGTACTCCTACCGATTGATAAGAGTATAATAGCCCTATGAACACTTTTGTACAAGATATCGAACAACTCACTCTAACCAATACATACTTCAGGAAAGTGATATATACAGGTCAACATGCACAGCTTGTGGTCATGTCATTGCTCCCGAACGAAGACATTGGTATGGAAGTGCACGAAACGACTGATCAGTTCCTCAGGATTGAAAAAGGCGAGGGAAAAGTCATCATGAATGGAGAAGAGCACCTCATCAAAGACGGGAGTGCAATCATCGTCCCGGCGGGAACCCAACATAACATCATAAATACATCATCTAAGAACCCGATGAAGCTATATACGATATATTCACCTTCACATCACAAAGACGGGACTGTCCATGCTACGAAGCAGGAGGCAGAGGCAGATACTGCAGATCATATATAACTTCAGGGCTGATTTGCTCCAGGCAATAGACGATGTTCCGACTTATCACTCTTTTGTGACCTAAAAGTTATCGATAACCTAATAAAAAATGAATACTATAGATTTTCTCAGACAATTTCGCATTGGAGGATATGCACTATTTGATCTCGGCATATCATTTTTAGGAATCTATTTGCTTTCACCAATATTGTCAAAGATATTTCTCAAGCTTGGGATTAAAATACCAAAACGAAGCTGGTTGTTATTTACGTTACCATTGAGTATCTTGATCCATCTTCTCATAGGAAAAATGACTCTTATGACGAAAAACTTTATTGACCCACATGGTCAGTATGTGCTGAAAATATTGATTTTAGGTTTATTTGCTCTTGGAATAAAAGGTGTAAAGAGAGTTAAATAAATATAGATTGCCAATCTGCCTGATATCCACTTGCTCTCTCAAACTGAACCAACATGAGCTTGTCCTGTTACAATTTGAAGAATGAATCTAAAAAACGATAGTTACGAAATCTGTATCGGCACGAAAAACTTCACCGAAAAGTATTTCAGAGATGAAAAAGGATGGCTAAAGATTTCAGCAACGGGTAAGGAATTTCGAATGACTGCTGAACAAGCACTCAATCATATGCTGCCTGCAATGGCAGGTGTTAAACCGAATCTGATCCTGAAGGTAGAACATCACGAGATGGATGAAACGTAAACAATTGTGTTCCTCGCATGGAAACACGTTGAGTAACTGAGAGATCGAAATGATTGTGCCACCTGCATACTATTCACCAACACGATTTTTAGACTCGAGGGCAATCACCACTGAAGAATGAAACCCTTTTGCGACGAGCCAGACTCCGAGTGAAAGCTCAAATAGCGCGACAAAAAGTGCAGACAGTCCAGCCAATGGGTCATGCTGCCCAACGAGCCCGAACACGACCGCGAGGTAACCAGCGATGAGTACGGGCCCCCCGATGATACCAATCAGAGAAAGGCCTCTAGGTACCAGGCGTGACTTGTATAGTAAGAAGCCCAACAGCAAATCGTTTATGGCCGGCATGAAGCTTTGGCTCAGTAGGAAGATGCGATCATACAGTATCGCAAGTGTGTGGCTGGTAACCAACGCGTTTGTTCCTGCCTCGATCTGCCGTAGAGTGACTATTGTTAAGATGCATGCCACGCCAATAAAAATAGAGCTTGCCTCCAGAACTCTGGAGGCGATGAGACCCAGCGCAAGGCTTTCATTCTGCTTCTTGAGGGTAGGGAAGAGCACGACTGCAGTGCTGATACCTGCGAGGGCCACGATGATCTCGAGGACACCTCCGATCATAGCAGCGGTATCTGGGCCAGCACCAAGGATGTAGCTCGCACTTTTGACCTGGGTATAGAGTACAAGTGATGGGATTGAGACGAAGGTGAGGAGGTAGAGTACACCTGCCGCTAATGATATTTTTCTGGAGGACTGCAAAATTCTCTTATCTGTCTCGAGTATCTGTGTGTTTGAGTATATTTTTCCTTGCATCGCTCATCGTAACACATAAAAAATTTCTCGTACAAGAGGATGTTCGTCCAGAATCATCTAGATGATGATCATCAGGAGGTTAAATAATTCCGTCCAAGAACTGCAGCATTTACGCAGCATGTTTTTGTCTCGAGTTCCTTAGTCTCTTTATTAGGTAGAGAGTCAACACTAAGACTAGAATGACGATAAGGAATCCAATTTGGAATATTGGGTCACCGATTTTTTCCTTGAATGTTTGAATGATGTGAGCTGTCTGATTGATTTTAATGTACTCAATCGTATTCCCAGAAAGCGATGGGCCGAAATGGCCGTTTTCCTGACGATTAAGCCAAATCTTTATTACATCTCCGTTTAGCACCGTCACAGAAGAAGAGCCGAGTTCCAAACGATTTTCTGGAACATAACGGAAATCAACTACGAGAATATCACCAGACTTAACTGCTCCATTGGCTCCTTGAGCATCAGAAATAAGTATATTAAAGGTTCCGGCGTCTCCAGTTATTTGTCTGTCTTGAACTTCTCCAATTACCACCATTTCCGAGTTCGTCTGAGCTTCCTCAACTTGTTGAGGCGATGGAACTGCGTAAATGGATCTAGTCGAAAGAAATAGATAGAGCAGAATTGAAAAGATAGCAAGTGGCTTTCTCATAGTAGTGTATTTTATGAAATATGCTTAATGTATATGTACATATTACTATGATTTGGTTCGAGAATCATAATGCAAATATAGCCGTATAGTTTTCATGCACTATGAAGGTTTTCGCTGACTTTAGGCTTGGTTGTCCTGAGTTTATCGAAGGATAGCTCAAAAACTAATCTGCTTTGTATTCGATACCACCCAATCTCTCTAGGGATACTTTCTGACCTGTTTTATCTATAAGTACGTATGCACAATCTGCGATATCGAAAACTCTATCATCACTCAGGATGTCACTAAGAACTGTCCAAATAGGCCCACCGTGTGTAACGATGCCAATCGTTGAGTAGTTTTCACTACTTGCAACTTCCGCAAACACGTCCTGTATCCTTTCTACAAAATCATCTTGAGACTCAGCTCCTTGTATTTGACTTCTGTAGTTCTTCAGTTCTTCGACCAATTCCGGATACTGTATTTTTGCTTCGCTCTTTGTCATTCCCGTCAGAATCCCATTCTTATTTCTTTCTTTTAAATTTTCAACTGTTTTAACCCCACACCCTAACTTAGCTTTTAGAATCATTGCAGTTTGCTGTGCACGTATCAAAGGACTACAAAATAGGATTTGTATACCTGAGGTCTCTAGCTTATGAGCAAGTTCGTGGGTCTGAATAGTACCCTTGTCCGACAACTCATCATCATGGGCACCCCCATATCTATCCTCAGTATCACCAGTGGTTTGTCCGTGTCGAATTAGATAAATCTTCATTGTTATTGTAAATATCATACACTCTCCGGACTCAAGGTATTGATGAGGCATCACTCAGTAGACGAAGGAGCAACTGGCTTTTCTTCATTGTTCCGCTCTGACCGAAGCTTTGCTCAATCGCATTAAGGCTTTTCAAAAACCCTGTATGGGCTTCATAGCTAGAGGAAGATTGAAATAAAACTGCTTACTTCAATTTCTTGATTATTTCTGAAACTTTTGGACCGAAGTGAAGTAGAGAATACAATAAAAGCAAGCCGCCTATTGTGGTTGCTATGCTTTCTAGTGAATATTTTTCAAATAGGTCAGCCCTTAACTTATATGCTGAAACTCCAACACCGAAAAAAATTAAACCAATTCCCAAAGAAAGTAAATTCACGTATCGATTGATTATTTTCTTCTCCATACTTATTAAAAACTACCAGCGCGGAAGAATATAAAGATTAGCGCAACAATGATAACCAAGAAAAACCATATTCTTAATAGTTCCTGTCTTTAATTTTTGATAGTTTAATTCCGATCATTCATAGACTTGCTATCATGTCTTTATGATACATTAATTTGGTTAGAAAATGAGCTATTTGCTCCCCCCTAGTAGACATGTTTCGGAACAGGGAAATAGATTTTGGGATTAGTCTACAGAATATCAAAGCTGTTTTGAGTTATTTCACTCTTTACAACCAAGCATTGCTTTCCCATCGCAATATTGCCCGGGTAATGGCGAATTAAGTGCTTTATATATGAGCCCAAAAACAGCGAACATGGGGGCTTCACGAGGCACCTCTATGATCACCGGCACACTCTCTGCACCTTTTATTGGCCCGGCGACCATTTCAAAACCCGGAACCTGTTCACGTAATTGAGCAACTCTAGAAGCTTGATTAGGACTCATCCTACAGGGGAGTGAATATGGGAGTAATTCAGCCATTTACTTATTGAGTATACATCAGACCTGTTCTACAAACGGTTAATATTGTCAGATTCAAACGTCTTGCTCCCCGGCGAGGATTCGAACCTCGAACCTTGATGTTAACAGCATCCTGCTCTACCGTTGAGCTACCAGGGAAATTTGTTTGCGTATGAACTCTCTACCTCGATATGACTTAAGTTGCTTCTCGCGGACTAAAGCCTCGTTTCGGTTAGTAACTCTCTCAGTATAAATCACTACCCAACGTCCATCAAAACGAGAAGTGTATGTATGGCAAAAATCATGGTCATTGTGTTGCCCAACTCTTTCATCTAGGTTAACAGTCTGACCGACATATATTTTGTCATGTCTCGGATTGTAAAGTGCGTATACAGTCACCATCTTTCAATGGTACCTCATCCTACCTACCTCCGCCAGCTGGCGGAGAGCTACCAGGGAAATTTGTTTGCGTATGAACTCTCTACCTCGATATGACTTAAGTTGCTTCTCGCGGACTAAAGCCTCGTTTCGGTTAGTAACTCTCTCAGTATAAATCACTACCCAACGTCCATCAAAACGAGAAGTGTATGTATGGCAAAAATCATGGTCATTGTGTTGCCCAACTCTTTCATCTAGGTTAACAGTCTGACCGACATATATTTTGTCATGTCTCGGATTGTAAAGTGCGTATACAGTCACCATCTTTCAATGGTACCTCATCCTACCTACCTCCGCCAGCTGGCGGAGAGCTACCAGGGAAATTGATTAATCGTGTGCTATCTACTTTGATTGGTACCGCATCCTGTCTACCTCCGCCAGCTGGCGGAGAGTTATCAGGGATATCGATATTTTGAAAAGTACATGTCTATTCTACCAAATAATCTCTACAGCAGGTGGGGACCTGACGAGAGTCTAGTTACAAGCACGAGATATCGTGAGGTGAAGAAGCATCCTCCAGTTTTGAGCACTCATGGTGCAGCAGCAAAGGCAGCGTCACCCTGATATTGACCCAACTGGTCGGTGCCATAATATATAGTCGCTGGAACAGTGGTGAGGGCAGTGGGACTGCTGAGGCTGGCCTTGGTAACTCCGTTCACCTTCAACACATCTTGCAACGAGTTGTAGTTGATCGTGATCGCGTAGGTAGTGCCAGCCACTATCGCACCTGTCGCATCCCAGGTGGTCGTGATCCTCGTGCCATTTCCTCTGTGATGGAACTGCACTATATTATTTGCTCCCCAGTAGGCAAGGATATAGTTGTTGCTATCTCCGAATATAGTCACTATAGCCGCATCTAGTGATGTTGTCCCGCCGAAGTTCAGCATATTTGCAGCCGAATGGCGAGGGGTGTAATTGAACGAAATCTCTCCAGCTGATGTTGTTAAGTTATACACACTTTGGGTCAATGTGTCTTTGCCATCTACCCGGACTCCGCTCGCCTCAGTACTATTGGCCAGCGATGCGGGGGTGAGGGTGAGGGTAACAGCGGTCAGGGCGAAGGAATAAAAGTCATCGATATAATACTGAAAGCCGGATCCTGTCCCTCCCCAACTTTGAACATCCAAGTATGCGAAATTTTGATCCGCTCTATGTGTACTCGGGTACAAACTCCATGCAGTTGAGCTTATTGTATTTAAATTCCCTCCATCCACCCCGCCCATGGTTTGTCTGGGGAACCAAGGCTCAAAGTGAGTTATAGGTGATATTGTCCCTGCAACTTTTTTCCCAAAGACCCCAACAGAATAATATTTGCCTTGAGTTACACTGCTATAGCTGAATTTGATTCCTTTATTATAGCCAGCCGTCAAAACTTGTACCCCAGATGATCCAGAATGCATGTTCGCAACTTCTTGTATGCCCTCACCTGCAACCAGATTATTGTTGGACCAGCCTGTGGGTATCCACGGATTGCCAGCTCCAACTTCGAGTGATGGATTTGTAATGTTGTTTGCTTGTACCTCCACCTGATGCCAGTAGCAGGTACCGGTGGCTGCTGTATTGATGAGTTGTATTTGTTCACTCTCTGCTGCAGGAGACTGCCAGGTGAATACATATACATCAGGAGCTGTGCGAGTACTGGTCGTAGTCCCTGTAAGAGAGCTGATGACCGTACTCCCATCTGCTCGAGTCACTTGGATCTTCGGTGCACAGGTCCCATCACTATTGCCTATGGCTCGGAGGACATAGTTCCCATTGAGTGTTGCACTAAATGTGTTGTACATCCCTAGATTCGCAGCAGTACTGGTGAACTTGTATCCCCCAGAGAATATCTTCTCTCCTGTAGCAAGAGCAGTAGGAGTAACTCCTGCTACTGCAGTACGATTGAGCAGTGCTGCAGCACTGGTGATCGCTTGAGCCTGAGTAGCACTCAAGGTGATATCGTAATAGGCTACCGCTGCTACATAGGCTCGTCCAAATCCTGAGATCACTCCTGAGCTATTGACACTTCCTCCAATACCCGTACCTTGAGTGATTGATCCACTCCATGTCGGTGTCCACGCTGTTGCGGTCCCATCGACATAGTATGCCGTATCAGTGAGTGCTATGACTCCTGCAGCACTCATCGCAGGAGTGGCTGGTGCTACACTCATATCTCCATATCCTACGTTACCATATCCAATAGTAAACCGAGGAACGCTGCTATAGCTCATGAGTGGTCCACTGATACCTGAGGTATATTTCAACACTGCACTGTAGTGTGTTGCTGGATTGAGTCCACTGTACAGGATACGTCCTCCATCAAAGTACCATCCATTCACTGCATCCCATGTCGGACCACTACTCCCATACAGTGTATTGACTCCAGGATTTGCAATATTTGTTTTCGCATCTGTCACACTTGCTGCTCCCACTGCTTGATAGACTGCTACCGCATTGGCTTGCGGTACTCCTCCTGCAAGATACCAGGGAACTATGGAGATACCGTTCCAGTTATCATTCACAGCTGTCCCATTCATCATATATCCCCCTGTATTTGTGGTATTGGTATACAGGAGATTACTTGCATGCGGATGACTCCATGCTTCACCCGTCGTACCCAATGCTCCTACCGTACTATTCGTTGGTAATGCAAATACGACATCCCAGGATCCAGTGACTAATGTAGGATCTTTCCCTGTTCCTCCATTGTAAATCTGACTGACTTCATCTCCATTCCCTACATTGATACCCGATGGTGTTGTTGCTTCGTAGAGAGGACGTCTATAAATAGTGAGACCTTGGATAAGGGCGTTGGCTGAACTATTAAATAGTGTCTGATTGCCTATATCTTGAAGAGCTGAAAAACCTATTCCAGTAATAGCAGTTCCCGAAAATGTATTTGTTCCGTTTACACTAAAGCGAACATAATTAGTGCCATCAAACTTATTTTTGCTGTCCCAGCTAACAATAATGTTGTATGTTGTGCCTGCAGTCCAAGAGGAAATAGACGGCCCATTAATTTCGTGTCCTACAGAATCTGTAAAGTGAAGTGTATTATCTGTTTGCTTGAAGAAAGTTCCAAATCCTCCAGCTGACCCAAAGATTCCGTGACGTAACCCATCGTTGCCAGCCCATTCAGGAGTGATCCATAACACAATTGAGCCTTGATCTCCATCTACGTTTTGATAGAAATTTCCACTTACTTGATTGCCACGAGGGAAAGTTACTGTATCTGGTGTTCCACTTACATCAGTCTTTCCTTGCACCATTACCCCAGCTGCAAATGGCCCGGCGGGGGGAGTGCGTTTGGCTATAGCAGGAGTGAATGTTCCTGCTGCAAATGCCATGATAGTAGAAGGAGGAGTAATGAACTCATCAGGTACTTGACCATACACAGCTACATTCACTCCAGACTGGTTTACGAGTGATATCCCTGTGGGTGAATACACTCCTATCTTCCCTGAGCTATTGGCTACAGCACTGTATCCGGTACTGTATGTACTGGTACAGTCTTTCACTATGTTCCCGGGACTATTAGGATCAATCGGTAATCCAGCTATATGAGGAGAAAGTAATCCACACAGATCTGCCTCAGGACCTCCTGAGTTCTTTGCTATTGGCTTAGGAGTATTCAAGGGATACATCTGAGTAGGGACTACTCCTTTCATAGATACGAGATACGTATCTAATGACTTCCCTATGGTAGATACATCAGATGAGCGTTTCGTCTGTTGAGCAGCAGCAAACATACGGAAGGGATTCACTGCTACCAGTACTACAGTCATGAGGACTGCAATGATGAGGGTAGCGACTAATACTTCAATGAGAGTAAATCCACGAATACCACGGTGGCGTATCATACAGTCAGTATACGCAAAGACAGTCCATAAAGTCCATCGCGCCTGCCTGTCGGCAGACAGGTCAAACGCGACTATGTGGGATGCGTAAAGTCTGTAAAGTCCATAAAGTGACACCACAGTGTCATCCTGAATGATCCTTAAGCATCAGATCCTTCGCTACTCTCAGGATGACATGGGAGAGAGATTCTTCACTCCGTTCAGAATGACCCTGCATGGTTCACTTCTCGACAGGCTCGAAGTGACATGCTTCTCGACCCCGCAGAGCGGGGCAGGCAAGGCTCCGCGGGACAAGTCAGGTTATAACGTTGTCAAGTTATCAAGTAAAACACGGTCGAATTGCTGCAACATTAAATTGTTGAGGAAGCTCCGCGGGAGAAGTCAGGTCGAAAGTCATCACCACAAAATCTCAGAATGATCGATGTTAGAAGGGGAGTGTGCTGGGGACAGTGTCAGACTTACTCTGGCCATCACGGTATTTTTCCCATCGAGTAGGTATTTTCGCACGCTGATCTCCTGCTCCTACGTACACATTGCCGTAGGTCGCACCATACTCGAATACTTGCTTGGTGATTTTCACGTCATCCCGACAATACTCGATGATTTTGTCGATCTGTCCAGTTTTGTACCACTCAAGTGCTTGGAGACCATTTGCAGACTTTTTCACTCCGAGCGTGGCTTGGGAGACGTCGTTGAGTCCAAAGCGGCGACCTGTCGTCTTGCGGATATCCTCAAGCATATCAAAGCGAGAAAACGCAAAGACATCCCCATGGTAGTACGCCTGGAGGACAGGCAAATCAAATCCATCACTGTTGTAACCGATTACATATGATGCAGTCTCAAGACGGGGGAAGAGATCAGAGAGTTGATCCTCAGTATAACTATGATAGATGCCGTCGGTGTAGTCATATGCGATGACCACTGAGATGCCCAACTTTGCTGGATCCGAGAATTGTCGAAACGAATGTTTTGTCTCTATATCTATGATGATTGGCTTGGACATATCTAGAGTTTGATTGTAGGTGGACCAGTATCAATTACAAGTCTTGACATTGAGAGGCAGAACATGAAACATAAAACATAAAATATAAAATATGAAATATGGAGTATGAAACAGAGAACGGAGAATGCCAAGCATCATTGATTGACTCTCTGAATGTAGTTCAGAGTCCATGCGCGGAAAACAGCATGGTTCCTGATCGTCATCAGGAAGTCAAGGAAAAGAACATAAAACATGGATTGTGAAATAGGCAGAAGATCACTCAATGGACTTTGTGCTTTGACTTGCGGTTTTCGCGGAATATTTCGATTGAAACGGGCTGCTCAGTACCTCTGGATTTCACCTGAGGGAGGCGCATATCTATCCGATTGAGCGTGTCTTGGAATTGTTGTCTGAAATATGATGACATCTGATAAAACATATCGATTTCCTTACGAGGGAGTTTATCCACGGTGTTTTCAATATATTCATCTATTTTAATGATCGACCACAGTGCGTCGATGAACTGGTCATTGCTCATATTGAGTGAAAAGACATCACCCAAGTGAGGTCTAATGAGAAGCTTGTTCATTTGTATGTCGCGCTTCATCTGTGAGATGGGAGGCTTTTGTTTGAGGATGCTATGATTCAAGAGAGCTACCGCATCAAAGGCGTCGAATTTTTTACGATTCGTTTTGATCATGAGTTTTTTGAGAAATTGAGTATTCATATTCATTCTGCTGATTTTAAAAGATGATTTCAAGAGATCAAAACTAGGGCAATATGTTACAATCGATAACACCTATGTCATCATTACTCACTCGTATCCAAACTGAAGTCATCGCCGCGATGAAAAGTCGTGATTCTGTGCGTCTAGAAACTCTCAGACTCATTGTATCACAGGCCAAATACAAGCAAATCGAAACACAAAAAGATCTGACCGATGAGGACATCATCACGGTCATTCGCAAGCAGATCAAAGAGCTCACTGAGGCTAGTGCTCAGTTTAGCGCGGCTGGGAGAAATGACCTCAGCGAAGCAAATACCGCACAGGTCAATATCTTACAGTCATATCTCCCTGCGGAGATATCAGACGAGGAGTTGAAAAAACTCATACAGGGATTCATCGACGAGAATATGCCTGCATTCACAGCAAATCCGCGAGTTCTCACTGGTAAAGTCATTGGTGCTTTGCGATCAAAGGCATCTCCAGATCGTATATCCAAGATGTACGGACAGATGATGTCGAAGGTCTAAGGTCGAAAGTCGAACGTCAAATTGTTTTCATGTTCAAGGTTATCAGGTTGGGAAAGCGAAGAGTCTAGAACGTAGAGTTTATAACGTACAACGGGAATACAAGATGGTTTGTATAAATTATCAGTTCGAGCCCCGAAGGGGCCACGTTGTGGTTAGGCATACCTATTCATTTCAAGTGTCATCCCAGCGCATGCTGGGATCTTTCGAATGGATCCCGGATCCCTCCTTCGCTCCCGCAGAGCGGGACAAGTAAGGCTTCGGATGGGCAGGCTTGTCCGGGAAGTCAACAGAGTACGTTGATTTCCAAACTTTTCATTGATTTCCTGATGACGATCAGGAACCATGCAGGACTCTGAGCTAAACTCAGGGATTCAGGGTAGAGACAACTAAGACACCAAGAAAACCACTTGCTCATCATCCATTATCAGCTACCACTTCTTTGGCTTCATGGGAGACACCTTCTTCGTCGACTTCGAGATGTTTGGTATTTTCTTCTTTCACTGTATGATCCACGGACACGAGATTTTCTTCAGCATTCGCTGATTCTGTTTGAGCGATGTCTTCAGCCTCCTTCTTTTTGATAAGTGATTTGCTAACTTGTTTTGCAGCTGACAATTTTGCTTTGAGGTAGGTGATGAGTTGTGCACCGTTCAGGTTATTGATCAAAAATACTGGGATGATAAACCCAACATCATCGAGTGCTTGCTGCCGCATTTTCGCATCCTTTGATAGAAATTTATTTAATATATTTGTGATGATTGTTGTATCTTGTTTGATCCAATCCAAACGTGTGTGGACATCCTCTGAAGTTGGCACTTCACCTTCTTCATATTGGGATACCCAGAGGTTACGTATCTCCTCATATTCATCCAAAGATTGCTCCTCAGGGAGCGGGATGAGCTGATCGATTTGCATTTCGGGATCGACCGCTGTCTCAAGTTGTTCTTTGAACAGGTCAACATCTGCTCCTACTCGTGGACCCCCATCTGCTCCTGGTGCGCCCAAGAGGTTCGATGTAGAGCCCAGCTGCTTCACCGCAGATTGTATGATCGATAATGCTTTTTGTGGCTCGACTCCGACTGTGGCTTTGATTTTTTCAAGCGTTTGTTGATCGGCAATAGATGTGGCAGTACTAAAGATGCTGATCGTAGACTCAACCTGTTTTTTACTTAGTCCTGACTCAGTCTGAATAGTGGTGATCACAGTATCATCAGCAAGAGTCCGTTTGAGGATGGCTTGGGTAAAGTTGCGTACCTTTTCATTTTCAAATAGTGATCCACCTCCACCACTGGTAGAAGTTTCACTCGAAGTAGTATCGCCAATAGATGTTGTACCTCCTACAGATGTTGCACCGCCTATAGATGTCGTCTTATTTATATTGTTGTTCGTAGTTTTTGTATACTGCATATCGGACGATGAGTCGGTGTCAGACATAGCTGCCTGCTCCTGCCGGATATTGTTTGTTGTAGATATACTTGCAACGACTGGTGCTAGTGGAGCAGATGTAGATGTGGTTATGGCCCCGGCAGTGATGGTTGCCTTGCTGATTTGCGTCAGCAAATCAGTTGCCTTGGTATCGCTGATCTTCGTGATCTGAGTGATATTCGCGAGCGATTGGGCGCGTTCGATCACTGATCGTGTTTCTTTCAATACTAGCCTCACTTGATCGCTTGAGATGTTTGAGATTTTCGCTATTGACTCAATGATCTTGCTGAGAGGCTGCATCGTCTGCTGAGAAAAAGTCTGCAGGATGCTCTTCACCGACTCTTCTGAAACACCGGAATGCTGAGCGATCGCGGTCATTGTCTGTGTGTTGTTCAGTATATTTCCAACTATCTGTTGACTCACTTGGCTGATGCGGTCGCTTGATGCCCCGCTCGATTGAGAAACGACCTTGTCGAGAGAGAGCGTATCGGAGGTGTTCACGAGTGCTGCTTCGATTGACTTCGTCAACTCACTTCGTCTCTGGATATTTTCTTGACTTGTGGTTGATGCCGTGGAGAGCATGTAGCGTGCATAGCTATCATTTTTACTCGTCGCTCTATTAAAGAGCTCAGTACGCACATTCAAATATTTTTGACGATCTGATGAAGTCGTTGCAGTCAAAGGATTTTGCAACAGTCCAAAATTCTGTCGTGCAGACGATAGCAATGTTTTGTTTGTCTCGAGCCGTGCGACATCACGGAGAGATGTTGCTCGTAAGCCCATAGTCGAGGCGATATCGGCGGTATGTGCCTGGTGAACTTGCTCGACATTGTCTAGACGGAGCGCTTTCTGCGTCAGTGATGAAGTCTTGGTTGAAGATGTAATCGGTGTATCTCGAACGATATTTGTTGGTACTCGCATTGGCTGTGGCACGGGGCCTTTTGGAGGAGGTGGGTGGATGCCATCTCCGAGACTTTTGAGCGCAGAGCCCATCGCATATATACCATCACAACAATAATCTCTAAATATACGAAGGAGCCACCACGGGAAAAATATGACCGCCCACATCATTATCAGACTGATTGCGTACTCAGCAAATGTATCTATATAGTTTGCACTGTTGAATGCATTGATTGCAGTGTTGCCGAGTTGGGCAGGACCGCCATAGGTGATAATGAGCGCATTTGGATAGACATATCCGAGGTAGCTATTGATACGTGAAAAATCAAATTGAAATGGTATCCCATAGCGCCAGAGTGCTCCCGTTGCACCCAAAAAGAGAGCAAACAGAGGACCATAAAATAACCATTGGAAAAATACCCCGATCCAGATTTTGCCGGTATTTCGAATGAGAGGAAATGAAAGGAGTATGGGCAAAAATGGAGATACAAAGAGCATGAACCATAGCAATATCTTGCGAAGTATGATCATGATACCCATGGTGTAGTACGTGAGGTTCGTGAGACGAAGCATGAATACTTGGGCATCTATGGACTCCTGGACACGGATATTAATATCTCTACAACCGATGAATCCAATATAGTTTGCCTCGGTATTGTGAGATCCGAAGTAGACATTGAAAAGTTGTCCACCCCCGAGAGACAATATGAAAAAGCGCATGAATATTTCGGATATCTGGATGAGCAAAAGAACAATTGCAGCGGACAGAGATATATAGAGGAGCGATAGTGCGATTTTGCCGACAGATCTCCAGACTCCAAACTCCCCAGATAGTCGATACCTCATGCGTTGAGCGAGGATCATCCATACTCCAAGTACTCCTGCCATCAGGATGACTACAGATATGGCAATATTTCGGGATACGCCCCAGATCTCTTTGATCTTCGGATTGTCATCGATAGCCGAACGACTCAGCGTCCAAAACAAAAACTGTCTGGCTCGCTCATTTGATTTGCCAAGCGCGGTGATGGCTGAGTCCTCGGCCCAATAATGATTGGCACTCGGGTTGTCGATGAAGTTCACATCAGTTGCTACAGGGGTCACAGACGGGAGCGGTGCATAGAGATTTGCACACTTTTCTGTAGCTGTGTCTGTCTGACTGCCGACTGTGTTCAATTGCTTTTTGTAATCGTTATATCCTGTTGGACGGATGTTTGCTGGATTTGGACTGCTTGTTTGACCAGTAGAATAAAACTCAGGAAATCCTATGGGGCACTTCGGGGCGTTGCCACCTGATAGTTTGCAGGGAATAGGGGTGATACCAAGCTGAATATAGTCATACATGTCCTTTCCGGTCGCCTTTTGTGCATGTATTTGAGATACAGAAGTTACGAGAAAAGCACACATGAAAAACAAAACAGCGATACGGAGGAAGAAACGAGATGAGAATGTCACCTAACTATACTAATTGATACAGTTGTCATTGACAA
Organism: Candidatus Roizmanbacteria bacterium; assembly: GCA_037130495.1. Lineage (GTDB taxonomy): Bacteria > Patescibacteriota > Microgenomatia > UBA1406 > GWC2-37-13 > JAGOLU01. The sequence goes on from JBAXSX010000003.1 coordinate 57,382, forward strand.
GAGATTTTGTGAACCTGTATGATGGAGTACTATGTCAAACTATTTTAAAAAGGTCCTACTTTTAACAGTCTTTGTACTCCTGTTTGTACCTGCTTACACCCACGCAGCAGATTTTGAAAAAAATTCTGAAGGTGCTATGGAGTTCACTTCATCAAAGATGGCCTCGAGCGTACATAGAATCAAGCTTGTTCCGACAAACACGTTATCAAAAGAAGAATTCCTCAATATCTTTGTATTAGGTTGTGTGACCAACGATAGATTAAAGGGAGATATCGTCGTTGGGAGCTGGACGTTTTCCAATCTCACGGGTGATGTCTGTACGACTGGTACTCAGACACACGATGTGCTCTGGTGTAACGCCGAATATCGATCGGCCCCAACAGGATACTGTGACGCCGTCGCGAATGCCAAATGGAAGCGATTGGGACGGATCAGTTATGGTCTCGAGGGGTCCCAGCCACAGCTCAAAAATGGCAAAGCCTTTTCGTGTTTAGCAGATACTTTCTGTAACGATGGCTCGATGGAGCTCTCTCCTACAGATTCGATCGAGTGGCAGCAAAAAAATGGATATCATGAGACACTCAATTGGTTTTACGCTGTCGGCTATTTCACTCCCGTTGTGACAGCCGATGTCCCAGTAGACGGGAACTCGCCCAAAATCAAAGATCAGATCTTCAAGCCCAGCAACCAAGTCAATGTTATTAAATACAGATTTGATCCGTATGGATATGTATTTGATGCTCAGACCCTTGAGCCGCTTGCCAACGTTCCTGTATACCTATTTGAAAAGTGGCAGCCTGTGGTGAGTCCAACTCCTCCAGCCGCTCTCGAGTTTTATAACAATCTGAGTGACAATAATATTGGAGTTGCCTCGGTACAGAACACCCTTGCCACTGGTTCATTTGCATTTGTAATAGCCAATGGGACATATGCGCTGGACGTCCTTACAGCCGCTCCAGATCAGACGCTCCCCTATACAAGTCGAGCGAACAGTGTGTTGGTCGATGCCAGTCAGGCATCAGCAGTCCGGGGAGCAAAACAAGACAATGGTACCTATAAAGTGTTTGTCACCGTTGATCAGAAATCAAAAGAGTTATATACCGAACTGTACCCAACTAACGCGGCTACAATAGAGGACATCGTGCAAGCCAATGGCAAAATTCAACGTCGTGATTTGCCCGTCACTGCATCCAAAATCGGAGTATCTGCCACGCGACCCCTTACTGTCATCAACGAAACGAATGCACGGAATAACGATGCAGGATTGTATGTTTTCGGTACAGTCTCTCATCCATATACTCTCGTTGAGGCAGTCATCGATGGCGTCGTCCAACCGATCACTACTCGTGCAACGATCGACGGCACATGGGGATTCACGATACCTACAGATACCATCACTCCAGTCAGTGTCGTGACAGTGAAGCTCACGAAACCTGCCTTTTATTCATCAGTGCTCGGTGTATCTACTGACTCCGTAGTAGCAAAGGGCGATGGTCTGGAGATAAGTATCCCTGTCATGCCTCGGTATATAGATGCGATAGCAAAGAGCGATGCAGGTGCAGTTTTGCCACTGACGGAAGTCCGTGTCATAGATGAAACGGATGGACAGATCACCTATACCACCAAAACTGATGAGACGGGGAGATTCCTCATCCCACCTCATGGCCTCTCTGCATTTCGATATAGACTTGAGTATGGATCCGGAGCAACACTCCGAACAGTGAAGACCACGGATATTTTTGCTGAGAATAAAACATATCTGGCATCTAAGGCAATCAATCCATTTTCAGCAGTCGAGGCTGAAAAGGTCGAGGTCCTGACCTATTCACAGTCTACGCCGAGTGCGACACTGTCGACAGCGCCGATTAGTCCAACTGTCATACAGCCCAGTCAAGCATTGACGAATATATCTGGAGTCCCCGTGACGCCAAGTGCAGCTGTGTCTAAGCAGCCCACACGACCCGTCGGCCAACTTGCCCAGATATTCGTATATATAGCAATTCTGATCTTACTTGTTGGCGTTACGGCATTGTTAGTCATGTACTATCTGAAGCGTCGTCAAGATCCGCATATGTATGATGCGAGTCAACCGCCTCCATCAGCGCCTATGCCACCGACCGCATAAGCAGATTCATTTATGCTTGCAAAAGTATATTCAGGCGCAACTCTCGGATTGGAGGGGATACTTATCACCGTTGAGGTGGATATCGCTGATCGTGGATTTCCTACGTTCACGATCGTGGGTTTGCCCGGCAAAGAGATCAACGAGAGTAAGGATCGTATTCGTACCGCACTCACAAATACAGGTTTTGATGTGCCTGATTCACGGTTGACTGTGAATCTTGCTCCTGCAGATGTGCCAAAAACAGGGAGTCGATACGATCTGGCTATTGCGATAGGCATACTCGCTGCACAGAAATTGTGCGCATCAGATGTATTAGAGCAGGCTTTTTTCATCGGCGAGCTTTCTCTCGAGGGCGGTGTGCGATCGGTGACCGGTGTCATGCCACTTGCTCTCATGGCAGCTCGAGCTGGCAAGACACAACTGTTTGTTCCACGCGCAAATGCTCCTGAGGCAGCGGTAGTCGATGATGTTGTAGTGTATCCGGTCGACAGTCTGCGTGATCTCATCGACCATTTGGTAGGGAAGACGACTATAGTGCCACAGACACAGACCATCATCGATCAATATCTCCCGACCTACGTTACTGATTTTGCAGACGTGCGAGGGCAAGGACAAGCCAAACGAGCGCTCGAAATAGCTGCAGCTGGATCACACAATATCCATCTGAGAGGTGTACCGGGAGCTGGCAAAACACTTCTCGCACGATCCTTTCCTTCCATTCTTCCGCCACTGACCAAATCAGAAATGTTGGAAGTCACTCAGATATATTCCGTCACGGGACTCCTGAGCGGTGCACCAGTAGTGGCATCTCGACCATTTCGTTCACCTCATCACACTACCAGTAGGATTGGCTTGATTGGTGGGGGGACCAATCCCTCACCGGGCGAGATTAGTCTCGCTCACAGGGGTGTGCTTTTCTTGGACGAGTTTCCCGAATACGAACGGGGTACGCTCGAGGCGCTCCGTCAGCCAATGGAGGATGGGGTGGTGACTATATCTCGAGCTGCTGGAACAGTTACGTATCCTGCACGGTTCCTCTTGCTTGCTGCGAGCAACCCCTGTCCGTGTGGATATCTCGGCCATCCAACCAAAGCATGTACCTGTCCGCAGACAGCGATACTCAAGTACCGCAAAAAGCTCTCAGGTCCTATCCTCGATCGTATCGATCTGCACATCGATATCCCTCCGGTTGCATATGATAAGTTGCATGGGGTTGAGGAGGCAGAGTCATCATCCGATATCCGCAGCCGAGTCGTCGCAGCTCGAGCTCGCCAACATGCACGGCTTGCTGCAATAGGCAAATATGCCAATGTCGAGATGAGTAGTGTCGATGTGCGCAAACTCTGTGTCATCGATGATACTGGTGCACGATTGCTCAAACAAGCCTCAGAGCGTATGTCACTCTCTGCCCGATCACACTTCAAAATCATCAAAGTCGCACAGACTATTGCAGATCTTGCAGGATCTGCTACTATAAATGAGATACACATCGCTGAGGCCTTGCAATATAGGCCCAAAGATGAGTAGAATGGAGGTAATCAATTATTTTATTATTATGAACCAATTCAGAAAACTCTTTGTCGGCAGCCTTGCTATCGTGTTGGTCGCAACATCAGTTATGACTTTTGCTGCACAGTCCTCGCACGCAGCAGCAGGAGATAATCCTCGGTGTGAGTGTATGCACACAGCTGGCAATGCTGCTACTGTGGGAACGTGGACACCACGAGTCGACGATGGAGCTGGTGGAAGGGCAGATGGGTCTACTGTTTGTGCTGACACAGGCCTTGCGGCGTTGTCATGTAATCCTCTCACCGATACCTTTGTCTCACCAGGATTTAAAGTGCCCAAGCTTGGAGATTTTCTCGGAAATATGATCCGATTCTTCTTCTTCATCGCAGGGATCGTTGCACTGGTATTCTTGCTCATTGGCGCATTTAAATGGGTCACCTCAGAGGGCAAGGAGGAAGGTGTGAAAGAAGCACGAGAACAGATCCAGGCAGCAATACTCGGTCTCATTGTCATGGTTGCAGTACTTACGCTCGTAGTCGTTGTGGAACAGGTGATATTCGGAGGCAAGCTCTGTCTCGGTATATCATGTCCGCTCCAACTCGGATCATTTAACCTTGTGAAGTAATCTACATTTGAAACGAGCCAAAAGGCGACGCATGTGCGTCGCCTTTTTCATTGATCGGGAGCCTTGATCTTGCAATGTGTATACGCTATTTGCTATAGTGAGTGAGTCATGATCAGTCCACTTCTCATTAGTATCATCATTCGTACTGTATTCATTGTATTTGGGCTGGCAGGGATGTTTTACCAACTCTTTCGTGCAACTGAGTGGGTGAACAATGCACATAATCCAAATAGAGTCGCCTTAGTGAAGAAAAAACTTCAACGGACGACAGTGATCTTGGCGGTCTATATCGCCCTGCTCAGTAGTATCGTCCTTGTCGAAAAAATTCCTTTCTCTCCTGATCATCCTATTTGTCTTGGATTCACATGCAATTGGGAAAAGACCAATTAATTATTTTTTTCTTATGATACGATCATTTTTTGTGATTGCGATCCTCGCAACACTGTTGGGTTCGATTATTTCAACACCTGCATATGCTCAGGTACGGGATTGGGAAGTGGTTGATCCAGTCACGGGCAAAGTCGATACGACCAAGTCTTGCACAGTTGACGGGGTCCCAACATTTCAGTGTTTATCAGTTGTCTATGACAATATATTATTTCTTGCTTCCTCTCTCGTACTTATAGTCCTGTTTGTAATGTTGGTGTATGGTGGTATTTTATTTCTCACTTCATTTGGCGATGCCGAAAAAGTCCAACAAGCACAAAGCACGCTCATGTGGGCACTGATCGGTATTGGATTGTTTGCCGCAAGTTATCTGATATTGTTTATCATCGATCAGGCCTTCTTGGGGGGACAGGGCAAGATATTTGAACTCAATATCCCGGGTCCTGCAACTACACCTTGAGGATGATAGATTTTATGGAGTAGGGTAGATGATCTGGAGCGGATTCTCCTGAGGTACGGGCGTCAAAAACTCTGCTTTTTGCGACCATGAGAGGAGTAGCCAAAATACCACTGCAGCAGTCCCTACAGCAATCAAACCAATTCCGAAATAATGCAGGACATGTTTCATGAGTGAGCGGGACGAGTGATATTTTTGAGTGATTTGATCACATACAGTGGACGACCTTGGACCTGCCCAAAGATGCGTCCGATGTATTCACCAATCATCCCCAAGATCAATATCTGCATCCCTGAAAAGAACATGATCGAAACAAACAGTGCTGTCCATCCGGTCACCCAGTATTCATGAGGCAAAAGAAATCGACGAATGATCGCATATGACATCCCTGCAAATCCAAGAGCTGCAGTGACAAATCCGAGATATGTCACTAGACGGAGTGGCTTGACTGAAAATGCAGTAATTCCCGTCATCGCAAAGCTAATCATATTTTTGAGGGGGTAGTGTGTATGACCGAGGTGTCGGCTTTCGCGATCAAACTCAACCATCGCTGTCGGATATCCACTCCATGCGACTAGCCCGCGCAAAAAACGAGATGACTCGGGCAGCTTGTTGAGATAGTCCACAACTTCGCGATCAATGAGTCGATAATCGCCGACGTCGGTAGGGATAGGGATCTCTGAGAGTTGGTTGATGAACCAGTAAAAAGCTTGTGCAGAAATCCTCTTGAACATGCCATCGGTGCTTCGCGTTTTACGCTTTGCATACACTATCTGGTTGCCTTCATGCCACTTTTTGACAAGATCTGGGATCAGCTCGGGAGGATCTTGCAAATCTGCGTCGATGGATATGACTGCATTGCCCTGAGCATATGCGTATCCTGCTGAAAGTGCACGCTGGTGGCCAAAATTACGCGTGAACGAAATGAGTTTGATGTGGGGATTTTTTAGGACATGTTGGTTGATATCGTGCGATGTCTTGTCTGTCGATCCATCGTCGATGAATATGATTTCATAATGGTATTTGCTGACTACAGGGAGGAGTCGCTGAAGGAGGGTGTCGATATTACCAAACTCGTTGTAGACGGGGACGATGACAGAAAGCTGTATTGATGTTTCCACGTGGTGATTGTACACCAAAGAAGTATTTAGTTTCAACTCGCCGGAGAGAACAATCGTATGTTGCGGAGCTTGGAATTGAACCAAGTCTAGAAGATTATGAGCCTTCTGTGCTACCGTACACTACCCCGCATATTCTGACGCTCTATCTCAAAGGTCTATTATACCATGCAAAAGGGGGTCATGGCCCAGGTGTAGGACTCGGTGTGGTGGTCGGAGAAGTATCCTGGATGATGACGACCTCTTCTCCAGCTTTCACGAATCCGAGTTTGTTGCGCATGATTTTTTCAATCTCAAATGGATTGCTACTTTTCGCATTTTGTAGCTTGAGCTTGTCATTGCGGACTTTTTGCTCATCGTACTCTTTTTGGAGTTGAGTGAAAAATGTTGCGTTTCTTTTCAATGCTGCCGAGTTCCGCAAAAATGATGTAATCAGCGTGAAAATGAGAAACCCAATGAGTATATGGTGCAGCTTGAGTCGCATGTGCATATGATATATCTTTTGTGGGGCAATGTGTACTGAGAGTTGTTCTAGTCGGGTGCACCGACTTGCTTTTGAGGCAGATCTGATGCATGATATAGCATCCACATTAAGACCGATTTCTATCGGTGATAATGGACCATTTACAAATATCCGAAATTGTATGAACAAAATTATCATTCTTATTACGCTCGTTATCATTGGAGTCATTGCCTATATATTGACCCAGCCACGCCGAAGCGCGCCTGTAGTCAAGATACCCGATGTCATCGCGCAACCTACCGAAGCACCATCAAGCTTGCCTGATTCATCCACAGTTAAAAAAGTCGATACAGTGGTGGGCCAAGGAGACGAGGCAGTAAAAGGCAAAAAAGTCTCAGTTCAATACAAGGGCTCACTCGAAGATGGGACAGTCTTCGACTCTTCTGCTGTGCACAACAATGAGCCGCTCACTTTCGAGGTTGGTGCAGGCCAGATGATCCCAGGATTTGATACGGGTGTAGTGGGGATGAAAGTAGGCGGAACCCGTACCATCACGATCCCGCCTGAGCTCGGATATGGTAGCCAAGGCGCAGGTGGTGGCAAGATACCACCAAACGCGACCCTGATATTCGAAGTGACATTGGAAAAAGTAGAGTAAAAACAAATTTAAAATTTAAAATGACTAATTTAAAATTAAATGTTGTTCTTTATTTCCTGACTCGTTGTTAATTTTACATTCTACCTTCTACACTCTTTATACTTACTATGCCACGAAACCCCCTTCCTTCCCACGCGAAAAAAGTATTTAACGGTCATATTTTTGATGTCTATCAATGGGAGCAGGAGATGTTTGATGGATCTAAGGCAATATTTGAAAAAGTTTCGAGACCCAATATCGCAATCATTATTGCAGTAACTGAAGATCATAAGATCATCATTGAGCATCAGGATCAGCCAAACAACCATGGGCTCATCTCTACTCCAGCTGGTCGGATAGAGCGCGGCGAGGACGAGCTCGTCGGAGCAAAGCGAGAGCTCTTGGAAGAGACGGGATACACGAGTGACGACTGGCATCTATGGAAAGTCTCCACCCCCAATGAAAAAATACAGTGCGATGTGCACTACTTCATCGCTCGTGATTGTAAGCTGACGGGAAAACAGCACCTCGATGCGGGTGAGAAGATACGACTCGAATTTGTGGACTTTGAGACCTTTCTTGCGCTTTCTGAATCCGATGATTTCCGAGATTGGATATTGGGGAGATACATCATGCAGGTTCGTCTCCACCCGGACAAGCTCAGCGCATTTCGAGATCTTCTCAGGCTGTAACATTGGCAATCACTTGATGAGGACGATATGCGAAGAAGAAATAGAGTCCTGCGATGAAAATGAGTGCTGATGCGGTGATAATACTTGCTGTGGGATCAAAGTTTGCAGCAACTGCTCCCGCGACAAGAGGAGGGATCCCCTGTGCAACTGCTTGAATTGATGATCCAACTCCCAAGATTTCTCCCTGTCTCTCTGGACCAACGGACTTACTGATGAGGCCTGATAGTTTGGGCGTCGCGAGACTAAACGGTATGGTATAGAACGGTACGAGCATATAGAGCATCCATCGTGAGTGAGCCAGTGGATAGGTTGCGAGTGCGATTGCGACCATGAATATCGCTCCTCGAACAATGCGATGTTCGGGTATCGAGACGGGGATTTTACGTAGGATGAATCCCTGGGTGATGATGATCCAGATCCCAATATATGCGAAGAAAAATCCAATAGTACTCTCAGTGAATTTGAAGTACTGAGTCAGGTATACCCCAGCAAATGAGGTGTAGAAAGTGAATCCTCCCTGAAAAAGGAGCGCAGTGATAAACAGAGGTGTAGCTGATTTGAGCGTAAATACCTTCATGATATTTCGCACGGACATACCCGGAGTGAACCGAATTTCCTTATTGATATGTTTGTGTGTCTCAGGCAGCAGGAACTTGACTGAGATGACATTGATGAGACTGAGCAATGCAGCAAAGTAAAATGGCGTTGTTACGTCCAAATGCACACTGAAACTATTTGAAGACAGAAGCCCACCGATCATAGGTCCGAGGATGAAGCCTAGTGCAAAAGCGGCGCCAACGAGCCCAAAGTTTTTCGATCTGTTCTCAGGCGTAGATACATCTGCGATGACTGCCTGGGCTACGGCGATATTGCCGCCGGTCAAGCCATCGAAAATACGGGATGCAAAGAGCAGAGCTAGACTATGGACATGCAAACCATAGGCGAATAATATGTATGACACACATGTGCCTGCCAGCGAAATGAGGAGGATGGGACGTCTCCCATATTTATCAGATAGTTGACCAAGGATAGGGGTGGCAAAAAATTGTGCGATCGGGTACGCTGCAGTCAAGAGTCCGACAAGATATGCGCCCTGTCTGAGCGTGAGACTGTAATCGTTGAGGAGGTAGTATTTGCTAGCTGGATTGGAAAAGAGTTGGGGGATGATGGGGATGAGTATCCCAAATCCCAACATGTCGAGAAAAATAGTCAAGAAAACGACCAACAAAGGATTCTTACGCATATGAATAAAAGAGTATACCTGATCGGAACGCAACTAGCCTCCTAAGAGACGCATCGTTACACTGCTATATTGTCATATTGTTGGGTAGACAGGATAGCCACGAAGCATGTTCATCTCCTCGACTCCCTGACGACGGTCAGGGTCCATGAATGAAAACATACATGGTTCTCAAACTAAACCACAAAGCTGCCTGCTTGCCCGCTCTGCGGGGGCGAAGGAGGGTCATCCCGTCCGCCAGCTGGCGGACGGGATCTAGTCCATACAGTTCTTAAGGTGTCACTTCGAGCCTGCCGAGAAGTGGACGGACAGCCCGCCAGGTACCGTACGGTACCTGGCGGGACCACGAAGGATCCCATCGACATGATTTGCATTGTGCGTGTCGGATGTGATAGATTTACCTAACATGGACATGTTGCCTATACAGACCAAAACAGAACAGCTCTACCTCAGGCAGATGGCCAAGGGGATCCGTGATGGCTCGGTGACCAAGGTGCATGCGCAATATATGGCCAAGGCTATGCTTGCAATCGAGCCCTTTGCATCGTGGGATGATCTGCTCACTAAGATGCGACTCCTCGTGCAACACTTCCCAAATTTTCAACCTGTTGTGGATCAGCTCGCCTCTGAGTATGAGGAGACGAAAACACAATCCGTAGTAGAGGAGATGAGGAAACACCTACATGCGGGAGATATCGACCAAGCCTTATCAGTTGCCCAAGGAGTATGACCGAAGGCCTTGGATACAATCCAAATCTTCTGGAAACGACTATTGATATCAGTGGTAAGGATACCGCTGAGCCTAAAGTGGACCTTGCGTCAGCGGTTATTGAGGGATCTCAAAGAAATCCAAATAATACGTTGAATTATCTTTCGAATGGGACGCTCGATAGTAGCCTTTTTTCACCCGACGCTATAACTCCAGCGAGTACTGCAAGAACAGAACCTGCCACCCCTTCAGGTGCAACTGAAGCCGCCGCACCTGCTGCTGAAGCACCTCAAACAGCAGAACAAATAGATGCAAAAGAAAAGAAAGAAGCCCAGGAAAAGGCAAATGGATATCTGAAGAGTGCCACGGAAAGTGTGCGACAATCTGTCATCAAAGACATGAAGGAAGATATGAAGAAAAAGGGGATAGATGTTACATTAGATAAAGATGGTTGGCCAGAAGACGATATCCAGAAACTGGCGGTCCATGAGGCGATGGCAAAACGTCAAGGAGAGATAGAGGATACAGCCCTCAAGCTAGGTGTTATAGATGCTCTTGGAGCTGCGCCCAATCCAAACACAGATCCACAGGGATATCACAAATGGAGTGAGGACTTCAAAAAAGGTGTTGATGCTGCGCTCGATGCAAAGCAAAAAATAAAAGCCGGGCCTGTAACATCCCAAGAGGGCACAGTTGTGATAACTGAACAGAGCAGCGCGCCTACTGCTGAAGCAGCTGCACGAGCTCCTGCTCCAGAAGCCGCTCCAGCTCCTGAGACAGAGTCAAAAAAGAATACCCTCGAGCAAGCATTCAAAGACGCAACTGAATATCTACTTGCGCCGAATAAAAATCAAAGAACCAAAGCTGGTACGAGAACAAAAGAGGCGATCATGGCAGACGTGAATAAGTATGCAGTGTCCGAAGAAGGAAAAGGATATAAAGCAAAGTTCACTATGGCTCGTATCACCCTCACCGCCGTCCTCGGTTTGGCAGTAACTGGAACAGAGGATCTCGTACAAAAAGCACATGATGAGTTACGGCGAACAAGTGGCTCCCCTGCAAGCCGATAACCGTTTGACCTGAAGACCTTCGACCTGAAGACTTTCGACTTTTTCCTCTCATATCCCTGTTCCGACATGCGGTATAATCTATAGATTGATAGGACGACATATATGAAAATCATCAATAAAGACTTTTTTCGCGACTATGAAGAAATTGAGTCCTTTGAAGCGGGCATGTCTCTCTTGGGGGGTGAGGTCAAACAGATTAAAGCAGGTGCGCTCAAGCTCGAGCATGCGTTCGTCAAGATCTTGAATGACGGCGTCTATCTCATCAACGCAAATATACCTCGCTATACCTTTAGCTTTCCTGCTGGGTATGATCCGACGCGGAGTCGCAAACTACTGTTACACAAACACCAGATACTGCGTTTGGAGAACAAGATGAAGAAGGGCAATCTCACTATCGCACCCAAGTCATGCTATACCAAAGGACAACTGTTGAAACTAGAGGTTGCACTGGTCCGTGGTCGCAAAGATATTGAAAAAAAGAAGTTGGTCAAAGATCGCGACGTCCGTCTCGAACAGCGCAAAATGCTCAAGGAAGCAATGAAGAGTTGAGTTGCTCAAGGTCTATTTAATAACCCAAAGTGTTTTTAAGAATCTGTTTTAGTTGCATGCGTCCATATCCACTCTTTAGGAACTTTTCTCGTGCTTTCGCATCGTGCATGTTCACAAAATACTCATAGTGGATAAGTTTGAATGGTCTGCGATCTTTGGTGGCGATATTGACTCCATGAGCGTGGGAGATGAGTCGATTTTTCAAGTCGATTGTATAGCCAATATATAGACCATGGTCTTTTCGACTCTGTAGGACATATACGTAGTAGCGTTTATCCCTTTGGGAAACGTCTGACGTTTCCATATGAACTGCAGAAAATATATATCTGTGGTCGCGTCATACGCGACACACCTTGCAAACGCAGCCTCGCTCAAGTGTGGCGAAGCCGCGTTTGACGCGGTGGACACTCTATCTAAAAGTTGGAACCAATACGAAAACTACATTATGAAGTGGTATCCCGTACTACGTATAGGGCAAGATAAGGCAGTTCAATCTACTTCATACTTATCACATATGGGTATATAAACCATATGAGCATTACACATATATCAGTATCTCCGCGAGATATAGGATATAAGTGGTAAAAGATAACAATCAAGAAATATGATGTATATCCCTCGCACAATTACAAGATATTTAGGTAGGAATTGTGTAGATCGCTTGAAATGATATATTAAATGGGGTAGTATTAATGCAGATATAGTGTTGATTACAACCTATAGTAGAGGTATAATTGATCAAAGAGTTAGTTTGAGGAGTGAAAGGGCAACGCCCTTCATAACACCATACGGCTAAAAACCTGAAGGTGTGAGGCACTTCTCAAACTAGCTCTTTATTTTATTTACCTCCACATCCCGATCCATTATTGAGAGAAATGAACACTTGCCATATGTATCTTTCCTTATTATCACTATCACTTTCCTGTATCTTTGCCCCCCATTCAAGTTTATAACTTCTACAGATTCAATAGAAAAATCAGTGTAATTGTTTGTGCGACGTACATTCTGGAATGTTGTTGAGGTATCAATAATTTTTTTAGCCAGCGGGAGCAACATAAGTCTTCGGAAAGTGTCGTCAACTGATCTTTGCTTGTGGCCATTGATACCCATCAAATGACTCCACCCATTTAAAGTTATAAAAACAAACTCTTTTAAAGCATTGCAGTAATATGGCGAGTCTTTTCGCCAAATGTTATAAATAATCCAAGACTTCTGTTTAAGTTGCGAAAGTTTTGACATATAAAAAAACGCCCTCTGCACAACCGCAAAATTATTGCGATCAAGCAAAAAGCGTTGTATATCTTTTCTTTTTGTCTTAGTTTATTTGTTGTGCACAACTACACATATTAACTGCATCATAGTACCACTTTTTGAGCTCAAAAGCAAGCAGAGTTGAAGACTAAGTGCTAAGGCGGGAATATCAGCAACGCTTCACAATAGTGTGCTAGCTCTGTATTTTGTTTATGCAAAATAGGCGTATAATATCCGTGTTATGAGGAAAAACACGATAATCATTATCCTTGTGCTTGTTATTGTTTTAGGTGTTGTGTATTTAGTCAGGAAACCCCAGCTACTCGCAAGTGACAATAATTCAATAGCTTCCTATTCTGCCGAATATAGTCAACCGCTAAGTGAAGATATAATTAACTGTGAATTCAAAATTGTATCTGATTTTTCATTCACTAGCAAAGGAGAGGCAACAGGTAACCAAAATAGCAAGATCTATTATGGAACGAAAGAAAACAAGCCAATGCTCATTACATTCGCATCACTCACGTCAGATAAGCCCAAGATTAAAGGAAACAATGGCGATGGTCCCGTGTCCATACTAAATAATGATGACGAAACTATTACGATCGCAGAAAAAAATGATCTGGGCGATACATTTATTTATACTATCTTCAAAAAAGAAAAAGTAGCGACATGGTATAAGGGCTACAAATTACTTACTACACCTTTTGGAATGCTCTCAATGGGGTATTGTTATTAACAAAATCAAAAATGAAAATATCCACAACATCAATAATAGTTATAGCTATCGTTATTTTAGGAATTGCTTTTTATTGGTATGAATTAAGACCAGCACAAATAAGAACATGGTGTATTAATAAAGTTAGTGTAGATAAGCTTTACCGTACAACTGAAGCAGAGTCGAAAGAACTACAGGGTAATATGGTGAAAATCAATACTTTAGAAAGGGATAAATCTGACTTTTGGTACAAAGACTGTCTTCGAAACAAGGGAATAAAAGACTAAATGTAATGCCCTATACACTGCACATCAAATAGATCAATGTGTCTACTATTAAAGATACCCAATTAAGTTTATAGATTGGTTCATTCACGACTTAAGTGTGCATGAAGAAGATTGTAAAATAACCCTTGTCTAATTCCTTAATACTTATTTACAACTCATGTAACTTGAGTCAGAGGTTGGGGCACCGTAGCCAGGAAACTCCGATCTTATTTTCGACCAAACTGCTAGACCATTGTCCTTATTTATGACGATACTATTCATTGAGTTGTCATTCCATAGAGCTGCCACCAGCTCCTTACTATCATTTTTTATGATTTGGAAATCCACCCCACCAGATTCCCCAGTATCAAATGATGCTCCTGATAAGAAAGTTATCGTTTTATCATCTTTAATTTTGATAGATGCCTTATTAGTGCCTTTTCTAACTTCGTACTCAATCCCGTTTGTTAGGGACTCCTCCTTGCTTCCTGTGGCTGAAGAATCTATCAACGACTGACATGCAAAACTGGTGTTATTTGCGACTGATTCTGAATATGGAAAAGCAACCTTTACTTTTGTCTCCGCAGAAAATAGCTTGTAGAGTGTAATGCTCCCGATAATTAATAAGATAATTAGCACAGACCACATTGCTTTATTTTTCATAATTAGTCAACAATAGATAATTATTTGTATATCACTTTTATTGTATCCCCAAAGGCATGCGCTTATTCGATGACTTTAGGATTTTTATGGATATATTCCCATGCCCACGGTTGCAAATTATAAGGCCAACTATTTAAATCCGTGCCGATGCTAGATCCAGAATAAATAATTTTAGACAATTCCAAGCTTCCCACCACTCCACTTTCTTTATCAAGGTAAAGAGTTTTTGTCTCCTTTGAGATAAACTCTCTAATTATCGACTTCTCCTCTGGTGATAAATGGTCTAACTCCCTATAAAGATTTATATATTTTTCACGAATTTTAAATTTTCTATATACCCACATATATAGTTTTATGAGTATGTCCGTAAGAAGTGATATCCCAGAGTATATGCACACTATTCCAACTATCCACCTGTAGTTTGTGACTGGAGAATCTAGAGCCACCAGGCCAAGAATATGTTGAGGTAAAAACAGTAGAAGCACAGAGACAGCAAATAACGAAATGAGATGCCTCGGTTTGAGTTTAATCCACTCTAAGAAATTCTTGGTAAATTCAGAAAACATCTGTGGATATTATATAACTTTTATAACAAAGAGCTATCAATACAAAGCTAAACTCTTACCTTACATCTCTACCCCTTTAAGACGATATTAAACGTTATGGTGTGTTATGCGATATAATTCACATTAACAAATCGGTTTACCTAACCCCAGTTATCGCAAGATATTGGGCAAGGTAATAAATTCCGCAAAGGAAGACGAGAGCTTCTCGTTCAGTAACCTTTGTGGGCCATATGAGGAAACTCATATGGGCGAAAGCCAAACTGGTGGGAAGCTTTTTTTGTATTCCACCAGCCTAGAAGCAAGGATTAACTATTGTTAAATTGCAATACAGGGGAGGTGAATACAAAGCAATATGTCTACAAAAAAATGTAATAAGTGTCAAAAAGAAATTGATCAAAAAGCTACAAAATGTCCGTATTGCCAATCAGATCTAAGAAACTGGTTTAGGAGACACCCAATTATTACGATTATTTTAGTTTTACTTACCATATTAATGTTCGGAGCCGCTGGTGAGAGTAAGAAGCCAACATCTAGCACTAGTTCAACTAATACCGACGATAATAAGCAGGCTAATATCCAAACAAATATAAAAGAAGAACAGTCTGCAACTGTACCAGCTGTGCCAGCTGAATATAAGTCCGCTTTAAATAAAGCAACTTCGTATGTCAACACAATGCATATGTCAAAAAAAGGCGTTTACGACCAGCTAGTATCAGAATATGCAGAAAAGTTTTCGCCAGAAGCCGCACAGTATGCGATAGATAACGTTAAAGCTAACTGGAATGCAAATGCCCTAGCCAAAGCGAAGAATTATCAAGGCCAAATGAATATGTCGCCAGCAGCAATACGTGATCAGCTAGTATCAAGTTATGGTGAAAAGTTCACCGAAGCGGAGGCAGATTATGCGATTCAGAATCTTAATAAATAAATGCGGTCTCACAGAATGTAAGAAAATTGTTTACATTTTTTCTGGGTGAAAATAACCTCATCAAGAATAAATCGATTGATCCGCTAAAAGCGGCCATTTTCTCGTATTCTTTTCTTTAGATCTCCTGTAGATCTCCTGTAGATCTCCTGTAGATCTCCTGTAGATCTCCTGTAGATCCAGTATATAGACTACCGTCTATTAGCTTTAGAATGTACGTGTAGTACATGAAAAAATTATAGTCCCACTTCGTTAAAACTACGCGGGACACATTTAGCAGATGAGTATACAACCTAGATAGTACTTAACGGGTGGCCTGCCACGCGAAGCTCTCTACCGGCGGTAGAGAGCGAAGTGTGGACACTGTGACGAATAGTTGGAACGAGTTGGTAGATTACATATGGAAATGGTATCCAGCTACATCTAGCTTTAACTTTAGCCTGTCCAATCAATCATTATGAATATAGCCCATCCTCATTTATATCACATGAGTGATATAGAACTTAAGTTAATATTCAAAATCACTAATGAATTAGCGACTTTTTAATATATGTCGGAAACGCAAACTGAAGATAACAGAAATAGTGAAGTATTAGGAGGTCCTAAAACTGAAGAAGGAAAGCGTGTCTCCAAATACAATGCCACAACGCATGGGATTTTGAAGTTTTCCTTAACGACTTATGAATCAGATATTTTAAAAGTTTACCTTGACCAATTTATGGCTGAATTTGCTCCTGTAGGAGCTCTGGAGACATTATTGACCGAAAGAGCAACGATGTACTATGTCAAGCTCTTTAGAGTAGCCAAATCAGAAAATGAATATATGCGCGCTATCCTTGAACCGAGAGTTGTCAAATACTCGAATCCACTTCTGGCAGTCTCGCTCGAAGGAGACGAAACAGTGATAAATGAGGGATATTTTGCCAAAATTACGCAAGAGCATGTAAAAGAATTGGCGAATACTTTCCAACGATACGAGGTTACACTCGAAAATAGATTTTACAAAACACTTCATGAGCTCGAGCGTCTTCAACGTGCCAGGAAAGGCGAGATCGTTTCCCCACCTATGAGCGTAGAAATTACAAATTTAGGAAGTTCGTTTGGTAGAAATAATAATTTAACAGATTGATATGGAAAAACAAATAATCGATGAATTTTTAATTAAACTTTTAAAGAGAGCATATGAGCGTAAAATATCATGCTATCTCGCACACATTGACATCGAGGTTATTAAGCCAATTTGTCAGATTACTTATGTATCCGAAGCATTTAGGAGATACTTTGAAGAAAAGATAAAAGATGTGCTTAGTCCACCAACCGTATTGGTTTACCAGAAGGGGTCCATTTTTATTGCTTCAGATGACCTTAATACGCTTTTTCTTTACCGAGAGAAAAAATACAAACGTATTCCATGTGTGGTTTTAGGAATGCCCTTAGGAAGACATGTTCTTGCTAAAAGTAAACCTTTTTATTTGCCCCATCCTATACCCGAATTCATTTCTACAAAATAATCATGTCAATATTTTACTTAATAGATGGGTTTTGCAATCCGCATGATTTGCTGACTAGCAAAAACTACTTTTTTGGTCTATTTCACTCAACATGCCATAACTTTCGCTATAGACTGAGCACTTATTCTCTTTGTCTCGTTTATTTCCTCATTTAGTTTCGTCATTTCCGAAGTAATCTTATCTTTGGTAGGTTTATGTGGTTTCCAACATAATCTACAAACACCCAAAAGCCCCGGTTTATCCTTTTGTATTTTGATTCGTATCAAGCAAAGGAGTGATTTGGTCTCATTATCTTTTTCTAGAACCACCTTAATTAGTGATTCCATATTGCCGATCAAGTTCTGAGCGTTAGCTTTGATAGTTACTTCGTTCCCCTTGTCGCTCATTACCACCTCTCGAAGAATATCGGTTGCTTTATTTGCTGTCTCAAAGTCATTATTGAGTGCATTAATTGAATCCCTATAGTCGAAATACTTATTTATTAAATCTAGATCGAGAAATGACAGCTCAATATCTTCCACCAATCGATAATTCCGTAATATGTTGTAGGTCATTGCCCCAGCACTCAAAGTGGTCATTGAACCATGCATCAAAAATATGTTTTTCGAGGATACGTTTAAGTGCTCGTTTAGAACCCCTTCAAGCTTAACCATGGCATTGTAATCTTTGTTCTGTCTTTCAACCCATTTTGTCCAGTAGTATGTAACCAATCCAAACATGAATGCAAAAAATGCACCAAAGAAAGCCCCTGAGGTCTCACCTATTATTTTCAAAGTTGCAGAATCTGTTGCGTTCATATTATATTATTCTTCAACTTCCAACCTATTACGCATTGTATAAAGTGTCTAAACTCCAAACATTCAGAAAATCTTTCCCTGCGTATATGCAAAAGAAGACTATTGTTACGAGGAGCAACATTTCGCCAGATGTTATGATAAATTCCCCAATAATAGGCCGCTCACACCTTTTCAAATGTCTTTCTAAATTCTTCAATGATCTCATCACCTTTAAGAGGTGGATTAGGGTCATATTTCTCAACAATTCGATATGCTGTTAAGAGTCCATTGAAAAAATCCTCACTCCCACCTTGAAAGATTTCTCCATTAGGCCCATTCATCGCACGGACTATTGCACTCTCAATTGTGATGATTACTTCTTGA
This sequence comes from Candidatus Roizmanbacteria bacterium, assembly GCA_037130495.1. Taxonomy (GTDB): domain Bacteria; phylum Patescibacteriota; class Microgenomatia; order UBA1406; family GWC2-37-13; genus JAGOLU01. The sequence continues at coordinate 76,023 of JBAXSX010000003.1, forward strand.
ACAATCTTTTCTTTTTCAGTTAGTTCCCTTTTAATTGCACCTCTGTCATCTAACATATATAAATGGAAAAGTTATAAACATATACGCTTCATTCTTTCATTAACATACCCTTTTAACTCTCGGATTTGGGCTTGTGTGTTTGGCACGACCTTCAATCATTCAGTTCTCCAATAAACTGGTTCAGCTTCTTCATTTCAACTTCTTTATCTTGGAACCAATTTGTTGACCAAATACGATATATAACAAAGCCCATTTTTTCTAACTCTTTTTGCCTATACATATCGTGAGCATAAGCCTCTTCAGATTGGTGATATGCCTTCCCATCACATTCGAGCACTATGTCTTTGTTATTAGCTTTGATAACAAAATCCAATCTAAACCCTCCCACTTTATGTTGCTGGATAATACTATCTTTTGGATAGTATTTTATTAGCATGTCATAAACCTCTTCTTCAAATGGAGACTCTGAAAGACCGTCTAAATTGGACATAACCCTAGGTTTTTCATAGCTTTGAGTTTTTAGACAACTAAGAATGCTATTTGCCAGTTCAGAGTTATTGTTTGATATGGCTTCTGCATATGCTAGGTATGCATATAGAATTCCTTTTTTATTATTACCTTCATTCTTAATAATCTCTGAATACGTGAGGTAACTTTCCTTAGGAATTGAGGTGCATACATATAACTTGTGCTTTGCTCTAGTTATGAGTACGTTAAGAAGCTTGTATCCCTCTATTCTATTAAGACGTGCGAAGTTTTGTGAAAAAGTGCCATCTGGCTTGATACCATAGGTTGTTGAAATAATGATTATATCTTTTTCATCACCTTGGATATTTTCAAGATTTTTAACAAATAAACCATTTTTTCTCAACTCTTGCAATTTATTTGCAAACTCCTCATCATTCTCTGCTACTTCATTCAAAGACTCGGTAATTAGGTTTCTCTGATTTATATTAAATGTTGCGATACCTATAGATGGATACTTCCCTTTATTATTAGTATGTATCTCGTCTCTTATGATCTTGATTATCTCTGCTACTTCAGAGGGATTGGTTCTGGACTCATACCTACCATTTACCGCTCGAAACTCGATCGGTTTGTATACCTCACGTGCAGGAAAAGCCACTAAATTTCCACCATAAAATGCATTGTTTGAAAAATCAATTAATGCAGGATGATTTGATCTATAGTGAAAATCCAGATATGACTTATTAACATTTGTTAGATCGGTGGCAAATTGTAGAAGCGATTCACTCTCCGCCAGTATTGACTGTTCATCTTCTTCGTCAAAAACTGACTCATCCTCGTTCTCCGTGCTATCAAGAGTTTCATTTATAGTCTGGAAATAGCTTGATGGCGGCATTTGATGCTCGTCACCGGCAATTACTTTATACTGAACTCGTATCAGACTTGTGAAAGTGTCCGACACTCTTAATTGACTTGCTTCGTCAAATATCACTATATTAAATATTCCCTTTTCTAGTGGAAAGATTGCGTTTACCGCAACTGGATTAGTTAGAATTACTGGAAATAAAGTTGTGAATAAGTCGAAATCCTTTGCAATGATCCTTCTAAGCGAATTTTTAGGCCCTGAGTTATTCTTTCTTAGATTGTAAAGGGTGTTAAAGTTGTATGTTACTCGTGATGACTTTACCATTCTTTTTTGGCCCCATATTGACCCAATCTGTTTGATTTGTTGTTTACTAAGGTCTTCATATAGCGCAGAGAGGCTTTGTAGCCTAGTATCGGATTTATGGAAACCTACACTCGAGTTAGACTCAAAGTTTAAAAGAGCACCTCTGTAATACCATGCTAAAAATAGACCCTTCCACTCTTCAATTGGAATTGCCTTAAAAAACTCGATAATTCTCATTTCTTCTTCATTTTTTAAACTGCAAAAGTAACTCCAATTATGATAGCTCTCGTAGGAACTAAGATTATTTTTAATTTGCTCAATTTTGTTATAGAGTTCCGAGTAGTAGTCCTGTAGATTTTCTTGGCTTCCCAACTTCTTATAGTCTGGCAGTTCATACACCAGCAATCTCTCCTTATTGAGAACGCACAAATTAGACTCAACTGACTCCAGGAGATTTTGGATATTTTGCATTTTTTCTATTTGGCTTTTTATTACTCTAAGCTGAACAAGGGTATTGGGTATTTTCCCAACACTATGTTTAAACGAAGTTTTACTTTCAATATTTGATAACTTAACACTGTTTAAGTCATACCCATCCATACGATTTAATATTTTAATTACATCAGCGCTTAGGGCAGAAATTCTTTTTCTAAGTGTCCATATTTCCTTATTCTTAGGCCCAATAATAGAGAAAAGTTGAAACTGTAAATTTCGCCAAACGCCAATCTCACCAAACGCATCCCCCGCCAAACTAGTACCTTTTTGGTATAGCTTCAATATCTCCTCCAATTCCGTTATGGCTTTATAGGCATAGCTTTCGCACTCAACTAGGGTTGTTGGATTAAAAATTGAAATACCACCGTATATAAAATCATCTTGAGTTTTACTTGATATAAATTTGCACACAGTTTTTATTACTGTATGAAAACTATTCACCAGCTCTTTTACTTTTTGATTAGTTGCCAACTTATACTCAGAAATGAATAGAGATTTATCAAATAACTGAAAAGAAACTTCTAGCCTTGGATTCAATTCTCGATATAAATTGTTAGCGTCTTCAAGAAGACGAACATATGAAGAGTATTCATTGTGATCAAAGCGAAAGCTACTATAATTTAAAGTAGTATTTATGTGGTCAACATCTCCAGTCTTAGAGTACTTAAGGTAAAGACCAATAAGCTGCGTCCACGTGTAATCTCCAAATACTTTTTTTAAAGCTTGGGCGTGTTTTGCATTAATCTCACTTTTTAATTGGCAGAATTTCAGATATGAGTCTTCGAAGCTAGCTTTTGAAAATGATGAGTAGTACTGTGATTCTATAATATTTCTCGCTTTTTCGATGATCTTTTTTCTATCTTTATTAACATCATCGATAACTGCAGAATAATCACCTAAGCCTATTTTTTCCAAGTTGGCCTGGATAACATCAAGGGCAGTCTTTTTCTCACAAACAATCAGGCATTTTGCGTTATTAGCTAGAGCATTTGCCACAATAGCAGTAATGCTTTGGCTTTTCCCAGTGCCAGGCGGGCCCTGGATAAGTTTTATTTCATCTTTATTTAGGGTATTAACAATTTCTTCCTTACTTGGATCTGTCTCAACTGCGGATATTGTGCTTGTCTGGAAAGGCTCAATTACAAGTTCCTCGCTTTTAAATTCATCTATTCTCTTTAGTAGCTCTTCTGTTGCATGAATAATAGTTTCATTTTGCGACCTATATATTCCAAAAACCCCGCTCCATTGGATCCATGGTTTCGAATTTGCTATAGCGTCAATCTGTTTGGCATCCAGACAAGCTTCTACTTTAATCTCTAAATTTTTGCTTTGAGCATTTAATTGAGATAAGATGGTGTTACAGATTTCCAAAAGTTCACTTCTGTCAAGCACTCCATCATCAAGCACATCTTGAGGCAAATTCTCAATTTTAATTGATTCATCTTTTGACAAATGAGAAACAAGAAGTTGATTTATTGTTATCGGGGAATCTTCATCCTTGGTGATTGTCCAGGAATTTTTATTTTGAAATGAACGATCTATGTCTAGATGCCAAATAAATATTGGCGCCTTTATGATTTTTTCTGGATCGTTTTTATCTCTTTTTATCAATAATGGATACCCAAATCCAAAGTTTTTGAGTCCAAACTCCAAATAATTATCAGTGTTCTCTATAACGAGTGTGTTTAATCTCTTAGAGATTACAGCAAGTTTTCCTTTTATTTCTTCATCTTGTTTACCCAAATCTATCTTATCGAATGAGATATTGAAGGAAAAGGCATCGTTATTAAGAATTGTCTCTATAAAGTTGGTAGAGATTGACCCATCTATGTTGTTTAGTTGATAAAGGTCTAGCCTAGTTGCTGATCTCCCTGGTATTGCATTAAGGTGTATCGAGCGTGAATTTCCAACCTTTAGTTTATCTAGAAGTCTTTTGATAAAGCTAACATCAAACTTCATTTGAGATATTTTTCTTGGAAGTGCCGATTGAATGCCGTTGTGCTTAGGTATCGTGATATTACTAGCAGGTTGGCGAACAGATTCTCTGCTCCTTGTGGTAGATGATCTTTGGGGATTATTACTCATACTCCTTTTACACAGATGGCATATCATCCCTGTTTTAACTTTATGCGTTTTACAAACACTACACATTGGCTTGGTGGCCCAATAAGCTTTAGCATCAAATTTCTTCCTGTATGAGGTCATATGTTGTTTTGTTATTGCAAAATAACCTGGTCAAAAAACTCTAAGGACTCTCGATACCCGTTAATTCTACCCTAAATTGGTGTTAAATGGTGAATCGTCGCACTGAATTATTAAATGATAAAAACGATACCATCTAGAAAACATGCATAAAGAGGTTGTTGAAGTTGCTATCCGATGTTGTGTATTTAAGGACATTTTATTGATCTTCAAATAGCCCTATTTATACACTTATATTATAAATTTGTTAATAGTTTTAATTTCCTAGTTCTAAATAATCCCAACATATATTTATACATCAGTGTATAATTTATTATTATGATATTAGATGAGGCTCTTCTTCGTAAATTACATTCCGGCCAGCTAATAGTCTACAACCCAGACATTGAAGAAGGAATAAAGCTCCTTGAATCAAATAAGTTAAAACATCTACGAGACTATCTTTCAGATAGGAAATACCGCGTTAAACAGTTAAACTCAAATAACTCCTACAGGGTAGTTGGCCATTGGATATCACTAGGTTTAATAGAAGCGAACCAAGAAGCTGGTCACAGTTGGTGCAGGTATAGCATTTCCGACCTTATTTGGCTCGAAGCTATCATAACCATGAGGAAGTTTGGCCTCTCCCTGGAACAGATAAAAATACTGAAGAGACACCTTTTCTACTCCCCAGAAGACAATAACAAAAGAACTCAGCTGTTCAATTACTATCTTTTATTAGCAATAAAACAACTTCCAATTGGAATAATAGTCTTGGAAGATGGTTGTGGTGCGATGGTAACAGAAGACCAGTTAAAGTTGTCAAAAACAAAGTATTTATTTGACTCTCCATATCTTTATATCAGTATAAATAGAATACTTACCAAAATTTTTCCTACTCTAACCATAAATCTACTTTATGAAGTGTCTAATTTAACGGCTGAAGAGATGAGACTTATATCCTTGGTTAGACAAAACAAATTCAAGGAAATAAGAGTAACTTTTAGAGACGGTAAACCGGTTATTTTTAAGGGGATATCCGATCTAGACGTTGAGATTAAGATGTTCAACATACTTAAAATGGCAAAATATCAGGAAATAAGGCTAGTTGTAGATGATGGGAGAACTATAAAAATTGAAAGAACGCTGAAAGAAAAATTATGATAATAACAAATGTGAAAGGTATGGCAATAAACCAACCTTATTATAAACGACTCATTGGTTACTGCACAAAGCTAAACCGTGGAAATTGGTTTAGCTTATGTTGTCAATTAATGATTGCAAAAAATATTTGAAAAACACGAATCTAAAGGACGATGAGATTGCTTCAATAAGAAACTGTTTGAACGCACTTGTAAATAAAATTATTGATTTAAAAGTTCAGAAAAATACACGAAATGGATACAAAAATGCAACCTCCTGAAAAGGCTCTTATATACTGCAGGGTTTCAAGTAAGAAACAAGTTGAGGAGGGTAATGGTTTAGGAAGTCAAGAAAAACTATGCAGGGTGTATTCAGCAACTTGTAGTTATAATGTTAAAAAGGTGTTTAAAGAAAAAGGCATCACAGGAGCACTTTTTGAAAGGCCAGCAATGAAGGAGCTTGTTGCCTATCTCGATAGTCATCCTTTTGAAAAGTATGTTGTTGTATTTGATGACTTAAAAAGATTTGCTCGTGATGTTTCAACTCACCTTCAACTTAAAGCACAGCTTCAATCAAGAGGTGCGAGACTTGAATCTCCTAATTTTAAGTTTGTGGACTCTCCTGAAGGACATTTAATTGAAAATGTGACAGCAGCTACGTCTCAATATGAACGAGAGAGCAATAAAAGACAGGTACTCCAAAAAATGAAAGCTCGATTGCAAGATGGTTTCTGGTGTTTCTGCAATCCACCAGCATTAAGAAATGTGGAGCATCCTGTATATAAGCGTGTTCTTAACGGAAGAGTGGAGCCTTATGCAACAATTTTTAAACAAACTATTGAAAGGTATGCAAATGATGAGTTGAACACATTAGATGAAGCAAGAAAGCACATCAACACTCAATATGAGGTTGTGGGGATAAAGAAACGAATATCGTTAAACGGCGTGACTAATATCCTAAAAAATCCTCTGTATGCGGGGTGGATGAAATATGAGAAATGGGCTATCCCACTTCAGAAGGGCAAACACGATGGTTTTATTTCTAAGGAAACATTTGATATTGTTCAAACAAAATTACTTGGAAAAGCAAAGCCCCGATTAAGAAAAGACTACAATCTTGATTTCTCGTTACGCAACTTTGTTTTATGCAGTGCTTGTAAGGAGCCAATGACGGCGAGTTGGACAAAAGGCAAATTACGAAAACACCCATATTATTGGTGTAAAAACATTGATTGCACTCAGGTTTGGAAAACAATACGAAAAAAGAATATCGATGATAATTTTATCGACCTACTTCAAACAACAAAGCCACCTCAGGAATTATTTGACCTAACTCGAGCAATATTTATGGATATTTGGGACGAAAAGAAAACACAAGGAAGTCAGTTGAATTGTGTAGCTAACAATAGATTGCTAGAAATTAAAAGGGAAATTACCAATTTATCGGAACGAATAAGTAGGACAAATAGCGAACTTGTAGCAGGCGCATTTGAGGAACAAGTCGAAAAATTAGTAAATGAAAGGAAGAATATTGAGGATAAGAAAGCTAATGAGCCAGAATATAATGAGGAACAACTTGGAACGGCATATGATTCGGTTGTCAAAGCACTTAAAGAGCCTATGCTGCTTTGGAGAAGTGACAACTTTGAAGAAAGAAGAACAGTCCTATATATGTATTTTCAGGAAAGATTAACATACAATCGAGAGTTAGGATTTGGAACACCTAAAACAGCGCTTGCCATCAACCTAATCCGCTCAATGAGTGGCCCAAAAAATCAGCTGGTGGAGATGCCGGGATTTGAACCCGGGTCCGAAAAATACCTTATAAGCCGTTTTGCACAAGATGAGAAAATATTTGATACTACGTAGCAAGGCATATCTTCGGGCCTAATCCACATAGATACTCACTAGCTTGAGATGGATTATCGAGTATATTCCTCATCCATCAGCATCTTTCGTTGGTTATCCATCATGATCATAGAACGAAAGAAAGAAATGATCAGATAGTCAGACACAGAAAGTTTTCAGTACTTCTTTTATGCAAAGAGGTATGCTGGCTGTGTTTGGGCGATTGAGCCCTGAACAGCTTCGCGAGCGAAAGCTTTCAAATCTGCAACTGCAGTCTCAAATGAGTTAGCAATTAAGTTTTTCTATTTGTCGCATAGATGCGCTTGTGCCAGCTTGTAAAAGTACTCTCCGTCGAAGCATGTCATCCCCGATAGAAACTGTATATATTATACACCTTTTATACCCTAATTATTAGGTGTAGAACGTCAAATCAAGATGAACGGTAATATTCACCAATGAGTCACATCGCTTTTCTCGAGACTACTCCATACTCCTTCTTTCCCTTTTGGAGGAGGATATATCTCCGATGGAGCTCGTAAGAGCGGAGACCATTTTGCGTGATGAGACGGCGTGCGTCACTCTTGGATGAGACGAGCTTGGTACTCACAGCCATGTCTTCGAGAGTTGGAGATGCATCAGTGTCTATCGTCATCGAGGGAAGTGCTCCTGCGATGAAGTCGAGATCTTTTTCGGTCAGTTCTTCGATCTTGCCGCCAAAGAGCAGTGCCGTGATGCGCTGCGCAGCTGTTGCGTCTGACTCACTATGGATCGTACTGATGAGCTCATGAGCAAGTGCTCTCTGGAGCGAACGCGTTTCTTTGACCCATTCTCGTTCGATTTTTTGGATTTCTTCAAATGGTTTGAACGAATAAAATCTCAACAGAAGGGGAGCGAGGTCGTCGCTGATGTTCAGCAAAAACTGGTAGAGATGGTACGGGTGTGTCTTTGTTCGATCGAGCCAGATACCTGCACCACTCTCAGACTTGCCGAACTTTTTGCCTGTTTTGGGATCGACAATGAGCGGATTGCTCAGTGCGTGCGCTGACTCACCGGTAACTTTGCGGATGAGCTCGACGCCTTGGATGATATTGCCCCATTGATCAGACCCACCGATCTGAACGCGGCAATCATATTTTTCAAATAGTTTGAGATAGTCATATGCTTGTAAGAGTTGATATGAGAACTCTGCATATGAGATGCCCGTCTCACGGGCCAAACCTGTTTTGACCGTCTCCTTGTCGAGCATACTTGAAAGACCAATGTATTTGCCTGCTTCGCGTAAAAAATCTAGGAGATGTAGATTGCCCAACCAGTCGGCGTTGTCTACCATGATGAAATCTGTTGGATCGAGTCCGATGATACGAGCCATTTCTTTTTTGATTTTTTCTTTGTTTGCTTCGATGACTTCCCGAGGGAGGATTGGGCGCTCTGCATTTTTTCCACCTGGATCGCCGATCTGAGCTGTTCCACCACCAGCAAGCAAAATGATTTTGTGTCCTGCTTGATATGCCCGCTTGAGGATCGTGATGCCAAAATAATGTCCGATATGGAGCGAGTCACCAGTGGGATCGATGCCAAGATAAAAGGTCGTCTGCTTCTGAAGTTGTTTTTCGATGTCGGGCGTGTATTGATATGCAATGCCACGGTTCTTGAGGTCAGTGAAAAATGAGGTATCTAGCATGTGTCTATTGTAGCAATTAGTTCGAGATTGGGCTCACAATAGTGAAGTGTTACATCCATGATGGTGACTTACGCGATGCGGCGCATACGGGCGACGAAAAATCCCTCCATATCGCCCTCCTTTTTCACTCGTGCGGTGAGATGACCGGGATCTAGGCCTGGCGTGATGATCCCAGCATCTACTATCTCTTGAGACCACTTAATAGTCTCAATCGCGACCTTTCCCGCATCTTTTTGCAAAATCCATGCGATGACTTCCTCGTTTTCCTCAGTGGATGTAGTACACGTACTGTAGACGATGACGCCACCAGGACGACATGCACTGACTGCAGAGCGGAGGAGCCAATGTTGCAGCCGCGCCATCTTGGCAGGCTTATCGTCTGAGGGGGTATCAGTGCCGTGCATGGTGCAGGGAGCATCGAGGATGACTCGATCGAAATAGTTGGGATACTTCATCCAGATACGCTGGCCTGGGATGAGAGTAGATTGTGCGAGTGTCACTCCATATGTCTCAAACTGTCGGCGCATACGCGCAACCCGCCCCGCACTCAGATCGTTCGCGATCATCTCTCCATTGTTTTGCATACGCATCGCGATATGGATGGCTTTGCCTCCGGGAGCTGCTGCGAGATCTAGTACCTTCTCCCCAGGTTGAGGATCAAGCGCGATCACAGGGAGGAGACTTGATGGATTCTGGAGGTAAAAATATCCTTCATTGAACTCAGGTATATGAGTGAGTTGATCTTTGGTTGTATCGACAAGTAGTGCTTGTGGATACCACGAGAGTGGCTTCGCAGGGATATTATGACCCAACAACATTGAGATGACTTCGTCTCGCGAGAAACGGAGTGAGTTGGGAAGGAGACAGAGCATGCGGAAGTGTATAACGTAGAATGAAAAATGTATAACGGAGAACATGAAATGTAGAGTGTAGAACGTATAACGTATAACGTATAACGTAGAACGTATAACGTAGAACGGAGAAGGCATAACACTCAACGCGGAACATGTATTGAGGCTTTTCACTTCTTTCTTCTACACCCTTCCTTACCACAGTCTTTTTTTTACACTCTACCTTACTACACTCTACGTTTTACATTCCTGATCCTCCCCAAACTCCCCCTTGTGCAGCGCTGTAGATTTGTTACTATAAAAACACACATTTCTCCATTTATTTTTATCATATGAAAATTGTCTTCCCTGGCAAAATCCTCATCATTGGATGTGGAGCCGTATCTCAGTGTCTGCAACCTCTTCTCCTGAAACATTTCGAGATGGATTTCAAAAAGGTCACCATCATCGACTTTGAAGACCAAAAAAGTCGAATCAAACCCATGCTTGACGCAGGAGCAACGTTTAAAGAAGAGTACATCGTACCCAAAAATATGGGCAAGATACTCGAAAAATATGTTGGCAAGGGAGACCTTATCATCGATCTTGCATGGAACATCGATGCTGCTGATATCTTGACGTGGTGCCACGAACACGATGTCCTTTATATTAACACCTCGATCGAATTGTGGGATCCGTACGCCATGGGTGCAGACGTCCTCCCTCAGCAAAAGACCCTCTATGTCCGTCAAATGGAGCTCCGCAAAATGATCAAGTCATGGGCCAAGCCAGGACCAACAGCAGTCATAGAACATGGTGCAAACCCAGGACTTGTCAGCCACTGGACCAAAGTCGCCCTTGATGCGATCGGTGAAGGTATCCTCAAGAAAGGCACACGTCGCGAGCGAGAAGATTTGATTGAGCAGCATCTCGCAGATTCGAATTATCCAAAACTAGCACAAGCAACAGGAGTGAAGGTCATACACATCTCTGAACGAGATACCCAAATCTCAAACAAGCCAAAAGAAGTCGGAGAATTTGTAAACACGTGGTCAGTAGCAGGATTTCATGAGGAGGGCACATCACCTGCTGAGATGGGATGGGGGACACATGAGCGACGACTTCCTGATGAGGCTCAGGTGCATAGCTTTGGACCTGGCAACCAGATCTGCCTCGGACAGATGGGTATGGATACGTGGATCCGTTCATGGATCCCAAGTGGTGAAATCAACGGCATGGTCATACGCCATGGTGAGTCATTCACCATATCTGACTTTTTGACGGTATGGGATGGTGAGACTCCTATCTATCGTCCAACAGTGCATTATGCATATCTTCCTTGTGATGCAGCTCTTGCATCTCTCATCGAGATGAAGATGAACAGGTATGAACTCCCGCGAAAAACTCGGATCATGAACGATGACATCATGTCTGGAGCGGACGAGCTCGGCGTATTGATCCTCGGGCATGACCTCACCGGCTGGTGGGTCGGATCACGACTCACGATCCAAGAGACGCGACGACTTGTGCCAGGACAAAACGCAACAACACTGCAGGTTGCTGCATCTATCCTTGGAGCTCTCTTTTGGATGATCAAAAATCCGACTGAAGGAGTGAAGGTGCCTGACCAACTTCCTCATAAAGAGATCTTGAGCGTAGCCAATCCTTATCTCGGAGAGATCATCAGCGAGCGAACTGACTGGACACCACTCAAAAATCGAGTTGAACCATTTGCGAAGTTTGGCAAACCTCGACCACTCGATGAGGACAAGTGGCTCTTCGAAACGTTCTTGGTGTAAGTAAATGAATAATTAACAATTAACCATTAATAATTATTGTGAAGGGTCCGAATCCAATAATTACGTCATCTTATGCTTTTGCGTTACGTATTGTGAGGCTGTACCAATACTTAGTATCTACAAAAAAAGAGTATATTCTGGCAAAACAAGTACTAAGAAGTGGAACATCGATTGGCGCGAATATCTATGAAAGTCAGCACGCTCAGAGCCGTAAAGATTTTATTTCGAAGATGTCCATCGGTTTCAAAGAGGCGCATGAGACAGAATACTGGCTCATGTTGCTAAAAGACGCACATTACATATCAAATAACCAGTATGAAGATTTGTCAAAAGACTTAGTGGTAATCATGAAACTACTTACTGCAATAATAAAGTCATCCAAATCAAATCTTGAGCATTGAAATTATTCATTGTTAATCATTAATTATTAACTAGTAATTCATATGAAGAGTTATCTCATGGAAGCTATTGGTACGTTATTTCTCATCCTTGTCATAGCGCTCACCGGCAATCCGGTCGCAATAGCAGCTGCCTTGGCGGCCATGATCTATATCGGTGCTCATGTATCTGGTGGTCACTATAATCCTGCCGTGAGTATTGCTGTATCGATCATAGGAAAACAAACATGGTCCAAGACGATTGGGTATGTATTCGCCCAACTCAGTGGTGCTTTGCTGGGAGTGTTGATAGCCCACATCCTTTCAGGCAAGATACTCGTAGTATCGCCTGCTCCAGAGACGCTTTTGTATCAAGGGATCCTTGCCGAGGGCATGTTCACCTTTGCGCTCGTATCTGCGGTGTTGCATACGGCCATCAGTCCGAAGTCATCCGGAAATCCATATTTTGGTATGACCATAGGACTCGCTCTCCTTTTTGGAGCGTTGAGCATAGGGACGCTTTCAGGTGGAGCATTGAATCCTGCAGTAGGCATAGCTCCACTGATCTATGGGCTGGTCATCTCAAAATCACTTGCTCTCGAGAGTATGATTATTTATTCAGTGGGTCCACTTATGGGAGGAGTATTAGCCGCTCAGTTTTACCAACTCACTCATGCACATGAAAAACTCAAGTGACCTGATCATGGTCACGGGAAACGAGGGTAAAGCAAAAGAGGTATCGCTCGCTTTGGGAAAACCTGTGCACCAGGTTGATCTACATCTGGATGAGATACAGTCGCTTGAGCTGGCTCATATTGTGCGACGTAAGGCAGAAGATGCATTCAAGATATTGCAAAAGCCGTTGCTCACCGATGATGCGGGACTTTTCGTACCGAAATGGGAAGGGTTTCCTGGTCCTTTTGTAAAATATATTACTGGTCCACAGCTCATGCTTGAGATCGCGAAGTCATTGACTGATCGTCGTGCATATTTTGTCTGTGCGATGGCGTATCATGATGGCCAGACGATACATATTGCAGAAGGTCGTATCGATGGGAAACTCAGTACGGAGATGATAGGAAATGGGTGGGGATTTGACTCAATCTTTTTCCCCGATGAGAGTAGCCAGACCATGGGTCAGCTCAGAGACTCAGGAGTCAAGATCATATCTCATAGGTACAAGGCTCTGGAACAACTCAAAAAACTATTTACGTAACCGCTTTTATATGCCACAAATCATATTCACTGACCATGCACTCAAAAGACTTGAGGAGCGCTATTTCAAAAAGATCATGGTTGAGTTCACTATCACCTCACCTGATAAGGTTTCGCCAGGAAAACAAGCAAGCACCATGGAGTATGTCAAAGAATTTGGACCAAAAAAAGTCACCGCGATCGTCGGTACTGCACGGACGGGGGAGCCTCTTGTGTTATCCTGCTGGATAGATCCTCCATATGAGGGCACGCGTGATCATGCGCAACAGCAAAGATATGCTCACTACAAGAAAGCGGGTTTTTGGAAGCGAATATGGATGGATATACTCAAGCTGATAGGACTGTAGGTGTTGTATTTTGATATGTTTTGTGTACCATTGAGTTCTAGCTCTCATCTATGGAACTCAATCATACTCCGCTGCCTGCATCATTTGGTTTGGATCCCGTTCCTCCCACTAATACAAAGGGAGCACTGATCATCCTTGGAGCTCTCGGGACGATTACCGTCGTTATCCTATCTGTTTTATTTTTCCTCTATGGTCGTGAGACGACCGTACCTGTGGTGCCACTAGTAGTAGCTACTCCGACCAAAGAGCCAGAAGTGACTCCGACCACGCAGACCTCAGTGACACCACCCAAAAAAGTCACAGTGACCCCTACCAAGATCCCGACTATGGCTCTGAGTCCAACGCCTTCAAACGCTCCGACATCTACGGTGACCCCTACCCCAACACTCACGATCGCTCCCACCATCACGCATACACCTACCCCCACGGTGACTCTGACGCCAGCTGCGACAGCTACGCCGACCCCGAGTTTGACGCCATCTGCAACTCCAACTCCAACTCTATCTCCTACCCCAGCCCCGTAAATAGAGAGCATTGCGCATATCTCGCATGATCCATCAGTCGGAAGTAGTAGCATTGGCAGATATCATGAAGGCAGTTTGGAAGCTACAACTTGGCTCGTTGGACGATCTCTGCTTCGACGATTTCTTTTGGACGGCCGTACTTGAGTCGAGACAGCTGCATGACCGCTTGAGCTATTTTCTCGCCAGCTTCGCGCTCTGCCATATGTTTGGCATAGTCCTTGGTCATATCGATCGAAAACGGCGGGACAGGCTCGTTGTTCACGATCGTTTTCATATATGCGTGGAAACGCTCTTGGTTCACGATATCTGTCTCATTGAAATAGGGTTGGAACTCGCGTTGCAAAAAGCTTGCATCGGTGACACCTGTACGCAACACCATCTGAGTACCAACGTTGCCGAATACAGCGTTTTTCACTTCCTCATCCATCTGACCGATGAACTGGTTGGCGACGGTGAGAGCGAGCTTATATTTTCGTGCCTCTGAGAGGATGGTCGCAAAGTCAGGTGTTGCAAAATTTTGGAACTCGTCGACATACAGGAAAAACTCGCGCCTCTTGTCTTGAGGAATATCCACGCGACTCATTGCGGCTGCTAGGATTTTTGGCACTACAAGCAGACCCAAGAAGGTTGAATTTTCCTCTCCCATCTTTCCTTTGGATAGGTTGACCAGGAGGATTTTGCCTTCATCCATGACTTTACGGAAGTCGAACGAAGACTTGGACTGCCCGATGATATTACGCATCATCGTGTTGGTGATAAATTTACCAAACTTTGATACGATATAGTCGAGCACTTCTGATTTGTGAAAGTCAGATGTTTGAGCGATTTGATCAGTCCAGTATCGGCGAATGATAGGGTCTTTGACCTTTGGCAACAGTTCCTGCACATATTTTGGATCGGTCATGATGCGCACGATTTCGACGAATGTTGCACCCGGCTCACACATGATCGTCAACATAGCGTTGCGTACCGCGTGTTCGAAGCGTGGTCCGATGATACCCGTACGTTGCGGATCATATAGCTTATACATGAGGTTGATGATCGCTCCGGTGATAAAGTGCTTTTCTTCTTCGGTGGTAGACTCGAGGAGGTTGAGTCCAATGGGGCGATCAGTATCAGATGGATCGAACAACACTACATCTTCAGCTCGTTGTGGCGGGATGAAGCGGAGAATATCATCGATGAGATCTCCGTGTGGATCGATGACACAGACTCCATATCCCGCTCTGATATCCTGTCGGATCATTTCAATCAATAGCTCTGATTTACCGGTACCGGTACGACCGATGATGTAGCAGTGACGCATACGATCTTTCATGAGAATATGCACCGGTCGACGAACACCACGATATTGAGCGATGCCGACCATCGTACCGCCCTCACTTGGCACATCAGCAGATACTGCAGAGGTTTTGGCTTTGAGCCAAATCACGTTCGGCGCCTCGACTGTTTTGTTCGGAAAATGAAAAAAACTGGCGAGCTCATCAGTTGAAAAAATCGAGACAAGATTGCCATAGGGGATCAACTCGACCATCGGGAAAAATCGATAAATGAAATTGGTCATGAAGGGACCCTTAAAAGTGATCTTGGGTGAAATAAGTGAGTTGAGATCTGAGTTAAACTGAGAAAATACTGACTTGAGATTGCGCACATGTACGTCCGCCATCTCTTTGGTTGGTGAGCAGACCACATATCTGATGATCGATTCAAATCCAGATCGCGTGACTTTGTCATCGATTTTTTCGAGCATTTTCGGATCAGTCTTGTATGTAGCTTTATCAGGACTCGATTCATTTTTTTTGGATTCGGATATATATGCTTTGCCTTTTGATTTCCATTTGCCATCTGACGGACGGATGAGGAGTTGGATCATGGCGCCTTCGCCATCGCCCATTTTCGATACTGCAGAGAGGATAGAGGAGAGCGTGTCTGTTGGGATCTCTCGGTAGCTTTTGATTGGCATATAGGACTTATTTTTTTGAACCAGGCATCCATAGGATACCTTGCCTTCTTGGGTGAAAATATTCGGCTCTTCGACTTTGCTGATATTGGCAGACGGATAATATGAGTAGATTGTTTTCTCAACGAGGTCGATGAGTTTGTTTGGGGCAGACACATAAAAACGGATTTCTCCTTTGCGGCCAACTATTTCAAATGCGATGACATCTTCAACCTCAAGAAACTTGAAAAATCCAGTCTTCTTGATCCCTCCCAGTGATGAGAACATTTGCTCAGCGGCATCGATCTTGATCTCATTGTCACGCGTGATCTGTATTTCGAGCGTCGTCATCTCGAGTGATATCTGCATGCGCTTTCGCAGTCGTGCATAAAATATGAAAAGATATGCAACAACTGCAGCAACGAATCCAGAAGTTGCCAAAAAAGCCCCCATAACGAGAACATTAATAGTGGCATCCACGATCGGTTGCAGAGCTTCCATATATCTATTGTAGTTTGTCGATAGGGCAATCTGCAAGCTCAACATATATGTGAGTTATTGCGACAGACTATACTTATGTGATACTATGCGACCGATGAAGCTCGCATATCTTCGTTTCTTCCGCTGGTTGTCTATTTTCCTCCTCATTTGTAGTTTGGGGGGATATAGTCTGTGGATCACTTCTTCGACAGGAAAGCTGGTAGTTAGTCGCTTTGCCCAATTGCTCCAACAACCCAAGTTGGTTGCAGCTACGCTCATAGATGATCATGACTGGTCGACACTAGCCCGATTATATTCTGATACGTACTCAGTCAACTCCGTAGACTTGACCAGTCCTTATACGGTCAGGCTTGCTCGTCGAGATGCACTCGCTGTACTGCTCAGTCGTCAGCCAGACAGTCGCGAACTGAACTATCAACTATTGTTAATCGCCACTCAGATGCAGGACAAACCTGCCATAGAATCGTTCACAAATAAAATCAGAGGACTCGATCCGACTTTTATTCGCTGATTTATTTCATCATATGCATATCCACTTTTTCAAAGCATCTTCGAGACTTGGCCTTGCTCATATTCCAAACAAATCACATGAGGTGAATATCGGTGTGGAGGACGGACCTGACGCTGTCTTGAGTCCGGCATTTTTGAGCCAGCTCCAGTCGAACTATTCTATGTCTCACTTTCAATTTTCGGCGCCAGAGTCTGTTCCAAAAGAGGTGTTTATGGAGACATTGGCTCGAGAGAGCGATCTCTTCACCCGCCAAATCAATGATCAATTACGCCCAGATCAGATTCAAGTGGTCCTCGGCGGAGACCATAGTGTGGCATTTTGTTCAATACTTGCACTATTGCGCAGACTTCCTGCTGAAAGTACTTTTGCAAGTATTCACTTTGATTCGCATGGAGACTTACATCTCCTTCGAACTTCACCATCGGGCAATTTCCATGGTATGTGGGCTCGAGCATTGACTACAGGGATTGGTGAACCATCCATAGACGCCTTAGTCGGGAGACATCTCGATCCGCACAGCATCACCTTCTATGGCAATCTCGATCTCGAAGATGAAGAGTTGAAATATATTCATGATAATCATATGGCTGTCTGGAGCAAATCAGATATTATTGCTGATCCTGAAAGCGCACTATCACATGTGCGTTCTCTAGTGAGCCAATACGACCACATCCATGTGAGTTTTGATATTGACGTGTTCGACGCACGTCTTGCTCCTGCCACCGGTACTCCAGCACCCGATGGACTTGATCCAGAGCACGTATTCCCTCTCCTCGAAGAATTTGCCGAAGCAAAAAACATATCGGTAGATTTGGTTGAGGTAAATCCACATAAGCCTGGAGCAGGAAAAACGATCGAGCTTGCCCAAAAGGTCATAGAAACACTTCTGCATATTTGAACAACATGTTTAGTTATACTTAATAATAATTAAATATTACTAGCCACTATGTATAGCAAAGCCCGTGCCGAAATAGATGGATTCAAAAACTTTGTTCGAACCCAAAATATTGTGGGATTAGCGCTGGGTGTGATTGTTGGAGGTGCAGCTACGCGACTCGTTGGCAGTCTCGTAGATAATATAATCAACCCGATCATTGGCATGATACTCGGGAGCAAAGGCGCTTTTTCTGAGTTTACTCTCTTTGGGACAATCAAAGTTGGTCTCTTCTTGAATAGTCTGATTTACTTTCTAATCCTTTTGACTATCGTCTACTTCATGATTCACAAAGCAATTTCTCTAATTGTCAAAGAGCCAAATCCAAAAAAATAAGTGAATAATGTGGTGGTCATGTGTCCCTTTGATTTTCTCTGTATAATCTCTCGATGCGCATACACATCATATTCGCCACATATTCTTCAGCAACTCAATCTACGGCAGAATATATCGCCAGCATCTCTGTTGCACGGGGCCACACCTGCAAGTTAATTCTTGTTGGCGATGTTCATGCAACTGATCTCAGTGAGGCTGACTTTCTCATTTTTGGATCTCCAAGTTGGGAGCGAGACAATTTTAAGTACAATGGTCAGCCACATTTTGATTTTTTTCCTTTCTTTAAAAAATACGGATACGATCTGGACTCAGCCTCAAAATCAAGCACCTTAGATCTTCATCAAGCTCCATGCGCCGTCTTCGGACTTGGTGATAAAAATTACCCTGTATTCTGCGGAGCAGTGGATATCCTTGCAGACTTCCTGTCACTTTCTCATGGTCAGGTAATGCCAAACCGTTTGCGTATAGATGAATACTATTTTCATACTTCATCTGCTCAGGAGTCGATACGCATATGGCTTGATGAGGTTTTGGTCTCGCCAAAGTGAAACTATTTCATCTTTGCATGCATATATACCTGTAGATATCAATTATTTCATCATATGAAAATGAAACATCTTGTTCTTTTTCTTGTAGGGTTACTTCTTGTGAGCACTGTATCTGTCGCTGTTCAGGCAGAAAGTTCATCTCAAGATCGAGAAGATACTCCTGAAACACGCACCGAGGTTCGCACCACTATAGCGCCATTGCTCAAAGCTGTTAAAGAAAAGCATGATGCCGAAATTGAAGCACGAGAAACAGCAGCTCCACTCCGAGAAGCAACAAAGACTCAGCTCAAGGAGAATGTCGCTGCAGCTCGTTGCACCAAAGTGACCGCAAATATTGATCAACGCATCGCGAAGTTTGAGAGCGATCACAATGGCCGAGTCAAAGTATTTACAACGATCAAAGAGAGAGTGCAAGCGCGCCTCACCGCTCTTAAGGCTCGGGGTATCGATGTCACTACGCTTGAAGCAAACCTGGTGACCTTACAAACCAAAATAGACAAGCTCACGACTGACCATACCGCCTATATGGAAAAGCTCAAAGCAACCAAGGCATTTGTCTGTGGACAATCTCAAGGCGAATTCAAGACGGCATTGGAAGCTGCTCGTGACGCTCAAAAAGTAGTATTCACCGACGCCAAAGATATCATCGCCTTCATCAAAGATACGCTGAAGCCGAACCTTGAAGCAATACGAGCATTGATTACACCACCAGCAAAACTAACGCCCACCGTTTCGTTAACTCCGTAATTCCCTATGGATTCGGTGGTCTTCAACATCGAGAGATGTTGGAGGGCCACCGTTCCAATTGTGTTATTATGTTTTTGTCTTCAATTCAAATTTATCTATGAAACAATTACTCACACCCATTATCTTGATCACCGTTGTAGTCGCTATTGGAATAGGGTACTACGTAATCAATCACAATCTCCCAGACTCAAATCAATCTCAATCTGGAGTATCTATATCACCAACCGCAGCAGCATCTCCATCGACTTCATCTGTCGAAAAGAAAAATACAACTAAGACATCAATCACAAGTGCTATTATTCCAACAGTTGCTATAAGAGAAGTGAACATTGACGATCTAGGCTCAACAATTAATGCACTTGATCTCTCTGATCTTAATGACACGATGAGTGATCTGCAGACACAATGATTGGGAGACCCCGCAGATCTCTAAATCTACTCATTTGAGTCGATTACAGTAATTCTACCACTGAACATGCCCATGCTGCATGAAAAGTTGATATCTCCAAGTTTTGTCGGAGTGAACTCTAGCACATTTTCACCCTCTTTCAGATTAGTAAGAGGAAGACCGGCAGCTGGAGCCTGGATAGTCCCGGCACAACTATAAATGCCTTTTCCCTCGATCTTCCATAGAACTGGTATACCTCTCCTGACAGTGAACTGACTTGGGGTATACCCACTCGACTGAGCAGTCATTTTAACAATCTGTTTCCCATTTTCGATCGGGGCCAGTGTGGCGGCTGAATCTGTTGGAACGGTTTTGCCAAATCCAATACCATACAACTGGGCTGTATTGAAAACATAACTTATTCCTACGCCAATAATCAAAATAGCAATGCCTTTTAGAAAATATTGATAAAGAGATTGCATCCTAAGATGTGAAAGGATGGTAATAAATCCGAGAGCGGGAAGCGTGCCAAGGGCGAAAGCCATCATAAGGAGCGAGCTTTGCAGGGGGTTACCGAGGGACAATGCGTATGCCTGAGTTGACAAGGTGAATCCACATGGCAAGAGATAGGTCAAGCTTCCGATTGCGGCGGCTACAAATCCTACCCGATGCGAAGAATATTTTTTTTCTTGAAGCGAAAAAATGATCTTTCCGCCAGGAATGTATGAAAGAATGCGATGAAGAGATATGACTTCGAGCATATCTAGACCAACGAATATCAGGACGAATGCAATAACAAAATTGAATATCGAACCAATATGTACGATGCTTAAGAAAAGAGATCCAAAAAAACCCAACACATAGCCAAATGCTCCATAACTGACTACACGGCCAATCATAAATAGAAGCGCCAATTGCAGAGTATTTCCCTTGGCCTGACGAGTTAGAAAACTAGTGAAGAGTGCGCCAGTTGTTGCCATGCAGGTCGATATAGAAGCGATTAAACCCAATACAAATGCGCCACCTAGAGATGTGGCAGCACCAGTAAGATTGTCAGGAACGAGCCCAAGTTGTTTGGCGAAAAAATACAAGATAGCTAGTATTGCAGCAATACCTAATGTTTCAGTTAAATTTGAAATTTTATCTGCACTTTGAATAGGCCGGGCATTTGATTTGTCGACTTTGATTGCATCAGCAATAGAGCTCACTGTATATCCATATTCGCATAATACGGCATTGATATCTGCGAGGGAAAGGTGATCTCTGTGAGTAACGACTGCTTGTTTTTTCTCAAAATCGGGGACTACATCAATAACATTTTTCATCTCCTTAAGCTTCATCCTGACGAGAATATCACAACTCGCGCAATGCATACCTGATATATGGATCGTAGTCTTGTGATTTGGCATAGGAGATATTGTATCAGTTGAGTGTCAGCTCATATTGATTGTTTTTCGGCTATAAAAATACCTCGGTTGCCCGAGGTATTTTTATATAGTTTCTTATTACTTTACTCCACTCGTGTAGAGCTTTTGGAGGTCGGTGACGAGTTTTTTTGGATTTTTCGATCCAGCCTTAACAGTTTCTTCTAATAGAGATGCCATGAGTGATCTTTTGGCTGCTGTTGCAAGACCCATCGCTGCATCGATCTGTTGGATGGTGGCAGCATAGTTTTTCTTGGTTTCAATCATTGATATGACCTTGTCAAGAGTCCCCATAGATTTTTTAACAGCAAGCACAGCAGGTGGAACAGTCATCTTTCGGATGATTTTCATAGGTAGTATATGAAAATAATAATAGGGCTCAAAGGTCATTCTAAACTAGATTGTAAAGAAATTACCATGAACATAGGTCAATGGTATGCTTTTTTTATATACCTGTCAACTAGGTCAAAATACCTCATGATTATTTAGGACAGGGGAACCTCATTCACTCGCGAGCAGGTCTCGCTGATATTCTCTCAATATCACTCGAGTTCGCGCGGTGATGAGACTTGATAGGGCCTTGTGGACGGGCAGCCACACGTACTCATCATGCTCCACGCTGAGAAGAACTGATGTCATTTGAACTTGTGCGAAATAGGTCATGCAGATCGAGTGCTCGTTGCGTCTATTCAATCGAGAGGAGATATTGATGATTGATGGTGACTTGATCGAAATGCCCGTTTCCTCAAAGGTTTCACGTACTACTGAAGTATTTGGATGTTCACCAAAGTCAATATGGCCTCCTGGTAACTCCCAGAGCCCAATATTTCCCACCTCTTGGTCCGAACGTCTCAATAGAAGCACCTCGTCCTTGACGTTTTGCACTATACATCGGATTGTTACATATGTTTTGCCGATACGCATGAGGATATTATACCAGTGAATTGGCCATATAGACCGTCCCGACAACTCATTCATCGCGGGAACAGGGAACATGCATGTGAAGGTTCACTGCAAGGTATGGGGATCGTGAGGGTTAGCGATGGGTAGGAACAAATATAAGTATGAAAAGGAGTATCAGTATAACGATGCTTAGTCCGATAGGTAACAAATATATTCTTTTCATACCGTGAACTTACCATCTTCATAAATAGTCTTTTTTGAACCGTCAGCCAGTGTAGCAGTCACGGTACGGTCTGTCGTCGAGACAATATCAGTATGCACAGATGAGTCATTAAAACCCATATCTTTCCATTTCTGTTCAGAAACATTTTTGGGATTGCCGACATAACTATCACGATAAGCCATGCCTACAGCAACGTGCGTATTGCCATACCTGCCACCAACGTTTTCGTCATAGAGTGTCTCGCCCATGAACTTGGTAATCCGTGAAAACCGAGAATCAGTCAGCGAAAACTCGCCTATCTTTTCGGCGTTTTCAACGGCGAGCATATCTTTGAGAACTTGCTCGTTTTGCGATGCTGTAGCTTTCACCACTTTTCCTTCTATGAATTCGAGTCTCACATCCTTGATGACATTGCCATATCGATAGAGCGGTTGGTTAAACTGGATCCATCCTTCGGTTCCGCGACAGTCTGGAGAAATGAACAGTTCAAAAGAGGGGATGTTGCGACCGCTTCCTCCAAGCCACTTACGATCAGTCCCAAGTTTCACGTGAAGATCAACGTCCTTGCCCTTTATATCAACCGATTCAATAGGGAGCGCATTGAGCTTGTCTTTCGTTCCCTCAATCTGGACAAATAACTTTTTCCACTTTGCGATCGGATCAATTTCGTCCAGGTAGCACGCTTTAATTATCTGATCCCAATATTCTTTTTCTGTCATGCCAACCTCTTTGGCCATAGCTGGAGTGCCGTAGAGTCCAAGTGTCCAGGTGAGTTTGCCCGCATCTTCTTTGTCTCGTCGCGCATCCATGAACGGTTTCATAAGCTTGCCGCGATGCATGATTTTTTTACCATCGATACCTTCTAACTCATGTTTGTCTACTTCTGAAATGATGCCGACGAAATGATCTGCGACTTTGACTCGTTCAAATAAATATTGCTTTGGTATGAAGTTGAGCTGATCGTCACTTGCAAGCTCAAAATAATCTCTTGTTAATCCATCTGGTGAATAGGTGAGGAGCATATTGCCACCTGCTTCCATGATGGATCTTTGGAGATGTTTGAGGAGTGGCTTGGCCGATTCACTGATAGTGACAGCAACAACATCACCTGTGTGTATGCCCTCACCAGACCAGAGTGCAAATTTGATCAAAACATCAGCATATTTTTTGAGTACGGCATCTGTTGGAGTGAACATAGGATAATCAAAATGACAAAATATACGATGCATTATATATCAACGCACAGTTTTACCCATTATAATACGCCAATGTCCCTACACCGGCCTTTTCTCGAATATTTGAAAACGTACGTGAACGAAAGTGCGCCGTATCTCGATGCTTTTTTGGCGGCTCACGCCCGAACGGCCTTGGAGGTCGACCCTCGTAGTGGTGAGATCATGGATCATTTCATCACGTTATCCAAGGGCGGTAAACGACTCCGTGGAGCACTTATGAAACTGGGATATGAGATGATGGGCGGTATCGAGACTCAAAAAATCCTTAGAGCATCGATATCTACCGAGATACTCCATACATCACTTTTGATCCATGATGATATTATGGACCGAGATATCAAACGGCGAGGTATGGTGACCATGCACGAACACTATCGAGATAAATATGCCAATCTGACAAATGATGGACCACACGTCGGACTTGCTACGGCAATATCTGGAGGAGATATCGGTATATTTCTTGCATTTCTTGCACTTGGAGAGTCAGATCTTCAGCCTCAGTATGTACAGCGAGCTGTGCAGATCATGGGGAACTATGGCGCTTTAACAGGATATGGACAGGCGCTGGATTTGTTCCATATGTACGATACTGAGGGGACCATAGAAATGACTCTCAAAGTGCACAAGTACAAAACTGCCTACTATACCGGGGTTATGCCACTATTGATTGGCGCAGTTTTAGCAGGACAGACGAATACAAAAGTATTGCAAATACTCACCTCATTCGGCGAAGCCTTTGGTTGGGCATTCCAAATACAGGACGATATATTAGGCACTTTTGGTGATCCAAAGAAAACAGGCAAGTCTGACAACTCAGACATCATAGAGGGAAAGCGCACTGTTCTCTTACTGGAGTTTTTGCAAAAAGCAGATGCTACTCAGAGGTCACTTGCGAACAAAGTAGTGGGTAACCCTCGAGCAACAGATGCTGATATTCGTCAGCTTTTGCAGGCTATGCGCGACACAGGTGCACTACAAAGCACTGTTGACTTAGGATGGGAGTATGTGCGCAAGGCCGAGGAGCTTACCGCCCAGCTAACTACCGATGTTCGTGCTCAATCGATTATGCGTGATGCAGTACAATATATGATGGAGCGGGTACAATAGGAAGATGTATAAGGTTCCCTCTCCAATAGGTTATTAGTTCGCAATCGTCCTATGGTTTTTTTTCAGACTATTCTCAAAACATTCACAGATAAAAAGTTTTATATTGCTTCGGCAACCGATTCACTCGGCAAGCGACTCAAGTATTTCACTGTCCTTATACTCATTACTTCTGTACTTGGATCAGCAAAGTTGTCATTTGACATATGGCAAACATTTGGCAAAAATGCACAAAAGATAGTCAATGAGGTGCAATATGAAGCAAATAAATTCTTTCCTGCAGATCTTATCTTAACGCTGGATAAGGGCGTATTGACGACAAATCAAAAAGAGCCATTGACGTATACTCCACGTGAATTAGCAACGTATCTTAAAAAAGAAAATGACTCTCTCAAATATTTTGTCGTTCTCGATACTCAAGCGCAAGGAGAAGATATTGATAATTGTTCGTGTGCAGTACTGATCACTTCAAAAGGAATCCATATTAGATCTAATGATAAAGTTGAATATCGGCCATTCAGTAATTTCGCAAGTGGAAAAACAAAGAAGGAAACTCTAGATAGAAATGGATATGACAAGTTTTTGTTAACATTTCTCCCATACATATCTGTAAAGAATATTCATACGATGGCAATCGTCCTGATTGCGTTGATTCTTTTTTTCACTCCGCTTCTTAGCCTGTTGGGATGGGTCATTGATTTGTTCTTGTGGTCACTATTTGGATATATTGCTGCCCGTATTATCAAAAGACCACAGTCTTACGGTTATGTCTATAAAATGAGTCTTTACTTAGCAACACCGTTTGTCTTGTTCGATTTCATTGCTTGGATTATGGGAATACCTAGCTTGGCTGGCTGGGTTACCATCATTTTGTACATGATCGGAATTGCAGTATTTATCCCGATTGACCCAACAATGCATACAAACGAAGTAGAAGGCACATCCAAGGTCTAAACAGAAAATTGACCCATTCTTTTTTTATATATGATTAATATCGTCAAAATCATTCGTATTGCCCGGCCTATTCGAGGGCTTTTTTTGTTTATTTCAATTTTGGTAGTACTGAGTGCATTGGTTGAGCTTATCAACCCAATAGTCTTCAAGTTTGCGATTGACGAAGTTACAGCAAAGATCAAAAATCCGAATCATCCGATCAATATGCTTATGATCATATTGGGTGGAGGATTTGCCGTTAGTATGGTTGGGCAGCTCATCACCAACGTCTCGAGTCACCTTGGTGACAGATTTGCGTCAAAACTAAAAAAATATTTGACAGAAGTATTTTTTGAAAAAGCCCTTACCCTGAGCCAGTCGTATTACGATGGTGAACTTTCAGGCAAGATCGTCAATCAACTCAATAGAGGAGTGCAAGTCATATCAGACTTTTACAACACAGCCACAAACTTTATCATGACTGCTTTTTTGCAGGCAGTTTTTACCATTTTCATACTTGCCCGATACAGCATCTGGACAGCCCTGTTGGTGACTTTACTTTTTCCCATTTATGTCTATCTGACAACTCTTTCAACAAAGCGTTGGGGGAAAGAACAAGAAAAAAGAAACAAATATGAGGATGTTACTCGTGGTCGACTCTCGGAAAGTATAGTCAATATTAAGTTAGTAAAGGGGTTTAATAATCAGCACGAAGAGCTCTCTTTGATTTCCAAGACATTTGTCTTGATTAATGAAATTGTTGCTAGACAGAGCCGCATATTCCACACATTCGATTTTCTACGGAATATGAGCCTTCATCTCATTCTGCTAGCCATATTTGTCATCACGTTTACTGATGCTTATAAAGGCCTCATTACTTTAGGAGAAGCGGTATTTATCATTCAGTTGATCAACCAAGTTCGCAGACCACTCTTTGCGATGTCTTTCATTTTAACGCGTATCCAAGAAGCTGAAACCGGATCAAAAGAGTTTTTCAATCTCTTAGAGCTGCCATCTCGTGAACCGATTATGCCCGGTTATGTACCTGTAAGTTTACATCAGCCATCAATCCATTTCGAAAATGTATTTTTTAGTTATGAGGAAACGCGTGAGGTGCTTAGTAATATCTCGTTTGACATCAACCAGCGTGAGACAGTCGCACTCGTTGGGCGCAGTGGGGCAGGTAAAACTACACTCGTTAATCTCATTATGAAGTTTTACGATCCAACTCGTGGAAGAATATCCATGTGTGGTCATGGATATGACCAGCTCAACCATATCGATGTTCGGCATAATATCGCACTCGTTTTCCAGGAAAACGAGCTTTTCTCAACATCGATTAAGGAAAATGTCTCATATGGATCGCGTCATACAGATGCACAAGTTCAGGAAGCTCTTCAGATGGCGCAAGCAGGTGACTTTGTAAAAAAGCTATCAAAAGGGATGCATAGTGAAGTTGGAGAGCGTGGCGTGAGGCTCTCAGGTGGGCAAAAGCAGAGGATCCAAATAGCGCGAGCGATATTGAAAAATGCTCCCATACTCATTCTTGATGAGGCGACAAGTAGTCTCGATGCTCAGAGTGAACTCGCAGTTCAGTCTGCTATGGAGAATCTGATGCGTGACCGTCTGACACTCATTATCGCGCATCGTTTCTCCACACTGCGAGATGCTGATCGTATTATCGTTCTGGACGATGGAAAGATAGTGGACCAGGGGAAACCTCAGGAGCTAGCGAATCGTCCCGGAATATACAGCGACTTATTGCGATTCCAGATAGAAGGAAACAAAAAACTTCTTGCTAGCTACGAAATTTACTGACAATGCGCAGAAGCATGGACTCACTGTACGGGCGCTGGCGTGTTTTTTCCAGGGGTTGCTGAACTGGTCGCAGATACCGGCGTGACCTGTCGTGCATCACCTGGTCTCGTGGAGATTGGTGCGCTGACGTACTGTAAGTCTGTATTTCTAGCAATGCGCGCTTTGTCCTGGATATTGAGGAGAGACTCTGGAAGTCTTGACGAGTCAAGCGGTATCGGGGTGATTGGGATCATTCCTTGTATAGTTGCGCGGGAACCTGTTCGGGTTTTGAACACAACTAGAGTGACGACAGCAAGGAAGAGGACAACAATAGCTGAAAGAACAATAGGGAGATGCTTCACATGCATATTTCGGGGTTAGTATAGCACGATTGCATTTTCCAGAGAAATTAATTTGCTCGGTTGAGTATGTTGCTACTGCCACAATAGATATGCTACCATTGATGCATGGCGACTCTAGATCCGATGGCACATGCTGTGCCGCTTCCACCAAGACTTCAAGTAGGACAAGTACATGAAGATAATACGATCAAAATCATTATAGCCACTTTTGTGATAGGCATCATCGTAGGTGGTGCAGTATTGTTGACGACGGTGAGTCTTTGGCGTATCCACCTTAAAAATCAAAAAGCAGCTGAGATTGCAGGAGCATCACTAGGCAATCCCCGTGCAGGATGCAATATGGGTGAAACTCGATACAAGGCGGTACGATGTGCATATATCATATTGTCATATGATGAAAACGGTACCATCAAACAACATGGATCAGGGATTAGTTTGGGTAACGGTCTTCTGGTTACCAATAAACATGTTACCGAGGGGGCATTCATTTTCAAAACGAGGGTTAATGGTATCGAACGTCCTATTGATCTGGTTCAATCATCTTCTACATATGATGTGTCACTGCTCAAGAGCAAAGATACTCTGCCAAACTGTCCATTTTTCGATAGTGACCAGCTCGCACAAGGAGAAGAATTGCTCGCAGTTGGGTGGCCGAAAGAGCGAGATCAGGTTGATCCAGCAATCACTCGGGGTATCTTTTCCCGTTTTAATACCCAAAAAGATGGGCAGAAATATATTCAGACTGACGCCGCAATCAACCCTGGCAACTCAGGTGGACCACTCTTTAACGAATGTGGGATAGTGGGGATGAATACGGCAAAGTTCTCGTGGTTTGATACGAAAACTCCGATCGAAGGATTGAGTCTTGCACTCCCAGCGAAGCGTGTTCTTGAAATCGTAAAAGAATTACAGCAATAACTCTTTATACATCAAGCTTGTTGATATAGTAAGCCAAAATATTTTTCAGTCGCTCAACCGAGGATATGCTCACCCACTCGTCAGGTGCGTGTGCACCATATCCTTCGGGACCAATTCCAAGGACATTAATACCTGCAGCTGCAAGTATATTTTCATCAGAAACAGAAGATCGGAAATAGGGTATTGCTTCACTATTTGTTGTCTGAACGACTGCACTGGTCAGTGCTTTAAAATAAGGCGAGCTAGTCGGCATAGTGTATGGAGCGTAATATGACCGAGCGCCTGGATCGAATGAAACCTTGCACTGTATGTCGGGATCAAATTCGAGTCTGATCTGCTCGATTAAATACGCATGAATTTTTTCGGCTAACTTGACCCCGCTATCAGGGAGCAGGATACTACAATCACATTGAGCAGTTATTCTCGTGCAGAGAGATAAGCCTGTCCCTTCTGCGTGAGTCTCGCGAGCATATACAAACTGCTTCCCGCCAGACATCTCATCATTTCTATTGAGAGAGTGTATGAATTCAATTACCTTTGCCCAGAGTAGCTGCAGGTCGCGTGTTGGTGAATATTCATTGAAGTGTCTTGGCAATTGGGTGAGTGAAATATTGATCCATCCCCACCCTGATCTTCCAATAACGATTCCTTGCTGACCATGAGAAAACGCTGGTTCACAAATGACAAGATGGGAAACTCCTTTTGAGACCTCTGATCGGAGAAAATGTTCACATCCTGCAGCAACGTTCTCCTCGTCAATCGTTAGGACGAGTATGATTTTTGTATGGAGTGGTTTTGATTCCACAAATGCTCTCATCATAGCCGCCACCCCGCCCTTCATGTCGTATGCGCCGAGGCCATACATACGATCATCTTTCACAGTACCTTCGTGAGGGTCTAGCGACCAACCGGGGACACTTCTGACCGTGTCGAGATGACCACAAAATCCATGCACCTTTTCCCCGCTGCCTTTTGTTGCAATCACGTTACATCTGCCAGGCTCAACTTCCTGCATCACGACACATACACCCTCGATATTTTTGAGATATTCATAAACATACTCACTAATCTTCGCTTCATTTGGATATGC
Organism: Candidatus Roizmanbacteria bacterium; assembly: GCA_037130495.1. Lineage (GTDB taxonomy): Bacteria > Patescibacteriota > Microgenomatia > UBA1406 > GWC2-37-13 > JAGOLU01. The sequence continues at coordinate 105,991 of JBAXSX010000003.1, forward strand.
TGAGGGTATTGCAATGAGATCTTTCAGTAATGTAGTCGTTTGAGATGGATTTTGCATATATTAACAGTTACAACTGTTTACTACTTCCCCCGTAAGTATTAAGAATCATTACTCGTGTCTGGTAAGTTGGTAAGAGGCTATTTGCCTGATTATCGGCAAGTGCATCGTCTCCAGCTCCTTTTCCATTTGCGCCTTTTATTGTAAAATCGGCTCTAAGAGCGGATGGACCACTCATGCCAAGTCTGGCACGAATAGCTGGATCCATAAGTCCACATTTCCTTCTTTGCACAATAAAAGCATTCTTAACTGCTGCATGCCCAGGTGAATGAAGGTTGATTTCTCCTATTAAGATGTCTGGAACAGCACTACTAACAACTGCTTGTCTCATAATCTCGGTATTAACATATCCATAGAGCCCTCTCTGTGTATGCTCTGCAGCAGTTTTTGCCTCCGCCACTTCCTGAACTTGTAGATATACTTTTTTGCCATCTATATCCAAAGTTAGCGTCCTGCTTTCGATTCCAATCAGACTAGCGACTTCACCAGTTTCTGTATATATCATCAAACCAAACTTGAATTCTGAGCTCTCAACTATTTCATCTGCCTCATCCTTGTCCCAGGCAAATTTGACAAGCATATTGCTCACCTTTTGTTTGTATTCGGCTCCTGATTTGCTATCAAATGTAGCGTAAGTATATCCGGGATGCAGTACATGTAGATTTGTTGAACCATTTCCACTCACAAATATGTGCTGAGCATCACCAAGAAGTTTTTCGAACCGCTGTTTGTCAAATGCGCGTGCCTCGTGATTCCTACCGAGATTGACTATGCACATCCCCTCGAGATCTGGCACGCCACAGCCAGAGAGAGGAGTAACTCCTTCAATATATTTTCTCCACTCTGTACCGTGCATTGCTTCAGCAAGGGCTTCAAGTGTGGTAATAAATCTGATATTCAGACGAGCTCCTTCCATCAATGGCGTATTCTCAACTCGGCTCAACACATCTCTGACGGCGTCTACAGAGGTCTTCACTTCGGTGCAAAAGTTCTTAACGACCCTATCACTCTCCTTGTAAACCCTATTGGGAATCACGTCTTGTTCAGCTGGTCCGATGCTTGAGCCATAATACGAAGAAAATTTGCGCTTTGGAAGGTCTCCCGGCTCATTTCGAGCGGGGAGCTGGCCAAGATCTGTATCAGTATTGGTTGTTGTTAAGATGTATACCGGGGTCTCTGTCATGATTGGTGAATATGGCTTAAGTCTATCACGATTGAGATCGGGCAGTGGTCAGACCCCATGACAGTGGGATGTATATCGGCTGTGACAATATGCTTGGTCAACTTTTTGCTAGCCAAGAAATAATCTATCCTCCAGCCTACATTGCGTGCACGTGCACCTCCCCAATTGCTCCACCACGAATAGTAGCCATTGCCTTTGTGTGATATGCGGAAAGTGTCTACAAATCCCGCATCAAGAAATGATCCAAATCCTGCACGTTCTTCTTTGGTGAATCCGTGTGTGCCTTCATTTTCCTTTGGACGCGCCAGATCATCCTCCGTATATGCTACATTCAGATCACCACAAAAAATCACTGGCTTTTTCTTTTCCAAATATTTGCAATGTGCCAAAAAGGCAGGATCCCACACTTTTGATCTGAGAGGGATGCGCGAGAGATCTCCTTTGCTATTGGGTGTATATACGGTGACGATGTAAAATCGCTCGTATTCAGCGCTGATCACTCGACCTTCACTTGTAGGATCACCATATTGGTCGGCAAAATCATACATTTTCTGCACTTCAGGAACAAATCCATTAATGACAGATAGGGGGATGGTCTTAGTAAATATGGCAGTCCCTGAGTATCCTTTACGCTTCGCTGAGTGCCAGTACTCGGTGAACTCAAAAGGATCAATAGGGGACTCATGCTCCATGGCTTTTGTCTCTTGGAGACAAAGGATGTCAGGATCGTGCTCCTTCAAAAACGTCTGAAATAGTCCTTTGTTCCACACACTCCGAATGCCGTTCACATTCCATGAATATATCTTGAGCATGTGGGGATTATATATGCATTTGTGTATTAATTCACTTTCTGTACTTTACACACAATTTTTTTCGCAATACACTCACATTCAATCTTGTCGTCTGACTTAATCTTTCCCTCAACGATCTGGAGAGCGATTTCATCCAAAATATGCTCATTGATGACGCGTTTGAGCGGGCGAGCCCCATATGTTTTATCAAACCCATGTTCGAGTAAATATTTCTCAACAGTGTCCTTCCATTTGAAATGATATCCTTGCTTCTGAAGTCGAGTACCCACCTCAGCGAGCTGGAGTTTGATGATGGCTTTCATCATCAATGTATTGAGCGGATTGAATATTACGATGCTATAGAGACGATTCAAGAATTCAGGTTTAAAGAATCCTCTGACTATATCAGTGACTTTTAGCTCGACCATCTCGCGGGAATATTTTTCGACTTGAAATGCATCGCTCCCGAGATTGGAAGTGAGAATGATAATAGTATTTTTAAAGTTTACCGTCTTTCCCTTTCCATCGGTGAGTCGCCCATCATCCAAGACTTGCAGCAACATGTTGAATACTTGTGGATGAGCTTTCTCAACTTCGTCAAGCAATATGACGCTGTAAGGCTTGCGTCTCACCGCTTCTGTCAACTGACCACCTTCTTCATAGCCAACATATCCAGGAGGTGATCCGATCAGTCGAGCAACAGAATGACTCTCTGAGTATTCGCTCATATCAATCCGAATCATATTTTTTTCTTCATTGAAAAGTGACTGAGCGAGTGCCCGAGCAGATTCAGTTTTACCCACGCCCGTTGGACCCAAGAAAAGAAATGACCCAATAGGTCGTCCCTCATCAGCTAGTCCTGCGCGTGAGCGACGGATTGCTCCAGCTATTTTTTTAACTGCTTCATCCTGACCGATAACTCGACGACTCATCTCGTCTTCGAGGTGAGCTACCTTTCCTGTTTCGCTCGCAAGTAAACGAGATTGGGGGATACCTGTCCAGCGCGCGACGATCGCTGCAATGTCTGCTTCAGTGACTTGTTCTCGTAGTACGCGGTCCTTTTCAGGTATCGCTTCCCACTCTACTCGTACCTCGTTGATTTCTTTTTCTATTTGGGGGATAGTTCCATATTTGATTTGCGCAGCTTCTTCGAGCTTTGCGTCTCTTTCGGTCTTTTCAAGTTCGATCCGTGACTTTTCAAGTTTGATGCGCGCTTCCTGCAGGTGGGAAATGATTTTCTTCTGAGTGAGCCATTTTTTTTCGATTACCTCAAACTCTGATTGCATTTTGGCTCGATCACTTTGTAGCTTTTCTAACTTTGATTTTTCGGTGAGCTCTTTTTTGAGTGCGGCCAGCTCAATGTCTGTACGGATGATATTGCGCTTGAGTTGATCCAAAGCAGTTGGCATACTGTCTACCTCAATTTTTGCTGCTGATGCAGCCTCGTCGATGAGGTCTATGGCTTTATCGGGGAGATACCGATCGGTGAGGTATCGGACAGAGAGATTCACGGCAGCAATGAGTGCATCATCGGCTATTTTGATACCATGATGGACTTCATACTTTTCCTTCACTCCCCGTAGTATGGCGATTGAGTCCTCAATACTTGGTTCGTCAACGAAAATTGGTTGAAATCGTCGTTCAAGTGCAGGATCTTTCTCGATATATTTGCGATATTCACGGACGGTCGTGGCACCGACTGCGTGGAGGAGCCCTCGGGCAAGTGCTGGCTTGAGCATATTACCCGCATCAACGGCACCATCAGCTCCACCTGCTCCGACGATCGTATGGAGCTCATCGATGAATATGATGTATTGCCCTTCGGATTTCTCGATTGTTTCTATCACAGCTTTGAGTCTTTTTTCAAACTCGCCACGGAATGAAGCGCCTGCCAAAAGGGTAGCCATATCAAGCATAAGTATTTGTTTATTCTTGAGGGTATTGGGCACATCCCCTGATATGACGCGTAGAGCCAATCCCTCGATAATCGCAGTCTTGCCCACACCTGGATCACCCAGTAAAACAGGGTTGTTTTTGGTCCTGCGTGATAGTATCTGTATGATACGACGCACCTCCTCATCTCGACCGATGACGGGATCGAGCTTGCCCGAACGAGCTTTTTCGGTGAGATTGACGGTAAATTTTTCGAGAGGGTTGGTTATTGGTTGGTCAAATGGGTTTTCCATGGAGTTATTCTATAATTAGCAGACAAACGTGTCAAGTGCTACTTTACTGTAGTGGGAAGTTGCCTGCTTGAGTTCCGCATATTTCATGGTACCCTTATTTTTCAGATAGGAACGTGTATTTTCTAGTCATTTTCCCTAAATATGAAACATATCATTGCCATTTGTTTTTTGGTTGGGTTGCTTTTTTGTATGCCAATTCGTGTCTTTGCTGTTGACACGACATTTTATAGGGGTACTGTTGATTCGATAGGATCGGACAATACGACGATGACAGTACTAATAGAAGATAAAGATGGGGTAGCGAGCAAAATATCGATCCCAACTTTTGCGGACAAATCGCTTTTGAATGCGAAATATGCAGTGGGCGATAAACTAATAATCAGCTCCCAAACGGTTGAAAAAAAAGCATTTTATGCAGTGTCTGATCGGGATAGAACCATCCAATATATTGGATTGATAGCGCTTTTTGTCGCTCTTGTAGTCATCATTGGGAGAGTCCAGGGAATCATTTCAATTGGTGCGATGATTGTTTCCTTCAGTCTCCTGACGCAATTTACTATCCCCCAAATCATTGAAGGTGTAGATCCTATTGTAGTATCGATGATAACTGCATTAGTGATCATACCTCTCACTTTTTATCTCTCACATGGTTTCAGTAGAAAAACTTCACTTGCGGTCATTTCGACATTAATCGCGCTTTTGTTGACGGCCGTGCTTTCGGTCGTATTTACAAAGCTGGGCAATCTCAGTGGTTTGAGCTCAGATGAGGCAGATGCGGTGATTTTCAAATTTGGATCAACTTTGAGACTGGCAGATTTGCTCATCGCTGGCATGATCATATCAGCGATGGGAGTACTCGATGATGTGACCATATCGCAGATTGGCATCGTCCAAGCATTAAGTAAAGTGCGTCCCGATATGAAAAGCCATCACCTTTTTGCGGAGGCTATGGAACAGGGGAGAGACCATATCGCATCACTCGTCAATACATTGATACTTGTATATGCTGGTGCAGCGCTCCCCCTGTTTTTATTGGTCTACAAGTCCGCAACACCCTTGTGGGTAGTTATTCAACGCGAGTCGATTGCAGAGGAAATCACCCGGACATTTGTCTCAAGCATCGGGATCATTGCGGCTGTTCCGATCGCGACAGTCATCGCAGTGAAGTGGGGGAAACGACGTGTTGGACACCTACAGAAGGAAAAGCTTTTTTGAAATGTCACTTCTTGGCATATATGAATCCGAAGTCATTTGTGAACGGATTTTGCTTGATCTCAATTGTGTAGCCATATTTTTTTAAGTGGTTTGAAATGTGCTCTAAAACACCTGGCACAACAAACTCATGATACTCAATCGAAAAACATTTTATTTTTGAAAATACCACAGGATCCGCCTGATCAAATATTTCTTTTTCAGCACCTTCACAATCAATTTTGACGAGATCGATTACATCATATTCGTTGAGCGCACGATCTAATGTGATTGAAGCGACTTTGTAAGTAGAGATCGGCCTAACTCCTTTCACTAGATGGGCACTCGACTGGGTATGAGCCGAATGAATCATCATTTCTATCTCTCCCTGAGAGCCAATAGCTTCGTGTCTGATAACGCAACCAAGAGGCTTTATATTTTTTTCGAGCAAAGGTATGTGGAATTTGTCAGGCTCATAGGCGATCACCTTTGCAGATGGATATAGTTTTTTGGCGTACCAACTAAAGTCCCCATATGCCGCGCCAATATCCACAATTACATGTGGATCTGTAAGAAATGATAGATGATAACAATCATCAATGACTGTCTCTTTTAAGATGAGTGCATCAAGAGGAGTTGATATAGTAATTGTGCCAAATTTTGTTTTTAGCTCAGTTGAAGCACCGGCAAAAATATTGACAATAAATGATTTGTTACCAACGAATTTCAGAAGTAAAAATAAAGACGAGAATAAGTAAGGGATCTTACGGAGCGCGCGCAGATGAGAGTTGAATTGCATGGTGGTAGTATAGCAAAATCGGATTTATCCCAAACCAAGTAGGAGATACATCACAACAACTCCCCCTAATATAGCTATAAGATGAGCAATGCCGCGCTTAATCCCTTCATGACGGTTAAGTTCTGGCATGATATCAGTCGCTGCGATATATATGAAGTTCCCTGCTGCAAAAAGGAGCAATTGCCTGTCGATAGACTCAAATACGCTGATAGCAAGGAGTCCTATGCCCACGCCAACTACTGCGGTTAGAGCAGTTAAAAGATTGTAAATGATCGCTTTCTTCTTTGAAAATCCGCTATAGAGAAGGACTGCAAAGTCTCCCATTTCTTGGGGTATTTCATGTAAGAGGATTGCGAATGTCGTAGCAATCCCAACTGGTGTTCCCACTGCAAATGATGCAGCAATAGCAAATCCATCAAGAAGGTTGTGGACACTATCCCCAACGAGATTCATCGTTGCAAGTCTATGATGATGTTCTCGACCAGTGTGACAATGATGCCAATGAACAAAGCGCTCAACAACAAATGAGAATATGAATCCTGCGAGTATATATAAAGCAGTCGTAGACTCATATTGGATCCCCTTGAGTGATTCACCAATCATATGAATAAAGGCATCTCCAAGCATCGTGCCGGCTGAAAAAGCCACAAGAAGCGAGAGGTATTTTTCTATACGTTTTGCTCCGAGAGATAGTAGTGCTACACCCACGAGTGATACGAGGCTCACCAAGATAGATGCAATGAAAGAATATACGATCATATGTGGATTATAACTCAAAATATACCCATACAACACGCACTGCTACCATCGAAATTTACTCCTATCACATGATCCCCACAGCCCTTTTTTAGCTTCTCTTGCCGCCTTCTCAAATGCAAAAAAATCATCTTTATATTTCGTGCCTTCTTCTACAATAAATACTCGTGCATACCCTTCGCCGACCATATATGCATTGATATTCAAGTACGCATCGGGCCGATCAGGGAGGGGGAGAAAGACATAGCGGAGGAGGCGCTTGTATTTGTCTGTATCTTTTACATCTCGTATCAAAACGACATCTTTGTTTTCAATCAATTGAGTGAGTCGTAGGGTCGCTGCTTTACCAAAACATTCTTCCCTTATGTTTTGATCGGGGTGTGATAATTCAGGGGTATCCATGCTCAAAAACCTCACCCGCTCACCTCCAGATATAGATATTGTGTCCCCATCAGCAATACTTGTGACATGACTACGAGTCGTGCGCAATCCTGCAGGCAAGACATACATATAGTCTTGTGAAATAGTCGCTAATGGGTCTTCAAAGTATGTCTTGAGTGGTGCTTTTGCTAGATACACTATTCCGCACAAGCTGATCATGACAAGCAATGGACGCAAGATGGTCTTCATACTCCGGTAGATTATAGAAGGTCTTAGTGATAAAATGAACCAGCCAGACAAGAATAATCTAATTGTAATTACGGGATGTAGCTCAGATGGCTAGAGCGCACGCTTTGGGAGCGTGAGGCCAGGGGTTCAAGTCCCCTCTTCCCGACCAAGGAACACATTCTTACCCTGCGGGTTTCCTACATGCGCGATTTCTTGTACGGCTATTTGGCTCAATATCCATGGCTCTCATCCTTACTATGCTCGCATCTTTTTCTAGGATTTTCATAGACAGATTCGCAGGCAAGATTGCTGTAAGTATTCTACTAAGACAAGAACTATGACTCCAATACAACCACCATTATTACCTTGCTACTTTTCGCTTCGGAAAAATTATACCTTGCCGAAAGGTATCGCTGTAGCCCAGTATATTTCCTGGGAGGATGCTCTCTGGGACATGATTGATGTATACAAAATACAGAAAGGATCTATCGTCCTCATCCCAACTTTCTGGTGTATGGACGTGGTCAAAAATATTGAGGCCCACGGACTCAGATGTGAATACTATCCAATGGATCAGAATTTTCAGTCTGAGGTAAAGGATTTCATTCGAGCAATAGATGTGTACAAACCAGCCTTCATCATCATTTTTCACGCTGTTGGCATACGCAACCTATTGATAGCTAAGTATGAGGAATGGAAGGATCATTTGGACGATCAGCAGATTGTGATAGAGGATAGTGTCCATAGTATTGTTGATCCTAGCTTACTCGTTATCAAGAGAGACAGACACTTTGTTGTTGATAGCTGGCGTAAAGTTATCCCTCTTCAAGGATCTACTATCTATGGTAAGGGAAAGGAACTGCGCAAATTTGATCACACTCACAAATCACTATCAAATTATTCTCTTCGAGTAGTATGGCTCTGGTTGAAAATGCAATCATGGCTTGTACTCTCTGCGTTTCGATTCCCCAAACATATTGATACTCGATTATTTTCAAACAAATGGGATGAGCTATGTGCGAAAAAAGCTGAAAAATACATGCTGGAAGGATATGACTTGACGGGTGACTGTATCACAGCAGGAGCAACACTGCGGATTTTCATACTCCTTCGAAAGCATATCAATGTCTCTCGCATAAAAAAAATAAAGGAAAAACAGGTCGCTAAATATGACAAGCTGCTACAACCTCTATGGGACGATCTGCGATTTGTGCATATTTCAATTTCACAGTATGATCCCGCAGAGCTTCGTGGTTATCCAGTGGTGATAGTGGCACCAGAGGCAGCGTCACTCATCAATGCCTTGAGAGACAGTGGGGTACTTGTCAGGAGTGAGCTTGAAGGTTGTCCGTGGACGCAAGATAAGAAGGTTGTCTATCTCCCATTGGGCCCACACGTAGGGAGTGGTGATATTGCCAGAATAAGTGATGCAGTATTGTGTGTGCAAAATGCATAAAAAACAAGCGGCTGAAGCCGCCTGTTTAATACTACTATTCTCGATTATTTCAGCGAGCTCATAGATTTTTTTGCATCTAGTATTTCGCTGTCAAAGTCGCCTTTTTCATTCGCCTTCTCAAATATTTCAATTCCCTTTTTATACTCGGCACGTGCATCATCGGATATATTGAGCAGTCTATACGCATCTGCAAGTCTCAGATGACTGTATCCATTATTATCATTCAGCCTAAGTGACTTCTTGAACTCAATTACAGCTTCTGAGTATTTATTTTGGTTGAGATATATCTGACCCAGCGTTTGATAGGACATTGCATTTTTTGGATCAATCGCAATTGATTTGTTAACAGCTGTTGCGGCATCATTCAGTGAATTGCTGTCCTCACTCCACGTATAAGCGCTCGCAAGACTATTCCACAGATCTGATTCTTTTGGATATTTTACTACAGCATCTTTTAGTTCAGAAATGAGCCCATTAACTATCTTTTTGCGCGAAACAGCATCCTGAGTTTCTTTGATGATTGCGAACTGACTATTTGCGGATTCAGACACTTTCTTCACTTCAGGACTCAACTCTTTCTGTACATAGGGAACTTGCTCCTTGGGGGCACTTTTGATAATAAGTGCACCAACGTATGTGAAGATAAGAAAGATAGATGTTGAATAAATGAGTATGAATAAAATGGACAAAACAATACCGAGACCTTTATGAGCAGGAGCTCCAGAAAGCACCACATATGTATTCGATACCTTGTCATGCCAGGTCTGCTTTTTTGAATCAAATATTGCCCAGATATATCCCAGAGATAGACAAAATGAGGAAACAAATGAGAATAAATATCGGACGAGCACAGTAGCAAAGGTGAGCGGTTTCCCGTCAGCACGAACGACTTTCATTCCGAGCAGTTTTTTGCCTGGAGTAGCGCCTTCGAAATATATGTAGAAAATACTAAAGTATAAAAATGATAGGATGACGGTAACAATATTTCCATACATTGCGGTACTCGAGTTCGTCAGTACCATAAGCTGCTCAAGAGTTTTGGCAGAAAATATTTTAGAAGTGATCTCTATACCGAGGCTGAGACGTAATACATATCCAATAATGAGTACGACCAATGCATCTACGAACATAGCAACAAGGCGTCGCTTAAATGATGCGAATACAAGAGGGTGAGGAGTAGAATCGGGGCTGGAAACAGGGTTTAAAGAGGAAGAATTAATACTCATAGTATTAATTATACGACCATAGCTCCCGCTTGTCAAGACGCTTTTTGCGGCTGTATGCTCGTTATGATGCTCAAATAGTGGAAAAAGAAGGGGAAGGAAGCACGAATGAGATCATTTGCTTGCTAGGAGGGCTGAAAGAGCGGTTTTACCAGATCCCGCAGGAATGAGGGTTAAATCGGTTGTAGCAGAACCAGTGATATTTTGAGTTTCAAGAATATCAAAGAGCGCGGAGAGTACCTCAGGATCGCTCGAGATTGCATTCAATGTTTTGCCGACTATCTCCGGTCTGACTGCCGAAGCCTTCGCAAACTCGATAGAAGCCTCTCGATCAGCTTTGCTCTTGATGATGTTGACCTGGTTTACTCCATCTTGCTGGATAGCCGAGGTGACTTGGCGGAGACGGTTCACGACTTTTTCCTCGACCTGTTTGATCATGTTCTCGTCTCTGAAATGGACCTTGCGAATATACACTGAACCGAGCTGATATCCCCATTCGACTGATTCGGACGAGACCTCCTCACGTACTGCCTTACTCATCCCATGTCTGTTGATAAGCATCTCAGAGAGAGGAAGGTTGCTCAGATTTTTGATTGTGTCATTTTTCACATTTACGCTCAAACTCCCTTGAGGATCGACGTTTTTGAAGATGTGTGCGACAGGATCGGATATGTACATCTCATACCAGACACCGATACCCATAGGCGCGCCTTCTTCAGAGTTCACGGGGATACTGCGAAGATATTCTTGGTTGAGCTTGAGACTACGTGAATAGGTGGTGCCGAACCAATTCACCAGCAAAGCCTTTAGGCCAAGCCTAGGCAAAAGGAAGTGTAATCCTGGCTCATCGATGACACCGAGTACTTCTCCAAAGAGCACGAATACTTTGGCTTCCTTTTCTTGAACAATCGTATAGAGTCCAAAAAACTGACCCAAGGCGTTCATCGCTTTTTCGATGAGAAGGAGTGAGACTACGGTGATGACGATGGTGTATATTCCTGTGGTCAAGTCCATCATACGGATGATTCTAAAATAATACGTTTCGCTTTGGGCAAGAGAGAAAGTCTCACGTTGCGCAAATACGCTGCTAATATGCTGGCTCCTTGTTTTTTGGTTTCCTTGAGTTGAGTTGCGAGATCGCCCAATAGTTGCACTTCGGCTTGAGCTTTGAGCGTTTCGATCTCTACTGCTCTTTTGGACTGGACGATTTTTTGATCTGCGGCAGCTTGGGCAAGACTGACTTCTGAAGAAACGTGATTGTGAGCGGTATTAATCGCTGCAAGGGCAGACTCTACCTCTGTTGGAGGCTCAATCGCGGTCAATAGTGCTGCGTCAAGACTGATGCCATAGCGTGCAGGCGACGATGCACACTCTATCTCCATATGATGATTCAGATCTCCGAGATTTTTTCGTAGATCATTGATCGATATGCCAAATGTATCGACAAGAGATGGATCTTGCTGTTGCTCTCCGACTTTGAGTGGAGCTTCGAAGTTGGCTATACGTTCTCGCAATATTGAGACGAAATATCCCATGATATGTGCGACTGGATTTTCAACTCCGAACAAAAATGCATACAAATTGCGATCTGACACAGTGAATCTGAGCTCACCTCTCAAATCGATATTGAGCTGGTCCTTCGTAACAGCTTCCAAAATAGTATTGCCATTATTCACTGTTGCATTCCCCGGATCAAAAGCGATGTTGACGAGCTGAGTAGCAACGGGTACTTTGTGAACTGTTTCCCAGGGCCATTTGAAATAGGGACCGCCGGGCTTGATCACTTGAAGTTGTGGGTAGATGTATCTTTCTTTTTCAGTCTCTCGAAGCGTTTCATGCAGGATGAGATCATCATGGGTAGTCAAAGTGCCCATGCGCATTGCCTTGCCAAAGCTTGTTTTCACAGCGCGCTCATTTTGTTCGACAACAAAAAGGCCACCGATGACACACCGAAGTACGAACCAAATTCCAAAGCCGATAATGAAGCCGATTAACATATATCAATTTGATTGTAGCAGATACTTTTGGAATTGCGCAAATCCTACATTCAACCCTGGATCCGAACGATAGGAGTAATTAATAACGTGGATTGTA
>JBAXSX010000030.1:0-11896 GCA_037130495.1 Candidatus Roizmanbacteria bacterium
AACACGGACAAGCAAAACTATTCATTTTACCAACGCGTTTTTATCATTAGCTCCATATGCATCGCCTATATTTCCTGCACCCATGATGAGTACGTGTGGATTTTTACCTTCGATTGACATGATACTTTCTATCTTATATTGTGAGCGTTTGTAGACAACACCTCAGACTACATCAGACTACGTCCCTCCATCGCTTTGCGGAGGGTCACATAGTCTGCATACTCGACATTGCCCCCCATGGGGAGGCCATACGCGAGTCGCGAAGATTTGATCGTGTATCCTTTGTCTCGGTTGATGCCTTCTATTTGATTGCGGATATACATCGCGGTTGCTTCGCCCTCCATATCTGGATTGGTAGCGAGGATGACCTCATCGGGAGGTTCAGATGAGAGTCGTGTGATAAGTTGATCAATCGACAGATGCTCCGGACCTACTCGGTTGAGTGGATCGATTTTGCCATGAAGTACATGAAACACTCCGTCGTATATGCCGCCTGTTTCAAACGAAACAATATCGAGGACTGATTCAACGACGGTGATCAGTCGGTGGTTACGGTGAGTATCTGAGCAGATAGAACAAATGTCCTCACCCTCACAGAGATTTTGACAGACCCTACAGCGTTTGGTAAGTGCTTTGAGCTGAATGACTGCCTCCCCAAAGACCTTCAGGTCTTCGTCGGGCAGACGGAGGAGGTAAAATGCGAGTCGATTGGCTGATTTTTCACCGATACCAGGGAGACGTTGCAAAAAAAGGGATACTTTGCGCAATGACAGTGGAAGGAGAGCCATAAGCAATCATTCTAGTGGATACATGGTGCATTTGGGAAGGCATCAAACATGCTCACGGTATCCTGAGCGAGAAAACGCCCAGATTTTACACGAGTCTGCTCTGTTACGTCAGGATGATTTCAGCGACGATGAGAGGAAGACGGCCTGTTTCTTGACGGAAATATGTCTCCAGCATCTTGATCATTTCCTTTTTCAGATTGGGCACTTCTTGAATCGCCTCATGAGGTCCTACCGCACTCAGTTTTTGGATAATATGCGATTTGACCATCGAAGCTGCGTGAGCAAGGAGCTCGCCCTCAGTCTTTTCAAAGACGAATCCTCGAGAAATGATTTTGGGATCCTCAACTGCTTTTGTGCTCACATCAATCTGAGCCAGCGCGAGTACCACTCCCTCAGCTGACAGAGTCTGTCTATCTCGCAATACAGCGCTGCCAACATCTCCGACACCATATGCGTCGACATATATAGCATTGGTCTCAATACTTTCAGATGGTCGTGCTTTGCCACCTGCTTCGAAGGTCACTGTATCACCTTCGTTTAGAAGGAAAACATTTTCTTTCTTGTGACCGAGACTGACACAGAGATTTTGATATTGTTGATGATGACGGATCGTCGATCCGATCGGGATCGCAAATCGTGGCTTCGTGAATCGGAGGAGTAGTTTGAGATCGGCAATATTGCCGTGTCCAGATGCATGAATCTGTTCTGATACATCAGAATATATTATCTCAGCGCCACGAAGAGACAACTGCTCAATCATGCCATATACCACTTCTTCATTGCCTGGTATAGGATCTGATGAGAAAAATACTTTATCGCCCGCTTTGATCTTCACTGTACGATGCTCGTTCTGAGCAAGTCGTGAGACAGCTGAACCATCTTGACCTTGGCTACCGGTTGCGATGATACACACTCTATTCGGAGGGAGTTTCATAGCTTCATTCTCGTCACCGATGAGTTTTTCGGGAATCGGGAGATATCCTATCTCTGCAGCTGCTGCAGTGTTTTTGGTCATTGAGCTACCGAGGAAGATAACTTTACGATTGAACTTGATCGCTGCTTCGACGCATTGTCGTATACGAGAAATATTTGAAGCGAAAGTAGTCATGATGAACTTGCCTTTCGTTTTGCGCATTTCATCCTCAAACGATGACCCAATCACACTTTCTGATAATGTGAGTCCTTCACGAAATGCACCGAGTGCATCTGACATGAGACAGAGGACACCATCGTGACCTGCTTTGCACATTTCATAAAAATCAGGAGGGGCATCATATGGAGGGGTGAGATCCATCTTGAAGTCTTGTCCATGATAGAGCGTGCCAAGCGGGGTATAGATGATGATGTGATGCGTATCAGGGATCGAGTGTGCTGTTTGGATGAACTTGATACGAAAACCACCAAATGTATATTCTTTGCCCAGCGTGACCACTGTCAGATCTGGCTTGATTTCACGCTCTGCGAGCTTGTTTCCGATAAACATAGCTGTGAGCTTGCCGGTATACATAGGAGGACTCCCGAGGGCTACATAGTGATAGGGGAGTGCGCCGATATGATCCTCGTGACCATGGGTCAAGAGGATGGCACGGATTTTTTCTTTTTTATCATGCAAATAGCTAATGTCTGGGATGAGCAGATCTACTCCGAGCTCATGAGCCGAAGGAAATCCGATGCCACAGTCGACGATCAATATATCTTTGAGCTGATCATTTTCGTATAGCTCATAGAGATACATATTTTTGGTAACACCGATCACACCGCCAAGCGGGACGAATCGGACTTTGATATTGTTGTTCATAATTTTTTAATAAGTAATAATGTGCCCTCAGTTCTTTTACAGAAATGATGGGCGAATGTTCGAATGATTTCAGGCCTTTTTGAGCCATGATTGATAATGTTCGAGTTGCTTCATAAATTGCGAGTGCAGTGGAGATGGAAGATCGTTGACCTCGGTCCATTTCCATCCATCGAACTTTTCAGTTTCTTGGATTGCTACGTCATCTGGGTTCGTGACAGTGCCCCGCATCATGACACATACCCAATGCGTTTGTACTGCGTCATGGGTACGTAATACGTTGCGAACACCGATCAGTTGCACATCGGTGAGTCGGACGTGCATCTCTTCATATGCTTCACGCTGGGCTGCTTCTGCGAACTCCTCGCCTTTTTCGAGGCCCCCGCCGATGATATCCCATCTATTGTGTTCATCTCGACATTTCGTTGTTCGATGGACGACAAGTAGTTTTCCATCTGGATGGAAACACATAGTGGCTATGGTAACTCCGATATAGTCTACGCCTTGTTTCATACTTGATTTAGATGTGTGCAGAAGAATACGCTATTGGAAATGGTCTTCGTGTATCACAGCTTGTATTTTTAGTATAGCAGGTGGGAGCAGATCTTCAAACATCAGTATACCACAGAAATGAACAAATATGAGGCTTAAGCCGTGAAATGATGGCTGTAGATGTGATTTTTCTCCCACCACGGCGGGATCAAGATGGCTGAGAAAAGCTGAAAGGTAAGGAAGCCGCAAGCCACAAGCTATCACTCCGAAGCATAATAAATATGAGGCTAAATCCGCTCGGAGCTTCCATTGCTTCGCTAACAATATAACTATATAGCAATGTAACTATGTTTTACTTTACTGACTTTACAGTCTATATTACCCTTCATGACTCATCCCATCGACCGCGTTTATGAATATCTTCAGGCTGTCATTGACCCTGAGCTAGGCATCTCAATCGTGGACCTCGGCCTCATCTATGACGTCGTTTTTCCGACCGATACGACTGTCAAGATCACCATGACTCTCACGTCAATGGGCTGTCCACTTTTTGGATCTATCCACGATGACATGGTCAAGGCGCTTTCGCCACTCGGATACACGGCTGATCAGGTCGATATCGAGTTAACGTTTGATCCACCATGGCGCCAGGACAAAATGAGCGAGTCAGCCAAAGCAGAGCTCGGCATCACCTAAGTCAGTTTTGACTTGTTTCGGTGTAGGTCTGTATACTATGCATATGCAGTCACCTCCCAAGATCCCTCCTGCGCAACTTCAACAACTCCGTCAACAGGCAAGTCGGGATCAACTCGAGCGCTCTCCTGAGAATATGCTGCGTCAACAGCAGGCTGCTGCAGGTGTCAAGAAAGGCGACCCATCTATAGACGCCGTCAAGAGTCTTGTCAATCCTCAATCGTGGATGGATCAACTTCTCGGTGTCCCTGAGTCGAGCCGTCTCGATGCCCACCAAAGAGATACCGAAAAAGCCATGAAGCAAAGTGATCAAAACCATACGCCACTGGATCTAAAAAAATTAGGAGAAAAACATGATGCTGGCGATCTCGCAAAAGCGCGGCAACAGTTCCAATGGTTCAGATCAGAACAAGACCGCGTGATCAACGACAACAAGCGTCACGAACAAGAAAAGGCGAAAGCCGAAGCAGAAGCTGAACAACGCAAAAAGCAAGAGGCTGCACAAGCGAGCCAAAATGCAGATTCTGGCGACGAGCCAACTGGCAAACAAAAGGGTCGACTTGGCCAGCCACGACGGAAAGCTACAACTGAAAAACACCCCGAGACCAAGATGGGCGGGACAAAGTGAGGATGGGAATGATTCGCCCATGTCTGCCGCCTAACAACGAAGTTGTTGGCGGGACAGGTCGAACGTCATCAAGTTCAAAGTTTTCAAGTTATCAGGTTGGGGAACAGAAAGAGCAATGCTAAATTGCTAGATTGTTATATTGTTTGTTAAGAAAACCCAAAGAAGCCCCGAAGGGGCCATGTTGTGGCTACACTTGTCCGCCCTCTGGCGGAGGCACAAGAAGCTGCGAGCTTCGAGCGGATGTTAGCCTCTTATTTTTCCGAGTCATTCAGAACGGAGTGAAGAATCCCACTCTCTAGAGTGCCTGCCCTTCCGTAGCTTTACTTGTCCCGCTTTGCGGGGGCGAAGGAGGGTCATCCCGGGTTTGCCTGTCACGCAATGCGTGATCCTGGGATTTTGTACGAATCCCCTCTCGAGAGGGGTGGCACAGGAAGTGTGACGGCTCCGCCCGTAGGGCTACGCCCGGAGGGGGTGTGTTTCCGCTGCCTGACACACCTCCTCGCGGCTGCCTGTCGGCAGACAGGTCAAACGCGGGACTAGCCAGCAGGCTGTCCAAAATGGGACTCCTCTCAGGTGGAGAGTGGACGGTTCACTTCTCGACCCCGCAAGGCGGGGCAGGCAGGCAACGCCAACGATTTCATCGTTAGGCGGGTAAGCCACAAAGTGACCCCTTCGGGGCCCGAACTGACATGTCACAGGACTCGAAGCGACACTGATGGATCCCGGATCGGACTTCGTCCCCGCAGAGCGGGGCAGGCTTGTCCGGGAAGTCGAAATGGTTGAATCCATTGACTTGATAACCAGATAACTATTTGACGTTTGACGTTCGACGTGATGACCTGATGACGTTGTAGACTCTTTTATTTTTCTCTTGTCGGAATGATGGGACTTGAACCCATGACCTCACGGTCCCGAACCGTGTGTTCTACCATCTGAACTACATTCCGCTATAAACTATTATAGCCCACACTCGACTCGTTCCCATTGACATCGGACAAACGAGCCTATGTTCAGGAACTCGACCGAATCAACCTTATAATCTCAAGCGTACTTATAGGTACTGAGTTCTAGGATGGGCTCAGATCCATGCAATAGGTCAACTGGATGAATTACCCTTGACAACATATATCTGGATCATATAGGATCAATACATATGAAGAAAACACATGGCTCTAAACATGCTGGTCATCGTGTGTATCATAAAAGCGATCTTGCTTTTTCAATATTTTTCTGCGCGGCAGGTCTGGCCATTCTCTTTCTCCTTCTCACTTTTTCCTGATGCGTAGTATAGATTTTCTCAACAGATTAATCACGCCCACGACTAGTATCGTTCCCGTATAGGTCAGAACACTAAACGTCCACAATGAAATATTTCGTCGAGGAAACGACCAATCCATCAGCATGATCACGATGATATGCGTGAAATACAACTCATATGAGTATGTACTACACCATCTGATGCATTGCATAACCACAGTGCCCAGCTGACTACTCTTTTCAGAAAATCTCGCAAGCTGGTTTATGCATATATATACTGCCACCATAGTCCATATCGAGTAACTCACATGAAATATATCTGGAGGATATTTATGGTAAAACGTACCAATCTGGAGATGGGACGATGTCAAAGTCCACAGTATCGCGAGCCATACGCTAAATGATCCGATCACTATTCCACTCAATGGAACCCATTTGCGCCGCGCATACAAATCGATCGCCCAGCGAGCGATGAGCGCAACACTTAACCAACTGCCGATCATCCACAGTCGGTAGTTGATATTCCACCAGGGACGGTTAAACTGATAGAGACACGATAGACAGAGACTCGCGATGATCAATCCAAAAAATGATCTTCTGTGCCGCTGGTACAAACGATCAGTGAGCGGAGCAATGATGGCTAGAAGTATGAATAGAAGTACTAACCACTGGAAGTCGATCCCTCCCGTCAATGTGTTATTTTGGAAAAAGTACCACCATGTCACTTTCGAAGGTTGAAAAGCATATGTTATACCCGTGTATACAGCAAAAAATATGTAGTAGGGGATAAGCAATCGCTTGAGCCGTTTCGCGATATATTTCAGATAGCTACTCCACTCAAACTGACCAGAGGGCATCCGAGTAACAGCGACCGAACAGAGCAATATAACAGCCACAACAAATTGTGCCCAGTTCCATATCCAGGCGACCCACGGCATCTTGAGATAGTATGGTGCGATATGTATAAAGATAATGATCAGAATAGATAGTCCACGTAGTATGTCGATAGAGTGATTGCGCTCTTTCATGTATATATTGTAATGGATAGTGTCGTTTGTTCGAAGGAGCGATTGGGTGCTGAGTGGACGAGGAGATCCTTCACAAGCCCAGCGAAGTCGCGTTTGACCTGTCTGCCGACAGGCAGGCGCGACAGAGTGGGACAAGTAAAGCTTCGGAAGGGCAGGCGTGTCCGGCAAGTCAAGGAGAGTATGTTGACTTTCTAACTTTCTTTTTGACTTCCTGATGACGATCAGGAACCACTTCTCTTGACTTCCTGAGTTTAGCTACAAAGTGGCCCCTTCGGGCTCAGGAACCATGTGTGTTTTCGTTCATGGATCCCCTCCTAAAACGGTGTGTATCGAACTGAATACATAACACACCCCGTCCCGCTCCGCGTGCCACCCCTCTCGAGAGGGGAATTCGTGGTTCACTTCTCGACTGGGCTCGAAGTGACATGCTTCTCGACCCCAGGTACCGTACGGTACCTGGCGGGCTATCTATCCACTTCTCGACTGGGCTCGAAGTGACACTTTACAGACTATCGTGGTCTGTTTTACCTTTTCGTTATACCTTATACACTCTACCTTCTACACTTTACGACTTTATGGACTTTATAGACTTTACGGACTAAGTCGACTGTATGAACCTCATTCCTCGATCCGAAAATGCTCAAAATGAAGTAAAATAAGATCATGAAACTTTTCAATACATTGTCTCGGTCTATTAATGAGTTTGTCCCCATCCAGGACAAACACGTTAGTATGTACTGCTGTGGCCCGACCGTATACGACTACACCCACATCGGTCATCTGCGCAAGTACACTATGGATGATGTCCTGATCCGCGTCCTCAAGCACCTCGGATATGACGTGAAGCATGTAATGAACATCACTGATGTTGGACATCTATCCGATGATGCCGATAGCGGTGAGGATAAGATGGAAAAGGGTGCTCGTAAGTATGAAAAAACAGTATGGCAGGTCGCCGAGATGTACACAGAGTATTTCAAGCGATCAATGGATCTCATGGGCATATTACCACCAGACGTGACAAGTAAGGCGACAGAGCATATTCCGTCGATGATACAGATGATCGAGACCCTCGCTAGCAAAGGGTATACCTATGAGACGAGTGAGGCAGTGTATTTTGATACGACCAAATTTAGAGGATACGAGACTTTATCCGGACAAAAACAGGGTGATAAAAAAAGTGCGGTCCGGACCGAGGTTGTAGAAGATCAAAGCAAGCATAATCCTGCAGATTTCTCACTGTGGTTCAAGCGAGTTGGTAAATTTGCCGATCACACGATGCATTGGGCTTCACCATGGGGTGATGGATTCCCAGGTTGGCATATTGAGTGTAGCGCGATGAGCCGCCAATATCTTGGTGATCAGATCGATATACACACCGGTGGTATCGATCATATCCCCGTCCACCACACAAATGAAATCGCACAATCCGAAGCTGCGACGGGAAAACACCCCTTTGTAAGGTATTGGGTCCACCACAATATGCTCATGGTCGAAGGAGCCAAGATGAGTAAGTCACTAGGCAACTTTTTTACCATCGACGACATCGTTAATAAGGGATATCATCCTATGGCCTTGCGATTACTGTTTCTCCAGTCACATTATCGCAAAGAGATGAACTTCACTTGGTCTGCACTTGACGCAGCACAGACAACATATACTCGACTTGTGGAAAGACTCAGTAGAGGCGGAGATTACGTCGAGGAGATGGATACGCAGTTTATCGCAGCACTCGGTAATGATTTGGATACATCAGTTGCACTTGCGATACTCCTGAGAACAAAAAATTCCGAACAAGCCAATCGATTCGCTCATGTCCTGGGGCTCAGGATTGATAGCACCTTAGTCAAACCATCTACTGAGATACCTCAGACAGTGATTGAGTTAGCTGACAAAAGAGTCGCTGCAAAGTCAGCAAAAGACTTCAAGCTGGCTGATGAACTACGTATTCAAATTGAATCAAAGGGATTCAAAGTGCTCGACAGCAAAGATGGCGCGTATAAAATAGTTCATGTATAATCTTGTCCACTATCCTAGGATAGAGGTATGAATACATTTTCATTCACTATTATTTTTCTTGCCATAGGCTCATCTGTCACGGCGTATGTGTGGGCAACAACCTCTGGCTCGCTTCGGAAACATACAAGGTCAATCTTTACTGGAGCGGTACTCATCCAGTGGTTTGCGGTGATGCTCCATTTGTTTTCTGGATTTATCTTTCCGCTTCCGATGGAACTAGATGTTCCCGTCAGATCTCTTGGACTTACTCTATTTACCGTCGGGGTATTCCTCGCTGTATGGGCAAAATACACGATGCAAAATAGGTGGGGCATACCAGGACAACATGACGCAAAAAGTCAAAATGAGCTTGTCACATCAGGACCGTTTTCATATACGAGAAATCCAATATATGTAGGCGCGATTCTCATGAACTTTGGCATTGCGATAGCACTCAAGAGCGCATTTGTTTTCATCATCTTTGTTATCTATAACTATTTTTACACACAAGTACTGATCGAGGAGAAGTTGTTGAAAAAAATATTTGGTAAGTCTTTTGTAGAATACTGCAAAAAAGTTCCTCGCTTCATTTGAGTTCACTTAGCTATCACTACCCGCGCGTCTACTCCTACCGTTTTGCCACTTTGAGTCAACATGAGGGGATTAATATCTATTTCTTGGATGTAATCAGATGTATTCATGAGATGATCGATGATATGGATCATTTCGAAGAGGTGACCCTCATCGATGGGATGCATCCCGCGATATCCATGTACCAACTTGGCTAGTTTACTTTTTTGAAGAGCATATTGCGCGTATGCATATCCTAGTGGAGTGATGAACTGCACACTTTCATGAATAAGGTTGGTGAGTACTCCCCCAATACCTACTACGATGACAGGACCAAAGATGGGGTCACGTTTGGCGCCTAGTATGAGCTCGTACCCGCTGATCATCTCTTGGATGACCACCTGTTGGAATCCTTCTAACTGTTGCATGCGCGTAAATGTTTTTTCCGCCTCGAGATACGAGGAGATATTGGTTTGAACACCGCCAGCGTCGCTTTTATGAGTGATGGTAGAGGAAGATACTTTCATCACAATCGGATATATCACACCTTCGAGTGCTTTATGCAAAGTCGAGGCGTCGCGAGCAGTCCAATATGGAGCGAGCTGGATACCAGCTTTCTGCAAAGCACTATATGAATCGATTAGCGACAATGCAGTGGGAATACTTTTGGTTTGACGCGATGGTTTTTGTCGTATCAATCGCGCAGTATGTGTAGGACGAGATGCCCGCTCGACAAATACTCCTATCGCACGTATAAGCATTTCTAAGTCCTCAAAAAAAGGCATTTGGTTTGACTCACATATTTTTTGGACTACGGTCATTGATGATCCGCCCAGAAATACGGGATAAATTGGATGGGTGAGAGCTGATTGTAAGCCGACCAACGACTTTGCGGTATCCTCAAGTTGAGTATTGGCCTGAGGGGTTACAATCACAATGACGCCGCCCACATTTTCCTCATCTCCAGTCTCTGCGACTGCAGCAGCGAACTTCGACGCATCGGCATCACCACGTACGTCATAGGGGTTGGGGACAGGTGCGTCATTTGGAACTATTGACTTGATATGTAGCTTGCTCAGTGTCAGTCCAGCTTGGTCAATTGCATCGGCTGCTAGCACTCCACAGCCTCCCGCATTGGTGATAACGATCATGCGATCACTTTTGGGAGTTACATGGTAATTGGCTATTTGAATATAGGTGAGTAGCTCGTTGATCGTATATGCTCTGATAGCCCCACATTGATGGACGACCGTGTCAAATATCACATCATCTCCGGCGAGACTCCCTGTATGCGACACGGCTGCCTGGGCACCTGCCAGACTAGAACCAGCTTTGATGATGATAACTGGCTTGTGTCTCGTCGCTTCAGACAACGCATGTATGAATCGCTGCCCATCATGAATGTCTTCGAGATACATCGCTATAACTTGAGTGTGATCATCTTGAGCGAGGTATTCGAGGGTATCGCACTCATCGATATTTGCTTTGTTTCCAAGGCTGAAAAAGTATGAGAATCCTATACCTTGGTGAGCCGAAAAGTGATCTATCAATACGCTTCCTATCGCTCCAGACTGAGATATCACTCCAACATGCCCAACAGGTACTGGACCTACCAAAAAAGTGCTATTAAGACCTGATATCGTATTGATAAATCCTGCACAATTTGGACCCAATATTTTCATGTCAGTATGTGTGATGATTTTTTGGAGCCTGTTCTCTCGAGCGATAGATTCAGGATTAGATTCTTCTTTGAAACCTGCGGCGAGGATCACGACTGATTTGCAGATAGATTTTGCTTTTCCCATTTCATCTAGCGTGACATCTGCAGGAGTTGCGAAAACGACCAAATCTACTGGGGCAGTGAGGTCGGACAAAGAGCTGAGCGTGTCATGTCCGAGGACCTTGCCCTTGTGTGGATTTACAAAATGCATCTCATGCATGTATCCTTGCAGAAGCATGTTTTTTGCGACGAGGTGTCCAACTTTATGATAGTCCTTTGAGACCCCTACGATAGCTACTGATTTGGGAGAAAAAAAATGATGGAGATCAGACGATGACATACCATATCAGGGTACCATGGAATGATTCGTGGGACAAGCCCGTCATCGCGCAGAGCGCGACAAGTCAGGTCGAGGTCGAAGGTTAAATAGTTGTCAGGTTCAAGGTTATAAAGTTGTCAGGTTATCGAGTCGAGGGTCATTCTGATCAGCCCAGGGCTGAGAAGAATCCCATGCTTGCCCGACTCCCCTCTAGAAAGAGGGGTGGCACGCGAAGTCGCATCTGACCTGTCTGCCGACAGGCAGGCGCGACGAAGTGTGACGGGGTGTATTGACCAATACATAACACACCTCCCCGCGTCAAACGCGGGACTCCTCTCTAGAGGAGAGTACGCGGTTCACTTCTCGACCCACGCCTAAAACGGCGGGTAGGCTCTGCTCGAAGTGTCACTTTACGACTTTATAGACTTTATAGACTCCCTCCGCGTATACTGACTGCATGGTCCCGTACCGCTGTCCTTCCCGTAGAGGGTTTACTCTGATTGAACTGCTCGTAGCTACCGGTATCATTGCAGTCCTTATGACAGTAGTCATCGTAGCCGTGAATCCCTTCCGTATGTTTGCTGCTGCTCAACAGACAAAGAGATCAT
>JBAXSX010000031.1:0-11008 GCA_037130495.1 Candidatus Roizmanbacteria bacterium
TACCATAATCAGCTTTGGCAGCAAAAGTGCCATTACCATTGTTGAGGAAGACGGAAACAGTGTTGTCGCTGTAATTCGCCACAGCGAGATCAGCTTTTCCATCACCGTTGAGATCGCCGATGGAGACAGTTTCTGGGTTAGTGCCGGTAGCATAATCAGCTTTGGCAGCAAAAGTACCATTACCATTGTTGAGGAATACAGAGATGGTGGTGCTTTCCTGACTAGCTACGACGAGATCAGCTTTTCCATCACCGTTGAGATCGCCGATGGCGACAGAGCGTGGGCTCGTTCCGGCGACATAATCAGCTTTGGCAGCAAAAGTGCCATTACCATTGTTGAGGAAGACGGAGACGGTAGCGCTGTCCTGATTGGCCACAGCGAGATCAGCTTTTCCATCACCGTTGAGATCGCCGATGGCGACAGAGCGTGGGCTCGTTCCGGTACCATAATCAGCTTTGGCAGCAAAAGTGCCGGATTTGGTCAGGAGCATTTCACCACCCAGATAGCTGCCGATATTGACGAGATTGCCACTACTAGTGAGGCGCTGGGCACTGGTAATACTGTCTTTGCCATTACCACCGGTGCCAATACCACCGGAGAAATTGGTATAGCCATCAACGCCCTTGTAGCCGGAAAGAATACTGGTGCTGGCACCAGAAAGAGTCAAATCCTGAGTGATCAAATCACGAAAATTACCAATACCGGCGACGTCAAGCAGATAGGCCGGGGTGGTCGTGCCAATACCGACGTTACCACCATTTGGATTGAGGGCAATTGGCACAGCAGTGAGATTGTTCATTGCTTGGATTTGACCATAATCAGATGTGGTATTGTATCCTGTCATGATGCGTTTAGTCTGATCTGTAGACCCATTTATGATGAGTTGACCGCCACCCTGGACAGCATTGTCCTTTGCAATGCGCATCGTTGACCCTTCGGCGCCCGCACCGGTCGTAGATCCGATACCCAAATAACCAGAGAAATATGATGTTCCAATTACGCTCAATTTCTGGCCTGGTGCTATCGTCCCGATGCCGACGTTGCCGCTATTTAGAGATAACTGATTGACGCCACTTGAATTTTGGAAAGTTAAAATGTTACTGGCAGAAATCCACTTCAAGAAATAACTGTCCCCAGCTCCACGAAATTGCATCGTGGGGTCACCGCCTGTCATATCTAACTTTAATAGGCCATTTACATTTAACTTAGAATCAGGACTCGTCGTCCCGATGCCCACGTTGCCGTTACTATCAATTCTCATCCGTTCTGCTAATGATCCACTTCCTGCATAAGTCCAGAACGACATCGTGGAAGCAGCAGATGCTCCTTCTGTTAATCTAATCCGACCCGTTGGAGCAGATGCTGACCCTCCAGGGTTTCCAGCCATAGCTATGTCTACCCCATTACCACTGGCCAAGCTTGCTGAATTTACAAGAGAAAGTATTGGACCAATAGTTCCACTTGCTGATTTAGCGATCTCAAGAGATCCCGTCGGGCTTGTCGTCCCGATGCCGACGTTGCCGCTTATTATCATTCCATTTGCCGGGGCGGCAGTGGTCGTATATGAACCAAGAGATATACCGCCGTTGGGGAACAAAGACAAACGTTGTCCTATACCTGACTCGTCAATGGAAAAATGATTTGACGGTGTAGAGTTCCAAGCAGATAAAGTCCACATCCGCCCTGCCCCAGACCCGCCAGTAGTTTCAAAACGAATCTGATTACCATCTCCAGCCTGACTAATATCTAATTTCACGCCAGGCCCCGTCGTCCCGATGCCGACGTTGCCAGAACTATTGATCCTCACTTTTTCGGCACCACCAGTATATAGACCCATGTCGGTATAACTCGCTGAGCCACCTACTTGCAAGACCGTTCCATTCGATTGCAACGTATATCTATCCCAAAGCTTCAGGACACCCTCCATGTTCACATCGCCAATAGTGACGAGCTTGCTTGTTGGTGCTGCGGTGCCAATCCCAACGTTCCCACTTGCATCGATGACAAATGGAGTTGTATCACTAGTCGTATCGTCGTTGACTCGGAAAGAGAGTCCCGATCCGCTATTGGTCACCGAAAGTACATTGCTCCCCGTGACTGATATATCGGTTGATGCGTCAAGTACCAATGAATCACTCAGATCGGTGAAGTTGAGCGAATCGGCGGTAATACTTGATGCAGGAGCAGTCCACGTGAGTGTGCCCGACCCATCGTTCGTGAGTACTGTGCCCACTCCGCCCTGAGAGCTGGGGAAGCTCGTTGTCACATTTCGAATTTTTACGATATTGCCCGCACTATCAACTTGAAAGAGATCTCCAGAGCCTACTGTCAACATGGATGCGGGTGAGACATCTCCAATACCCACACTACCTGTATCCATGAAAACAGTATGAGAGCCACCTTTTTCGATATCGAGCTGTGACCCCGTGGTAATAGTTGTCGGGCTGTCGCCAATTTTCATCTGAGCATATGCCGGAAGACTGACACAGACGAATAATATAGATAGGAAAGTGGTGTGAAAGAGTATTTTTCTCATACGTACTAGTTAAATATAGTGCAAAAAAACGATGCGGTCAATGGTGAAAATAGTTACGGAACTTTTCCAAATGTATATACATTATATGTACTCGGTATTATTGCTTGGATCGTTGTGATTGAGCCCGTTGTGAGGGTCGATCCTGATACAACAGAGGAGGGGAGAGCAACCCACTGCACGCCGTTCCATCCTACTATAGTGAGCTTTGAGATTGTCGCATCAGTGAGAGTCGATATGCCACTCGCTGCCCCCCATGGCAGATTGATTGTGGTGATGGTGCTGCCATCAATATCCCAGTACTCAGTCGTGCTGACCCGCGAGAGCGTACTGTCGAAGAGTACTGATGAAAAGGGTGCGCCAGAGGGAAGAGCAGGAAATGATCCAACGTCTATCCGTGAAGTGATTGCGGTCGTTGGGTTGGCGTTGTAGTAAGCCGCAGTCACTGAATCGGTCGAGAGAGACATGCCACCTATGGTGACAGGACGATAGACCCCATTGTCGCCCACTGGCAACGTAAATGGTCCGAGCCCATATTTGCGGACATATCCATCTACGTGCGTGCTGTTTGATGCGCCAGTGTAGTTGGTATTTGCAGTGAATACAAATATTCCAATTGGGCTAACTCTATCCGTCCCGATGATGCCATTGAGACCGATATTGCCCAAAGTACTCTGCACCCCGCCACTCCCAATATATGTAGTCCCGATGACAGAAGATGCAAGGACAATAGGTGTTGGAGTAGGTGTGTTCGAAGGTGTTGGAGTCAACGAGGGTGTGAGAGTGAGAGTCGGCGTGAGTGATGGAGTAGGTGTCTGTGATGGAGTAGGGGTATTTGCCAGCGTCACCAGAGCTGTTGGGACAGGCCCTGTGACGAGATAGCGCGTATCCACGACACCAGCGTAGACGATATCAGCTGTACTTTGGGGTGCCCACACGCCATGATGTATGCCATCTGGATGAAATACGATGTAATATCCCGTGTCATAGGCAGCAAGACAATTCGTGATATCTGCACCAAGTGAAGGATCTCGAGGGAGCTTCGGAAGATACCCTTCTGTCACTAGGAAACATAAGTCAACATTGGTAGGAGAGGCAACAGAGTTGGTGATCCGACGTGGAACTGATGCTTCGGCCAAGTTGCCGGGCAGGGTGCCTTTAGCATCAAGGAGATGGCGATCTACCGCTCCGAGTACTTCACTCACATCTTTTTTGCGTTTTGCATCATCAGCGAGCCCGAACTGACGGGATGGATTGGTCGCAACCAAAATGATCGTGACGAGTATGGCAATGATGCCTAAAACTACGAGAACTTCGACAAGACTGTAGCCACGAGAACGGGATCGAAGATATGACGAAAACATATATTTGAAAAAGTATATCAAAAATATACAGAGAAGGGTGAAAGGGAATCGAAGCAAGTCAACAAGTCATTAGGTCGAAAGTCGAAAGTCATCAGGTCGAAGGTCGAAAGTCAAACGGTTATGCCTCCTTCGCTCCCGCAAAGCGGGACAAGTCAGGTCAAAGGGCAAACAGTTATCAGGTTATAAAGTTTTCAGGTTATCAAGTCAATGGATTCAATTATTTTGACTTCCCGAATTTAGTTCGGGAACCATGAATGCTTTCGTTCATGGACCCTGACTTTCGTCAGGGAGTCAAGGAGATGGGCGAGCGTTCTCGTACTTGAGAGGTTACAGGATGACAGGAAGAAGCCCACCTATAGACGGTGGGATACCTGTTCACTTCTCGACCCTGCGAAGTCGCGTTTGACCTGTCTGCCGACAGGCAGGCGCGACAAAGCGGGACAGGTAAAGCTACGGAAGGGCAGGCAGGTTATCAAGTTGGCGAAGCTAATGAGATTACATTTGCCAGCTTGTTACGGAATTGCATCACTTGAGGGATTTTCTCCGTGATCTGAATCCGAGAGAAAATGAAGATGTTTTGAGCGTCACTACAAATGCAATGATTGCACTACCTACCATAGCGGTTAACCACACATATGAGTTGCCTGCTGCTACAAGCCCACCACTGGTAGTGGTGCCAAGGATGGTGCCTGTCTTTGACGCGACACTTTGAGTCTCACTCCCTCCGGTGCCACACACGCCTTTTTGGGGCTTTCCTGAGCGATAATAACTCATCACACAGTCACTCGTGGTCGCACTGAGTGCCGTGTCAGTATCGCCACCTGAGCATCCGTTGAGACAGCGGATTTTGAAAAAATAGGTTGTATCAGGTGCAAGCGCATTGATGGTCGTCGTGTAGACGCCCTCTTTCGACGGAGAGACTTGCTCGACGTTGTATTCATCTGCAGACTCTGTCCTTCCATACAGTATCTGGACTTTGCTGCAATTTTCTTTACACGGATTGATGTAGAGCTTGGCAAAGTTTGCTCCAGCGTCTACTTGGAAGAGGTCCGGCTTGCAATCTGGCTTGGCATCATTACAGACAGTCGCGGTCGAAGATGATGGGGCATTTGCATGTACGTCATGCACAATGATTCGAGAAATGAGCGGTTGTGATATGAGGGCAAGAGCGAGACCAAGGAGGAGAACCAATGCACGATGTGTATTGCCCATAGTGAAACAATGATCGAAAGTATCAACATATTCACGTTACCACAGACGGCAAACGCTTGTCAAGGGACTTCGTAAACCTCACGGGGAGGAAGAGCCCACCCATACTCAGACAAATGTTGTTTAATCACCACGACATCTTGTTGAGTGCTACAATTGACGAGTAGGGTAAAGGTATTTTGAAAGAGTCATTGGATTTTTCGCTAGCGCTCAAGATGACTTTCCCTCAGTTCTCGACAGGCTCGAACTGACATTGTTCTCGACCCCGCGGAGTCGCGTTTGACCTGTCTGCCGACAGGCAGGCGCGAGGAAGTGAAGTAACTCGACTCCCTGACGGCGGTCAGGGTCCATGAATGAATGTGCACATGGTTCCCGAACTAAATTCGGGAAGTCAAAAGAAGAGGCATGGACAGATAGCCCGCCGTATTAGGCGGGGATGACTTTACAACTTTACTTGTCCCGCTCTGCGGGATAGACTAATCACCCTATGTCAGGACACTCAAAATGGAAAAACAATCTCTCACGGAAGACTGCACAAGACAAAAAACGCGCAGGCAATTTCCAAAAGTTGTCCAAGTCCATCACGGTTGCCGTGATCGATGGAGGATCTCCTGACCCCGCGTTTAACCCTCGACTCAGAGTCATGATCGAAAAAGCTCGCTCGGAAAGTATGCCCAAAGACAATATTGATCGTGCCATCGCAAAGGGCTCAGGACCTGACAAAGCCACCATGACGCGATTGGTGCTGGAGACCTTTGGACCCTGTGGCAGCTTGCTCATCGTCATTGCGACCACAGACAATCAAAATAGGACGCTCACCGATCTCAAAAATCTGATTGAGAGGAGTGGAGCCAAACTCGGAGCCCAGGGATCTGTCACTCCGCTTTTCACTCATTGTGCGCAGGTTATCATCACGAAGCCGTCCCACGAGCATGAGGAAACTCTCCTGACCCTTGCTGAGGCGCTGCATGCCGACGATCTCCAGTCTGACGATGAGCATACGATCATCTACTTTCCCTATACGATGCTTCATCAGTCACATTCGATACTCGAGAAAACACCCTTTGAGATCGTTCATCCTCCAGAAGCAACATATAAACCTCTCGCTCCAATCGATGTGACTGATAATCAAGCAGAAAAAATCCATGCATTCATTGAAATGATCGAGGAACACGACGATGTTGAGAACGTATTCGTGAATCTTGCTTGATCCGATCTATCGTCATCAGCAAGCCTGCAGTTTTCGAAAAATATATTCCGTTCGCCTCCTGATGGAGGATGTGCCCATACACTCCACTGGCCACACCAGTGGATACATCCCGGTGCGATCGAGCATGTTGGATCGAGCGGATCTCGCTCTGCACCATACATATATGGTAAATCAAATGAGATGGATGTGCGGTGTTGTACGCTACGATTGCAGTTGCCTGGCTCGGTTCATCGTCAATCAAAATCGGGACATACCCTGGCGCAGCATATACTTTGCTAAAGCGCGAGATAACATCTATCTTGAACTCGGGACCGTTTGTATTCACATATGGATTCAGCAATATCGGACAGTAGGGTAGTTTGTTTTTGCGGATCGATCGCACGGTGTACTCATATACATCCGTCGTATTTTGACGGGCAGAAAGATAACAGATATTGTAGGTCTCCGCCAACTCTTGGAGCAACCCAGGGATGGCTGCATCGATCAATGGCTGATCTTTGTAAAAGGCTCCCCGAGCAAATCCTTTTGCGATGTCTATGCGCTCATCTGCAGTGAGTCCAGCTTCATCTTCATAGCGTTGTCCGCCTATTGTTCCCGGAAAATCTCTCCCGTATTTTTCCCGCATGACCGATAGCACGTTAAGTATCGTTTCATCGAGATCAATGAATAGGACATCGCGCTGGTTGTATCTATAGTTTTCAACCAAAGCCTTGAAAGCAGTTGAAAATGTGTGGTGATTGATCTTTGATCCTGATGGATCAAGTTGGAATTCGTTTGGCATATGGTCATGTCTATTGTACCTCGTCCCACATGCTCTTATTCCCAAATCGTGATCATGACTTTGCATATTTCGCTAAAGCCACTACAATGGATGGGTCATGTTGAAAAAGATATTCTCCTCGGGCACCGCAAAAAACGTCATCATCAATACACTCGGTAGCTACATAGGCATCGCTATCACCGTGCTATCGGTAGTCATCCTCGCCCGTACCCTTGGTCGCGAAGTATATGGAGAGCTTGCGGTACTCTTTAGCTTCGCATATCTGATGACAAACATCCTGGATTTTGGATCACCTGCAATCATATATTCACAAGTACCCCAATACTATTTGTTGCCCAGTCGATCCAATCTCTACTCATTCATAAAGAGTACATTTTATTTTCAAACGATGGCGTGTGCTGTCGTGATCGTCGCACTCCTGGTTCTCTTCCCAACTCTTGATCGTTCTTTTTTCAAAACACACGCACCATATAGTGCGCTCGCTCTCACCGCGATCTCAATCGCGCTCTATGTGTGGCAAAACACCATTTCAAACATGCTCTTTGCGATGAAGCGCTTTTCGCAAGTGAACATATGGCTGAACGTCAGCTATGTTGTCAGGACAGTGAGTCTATTGGCCCTCATACCTCTCGGTCTGGTTACGATACCCAACATTATATTTTTGTTTGGAGTCATCAGTCCACTCGTCTTCATCGTATGTATTTACTTTCTCTATCGTCCTTCATTTGAGAAAGTAAGACGAGCAAAAGTAGAGCTCGCAATGATACGTCCTCGATATACCCTGACGAACTTCATCGCACAACAGTTCTTCAATGTCGGGATGCGAATGGATCTGTTCATCCTCTCGTATTTTGGACTCAAGACTGTCGTCGCTGACTACTCACTCTCCCAAAAGATCATCCTCACGATCATCTCGACGGTCGTGAGTATCACCCAAGTACTATCGCCCTCATATACACACATTAAAACGAGAGTGGGAGTGATGAAAGAGTTCCGACATAGCATGCTTTTTCTACTGATACCTACGGCACTGTTCCTCAGTCTTTCACTCGTTCCTGCTCCTCTGTACAAGCTGATCCTGACGGCAAAGTTCATCGAAACACCACTCTTTTCTGCGCATCTGGGCATCGTCTACTCACTCTACTGCATCGGGCAGGTATTCATGCTGTTTCTCTTGTATACCTTCCGGAAACCATCCTATCTGCTCATTTCAAATATTGCATTTTTCGTCGTCGTCACTATCGCGTGTTACTTCCTCATCCCCATGTATCGGGGCAGCGGAGCAATCTATGCAATCGGTCTGGGATTCATAGTAGTAATCCTGCTCCAAGCTGCGGGCTTCGTCCGTGAATATGCCAAACTAAAGTGAAATAGATTGAACTACTTCGATCATATCTGATCTACTTGCAACCTCCTACAGAAATACTAGTATGAATGGAATAATTTTTATAGATTTTTAATCTATCTGTTATTTGAAGCATTAAGACCAATACTTGATCATGTAGGTTCAGAAGATGCTCATGTATTCGCTCGAAATGCACTCCACTTCGCACAATCCTTCGGACCAGTACTCCAGATAGCTAACTTCAAAGGATCACGATATGTCGACCCGAGACTGAATACACATCTTGGATCACACATGCTAGAAAATCCGGTGATCGTCGCGGCAGGCTGGGACAAGCCAGGCGAAGCAGTCCAAGCTTGGCATGAGCTCGGTTGTGCAGGTGTCGAAGTGGGCACCGTCACGCAATATCCTCAATACGGTAACCCGCAGCCTCGACAGTTTCCGGCACGCTCCAATGATGGAGTAGTCCTCAATCGACTTGGGTTCAATGGACCTGGTATGGAGGTAGTCGCACACAACCTCAGTAGATACCCAGATGATATATCTATCGGCGTGAGTGTAGGCAAAAACAAAGACGTGTCTGTCGCAGATGCTCCTGAAGCACATGCTCGAGTGGTAGGCAGACTGTATGATCGCGCATCATACTATGCCATCAATGTCTCATCTCCCAATACACCTGGACTCCGTCATCTCCAAGCCAGAGGCCCGCTCACCGATATCATCCAAGCAGTGAACCAAACGATGGACATGCACGGCGGTCGCAAACCACTCTTTGTCAAGATAGCGCCTGATGGGATGGATGACACGATGCTCGACACGATCATCGATACGGTCGATCAAACAGGAGCGACAGGGATCATCGCTGCAAATACAACAATTGATCCAGAGCTGAAGTCCAAATATGGATGGGATGGGCAGCCAGGCGGAATCAGCGGTGATGATCCAACATATCGACAGAGGACCACAAGCATCATACGAAATATCTATACGCGCACGGGAGGGAGGATGCCTATCATCGGAGTCGGAGGAGTGAATAGCGCCAGTGCTGCACTTGAAAAGATCGCGGCGGGCGCATCCGCAGTCCAGATCATGACCGCGATCCGTCAGGTGGGTCCGACACTCCCTGGCAGAATCACCCGCGGTATCGCCTCGTATATGCAATCGACGGGGGCTACGTCTATGTCAGATATCATCGGATCGGAGGCGAGGAGGAGAAACTAGTCGTAAAGTCTATAAAGTCGTAAAGTCCGTAAAGTCTATAAAGTCCATCCCGCAGAGCGGGACAAGTACAGTCGTAAAGTCGAACATAGTCCATAAAGTCTTAAAGTCGTAAAGTCTATAAAGTCCCTAAAGTGCCAATTCGAGCCCCGAAGGGGCCACTTTGTGGCTGAGCCTGCCCTGAGCCGAGTTTACCTTGAGCCTGTCGAAAGGAAGGGTCGAGAAGTGAACCATGCACTCTCCTCTTGAGAGGAGTCCCGCGTTGACGCGGGGAGGTGTGTTATGTATTGATCAACACACACCCCCTCCGGGCGTAGCCCTACGGGCGGAGCCGTCACACTTCGTGTGCCACCCCTCTTTCTAGAGGGGAGTCGGCCAAGCAAGTTCAAGGTTATAAAGTTTTCAGGTTATCAGGTTGGGGAACAGCTAAGAGCTCAAGAAGCCCCGAAGGGGCCACTTTGTGGCTCGATTCAGGATCCTTAAGCATGAGATCCTTCGCTACATCATGTTTTGACTTCCCGAATTCAATTCGGGAACCATGTATGTTTTCATTCATGGTCCCCGGGTCAAGCCCGGGGAGTCAATAGACCTGACCTGTCGCGCTCTGCGCGATGACCTTCAACTTTACGACTGTACTTGTCCCGCTCTGCGGGATGGACTTTACAGACTTTACGACTTTACAGACTTTATGGACTGTCTTTGCGTATACTGTTTGCATGGTAAGTGACCGCTGTCCTTCTTCTTGTTCTGGTTCTCCTTTTCATCCTTCTCCTTCTTCTTGTCATGCTGCCTTCACCCTCATCGAGCTCCTGGTAGCTACCGGTATCATTGCAGTCCTTATGACAGTAGTTATCGTAGCCGTGAATCCCTTCCGTATGTTTCTTGCTGCACAACAGACAAAGAGATCATCTGATGTAACAACCATAGGGAAGTCACTGGATATGTATCTCATATCTATGAAAGGAGTAGTTCCTACCCAGATGTATCCTTTGAATACTCCTAAGCGTATAGCAAGAAACTCTGGAGGTCCTGAGGCAGATCTGTGTGCACTCTTATCTACGCAGATACCGGGACTCCCCATAGATCCCAATACTCCAGGGAATGTCGTGAAAGACTGTAGTAGTCCATACAGTACGGGATACAATGTCGTAGCAAATGCATCAGGCAAGATAGGAGTGTATGCTCCTACAGGTATATCTATAGCAAATGCAACAGGAATGAATGTGATTACATATGGATATGTACCTGATGACTTCATTACTCCTCCTGCTCCTGTTACTGCATACAAAGGACGAGCTAATGATATTTTCGCGTTGGTTTTTCAGATGAAATCTGTGTCAGAAAGAGA
>JBAXSX010000032.1:0-10737 GCA_037130495.1 Candidatus Roizmanbacteria bacterium
ACATACGGAAGGGATTCACGGCTACGATAACTACCGTCATAAGGACTGCAATGATACCGGTAGCTACCAATAACTCGATGAGGGTGAAGCCAGTAATACCCCTACGGGAAGAAGAACGGTACGGGACCATGCAGTCAGTATACTGATTCAGATACACTGAGGGCAATGGCTATATTGCTAGATTGTTGAATTGTTGGGAAACCAAGAATGTATAACGTAGAGTGTATAACGGAGAACGGGAATACAGATATCCTGCGAAGTTGTGCTCCAATGTCATCCTGAATATTGTCAGTTCGAGCTTGTCGAGAACTTATTTCAGGATCTTCGCACTAACACACCCCGCCAGGTGCCGTACGGTACCTGGCAGGCACCCCTCTCTAGAGGGGAGTTCGAACAGGGACCCGTGACAAGATGAAAGAATGAGATTCTTCTCCCGCCACGGCGAGATCAAGATGACTTGAAGATGGATCCCGTTTTTCAACGGGATGACACTGTGGTGTGACTTAGCAGACTATCGCTCGCTGTTTTACCTTTTCGTTATACCTTCTACACTCTACGTTCTACACTTTACAGACTTTACAGACTCCCTTTGCTATTTCGCCTTGACCATCTGGAGGCGGTCGAGTACACGTCCTACCGTTTCCATGGGACCTGAGGAGTAGGTGTCAATGACGAGGTCAAAGTTTTTCGGATCAAGAAATCCATAGTCGCCATACATACGGGTCCATTTGGTCAAGTTCGTGGTTTCGCGTGACTTAAGATGCTCTTTTGCCTTTTCGACTGTGCAGTTATCCCTATTCGCGATGCGGTCAATGATCACATCTGAATGGCTACATATGAGTAGTACCTTGAGTACACTACTGATGCCACGGGCATTATAGCCAGCCAGCCAGGCATCGATCACATGGTGCTTGTCAGTTTGCAGTATTTCGCGCATTTTACTATCAATCTGCTGGTCTACCTCATCGCTGTAGTCTTGTGCTGTGTGATGATGTTTGTTACTCACTATTTTTTCATTATAAAACTGTGGAGCAAATGCATGAGCGAACTCACTACCCGAAAAAAATGTCCACCCTTCTGACTCAAGATATGGCTTCAGATTGCGCGCTAAGGTTCCCTTACCTGAACAGACTCCACCTGAAATAGTGATGTGGGAATATCTCATGGAAATATCAGAAATAGGTAATGAAAATACGTAGTCTCTACCGGAATAGATTCCACACATCTTTAAACGTGATGATGACGCTAAGGGCTATCAAAAAGACGAATCCACCTATATTAATATAGGACTCAAATTTTTTATTGATTTTCCTACCGGTAAGCATCTCTGGTATGAGGAGTAATACGCGCCCTCCATCAAGTGCCGGGATAGGCAAAATATTCATGAATGCGAGCGAGAGACTAATGAGTGCCGTGAGACTGAGGAGGTTTCTGACCATGTCACTTCCCGATCGATTGACTGTATCTCCAACAACTCGTGCAATGGCTACGGGCCCGCCCATCGCTTCGCCTGCTATGCGAGGATCCCCAGCTTTGATAGAAGCTGCAAATATGATCCGTTGGATCTGGAGGTTGTAACTCATGAGATTGTAGGCATGCATGGGGCCAGAAAATAGTTTATCAGTGATTGTTTTGGAATAGTCAAAAGACACATATTTCATGAGCTGGACACCAATCATTGCACGCTTTTCTTGCGCATTGTATTCAGGAGTCACCGTGATACGCATTAGTTCTGGATTGAGCACATTTTTTTGAAGCTCAATCTCGACAGGCTTGCCACCATTTTTCATTACCATGTCGATGAGGTCGGTTGTTTTAGATATTTTTTGCCATGCACTTTCTTTGCATATGGTTTTGATCGGGCATACGGTGACAGGTCGTATATTATGAATGAGGGATTCTGCAGGAATGCCTGCTTTTTCAGCTGGGGATCCGGCGCGGATCGATACGACCCCTACAGAATCAACCTGTTTCCCAAAGCGGAATGAGACATCGTCAAGTAGGGGGAGTCGGTCAGATACAAATCCGCGAGTGACCAGTAATGTGTAGTAAATCACGATCGCGAGCAGTACATTCATGAAAACGCCCGCAACCATGATAGCCAATCGTCCCCAGACAGGTGCAGATCCCAATGCGAGACTTTGGTATTGAGGATTGACTTCTCCACCTTCGCCTCCTGAGCCGTCACCATACAGTTTCACAAAACCTCCCAAGGGGAGCCAATTGAGAGAGTAGATAGTTTTTGTAGGATCGACAGGAGGTTGACCACTTTTTATAAGATGCCACTTACTATGTACTCTTTGGACACCTATTGCTCGTGGAGGCATACCAATACCAAACTCTTCGACCAGCACGCCATTTTTACGAGCAACGAGAAAATGTCCGAGCTCATGGATGAACACAACAACCATCAGGATGATGGTAAAAGTGAGGATGGTAAAAAGTATCACGATGAGATGTTCGATAGATAATGGCACACATCAGACGGTCATGATTTCCTTTTCTTTGTTTGACTTGATCGATTCGATCTGGTCGTTTATTTTTTTAGTTTCTTCATCCACCTGCTTTTCTTGTCTGAACTTATCGTCCTCTGAGATCTCTTTTGCTTCGAACGCATGCTTAATCTTTTTGCGTACATCGTCGCGATGTCCTCGAATGATATTTTTGTACTCCTCGACCATAGAAGCTGCGAGTTTCACGTACTTTTCGCGCTGCTCTTGCGATAGTGGTGGTATCCGCACAATGAGGCGTCCTCCCTGGTTGCTTGGGGTGATTCCGAGAGGTGATTTGAGGATGGCGCGCTCGATATCTTGGACAGTCGAGGGATCAAAAGGTGCAATGACGATCGTAGTTGGGCCATCGTTGGTGATTGTGGCAAGCTCCATCAGCTTCATGTTCATGCTTCCACCATATGCCTCAACGGTGATACCCTCAAGCAATGCGGGGGATGCATGATTGGTACGGATAGTCTTAAGCTCTTCTTTGAGACGGTCAGCAACTGCAAGAAATTGTTTTTTGAGTTCGGCAATATGATTCATATTCATAGATTATACCGTATGAGAAATCGAAGATGAACAGGAACCATTCGCGACAGTCATCAATCGGGTATATCTGATCAATTACTTCCCGATTTCCCAACGCATTATCCGGGATATCTTGGTATTCTCGCCAAACTTCAATACAGCAGCCTTGAGAAGAATATCGATGGTTTTGCTTGAGTCTCGTATGTAGTCCTGTTTGAGGAGTTCCTCTACTGTCTCAGGGTTCATGGTTGCTACTTGCATAGCTATCTCAGATGCGAGGTGACGGAATTCGTCATTACCAGATACAAAGTCAGTCTCACAGTTGAGCTCGACGACTGCAGCGACTTTTTTATTGTGGTGAACATAGGTTGCTATGACACCCTGTCCTGTTGTTCGGTCGGCTTTGTCAGCGGCCTTTTTTTCTCCCCACTTTTGCAATAGTTTTTTGGCTTTTTCGATATCATTTCCTCCCTCTTCAAGAGCTTTTTTACAAACAGAGAAAGATACGCCAGTTTCTTCACGCAGTTTTTTGAGTGTTTTGAGATCAAGGGCCATAGGAAAATATATAAAAAAGTAAAAAGTACAGGGTAAAAATACAAATTAAGGTTGCAGGACGCAAAGGTTACTTAAGTATTTTACACGAAAACAGGTAAAAGAGGTAGGATGATCGTGGAGATGTTATTCGCTCCAACACTCAAGAAGTTATTTTGATGCTTTCTTTTTTGCTGGAGCCTTTTTTGCAACAGATTTTGGAGCATCTGTCTTTGCAACTGCGTTTACAACTATCTTTGCTTCTACTGGCTTCTCAACGACTGCCTTTTTGGCTGCTGGCTTTGGCGATTTTGGAGCTGGAGATTTTGCTGCTGGCTTTGTTGCTTCGACAAGAGGTGCCACAACAGGAGCTGCTGGCTTTGGCGCAACAGGTGCGGTGACTTTGGGAATACGTTTGTAGGCAGAAAGGAGCTCTGTGAGCACCGCTTCGACAGCCTGTGGGGTATCGTCATTGATCACGACCGGATAGGTGATCTCATCAGGATTGCAGTTGGTGTCAACGATGGCTACGCGAGGTATGTTGATTTTTGTAGACTCGGTAACAGAATTTTTCTCTCGCTTTGTATCAATAATGAGGATCAGATCTGGTGTTTTGCTCATGCTGACGATGCCAGCGTAGAGGCGCTCGAGTTTTTTCATTTCTTTTTCGAGGGCGACTTGTTCGTGTTTGACGAACTTTGACCACTCACCAGCTATTTTTTGTTCCTTGAGTGTTTTGAGCTTTTTGACATTTTTGGCAATGGTATCAAAGTTCGTGAACAAGCCTGGGAGCCACTTATTGGTGATATAGTGAGCGTTCGCCTCAGTTGCGAGCTTTGCAGCGATAGGGGCAATAGTTTTTTTTGTCGCACAAACGAGGAGAGACATGTCATCAGCGCCGGCTTTTTTCAAAAATGCTTTTGCAGCATCGATTTGTCCGACTGTTTGCTCAAGGTCAATGATTGAAACGCCATCGATGATCTGGTAGACAAATTTGCGGGCACGAGGGTGAAGACGATTTTTGCGGTGGCCGAGGTGGGCACCAAGTTCAAAGAGTTTTTTGGCACGAGAAAGAGTATCTGACATAGATGTTGGGGAAATTGTATCAGGAAAGAGCAAAAAAACAACTGTGAAACACCCTGTACTTCTGCGTTACACGAAAAGGACAAGAGAGCAAGATGGCATGATCAAGTCAGACGAGAACACCTTCAGGCTCGAACCTTATAGCTGGACCGTCTTTAGAAAGTTCCTATAGTCCTCCCCTACCTCGGGGTGTTCGAGCGCGAGAGTAGTCACTGTTTTTAGGTATTCGAGCTTGTTGCCCGTATCAAAATACCGTGCATTTTCGATCTCGACAGTATAGATAGGGACCCCTTCCTTCTTGAGTATATTGATCGCATCGGTGAGCCAGAGCTCTCCACCTTTTCCAGGCTCTAGCTGCTTGAGGGCGTGAAAGATCTCTGGAGGGAGGATATATGCGCCGTGTGTCGCAAGATTGCTTGGGGCCTTGTCTGGATCGGGCTTTTCGACGATCCTCTGTATTTGATAGACGTTTCCTTCAACAGGGGTGATCTCAGCGATACCATATCGATTGAGGTCCTCCTTTTTGTTGATTCTCACTCCACTAATGATCACTCCTCCAAATTTATTGTACGCATCCATCATCTGCTTGAGTCTCCGTGGTCGTGCGTCAATGAATTCGTCGCCCCAAAGTACAGCAAAAGCTTCGCCTTCTACGACACTTTCCGCTGACAAAACGGGCGTGCCATTGCCATATGGCCCCTTTTGACGGACATAGATAAAGTTCGCCATATCAGCTACTTTTTGGGTAGCTTCAAGTAGCTTGTCCTTTTTCCCCATCATCAGATTGTTTATGAGGTCCTGGCTCGGATTGTCGAAGTGGTCCTCAATCGCACGCTTCTGAGATCCGGTCACAATGACAATGTCCTGTATGCCGCTTTCTACCGCCTCCTCAACCACATATTGGATAACTGGCTTATCTACGATTGGAAGCATTTCCTTCGGCATTGCCTTGGTCTGTGGAAGAAATCGGGTCCCAAATCCCGCTGCGGGGATGACCGCTTTTGTTATTTTTTTTGACATAGTTGTGATGTATTAGTAATCACGTACCTGAGATAGTATAGCAAAGTTGCTATTCAACATTGAGAATGAGTGTAGCTGGGAAGCGAGTACCATCAACTGCGAAACCAATTTCATCAGTTCCAACGATCTGTCCGCTAATTTCAAAAGTTGCTTGACCATTGTCATCGGTGATTGCAGTCAGAGTAAATGGAGAATTTCTTGTCAATAAGGTTACTAACTTGCCCTTGATTGGACGATCCTCATCTGAGGTGATGAACACATCCACTTTGGATTTCACTCCCCCAATCTTGATACTGAGTGGATATGCAAAAATAATAGATTTCTCAAGGGACATGGTTGTACTGGCAGCCTGTGTATACCGGGCCAGCGGACCACGATAGGCAAAATATGCGAGAGCAAAAGTGGATACAAACATTACGATTATGCTGAGTGATGCGATGCGTTTGTCCATACGTAGGCATTTTACACCCCTATTTCAACACTTTGCAAGGAGCATCGGGAGGCTCGGGATAGAAAGATTCAGGCAAATGCCTCATCAACAGTTTTGACAATCATATCGTGGACAGACTCGATTGATCGGAGTTGGTGTTTTGCGTCGATACAATCGATCCGCCTCCAATGCGGATATTTTTTGCACAACTGCATGAACATCTTCCGTGCATCAATTTGGTGCAACAGATTACTTTCATTGATATCTTTCTTCATTTTTTTTCCCAGGTAAGACCGAGTTGATTTCTGGGATACGAGATCGCTACTGATCATTGCCGGCACATCAAGGTAGACGACAAGATCCTCTTTGGGAATTTTATGCACTTTGTACTCGAGTGTGTAGAGCCACTCAAGAAATTTCTTTTGCGCTGCTACGCCCTTGATACGAGATGTTTGATGGCCCATACTGGCTGAGGTATACCTGTTTGAAACAATCCATCCGCCTTGACTGAGGAAGTCCTCCATCTCAGTTTTGAGCGAGGCTCGATCCAGAGCATAGGCAAGGGATATGAGGTATGGAGACACGACATCCGCACTTCCAAACTCTCCACGTAAAAAACGTGAAATCACCTCTCCATGAAACGAACTCGTATAGCGTGGAAAGTCATACATACGTACCAAGTGCCCTTGTTCAGTCAGCGTTTCAAGGAGGAGCTTGGCTTGTGTGCCTTTACCTGATCCATCTCCCCCATCAATCACAATAAACTTCCCTTTTCGTCTGGTTGTTTTTGTAAAAAAATCAAGAAAATCTTTGATGATGTAGTCGAGTCTATCGATGCAATAGAATGTTTTATACAAATTATCAGATGGGTTGCCCATAAGCATCGGTGACAGTTTACGATCAGAGCCCTCTTCAAGTAGCGCGAGAACTTTTTTGCCTTGGGTCAGTGCATATACGATTTCGCCACCTACCCCAATGGATGCATGAGTAACTTCTGCGCAGACACAGTCACTTGCATCAATGAGGGCTTTCTGACGCTTGAATATATCTGTGTCAGCGTGCTGCTTCTGGTCCTGTTCCAGGGTACGCGCGTCAGCGATCTGGGTGCCCGACGTGATCGTGACATGATATTTTTTGAGAGATCGGAGTATATGTGCGTATTTTTCTCGTGTAGCTGGATCGGTATTTGTAGCTGCGGTGAAATAAACTTTCATAGTGAAAAGGTGATATGAATGAGAATCAGGCAGTGAGATTCTACTACGAAATAACTCATAAAACACATCTCCTCTGGGCGTAGCCTTGTATTGACCTATGCTGATCAGGATGACTCCAAGGAGAATGGATCCCGCCAGGTACCGTACGGTACCTGGCGGGGATGACAGTGCAGGAACAAGATCCTGAAATAAGTTCTCGACCCCGCCTTTCGACAGGCTCAAGGTAAACTCGGCTCGGGGCAGGCAGGCCACAAAGTGGCCCCTTCGGGGCTCGAACTGACATTGGGATTCTTCACTCCGTTCAGAATGACCCCATTGCTTACTTTACGGACTACGTCGACTTGATAACTTGAAAACTTTATAACCTGACAACTCTTCAACCGTTCGACCTTAGACCTTTGACCATCTACTCTTCTCTGCCTTAAGTCAGTATACTGAACTCATGGTCCCGTACCGTTCTTCTTCTCATGCTGGGTTTACGCTCATAGAGTTATTAGTAGCTACCGGTATCATTGCAGTCCTTATGACAGTAGTCATCGTAGCCGTGAATCCCTTCCGTATGTTTGCTGCTGCACAACAGACGAAACGCTCATCTGATGTATCTACTCTGGGGAAGTCACTCGATACCTATCTCATATCTGTGAAAGGAGTAGTCCCTACTCAGATGTATCCCTTGAATACTCCTAAGCCAATAGCAAAGAACTCAGGAGGTCCTGAGGCAGATCTGTGTGGATTACTTTCTCCTCATATAGCTGGATTACCTATTGATCCCAATAGTCCAGGAAACATAGTGAAAGACTGTGCCAGTACATACAGTACCGGATACAGTGCTGTAGCGAATAGCTCAGGGAAGATAGGAGTGTATTCACCGACTGGGATATCACTCGCAAATGCATCAGGGGTGAATGTGGCTGTATATGGTCAAGTTGCAGATGAGTACATCACCCCTGCTCTCCCGGCAATGACATTTGGAGGAGGGACATTCACTCCAGTCATAGCCAAGAGGACTCCTCCTACAGGACCCTTTACAGCGGGAGTGATGGTACAGGGGAATGCGGATGCGTCAGGAACAGTAGATGCAATCACAGTAACTAATTCAACCCAAATTAATGGCCATTTTTATACTTTCGCAGATGGCGATCAAGGGTCAGTGGTATTTTGGGTTACCCCGGAATGGAGCGGTAGTGATGGCCTACGTCATGTATTTTTTACAGATAGTTCTTCTATCATTCGAATAGAAAAAGATGCTTCAAATAACCTACTGCTTAAATCAAATGGAAATACCCTCGTTAGCATGAGCATTTCATCCTGGGCAGCAGGAACAACATATTCCGTTGTAGCAAGATGGGATAGTAAAAATCCTATTGGTGGAACTAATTACGCCTCAATAAGTATTAATGGTACTCATACCTTCGGAACCACCTCTACATGGGCGACCTTAGTACCATCACA
This sequence comes from Candidatus Roizmanbacteria bacterium, assembly GCA_037130495.1. Classification (GTDB taxonomy): domain Bacteria; phylum Patescibacteriota; class Microgenomatia; order UBA1406; family GWC2-37-13; genus JAGOLU01. Next base: position 8,754 of record JBAXSX010000032.1, read on the forward strand.
GTTGAATATCGGAAGTGATCAGACTAATGCCAAGCCAGCCAATGCCCTCATCCAAGGTCTCACCATCTATCGTCGTCCTCTCTACGAAGCAACAACACCATCAGGTATCAATGTAGGGAATGGAGATGAAGTCAGTCAGATCTACAACTCTGGTACCGGTAAAGATCCTACATTAGTCACTGGATCCTGGGATGTGGTATTTGCATTACCAACGAATAGTACGGTAGGAGCATTGGGTACGACAGGTGAAGCATGGAGTCATCCTCATGCCAGTAATCTCTTGTATACCAATACCACAAATACGGGAGGATATATGATGAATGGGACATATACCAGTGATGGGTGGAGTGCACAGAATGCAGGAGGAAGTGCAGTGACCGTAGCTGCCTTAGCTACGGGATCAAAGATATTCTCAGGAGGATACTCAGTAGCATCAGCGGGGACTGCTAATCAAGGAATCTCCTATACCACTGCTTCTCTTGCATCAGGAGCAAACTATGTCATACGAGCAATAGGGAATAGTGATAGTACGTGTAATCCGATCATTAAAGTATTCAGAGCAGATGGGACTACCCTTGTTACGTCTCTTGCAGGGACTACTACTAGTACGAGGACAGCACCCACTGTATATATCTTCACTTGGCAGACACCAGCAGCAGAGACAGAACAGATACACCTTCTCAATACTGCTACTACCGGGACCTGTAGCTGGCATCAGGTGGAGGTACAGACAAATATGACACCGAACCCATCACTAGAAGGAATTTATGCTGGCAGTCCTCTTTCACCTCCACTGTGGAGCAGCTGGAGCTTTGCAACAGGAACTACTCAAGAATCAACAATTGTCCATAGCGGCTCAAGTAGCATGAAATGGGATTTAAGTACTTCAACTGGGAATAAGCAGTATGCAAAAAATTTAACTGCGGGCGCCTTTTATAGTCTTACCGGATATTATTATGGTGATGGATCTACGTCGGATTATCTCGGTTTACATCCGTGGAATGCGCAAAGTAATTCTGGTAGTGCCACTACCCAAGTTACTATGAATAAAACGGCAGTTTGGAAACCCGGATTTGTTGTAAATAGAGCTGTGAGGACCGAAAACAGTCAATTTAATTTATCAACTTCAGCAGCAAGCGGAACTAGATATTGGGACGATATCAGCCAGATTCCTCTTTCCGACGTCATCCTCACCCTCACCCCAGCCTCACTAGCCAACAGCACAGAGGCAAGTGGAATACGAGTTGATGGAGCAGATACACTAACTCAAAATGTATACAACCTAACAGCAACGGCTGGACAAATTTCTTTCAACTTTACCCCTCGCCACAGTTGGTCAACTAGCACTAAATTTGGCTTTTCCACACCAACAATTTTTACTGCATATACGGGGAGTGGAGCTACATTGAGGTATCTTTCATTATTTGAAAATGGTTTTCTCCGTTTGCAATGGTACGACGCTTCAGTAGGAGCTCTTAATGCAGATTTATCCTCCCCTACTTTAAACGCCGGTACTACATATACCTTTAAATTGACCTATGACTCTGGGGGCAATTTAACAATGTATATAAATGGAAGTCAAATGGCTACGGCAGCTATGAATGGTAAAACGTTTACTACCGTTCCTAATATAGCGAGCTTCGGAGGTGATTACAACAATGCGATGCCATACGATGGCACCTTCGCCGCCGCTCCGTGAGGGGAGCCTCATAGAATGAGTCCACAAAGTCTTAAAGTCTGTAAAGTAACATTGAGACCTTATACACTTTACCTGTCCCGCTCTGCTGGATGGACTATTTCTTCCCTCAACTTTAGAACCTGATAACCATTCGATCTTCGTCTTTACAGACTGTATGGACTTTATAGACTGTCTTTGCGTATACTGACTGTATGGTCCCGTACCGTTCTTCTTCCCGTAGAGGCTTTACCCTCATCGAGTTATTGGTAGCTACCGGTATCATTGCAGTCCTTATGACAGTAGTTA
>JBAXSX010000033.1:0-10040 GCA_037130495.1 Candidatus Roizmanbacteria bacterium
CTACTGTCGCAGAGTACGGGGCAGGGTCGCCATTGCTTTCAATGACATATTGCCCCTCCATCCCGCCATTGTCGACGAGGTTGGGAACAATTGAAACGTTATCGACATAGATTGTATCGCCAGTAGTTGGACCATCATAATAATATAATCTGGCGGTGGTAGTGTTACTTGCTGTCTTGAAGATTGTTTCGTATTCGACCCAAGTCGATGATGTAATGTTGTAATCACTAAGTATAGTTGAATTATTAACATCGTAAACCATAACCCTGCCCCAACCTGATGCGGCACTTCTTTTAGCCCAAAGGGAGACTCTATAAGTGGTATTTGGCAAAACCGTAAAGTTTTGAACGACCGCCGATGCACCACTACTAGGACGCACCATTTTCAGATTTTGAGAATCAAATATAAGGTTATCAGCATTCTTTGTAACCAAGTCAAAACCACTTTGAGATACCCAATTAGTTGTTCCAGCAAGTTCCATATTCCCATCCGCCACTAAGTTCGTCCCTCCCGTAAGTTCCGTCGACTTCGCCGTCATCTTACTGGCACTCGCCCCACCGTTATACGTCACCGGCTGCAAGGTGCCTGACCCATCCATCTTGGCGTAGAACTTCAGGCTACTGTCAGCGACGTACCCGGCTTCGTTGCCATTGCCTGAGTTGTATAAAGAGGTGATTTCGGTGGTGGAGAGAACACGGTCAAAGATGGCAAAGTCGTCGATGAGGGCGTTAAGAGGATGGGCTGGATCACTTGATCCAACAAAAGATGCAGGGGATGGTGTATATCCTGTATAAGCGGTAGCCGAAGCAGTCGGAGTCCCATTATTAACACGAATATCAGCATAATTTGTACCATCAATTGTATTGACAGACCAACGAAAGACGACGTGATAAAACGTACCGGCAGTCAGCGTTGTGCTACTAGTTGTCACAATCCCAGTGTGTGTACCGTCCAAGTAATAAGCCTGGATCAGGTTATTTGTAGTTTGCTTAAAGATATAAATGAAATGAGTAGCATCTGGATAATTGATAAATAGACTATGAGCAGCTCCGTCATTCCCATTCCAGCTAGGTTTGAACCAAAAAGAGACCGTACCCTGGTTGGAGTTAAAGTGCTCGTAGTTGTTGCCGCCGATCTGTGCTCCTCTGTTAAATGTCAACGTTGACCCAGCAGTACCAGCAGCGTTCCCATAGACAGACACCGCTTGGCCCAGTTTACCAGTGTCTAAATACCCACTCGCCTTGAATTGATTGGTATCAGTACTGGTGGTCTCATCTAATCCCCATTGTCCTTTGTATGCAGTAACAGGAGAGGGAGGAGTAATGAAGTCATCAGGTACATATCCATATGTAATCACATTCATTCCTGTTGCATTTGCTAGAGATATACCAGTGGGTGAATACACTCCTATCTTGCCTGATGCATTAGCGACAGCATTGTATCCCGTATTGTATGAACCAGTACAATCTTTCACTACAGTACCCGGAGTAGTAGGATCAATAGGTAATCCCGGTATCTGAGTAGATAAGAGTGCACATAAGTCTGCCTCAGGACCTCCTGAGTTCTTTGCTATACGCTTGGGAGTATTCAAGGGATACATCTGAGTAGGAAACACTCCTTTTGCTGATATGAGATACATATCTAATGACTTCCCTATGGTAGATACATCAGATGATCTCTTTGTCTGTTGAGCAGCAGCAAACATACGGAAGGGATTCACGGCTACCAGTACTACTGTCATGAGTATTCCAATGATTCCGGTAGCTACCAATAACTCGATGAGGGTAAAGCCAGCAATACCACGATGCCGTGTCATGTAAACAGTATACGCAAAGACAGTCCATAAAGTCTATAAAGTCGTAAAGTCCATAAAGTCTAAGGTCAAAGGTCGAAAGTCAAATAGTTATCAGGTTCAAGGTTATAAGGTTGTCAGGTCGAAAGTCGTAAAGTCTGTAAAGTGAGAGACACCTGCGAGCAAAAAAAGCTGCACCTGTCCGCCCTCTGGCGGAAGTAGATTTAGCCTCTTTTTACTCCCCTCTAGGAAGAGGGGTGCCGCGTCTGACCTGTCTGCCGACAGGCAGGCGCGATGAAGTGCGACGGCTCCGCCCGTAGGGCTACGCCCGGAGGGGGTGTGTGTTGATCAATACGTAACACACCCAGCCGCCAAGCTTCGCTATGGCAGGCTGGCAAGCTCCCTTCCTTCGGGTACTAGCCAGCAGGCTGTCCAAGATGGGACTAGCCAGCAGGCTGTCCAAAATGGGACTCCTTTCAAGAGGAGAGTTCGAACAACAGGCTTCACTCTGGAGGAGACTCAGTAATATGCCAAGAGTCCCTGTGGCAAAATGTGGCGTAAAAGGTATACAATGAGCTGTGATTAAAATAACACCTGAAGATCTCGTAAAAATGAAAGATGGAGATAGAGATGCTGCCTATACCTGGACGCAAAAAATATTGCACAACTATTTAGTCTGGGCAAGCATACTGATCATGATTCCCTTTTTTGTGATGATATCTTCGTTTGGACGTATTCCAGCAAATGTTGCAGATCCTTTGCTGACACCAACTCCAACCCGTGCTATTGTGTTGAGCACTCCAGTGCCACGCGATGGTGATGGCAGACGCATTGGAGTTGGCACGCCAACAACCAGCACAATTCCTGCCCTTGGATTATCCATAGCCCCATCCGGTCAGGCAATGACAGTCCTGCAAAAAGCTCAAAGTACAGTAGATCAGGAACCACCTCGGACTCAAATCCTTTATCCGCTACCAGGCACCGTTTTAACCACAGCCACAGGTGGCAAAGCGTGCATCATATTTTCACCGTTATATGATAATAAAAGTAAATCCGAAAATATCGCCCTCACATATTCGTTTGATTCGGGTCTGGCGCATACGATAAACGGTGCTGGAGCAGCTTGTGCTGATGCTATATACAATGGTACTCACTTATTCACATATTATTTGGTTGATGAAGCGGGAAACAGATCCGATTCGAGACCATTCCAATTCACAATGAGGATACCTGGATTCGATATGCCGACGGCTACACCAATACCGCCAACGATGACGCTGACTCCCACGCTCACAAAAACCCCAACCCCAACTCCATCTCCTACTCCAAATCCATGAGATCTAGGAGGGTTTTTTTGAAATTTGCATTTTTCTTTTGGTGTGATATATTGACCTACGATGAAAAGCAGTTTTTCTCTTATTGAAGTCCTTCTTATTCCCGCCTAGGCGGAGGAAGTCTTTCGTAAAAGAAAAACTAAACCCCCGCCGAAAGCGGGGGCTTTTTTATTTTACAATTTTTATATATGAAACCACACATATCTAGATCAGCAGCACGTATATTGTCTGGATCTCAGATACTTCTTGAGACTCTCATATCACTTGATGTTGATACTATATTTGGGTACCCAGGTGGCGCCATAATGCCTATATATGATGCGCTGTATGACTATTCTGACAGAATCAGACATATTCTCGTGCGTCACGAGCAAGGAGCATCGCATGCAGCTGAGGGGTGGGCCAGAGTGCGCAACAAGCCAGGTGTTTGTTTTGCGACGTCAGGTCCAGGTGCAACCAATCTAGTGACGGGGATCGCAGATGCTATGATGGACTCAATACCACTTATATGTATCACTGGACAAGTTTCATCGCATTTGTTGGGTTCTGATGCATTCCAAGAAGTAGATGTGATAGGGATCACTACGCCGATTACAAAATGGAACTGCCAGGTGACGAGAGCGAGTGATATAGCTGAGGCAGTAGCAAAGGCATACCATATCGCGGGTACCGGTAGGCCAGGTCCCGTACTTATTGACATCACAAAAGATGCTCAGTTTGAAAAAGTCGAATACAAACCAATAACCAAAATTCATTTACCAGGATATCAACCGGTGCTGACTGCCAACACGAGACAGATTGAGATCGCCGCTAAGCTGATCAACGAAGCGCGCCGTCCGTTAATACTCGCAGGGCATGGCGTATTGATATCTCATGCTTCGTCGGAGTTGATCAGAATGTCCGAGATCGGCTCCATCCCCGTTGCTGTAACATTGCACGGTCTGTCATCGATGCCAGCGACACATCCAAACTATGTTGGCTGGCTTGGTATGCATGGCAACTATGCTCCAAATATGCTGACGAATAAGGCGGATGTTATCTGTGCTATTGGCATGAGATTTGACGATCGAGTGACAGGGAGACTCAAGGACTATGCACCTCATGCCAAAATCATCCATATTGATATTGATCCTGCTGAATTACACAAAAATGTTAAGACTACTGTGCCCATCGTCGCCGATGCCAAAAATGCGCTCACTGCACTGATTCCTTTGATAAATAAAGTTGAAAGAATTGGCTGGTTAGGTGAGTTTCATGCACATTACAAAATCGAATACGACACGGTCATCAAAAATGAAATCAAGCCAACGTCAGGCAAAATCAAAATGGCGGAACTCATGCATGCACTCTCCTCCATCACCGATGGAGATGCTGTGATCGTGCCTGATGTTGGTCAGCATCAAATGAAAACGTGTAGATATTACGCATTTAATCAGCCGGATAGCCTCATCACAAGCGGTGGTATGGGCACGATGGGATTCGCTTTGCCAGCGGCTATGGGAGCTCAAGTTGCCTCTGATCGTCAAGTCATAGCGATCATCGGTGATGGATGTTTCCAAATGACGATACAAGAGCTCGGCACCATAGATCAAGAAAAAATACCAGTCAAGATCATGATACTCAACAACAACCACTTGGGCATGGTCAGACAGTGGCAGGAGCTCTTTTTTGATAAAAGATACAGTTTCACTCACTTGCACAATCCTGATTTTGTAACGATTTGTAAGGGATATGGAATACAAGCAAAAAGAGTAGAAAAAAGATCAGATCTCAAAAAATCGATACAAAACATGCTGAGCCATAAAGGGCCATATGTTCTCGAAGTGGTCTGTGAACACTTTGAGAATGTCTTTCCGATGATTCCGACGGGAGCAAGCGTGGATGAAGTAAGACTGAAATAAATTTAAAATGAAAAATTGAAAATGAAAAAGTCGCAATAGAGAGTCGTAGATATTAATTATTTATTTGTATGCTTTACACAATTCTTGTATTTTCCGAAAACAAACCGGGAGTACTCTATCGGATAGCTGATCTATTTTTGCGTCGTCGTATCAATATCGAGTCGCTTACTGTCTCCGAAGTGGGAGACAACAAACTGTCGCGATTTACCATTACGGTCAAAGCAGAAGGAGCCCTTGTTGAAAAAATCGTAAAACAGATTTATCGCATTATCGAAGTAGTCAAAGTCATCGATGCGGTAGATTCTCAGCTCATTTTTAATGAAGTTGCTCTCATCAAAGTGAGCACTAACTCACCCCAAAAAAGGAAAGAAGTCAACGAAATCGTCAAGCTCAGTGGGGCTAAAATAATTCACTTCACTAAAACAGATGCGACTATTTCGTTGGCAGGCAATCCTGAAGATATAGATAGCCTAAAAGATGTGTGCAGTAGCTACGGAGTGAAAGAGTTTGTGAGATCAGGAAGGATTGCATTGGTCAAAGGAATGATGGCAGATAGAAAAAATGTATTATCAATGGCTAAATAATTATATTGTATTACTTATATGAACATACCAAAAAAATCGATAGACAAAGCAGTTGTCTTTCTCAAGTCTGTGTTGGATGAGACCCCATTACAATATAGTCGTCGCCTATCTGCGAGATACGGTGCACAAATCTATTTGAAACGTGAGGACTTGACGATGGTCAGATCATTTAAGATCCGTGGAGCATATTACAAAATGTCTTCATTGACAACGGCACAAAAAAAGAAGGGAGTTGTATGTGCTTCGGCTGGCAATCACGCCCAGGGTGTGGCATATGCGTGCACTCAACTTAAAGTGAAAGGAGTCATATACATGCCCGTCACGACACCAAACCAAAAAGTCGAAAAAGTCAAAAACTTCGGTGGTAAGTATGTTGAAATCAAACTATACGGCAACACATTTGATGAAGCAAAGGTTGAGGCTCAACGCTATTGCACTCGGCATGGGGCTACCCTCATCCATCCGTTTGATGATGTAGATGTCATTGCTGGACAAGGATCAGTAGCATATGAAATAGCCGAACAATATGCTGAGGTTATGAAGAAAATGTCTGATGCCGACACTAAAAAGTCACGAAATGTCAGCGCAAAGAGCGCCCCACCTGCAGAAAGCATAGACTATGTCGTCTGTTGTGTGGGTGGAGGTGGGCTCATCTCAGGAGTATCAAGCTATTTCAAACATACGTCGCCATCAACCAAGGTAGTAGGTAGCGAGCCAGAGTACGCAGACTGTATGAACAAGGGTTTGATAGCTGGACATCCAGTCACGCTCGACAGGTTTGAGACGTTCGTAGACGGCGCAGCCGTTAGGACAGTTGGGACAAATACACTGGCTATCGCACAAGAGTGTGTTAACTCAGTTGTAGTATGTCCAGTGGGATTGGTTTGTAGCACGATGATTGAGTTATATCAATCAGAAGGTATCGTCACAGAGCCTGCTGGTGCGCTAGCAGTCGCTGCACTTGAGCTCATCAAACATGATATCAAGGGCAAATCTGTTGTGTGTGTCGTCAGTGGAGGCAACAACGATCTTCTTCGTTACCCAGAAATACTTGAAAAAAGTTTGGTATATCGTGGATTGAAGCACTATTTCCTCATCGAGTTTGCTCAAAAACCAGGACAACTGCGTGATTTTTTAAACAAAGCACTGGGAAAAGATGACGACATCGTACTCTTTGAGTATCTGAAAAAAACAAACAAAGAGCGAGGACCCGCCCTTGTAGGAATTGAGCTGAAAAACAGTGATGACCTCGCTCCTTTACTAAAAAAAATGGAAAAGATTGGACTATCCTACAAAAAGATTACGAGTGATGATCTTGTTTTCAATTTGCTTGTTTGAATTGGTGTGATGATGTATTCTTTACATATTTATTACCTTTATGAAACTCATTAATACCGCCAAAAGATACAAAGCTATCGGTCCCTACTCACAAGCAGTGAAAGTAGGCACTCTCCTCTACTGCTCAGGAGTCATAGGTGTCGATGCTCATGGAGTACTTGCTGACGGATTGGTCAAGCAAACTGAGGAAATATTCCAGAACATCGCCGATATCCTCGCGCAAGAAAACATGACGCTCAAAGATGTTGTTAAAACTACAAATTTTCTCGCTGACATGAGTGAATTCGCCCAGTTTAATGAGCTGTATGCGCAGGCATTCGGAGATCACCGACCCGCACGGTCTACGGTGCAAGTAGCTCGGCTCCCTCGTGATGCACGCGTTGAGATTGAGTGTATAGCCAGCATCCCGAAGTGAGATGCAAGTCTGGAGCTGACGTGCTACGTGGAGGTCACATTTAGTGATTGCCTATAGTATAATTTGTCATGGTCAAACCAGCTCCAGTAAAGTCCCTCCCCATCCGTATATCTCCTATGCCCATAGTCCAGTTGGGAAATCCGATACTGTGGACCGTAGCCAAACCAGTTCCAAAAAATGCGGATATAGACCATCTCATTTCACGCATGTCAAAAACGCTGACGCGTGCACAGGGTGTTGGCCTCGCAGCACCTCAAGTCGGCCAGTCTGTTCGAATGTTTCTCATGGATATTCATCCAACCAAAACACGTTCGACCTTACCTCAGATAGGTCAGATAGCGGTGATTAACCCCAAAGTCATTGACATGTCTGATGAGCAAGTCATAGATTGGGAGGGGTGTTTATCAGTCACAACACCACAAGGACTCGTGTTTGGGCCAGTGGCAAGACCAAGATCGATACTCGTATCTTTTCGAAATCAGAATAACAAAATTGTAAAAATGGAGATGAGCGACCTCATTGCGCGGATTTTTCTCCACGAGTACGACCACCTTGATGGAGTGCTCTTTCTCCAGCGTATGACTGACCTGTCAAAGTTGGTAGATGAAAGAGCTTATATGAACCACTTGAAATCTGGAACAAAATGACAGATACTGTCCACGTTTGGTTTTTATATATATTTGTTCATTCAATTTATGTCTACCTCAGATAAATGTCCAACATGCGGTTCTGATCTCAAACCTGTCGAAACTACTCCATCAGGAAAAAAACTACAACGATGTAGTACTGGCAACTGGAACCCTGCAACAAGACAGACCGAAGGTTGCGGATATGTGAAATGGATCAATGATCCGCCCATGGAACTCGATGAAAAATGCCCAAAATGTGGCGCAAAGCTCATGATGCAGACTACAAGAGGTGGCAAAAAAATGAAAAAGTGTAGCACGGGTGGCTGGGACAAGGTAGAAAAAAAGTCAACAGGCTGTGACTATGTTGATTGGATGGACAAGCCAGAACTCCTCGATGAAGTTTGCCCTGATTGCGGAGCCAAGCTCGTTTTGCAGACTACTGCAAGCGGACGAAAACTCAAAAAATGTTCAACAGCAAAGTGGGATCCCAAAACAAAAACTGCCTCAGGATGCACGTACGTCCTGTGGGTGAATGATCGTGGCGTATCACCAGCAGCACCTGTTCTCGTCTCAAATGGCGACGAAACTACCCCAGACTTTGAACAATAAAAATAATTAACAGACTGAGTCCATCCCACTCCGCCGAGGCTCCGCGGGACAAGTAAAGTCGTAAAGTCTGTAAAGTCGGAAAATAGCTAATAGCTAAAGAAGTTACAAGCCTCAAGCTAATTAGTCTCTAATTTATCCTGGTCATCTTGAGCGCTAGCGAAAGATCCCTCACGCACATGTCATCCCGGGTTCACTTGTCACGCTCTGCGTGATCCCGGGATCTTCTTCGTACTCCTCTCAAGAGGAGAGTGCGTGGTTCACTTCTCGACCCCGCAAAGCGGGGTAGGCAAGTAACGCCAACGATTTCATCGTTAGGCGGGTAAACCACAAAGTGGCCCCTTCGGAGCTCAGGAAATCAATGAAAAGTTTAGAAGTTAAAATACTCTCTCTTGACTTCCCGGACAAACAAAGTGCGATCCGGGATCCATCTTACTCCCCTCTTGAGAGGGGTGCCCGCCAACAGCTATGCAGTTAGGCGGGCGGGGTGTGTTATCCAATGCATGACACACCTCCCTCGCCTAAAACGGCGAGTACTCCTCTCTAGAGGAGAGTGCGCACAACAGACCCCTCTCCAGAGGAGAGAGAAAAAGCTACGAGCTACGAGCAAAGAAAATGTTCTTCATGTCATCCCGGGTTTACCTGTCACGCTCTGCGTGATCCCGGGATCTATTCGAAAGATCCCAGCATGCGCTGGAATGACACTTGAAATGAATAGGCAGGCCCAGCCACAAAGTGGCCCCTTCGGGGCTCGAAGTGACACTTTATAGACTTTACGACTTTCGACTTTACGTACTTTATAACCTGATAATCGTTTGACGTTCGACCTGAAGACCTTCGACCCGCTTTCTTCATCCATTTTCAATTATTAATTTTTAATTAATTTCTTCCCCTGTTGTACATATCGAATATCTGTCCTGCAGTCAACGCTTCCGCAGTCACAAAGGGTTCGTCAATGGAGCCGGGAAATTGCCTGATTGCTCCAGGAGTTAAGGTAGCACCAATAACTAATTCGCTAGAATAGTCTAAATTACCTACCTGGAGTCCGCCAGTCAGTGTACCATTTGCTAAGACACCATCGACATAGATGTCTTGGGATGTGGATGGATTAAACACGGCAACAACTTGGTGCCAACTATTGTTATTAACAGTTACGCTACTATCTCTATAAGAACTAGTGTTTATAGTAAATCTAAAATATCCCGTATCAAGAATGTCGATATAATTATTTAAATACGATTTAGATAGAACACTTACCCTTGCCGATGTGCTAGTTTTTACCCACGCACCCCAAGAATATGCCCCCGTAATCTGAAAGTCTGTCTTCCGTACTTCGTAACCAACAGGTGTTTTACCAGTTGGAGAGGTGCCATTAAAGCCAGCGGCACTTTCGGTTTTAGTAGTATAGACGTTAATAGTTGTCGCCGATCCTCCTGATCCG
>JBAXSX010000034.1:0-8912 GCA_037130495.1 Candidatus Roizmanbacteria bacterium
ATCCCGGATCGCACTTCGTCCCCGCAGAGCGGGGCAGGCTTGTCCGGGAAGTCAAGGAGAGGCTAAATCAGCTTGAGGCTTCCCCCGCTTGAAGCTGTCGTTCATCACTTTATGGACTTTAAGACTTTATAGACTAAGTCCGACTTTATGGACTTTATAGACTATTTCGACTACTATAAGGATTGAATTTTTATCTGAACAAGACGGGGTTATTAGTTTGATTTTATTCTATGGCTGTTCGTATATCAGAAGAGTGGGCAGCTTTACTCTCGGATGAGTTCAAAAAGCCATATTTTATTGAACTCACAAAAAAAGTCCGAAGTGAATATCTTTCAAAATCAATATTCCCTCCGCCACAAAATATTTTCCGGGCTTTTGATCTCTGCTCTCCAAGTGAGGTCAAAGTTGTCATACTTGGTCAAGATCCATATCACACGCCGGGCGTAGCAGATGGCCTGGCATTTTCGTCACTTCCGACCAACCCTGTGCCACCATCTTTGCAAAACATATATAAAGAGATAGAGAGTGAGTATGGCATCACCTGTGAACATACTCCGGATCTCACTCGCTGGGCTCGCCAGGGAGTATTGCTCCTAAATGCCTCCCTCACCGTCGAATCAGGCCTCGCAAACTCGCATGTGCTCTATGGATGGCACACATTCACCGATGCGGTGATCAAAATCATCTCCGACAAATTGGAGCACATAGTATTTCTCCTTTGGGGAAATTTTGCAAGTAAAAAAGAGGAGCTCATCGACTTTAGCAAACATCACATCCTCACTTCAGCTCATCCCTCGCCCTTGTCGGCGTATAAGGGGTTTTTGGGGAATGGTCATTTTAAAGAGGCAAATGAATTTTTAGAAGAAATGGGACGCAAGCCAATTGATTGGAGATAACATCATTTTAACCACACTCCGAACTTACATGTGCTTTGCACAATCTACTAGCACAGACCCGAACATAAAACATTAAATGTACATATCTTGTTTACTTCATATATATTTCTGGTACATTTCAACTATCGTATGGCCCATCTTTTAACCCTCAAAAAAAATACGTCGGAAAAAGGAAGTATGGTCGTGATAGAAAAGTGTATCCCTTTTGAAATAAAGCGTGTATTTTATATGTATGATGTCGTTGGCTCTCGTGGTAATCACTCACACAAAGTCACTGCTCAAGCACTAACTTGTGTTCGAGGAAGCTGCAAGATCACGGTCGGGAAAACGTCTCTGCAGACATTTGATCTCAGCTCAAATGATCTCTGTCTCATCGTTGAGCCACTTGAGTGGCACCAAATGCATGACTTCTCCACAGACGCCATCCTCATGTGTCTCTCGTCACACGAGTATGATCCGAATGACTTCATCAAGGGGTAAAGACACCAACTGACTCATCACCTGAAGTGAAATCTATACGTCCTGATCCTACGTTTTTTATAACCGAAGTTACTTCTCCAGTTTTTCCGATAAATACTCGGGCATTTTTGTTCTTTAGACGTGTGTACAGATCTTCACGAGTCATATACATCTCGTTACGTTTTGCAGTTCCCGTCATAGACACACGTATCGGACGATCTGCATAGTAAACGGCAGTTGGATATAGGTCGTCCAAACGGACCACATATTCATCTACTCTAGTTATACGTTTAGCATATTCGGCAGATTGGCTCTGATATATAGTTGTCTGGCTCTCAAGTATGTCACGAATAATTCTTCGATGCATACGTGAATATTGAAAGAACAACAGTAGGCCAACAAGAATCGGAAAGAGCACTGCATAGTGTCGGTGGAGATGTTTGAGATATTGATCTCGAAAAGTTTTGACCGCAAATCCGACCGCAATCGCCGCAAAGGGAAACATCGGCATGAGATACCAATTGCTGTATACAGTACTCAATACTAACAAACATAATAAAAATATCCCGTACAAGATTTCATTCAAATGTTTCCGTATATTTTTGGCCATAAAGATATATCCCATAAACGCAACAATGCCAAACCATACACCGACCGAGTCTTTTATGTAGCCTAGATATACTGGGCTCAGTTGTGAAAATGAAAGACGTGCTACGCCTTGATCTGATGAGAACAAGAAGTAGTTTATAAATTGCCACCCTTGATCTTGGTAGGCACCAAAAAGCCATATCAAAGGCAAGATTGCTGCGCCAATTGCACAGTTGAAACATTGTCGAGCCATCATGATCAGACATGTTAGTCTCGATTTTTTAGATCGAATCAGGTGGATGTTTCGGGATACAGTATCAACAAAAAATATCGGCATTAAATAGTACGCAAGAGAAGCTTTTGTGAGAAATACAAGTCCCACAATCAATCCGAAGTAAAATGTGCGTCTCCTGACTGAAGATTGGAGTATGACAAATGACACCACAATCCAAAAAGTTGCAAGTGCATCTAGATTGGCTCCTCGACTTCGGTATATATACAGAGGATTGCTGATGAGGGCAAATATTGTTGCAAGCGCTGCAAGTTTGCCGTATTTTCGAAACACATAGTATCCACTGAGTGCTACTGTACCTATCGCAGCTGTTACTGAGGGTAATCGGATAGCAAACTCATTCAGTCCAAAAAGCCAAACTGATATGACACCCAACCAATGATATAGAGGCGGTTTATCAAAAAATGGAGCACCATTCCAGTACGGAATAAAATACTGATGGTGTCGAAACATATAGCGTATCCCATCGGCGTAAAAAGCCTCATCCCAATTTTCAAACGGAGCACTGCCGATCCGATAGAAAAAAAGGTATATAACCCATATACTTACTGCCACAAATACAAATATACGCAAGGCTTTTCCCATATGTCGCATAGTATACCTGACCATCGCTTGACCTCCCTTACGATTTTTTTTCCATTTTATAATGATGCTGGTACGGTACTCGAGCAGATTAAAGACGCATATCGAGTCGGTGGTGAAGTATCACAAAAACTTGAGGTGATTGCCATACACGGAGGAAAATCAAAAGACGAGACAGAAATGAAACTAAACGAAGCAAAGATATTATTTCCTGATCTCCAGATATTCGATGAGTCTCAGTCTGATAAGGGATATGCAGTCATCGCAATAGGTCTAAAAAAAGCAACATCCGAATGGGTTTTTTACACCGACGGAGATAGGCAATACCATGTGGATGATTTAAAATCATTAATCGAAACGCAATTTCAAACAGGAGCGCAGATGGTCAACGGGTACAAAGAAATTCGACACGATAGCTGGACCCGTCGACTGGCTGGGGACCTCTATGCACGCATAATGCGAGTAGTGCTCAGGTTGCCAGTCCGTGATCCAGATTGCGATTTTCGACTTATATCCACCGCCCTACTCATAGACTGGCAACCGCTCGCAACTGGCGCAGCCATCATCCAAGATCTGCTTATTCATCTAAGAAATAAATCAGTTAGATTGTCAGAAGTACCCGTACATCACTTTGGTCGTACGTATGGAAAATCAAACTATACTGTATGGAAGCTCACAAAAGAGACTGTTTCTGGTATGATCAGGTTTTGGAAATATCGGTGATGTGTGTTGTGTCATAACCATGCAAATCCCTGTTCAATTCTTCGATCGTGAATATGCCGAAATAAATACAACGTTGTGGAGCGCTTGTAAAGCTTTTTTCAGATCAGGGCGATATATCCTCGGTTCTCAGGTCGAATTATTTGAAAATAAGTTTGCACATTCTATCGGAGTACCACACGCGGTGGGGGTCGGAAATGGAACCGATGCGATCACCCTCGCTATCAAAGCACTTGGTGTCTTACCAGGCGCAGAGGTCATCACCAGCGCCGTCTCAGCATATGCGACTGTGGTCGGCATCACCCAAGCAGGGTGTATCCCCGTACTCGTAGATATCGATCCCACAACAGGTCTTATCGATCTAACGAAAGTGGAAAAGCGTATTTCAAAAAAAACTGCCGCTATCATCCCCGTTCATCTCTATGGTCAGATGGTAGATATGAGACAGTGTATGCGTATTGCAAAAAAATATAAACTATATGTCATCGAAGACTGTGCGCAGTCTTATGGAGCCAAATGCCATAGTAAATATGCCGGCGCATGGGGTGATATTGGAACATTTTCTTTTTATCCGACCAAGAACCTTGGGGCTTACGGTGATGGAGGAATGGTAACAACAAATAATGCGAAAACTGCAAAACTCATCAAATCAATGCGAAACTATGGCCAAGGAGATCGATATCATCATAATGGGTGGGGGATCAATAGCCGATTGGATGAACTCCAAGCAGCATTGCTCAATGTGAAAATGAAAAAAACGAATACATGGATCCTGGCACGTCTAAAAATTGCATCTAGATATCATCAGGAGATCGAATCAGTCGAACATTTAACCACTTTACCCGGATCGACCCACACCTACCATCTGTATGTGGTGAAGCATCCTCGTCGAAATGAGCTGCAGAGGTATCTTGCTAAAGAAGGCGTTACCACGCTTATCCACTATCCGATCGCTCAACATGGGCAGAAAGCATTTTCTTTTCCTCACACCACGCTCCCACACGCAGAAAAATTCTGTAATGAGATCTTGTCCCTTCCTCTCTCGGCACATATGACCAATAAAGAAGTACAGTATGTAATAGATGCAGTGAATGGATTTTCCAAATAATTTCAATCTTCTTTTTACAATATATTCGAAGGGAAGTATGATAGGTACCAACTATGAATGTGACTACAGTTAGTGTCATTGTCCCGACCTACAACGAAGCACCTCGAATAGGCAAGCTCTTGGACGTCCTTGATCATCTTGATGATACTCTCTATCAAATCACTGTCGTCGATGATGGATCGACAGATGACACTCGTCAGGTAATATCAACCCATCCAAAACTTCGATATATTTGCCATCCTTCAAATCTGGGGAAGGGCGCTGCGATGGCTACAGGTATCGAAAATACATCTGGAGATATTATCCTTTTCATCGATGCTGATCTGATCGGATTCCGTCTCGAACAAGTGAGACAGCTAGTTGATCCTTTGCTCAAGGGTACCTCACAAGCAAGTATGGGCTATCTGGACAACATCATCGATGGATTTTTTGGAAGACCTCTTTGCGGGAACCGAGCATACCATCGTACCGATCTCATCCCTCTCGTTGATGAGATGAAAACGAAAAGATACCGAGTTGAAATATTTCTCAATTATCATCTACATCATCGCTCATATACGATATCTCGTCTTCGCAAAGTGTCACAGCCTTTGCAGACAACGAAAATAAGAGGAGTGAAGGGATATATTAAGTTTTTTAATATTATCTGGCAGGTTTGGGTAGAGCTATTTGCCTACCGCTCACCGGTGAGAGCAATCTACTGGTCATATATCCAATACTACTTTATATGAGACCAATCACTAAACATGTACGTATTTGGGTCAGAGAGTATTATTACTTTGTATTTCGCTTCTTTTTTTCGATCACTCATCGGGTGCCCGCTCGATGGTCAGTCGGCGAGAAGGGTGCTGTTGTTTTCATACCTGGTTTTGGAGCTCGTGCAACATACTACTGGGATCTTTGTGACAGTCTAAATAAACATGGTTACAAAGTCATCACAATCCCTGAGCTTGGCCAAAATATACGGAAAGTGTCATACGAAGCCCACGTCGTTGCAAAAAAACTCATGCAGATACACCATGCCAAAGATGTAGTATTTGTGACTCACAGCAAGGGTGGCGTCATCGCTAAATACATCCTTGATTATCATCCCGAAATACAGGTAAAAAAATGCATCACTATTGGCGCTCCATTTGGCGGTACACGTCTCAGCTTTCTGAAGATCTATCATCTTGATGAGCTCAATCCTGAATCATCGCTCATCAAGAATATTCATGCGACTCAGAAAAACAACCATCTGATTCATCAAATCATTGCAAAAATTGATAATCATGTTATCCCATATCAATCTCTCTATTTGCAAGGCGTCCACATTCACACAACTTCTGTCATAGGGCACACACTTATGTCACAAGAGCCTGAAGTGCTCATGGCCGTTCTTGAACTGCTTGAGGCAAAATAATACAGTAAAATAGACACACTTGAGCAAAATCGTGAATCAATACCATTTACAACATGTCATCCCTGTAATAGTCAATAATATCGATGACAGATATACTACCCATTCATCCTATGAATACCATCTCTCAAACTGCTCTGCAGGATAACTTTGTTAAGATCATTAAGTCACATATCAGTGAGTACGAACTCATAAAGACAGGGAAACATCCTCGGTTCAAGTTTGTGACTGATTTCTACCATGCACACAAGCTCACTCGTCAAAACTTCATCAAGTATTACAATAGATACAAATCTATGGGTACCGAAGGAAGTCTCCTCCCTCAGAAGAGAGGAAGGAAGTATGGATCATTAAAGACAGATCCTCATGTGCAACAAGAGATACTCTCCCTCAGAAACCAGGGATTTGGTAAGTATGACATCTATGACATCCTCATTCCTCGGTATGGAGACATAGTCCCCTCAGTAACCACCATCTACAATCTCCTGAAGCGATATGGAGTAAATGAACCCAGTGAGTATCTAGCAAAACAAAAGATGCGCTATGTGAAAGAGAAGATGGGTGAGCTTGGCCATGTAGACTGTCATTACATACAAAGAGGTACTATGGAGGATACTCCTCAGAGACAATACCTCCTCACGCTCATTGATGATCATACCCGTCTTGCATGGAGTATGCGTATTGATGAAGTGACCGGATCAACGGTATCTGTAGGACTCATGTCTCTCTTGAGTCTGTTTAAGTCTACCTATGGGATTACATTCACCTCCATCTTGTCAGATAATGGGGGCGAGTTCAAAGGATCTGCTACTCAGACACTCCTCAAGCATCTCCATATATCCTCACGGTTTACCAAGCCCTATCGTCCACAAACAAATGGGAAGGTAGAACGATTCTGGAGATCACTTGAGGATGAGCTTCTCAGAGAGACACTGTATCCCACACAGGCAGCATTTGAAGAAGAACTCTTCTCCTACTGTGTGTATTACAATCATGTAAGGAAACATCATGGGATAGGGAGAAAGACTCCCTATCAGCAACTTACTGCAACCAGTCAGTCATTATCATTTTCGTCACCGTATTAATTGACTATTACAATCCCGACTCCGCACACTCCAATTCAAAGCAAGCGAATGGTATTTGAGCACTTTTGAAAAGAAACTCAAAGATTGGATCATTCCACGTCTTCCTCCGTCAGTTGAGACGTACCATCTCACTTTCATGACGGTCCCCTGTATTCTTGCCACTTTGGCCATCGGATTTCTGGCTCGTCGTGATATTTCGTGGTTGCATGCGCTGTCTCTCCTCGTATTTATCCAGTATATATGTGATTTATTGGATGGGGAGCTTGGACGTCGACGTAGGACAGGGCTTATTCGATGGGGATACTATTCTGATCATTTTTTAGATTATGTCTTTGTTGGTACTATCATCACTGCCTACTACATGGCTGTACCACCTACATACCAGGTACATGTTTTTCTGATGATGGTGATAGTCGGCGGATTTTTCGTGAGCACGTACCTCGAGCATGGTGCCACAGGTGAGTTCATCATGTCAGAATATGGATTTGGCCCTACGGAAGCACGACTTTTTTTCATTCTATTTAACACATTTTTTGCATCAACAGGGAAAATCCTCCTTGGGAGATTTGCGCCTTTTGCCCTTGCATTACTTGTTGCGGCGGTCATCATCACTGCATATCGCAAGCAGAGGAGATTGTGGAAAATGGATCTCAATTCACTACCCGACTCAATACTTTCACATCCCTTTCAAAAAGGAATAATCATTTTCTCCATCCTACTGCTTGTTTACGTGATATTTACGATATTGTAAACGTGGTCACTTTTTCTCGAAATACAACGTCACGTCAGATATGATCTCTTGTGACCCCGGCTGCAGGTTGGCTGTGCCACCACCTCCACCCATATTCGCTTGAGCTGCATAATAGGGGATCGTGTTAGCTCCCGATGACTCAATCATATTGACTACTCGTCCGAGCTTGATACCCAGCTGATTTGAGAGCTTTGTTGCCTGCTCACGGGCATTTACAATCGCTTTGTCACGGGCTTGCTCACGATATTTTTCTGGCGATTGGACGACGAAACGCGTATTTTGGATTTCAGTCGCTCCAGCTTGTGTTGCAGCCTTTGCTATATCACCTATCATCTTGGTATCTTTCACCTTGATATTCAGCACGGTATTTCCTCGGTATCCGATGATCCGATTGCCGTTGTTGTAATCGTAATTGGGGTATACGTTGAAGTTTTGTGTTTCGATATCTTTTTTTTCAATGGCGTATTCAGCCATCTTTGCGACGATAGAATTGTTAACTTTTGATATGGCAGTTTGCGCATCCTCGGCAGTGACACCATCGGCGGTCACCCCAACATCTACATATGCTATGTCAGGAACCACCTCGACCTTGCCCTCGCCCATGACGGAAAATTCGCTGGTCGGCTGTTGAGTGACCTGAAGCGGGATACCGAGTCCAAACATCCGGACTACAAAAAGGGTTAACACTGCAGTTACGGGGACTGCGACGAGGTAGAGATTTTTCATATCTATGTAATAAATTGGGTAACTATAGAATCATTGTAGTATCAACCAGCTCTATTGCAACAATAGCGCTTCCGCCGGAGGCGGACAAGCGTAGCCACAACGTAACCCCTTCGGGGCTTCATTGTCTTTCTCAACAATACAACCATGCAACAATATGGCAATTCAACCATCTAGCAATATAGCAATCTACCCATTTCCCCTCTGCCTGCGAATCAGTATACTGTTTGCATGATTCGCGATCGTTCCCCCCGTGCTGGCTTCACCCTCATCGAGTTATTGGTAGCTACCGGTATCATTGCAGTCCTT
>JBAXSX010000035.1:0-8662 GCA_037130495.1 Candidatus Roizmanbacteria bacterium
AAACACGGACAAGCAAAACTATTCATTTTACCAACGCGTTTTTATCATTAGCTCCCAAATTTCAGAGGATCAAACTGTACAACTAGAATCACGGCTTCCTAAATCTAAGGCACACTATAATGGTCAAAGCTGGCAAAAGATAAGCCGACAAAGTAAATAGTCCGTGAAAATCGAAATATACAACCCCGCCAGGTACCGTATGGTACTCGGCGGGGTTTTCGGATATTGTGTGTTTCATCGCGACTGAATATTGTCACTTCGAGCCCCGAAGGACCCACTTTGTTGCCTCCGTGCCCCGCTCTCAGCGGGGTCGAGAACAATGTCAGTTCGAGCCTGTCGAGAACTGAGGAGTTCATTCCTCGCCTACGTCAGTGAGTTGCCTGTTCACTTCTCGACTGGGCTCGAAGTGACATGCATGGTTCCCGAACTCAATTCGGGAAGTCAGTACTATCGATATCAAAAAACAGCCAGGTACCGTATGGTACCTGGCAAGATTCAAACTACTATCAATGATAAAAAAACAGCCAGGTACCGTATGGTACCTGGCGGGATGACTCTGAAATAGATCCTGAAACAAGTTCAGGATCACGCTCAATTACTTAAGCGTGACTTTTGCACCGGCAGCCTCGAGTTTCTTCTTGGCTTCCTCTGCTACATCTTTTTTCACATCGGTCAGGACCTCAGATCCTGCAGTCTCGACGAGTTTTTTGGCATCCATGAGGCCAAGTTCTGGCTTCACTTCTCGGACCGTCTTGATGACATTGAGCTTGTTTGCTCCTGCATCAGTCAAAACGAGGGTAAAGGTCGTCTTTTCCTCAGCTGGTGCGCCTGCTGCGGCTCCACCTGCAGCTGGTGCTGCGACGGCTGCTACTGCAGTCACGCCAAACTTTTCTTCGAGATATTTCGCAAGTTCTGCAACTTCAACGACGGTCAGTTTCTCGATCTCTGACGCGATTTTCTGGAGTTTGTCTGATAGGGTGACATCTGCCATAGTATAAAAAAATAAAATAATTAATAATTGACAATTAATAATTGACAATTGACATGGGTATTAGCCTTTCGCAACTCGGGCTTTGAGTGTATTGACAAAATAAGACATCGGGAACTTGATGGCGCTATCGAGTCGATTGAGAGGACTTTTCAAAGAACCAACGACCTTGCCCAATAGGACGACGCGTGACGGAAGTTGAGCAAGCTTTTCGAGCGATTTTTGATCATACGTCACATTATCGAGAAAGCCCATTTTGAAAAAGACAGAAGTCTCTTTTTTGGCAAAGTCAAATATTGCTTTGAGCGTAGCAGTTACATCTGCACCCATCTGTACGAGAGCTGTGGTGTTTTTCAGCGGAAGGACTTTGGATGAAAAATCAGCGAGTTGAGGAGTCTTTTCGACTGCCTTCTCAAGGAGTGATGATTTGACGACAGAAAGTCGGGAATCAGTCTTACGAATAGCCTTGCGAAGATTTTCGAGGGCAATATGAGAGGTCTTATCAAATCCAAGCAACGTGATGTTGGAATTTGAGGTGAATTTTTGGGATAAGTCGTCGACTACGGCGACTTTTTTGGTATTTGGCATATGCGTACTACTGAGGAAATGGTAATGTTTTGTTCTCATTTTGAGAAACCCCAGGTCTTTGTACCGACGGTTTGTGCTGATCACTCTGATTGCTCTATTGTTTAATTGTTACATTGTTTAAAACAATATACCAATCGAACCATCTAACAATTCTCTTTGTTCTTTATACCCCTGCGAGCAAATCTCGCAACGATTTTGTCTCTTTTTGGTCTTTTCCAGCCTTATCTTTCTTGTCGGCCAACTTTGCGGCATATATCTTGGATTGCTCCATCTTTTTCTGGAATTTCTCTACTTTACCCTTGGTATCAATGAATCTCTGCTCTCCGGTATAAAATGGATGACACTTGTAGCAGACGTGAACAGATATGGACTGCTTCGTGGATCCGCCAGTAAAAGACATGCCACATCCGGTGCACGAGACCTTGATTTCATCATGATATTCGGGGTGGATGGAGGCTTTCATAATCGAATACTTATTATACTGGTGAACTCGCCGTTTGCAACGGGTATGGACGATCAGGATCGCTGCTAGATCTCATTTACCCCTCAAAACAACTGAAGTCGCGGGATAGACAGACCGAAACAGCATCACAAGCCCATGAATATCTCTTCCCACTTGCCTTCATCTATGATCCGTTCGAGATCATGCCAGCTTTTGCCCAGCCGGTGGTCGGTGAGACGGTTTTGAGGGAAATTGTACGTGCGGATTTTTTCGGAGCGATCACCAGAAAGAGCCGCATTTTTGATCAATGAGTTGGTGATGCCTTTCTTCTTCTCCTCTTCCAGTGCATAGAGCTTGGCTTGCAGAAGATCCATAGCTATTTTACGGTTGGCGAGCTGCTCGCGCTCACGCGAACACGTAGTGACCAGACCAGTTGGTTTATGGATGAGGCGCACCGCGGTGGCTACTTTGTTCACATTTTGTCCTCCATGACCTCCAGCGCGGAAAAATTGCCAGTCGAGGTCAGATGCAGGGATGACGATATCTGACTTCACCACAGCAGGAAGCACGATAATCACACAGGTTGAGGTATGCACGCGCCCTTTGCGCTCAGTTTCAGGTATCCTCTGGACTCGATGGACTCCGGTTTCGTTTTTGAACAGTTCATACGCATTGGCTCCTTTGATTTTGATCGCAAAGTCGTCATATTGCGTCACTTTCATATTATTACGATTGGCAAATCGAGTATATGAGTTGATGAGATCTGTCATCCAGATTTTGGATTCATCGCCTCCGACTCCAGGGTAAAACTCGATGAGGGCGATGTCAGGGTTGAGGATCATAAGGATACATTCAGTTATGCAGACTTCAACTTCTCAATCACTTCTTCAATGGAAAGAGTTTTTTGACTCCGCTCGCTGAGATTCTTGAGCTGGATGACTTTTCCTGCTTCCTCATCGGGTCCGGCGATGATGAGATATGGGATGGATTTGGCGAGCGCATACTTGAGTTGGGCCTCGAGTTTGCGGGTGCTATCTGCGTAGAGATCGACGTTGACCCCTGCACCTCTCAACCCGCGAGCTATTTGGGCCGAATAATTCATTTGATCCGGTGAAAAAATAGTGACCAGCACCTGCGCATCTGTCATGAGATTGGATGGGAACGCCTTCATGTCAGTGAGCGCATCGATCAGGCGATCAAAGCCAAAGGCCATACCCACAGCGGGTGAATCAAATCCAACGAGGTCATTGATCAAGTTATCGTAGCGTCCTCCTCCACCGACAGATCCACCACCATATGCTGGCAGAATGATCTCAAATATCATGCCCGTGTAGTAGTCGAGACCCCGAGCCAAAGTTGGAGTAAAGACCATTTTTGACTTTTTGACACCGAGTGATCCGGCGATATCAAGTATTGATTGGAGGTTGGCGGATGGAGCAGATGATTTGAAATTTTGAAATAGGATATCTGCTTGCTGTTGAGTCACACCTTTCTCACGAAGCTCAGCCACTACTTCATCAGATGTCTTTTTGTCGAGTTTGTCGATCGTTTGTATGACGGAGAATATCAACTCTTTCCCGATACCTGCTCCAGTGATCATCTCGATGAGAGCCGTGCGGTTATTCACTCGCAGCTCATAGTCCACGCCGATCTGGTCGAAAAACTGTGCGACGGTCGCGAGTATCTGCGCATCGGCCATAGGGCTTTTGGCGCCAACGATATCGATATCACATTGAGTGAATTCGCGATATCTCCCCTTTTGTGGTTTATCTGCACGCCAGACCGGCTGGATTTGGTAGCGTTTGTAAGGGAACGTGAGTTCATTGCGATATTGAGAGATCACCCGAGCTGTGGGGACCGTCTGGTCATATCGAAGGGCGATTCTGCGTCCGCCTCTGTCCTCAAATCCATAGATCAGCTTGTTTGCCTCTTCGCCGTACTTACCGAGGAGAAGCTCTTCGTACTCAAGTGCAGGTGTCTCTAGGGGTTCAAAGCCATTAGCCTCGAAAATCTGACGGAACTGCGCGATGAGCCAGGCCCGTTGACGAGCGTTGATTCCTATGAAGTCGCGAAAACCTTTGAGTGTTTGGAGCATGTAGCTATTATATCATTCTGCAAAGTCCACACAGTCGATAAAGTCGACGTAGTCTATAAAGTGACGCCACGGTGTCATCCCGGGTTTGCCTGTCACGCTCTGCGTGATCCCGGGATCTTGCTTCCGCTCCCCTCTCGAGAGGGGTACTCGCCGTTTTAGGCGAGGGGGTGTGTTAGCGCGAAGATCCTGAAATAAGTTCTCGACAAGCTCGAACTGACATTGAGATCTTTCTCCCGCCACGGCGGGATCAAGATGACCCGGATAAAAATAGAGGCTAATTTACCTGATAACCTGAAAACTTTATGACCTAACAACCGTTCGCCCTTCGACCTGATGATTTCACTTAAACGCTTCAAGGCTGACGTAGACCGTCTTTTCTTGTTCAGCTCTCCAGTAGGTCACCGAGATCGTCTGCCCTACTGCTTTGCTCAGTAGTACCTTCACGACGCTTTGTTCATCGGTCCCCGATACTTTCTCTCCATCGATTTTCGTGATCACATCATCTGGTTCAATGCCTGCTTTTTCGGCTGGCGATCCCGATACCACATCCTGGACATATGCACCCTCAACGAGCTTATTTGCGATGGCGGTCTGTCGATCAATCATCTGATACTTAACACCCATATATGGTCGCTCAAATGTGCCTCCCCGCTTATCAAACTCGCTCAAGAGTGTTTTTACGATATTTACGGGCAGTGCAAACCCGATATTCTGTCCTTCGCCTGACACGGCAGTGTTGACCCCGATCACTTCCCCTGAGGAGTTGAGAAGAGGTCCTCCAGAGTTGCCAGCGGAGATTGCAGCATCAGTTTGAATGACGCCATCGAGTTTTTCTGCGGTACCTTCGAGTGGTGACCCGGCAGTGATCCCTCGACCGAGACCGGAGACGATGCCTGAGGTAACCGAGTTGGTGAACTCGCCCAGCGGTGTGCCGACTGCAACTACGGTTTGGCCGAGTTTTAACTTGTCCGAATTTCCGAGAGATAGTGCTGGAAGTGATGACTTCGGCATGACTTTTAGTATGGCTAGGTCGTTGAGCGGATCTCGATATATCTTGTCGACTTCGAGCGTGTCTCCATTGTTGAGCCTCACCTTATATTTTGCATCTTCTTGTTCGACGACATGTTTGTTCGAGATGATGAGGCCCTCAGCGGAGACGATAAACCCAGATCCGATATTGCGATCAATCGTCTTTTCCTTCCCAGGGACGCGCTGGAAACCACTTCCATTGCCAAAGATATCGAGAGGACTGAGTTGGAGTCGATCGGGCTGTTTCGTGGTGAAGTTGATTCCGATAGTCACAACAGATGGGAGTGCCTTTTCAATCATTTGAATGCGTTTCTCTTCCTCTGTTCCGCTCAATTGCATTGGTTTTATAGTTGGCAAGAGCGATACGCTCGATGTTTTGGACTGCTGAAACAAATTCGGGAGCGTGATGAATTTCTTGAGATCGCCGTTTTGCTTGAGTTTATCAAGCGCAAATATAGCGACAAAGGCGATCATGATGACGATAAGAAGCTTTTTCATAGTCAGTAAATCTAGGTAACTCGCATATCGTAACTGATAGAGATATGACTTTCAACATGGGAAATCTACTGAAATTTCCTGAAAAAAAGCTGAAAGAGCACGGGGATTTCACATACGTCGGTATAAGATCGGAGTTACTTCAACAGATCGTCTGCTTTGTTGAGCTGCGCATCGAGTTTGCTTGCGTCGATAGTATTTTGGCTATCGACTGCGGCATTTACTACTTCAAAGTCAGGGAGTATGCCTTTGCCATTGATCCAATCACCACCGGGGAGCACCCATTTTGCTACGGTCACGTGCATGGCTGCACCGCCTGACAGGTCGAGGACTTCTTGTACTGATCCCTTGCCGAATGATTTTTCGCCGACGAGTTTTGCTCGCTGGTGATCTCGCAAGGAGCCCGCCAAGATTTCAGATGCAGATGCCGAGCCTTTATTGATGAGTACAACGACAGGGATCTTTGGGAGTAAGCCATTTTTGGTAACACGATAATCTATCTTTGCTTCGAGCGACTCTTGCTTTACAACGAGCTCACCGTAGGGGAGGAAATCAGACGCGATCTTGACAGCTGCATCGAGATACCCACCTGGGTTATCACGAAGATCAAGGACAAGACCTTTGATGGTGCCTGCCGCATATTTTTTCGCGAGTTCTTGACTGATCTTGTCCCACTCGACGAGTGTATTATCTCCAAACTGACTCATCTTGATATGAGCGATTTGATTCTCATACGTAGTCTCAAATATGTTGACAGTGATTTTTGCCCTGACGATTTTGATATCGATTTCGTCTTTGCCACGAGCAACTTTGAGAGTAACTGGAGTACCTGCGGTACCTCTGATTCGGGTGACAACCTGGGTCACGACCTCGCCTTTGATCGACACGCCATCAACGCTCACTATCTCATCTCCAGCTTTGATACCCGCTGCTAGAGCTGGTGAATTGGGAAGTGGTGCGATGACCACGATCTTTCCGTCTTTGGTGCCGAGCTGGGCGCCGATACCTTCGAATCGTCCACCGAGGGAGTCTTGGGACTGCTTGTTTTCTTCGGGAGTCAAAAAGAATGTATAGGGATCATCTGCCGAGGCGACGAGTCCCTTCAGAGCTCCATAAAAAAGCTTATTGGTAGACAACTTTGTTCGATCAACGTATTTGGTCTCAAGTCTGTCCCAGACATCCCAAAAGAGTGAAAAGTCAATGTTCCTATCATTTATGCTTAGCTTACTTTGTGTTCCAGATGCGGGAAGAGTAGACTCAAATGTTTTAGTGGAAAATCCAGGAATATTCAGTCCAAGGAGGGTCTTCGAGTCCCCTATCCGATATCCTGCTGCGAAGACAAAGATGAGTACTACTAACAAAAATAATCGACTAAAAATCGAGTCTTTTTTCAGTGGAGATAGGGAGTCTTGTTTCAATGGAGTTGTAATCACTTGTAAAATATTAGTGTTGATTCAGATGCATTAGCGTACACAGCAGTTGGTGCAAAGTCAACAATATCTGTATAGTCAGCAGCCTTCTTGAGCGTAAAGGTGGGGATATGCGAGCGAATTGATGCCTGAGAAATAAATGCTTGAGCCTGCAAAGCTTCAAACTTTGAAATACTATAATCAGTGAAATCTCGAGCAATCACGACGTTGCCTCCTATATCAGGAAGTCCGAGCACCATCGCCTGAGCAGAGTTGGTGACGAGACAGCGACCGCCAAATCGAGGAGATACGCTCTCGTTGATTTTGACTTCGAGTGCCTTACTGACTTTGACATTGATTATGCCTTTTTTGATCTCGCCAATGGTCCCTTCAAAGAGTGCCATCATTGCACTCGAGCTCATGTCCGGCAGAACTTGTTCAAAGGTGATTTCCCCTACTGTGTGATCGATGTGGGTGATGATGCCATCTGCTTCTGCAGTGAACTTCTTGGAGCTGAAGATGGTCTTGTTTTCCGCGACGACATCTCCCTTTCTGATCATTTCTCCTACACTTTTTTTGATATATCTAAAAATATTTTTCGGAGAAAAGCCGAGTATATGGGCAAGAGGAACCGTCTGTGGGTATGTGGCAGGTGATACCTGTTGTGCCAGAGAGGAGGTATAGGTGACCTTTGTCCCTGGCGTGACCAAGACATCCCAACCCGTATCAATATGTACTTCAAACGTGGCCATGCGATCATTATAGACAGGTTTATGTGAGGATGTAAAGCCGGATTTAGTCTATAAAGTCGTAAAGTCCATAAAGTCCGTAAAGTGACACCAAGGTGTCATCCCTCCGGGCGTAGCCTACGGGCGGAGCCAGAGTTTATCCTGAGCGTAGTCGAAGGGGGCGGTGCCCGTGCACGCGCGTGAGCGAGACACGGGATCTAGTCTGTAAAAACAAAGGTCGAACGTCAAACGGCTATATTGTTGAATTGTTAGGAACCATCAGTGTCACTTCGAGCCTGTCGAGAAGTGAGCTAAGCAGTCCGCCGTTTTAGGCATGAATCTCAGTCTTTCTCCATCCATTTTCAATTCTAATCTTTCAACTTTCATTTTTGAATTTTCAATTTTTAATTATCAATTATTAATTGGTTCTCTCCTACCTTCCACTGTTATACATATCGAATATCTGTGCGGCGGTTAACACTTCAGTAGTGATAAAGGGTTCGTCGATAGAGCCGACCCATTGCCAGCCCGCTGGTACAGTGCCAATTCCTCCAATCACAAAGACTGCATCTGTGTCAGCTATTGTTGCGCCACTTCCTGTAGTTTTGATTGCTCCATCAAGATAAATATTTGCCGTCGTTCCATTGTTTGTTGCCACAATATAATGCCAATTGGTATCAGCAAGACCGGCCATACTCGCCACGTCATTCCCGTTTAAGTTAAAGTATATGAGGCCATCAGTTTTGTAATTTATTCTGAAACTCTGATGTGTGGAAAGTGTTGCATCTTTAGAAATAATTCCTCGCCAACTAGTTATGGTGCTTGGAATTTTCACCCACGCCCCCACACTCATACTCCCCGTAATCTGATAATCACTCTTCCTCACTT
>JBAXSX010000036.1:0-8462 GCA_037130495.1 Candidatus Roizmanbacteria bacterium
AAACACGGACAAGCAAAACTATTCATTTTACCAACGCGTTTTTATCATTAGCTCAGAAGAAGCATCAGAAGAAGAATGAGAAGAAGAACAGCGGTCACATACCATACAGTCAGTATACTCACTTCACGCAGAGAAGGGTAGATGGTCGAAGGTCAACTCAGTCCATAAAGTCTATAAAGTCCGTAAAGTGTAGAAGGTAGAGTGTATAGCGTATAACGAAAAGGTAAAACAGAGAGCGATAGTCTATAAAGGTGAAGGTCGAACGTCAAATGGCTATATTGTTGAATTGTTGGGGAGACTAGTAGTGTAGGAGTCAATTATTTTGACTTCCTGATGTAGATCAGGAACCATGGTTTATGTCTTCAATTCATGGACCCCGGGTCAAGCCCGGGGAGTCAAATATTATGCAGGTTGACCTCCTAATCCGCTTGAAGCTTCCGCCAGAGGCGGACAAGTGCCGTCACAAAGTGGCCCCTTCGGGGCTTCTTTAGCTTTTAGCTGTTTTCCAACCTTATAACTTGAAAACTTTATAACTTGATAACCAGGTATGTTCTTACAGCAACCCCAGCTGCTTGCGTATCGCAAGTGATTGCTCCAGAAGTCCCAGGAGGGTCTCTTGCTCACCATCGGGGAGCTTATTGAGCAAGTCACGAATGATCTCCGATTGTTTGACATTACTTTGTACGAGCACAAATCGAAACTGTTTATTTAGAGATTGTTTTTCTTCAGCCACATCTTTTTGTGCAAACAAGATTTGTACTTCTGCGAGTGCGCACTCCTGATAGCTGATTGCGGTGCGGATGCTCTCAACTGCACGCATGGGCATATTGTGATCAGCCAGTGCTTGTGAGTAGACGATATATCGATCTGCATAGCGGAGTTTGAGCTTAGCTTTTTCGAGTGGATCACGGGTGAGGAGATCCTCGATATCATCACGGATCTGTTTGATCATAAAGAGTGGATGACCAGGGATGACCTGCCCTGCAGGAGGCAGTGTATAGATGACTTTTTCATCTTGGACCAGCTGTGCAGAGGACGTTGGTTGAGAGGTTTCTGCATGTATTTGAACGACGGAGAAAACGAACACGATACATAGAAAGAGGAATATTGCTTTGAGGCTTCTCATATGCTTATTCGATTGTACCAAATAGGGGGGGATAAAGCAAAAGCCGCCGCGTTTTTGACGCGACGGCTTAACAAAACAAAAGGATGCTTACTTTACCATTCTCTTGAGTGATTTACCAGCTGTAAATCCTGGAGTCTTGGTTGCAGGGATTTTGATCTCTGCTCCAGTCTGAGGATTACGGCCTTTTCGTGCTGCTCTTTTGCGTACGAGGAACGTACCAAATCCAGTCACGACTACCTTTTCATTGCGCTTGAGAGCTACTGCGATCGTATCAAATACGATTTGCACTGCTTCTTTGGCTGCCTTTGCAGTAAGTCCTGCTTTTTTTGCGACGTGTAGTACTAAGTCGGTCTTTACCATGTGATGTTCACCTCCTTATTATGTGTGGTGGCAAGTGATAACGCGATCTCAACATGCGCATAATAGTATGCCCAAAGCGTCCTGTCAAGCCTTTTCAAAATCGTCTTTATGTAACAATCTGTATCAATGGCACACTGGTATGAGAGCGTCCCCTCAATATGCATATTGAGAGTGGGTCAGTATATTTATTTTTCTGCGCGTTGCATCTGCATGTGTGACGAGACTCGTTCTGCGAGATTGAGGATTTTTGTTTGCCTGATTTTTTCGAAATATATTCTTTCAATATTTCTCCACGCTATTTTTAGTGGAAAAAACGGTGTCAAAAAGTGAGTTGGGCTTTGGCATGGGGAGAAGTGTTCTTTTTCACTTTTTTTCTATCCTATATCATATTAGCACTCTGCAGGAAATATGATTATGTTTCATATCAGATGTCATACACAGCGGCCCAAGCATCGCATTTCGTATAGCTTCTGTAGACATGCGGGAAAAATTGCTACAAGATATTTGATGCCGGGGAAGGACCGATACTTGTTGTATTTTGATATAGAAAGATCATGTTGCAAACCCTATCAGTGGGGTCTAAGATCATTATCAGACACTACGATTATGAAATGTATTTATTGCACTTTTTCGGATACCGATGTCATTGAGACACGTGTTAGCGAAGATGGAGCAACAGTACGTCGTCGACGGAGCTGTGTCAAGTGCGAGAAGCGATTTACGACATATGAGCGTATCGAGGATGTTCCGATGCTGGTCATCAAGCGAGATGGCCGACGGGAACAATACGATCCGGCAAAGTTGAAAAGTGGCATATTAAAAGCAGTTGGCAAGACACGTGTGACGTTTGAACAGATGGATGAGATCGTTAGCTTTGTTGGGAACAAGATCACCTCATTAGGCACAAACGAAGTCACATCAATCAAAATAGGTGAACTGGTAGCTGCAAAGCTGAAGGAGATAGACAAGGTTGCATATATACGATTTGCAAGTGTATTCAAGAGATTCGAAGATATTGAGCAGTTGGCGAAAGAAATCAAACGGCTCTAAGCATTTACCAATTCCGATTTACATTTTTAATTTTCAATTTTTAATTTCAAATTTTTCATCAATAGTTGAGCCATCTACCAATTTAAATTTTCAATTTTAAATTTCAAATTTTAAATTTCCCATTTTCCTATGAAACTCACAGGCGTTTCCGAAAAAGTTTTTTTAGATAGATATGCGATGAAAAATCGTGATGGAGGTCTGGCTGAGAGCACTCCTCAAGAGATGTGGAAACGTATTGCCAAGGCAGTCGCCGTGAAAGAAAAAACACTAGCCTTCAAAAAGAAATACGAAAGAGAGTTTGCAGGGATGATGAACGACTTCAAATACGTTCCTGGAGGCCGTATCCTCGCTGGTGCAGGTACCGGATATAGTGTCACCTACTACAACTGTTTTGTTATCCCATCACCCAAAGATTCGCGTGGTGGCATCATCGATACACTAAAAAATATGGTTGAGATCATGGCTCATGGCGGAGGAGTAGGCATCAATTTTTCCTCACTTCGTCCACGAGGCGGCAGAGTATTCAAAGTCAACGGCACGTCCTCGGGTCCGATCAATTGGGCAGGACTCTTTTCTCTTGCAACTCGAGATATTATCCAGCAAGGTGGCACGCGCCGCGGCGCCCTCATGCTCATGTTGTGGGACTGGCATCCAGATATATACGAGTTCATTACGGTGAAACAAGACCTTACAAAAATCTTGGGTGCAAATCTTTCGGTATGCGTATCTGACTCATTTATGGCAGCGGTCGAAGCAGACGCTGAATGGCCATTGGTGTTTCCTGATACCAAAGATCCAGAATATGATGAGATATGGGATGGAGATATCGAAGTGTGGAAGAAAAAAGGAAAAAAAGTCATCGTACACAAAGTCGTCAAAGCCCGTGAGATGTGGGATTTGATCTGCGAAGCAGCATGGAAATCGGCAGAGCCGGGGATTGTGTTCATGGAGCGATACAACAAGCTGCACAACAACTATTATTGGAACCGAATCAACTGTGTCAATCCGTGTGGTGAGGAAGGTCTACCTCCGTGGGGCGTGTGTAATCTCGGATCTATCAATCTCTCAGCCCTCGTCAAAGGTGATGGGGTCAAGGGACCGGGAGTATTCGACTACAAAGAGCTAGCGCGTATTACGCGATTAGCGGTTAGATTCCAAGACAATGTCATAGATATGGATCCGTATATTTTCGAAGGCATCCGCAAGATCCAACTTGAAGGAGAGCGACGCATAGGACTGGGCACTATGGGACTTGGTGATGCCTTGATCAAGATGCATCTTCGATATGGATCACCAGAATCGTTGGTTGTGATCGAGAAAATGATGCGTATCATCAGAGACAATGCATATGATTCCTCATCTGATATCGCGAAACAAAAGGGTTCATTCGGAAAGTTTGACAAGAAGCTCTATCCTGCAGGAGAATATGTCAAACAACTTCCCTCACGGATCCTGAGCAAAATCAAAAAACAAGGTATTCGCAACTCAATCCTCACGATGCAAGCACCAACGGGATCGACCAGTCTTCTTGCGAACACTACCTCAGGTATCGAGCCTGTGTTTGAGTTTGAATTTACTCGACGCGATCGGATCGGGACGCACGTCATCAGGCATCATCTATGGGACAAGTACTACACTGCTCACAAAGATGAATTAACCGTCAAAAATGAAAAAGGCGAAGAGACAACCGAGCGACCTGACTGGTTTGTTTCATCCGGATCATTGACACCTAACGAGCATGTCGATGTTCAGGCGGTTATACAAAAGTATGTAGATGCGTCGATTTCGAAGACAGTCAATACTCCAAACTCATTTAGTGTGGAGGATGTGAAGTCTCTGTACATGCAGGCGTACAAAAAAGGTCTCAAAGGGATCACTATGTTCCGTGATGGATCACGCGAAGCTGTTTTGGAACGTGGTGATACGAGTGCGAACAAAACCGCGACAGTACAGGCAGAGAAGGGTGCCATATCTGGCAATGGAGCAGCCCATCCAGTGATAGATACCCATGATTCATACATAGCAAAGCCTCGACCTATGGTTGCGAATGGATCCACATATCGGATCGATACACCAGTAGGGAAGGCGTATATCACCGTCAACACAAATGCAGCAGGCGAGCCGCTCGAGATATTCATCAACGTCGGCAAACCAGGAGCTGATGTATACGCTATGGCGGAAGCGCTTGGGCGAACCATCAGCATGTCACTTCGATTTAATACGCAGCTTACTCCAACCGATCGCGTGCGTCGCATCATCGAAGAACTAGAGGGAATTGGCGGAAGCAGAACACTTGGATTCGGTAAAAACAGCGTCAAATCGCTCCCCGATGCAGTCGCTAAGGTTTTGAGTATGCACTATAGTTTGCACAATACCGAAGCTCATATTGGCAATGGACACGCGCCCGTTGACCAAGCAGCGACCGAAGGCAAAGTAGCAGTCGATCCAGGGACAGCAATAGCTGCAATCCAGACCGCTGAAGCAAATGCCTTTACCCAACCCTCTTTAACGGTAGCAATACCCAAAAAAAGAGCTAACTTTGATCTATGTCCTAAGTGTGGAGATGCAGCCCTTGCACATGAAGAAGGGTGCAAGAAGTGCTACACATGCGGATATAGTGCCTGCTGAGAAACCAGGACCCGCATCACGAGAACCTCGTGGTGAGGGTAAGGATTCCCAGGAGGCGAGATGACCGTTTTATTGTTTCAAGCCATATAGCAGTTCGACAATTAAACCATTTACTCACCTGTATGAAAATCTACACAAAAACAGGAGATCTCGGTGAGACTGGTGTTATCGCAGGGAAGCGCATATCAAAATCAGAACTGATCATCGAGGCAAATGGGGCTCTGGACGAGGCGAGCTCATATATAGGTTGGGCACGAGAACAAATAGAAGATGATCGTATACGCATGTTTATGTCTGGCCTACAGCACGATCTCTATCAGATCATGGGGTACCTGGCTGGAGCAGATATAGACCTTGCCGTTTTTGAACGGAAAATTACCGCATTTGAGAAAGAAATGGATCAGATGGCAGCGAAACTCCCCGCGCTCAATCGATTTATTCTCCCCCAGGGAAGCGAGGCGACCACTCGACTCCATATCGCCCGTACGATCATCCGCTCTGCTGAGCGCCGTGTTGTCCGATATATCAAAGGAAAACCGAAATCTCCTGAGCATGTACCCGAAAAAGCCTATCATAGCGATCTTATCATGATAAAATACCTCAACCGTCTGTCAGATCTCTTTTTCACCCTTGCGCGAACATATGCTCAAGTCGAAAAGGTGACCTGACACTTGGGTCATCCTAGTAAATGCCTAGGATCCAGGCGAAAACCTGTGGTGTATTTTGGTTTATAAGTCTCTTGTGAACCGAGATTTGTCACTTACTTTTTTCTGAAGGAATGGAGTGCCTCCACCCGCCGTTTTAGGCGGGGGATATTCTCCAGCAGTGCCGCTACCGTGATCTCGCCAGTATTGGCGAGTAAGCCGGGTCTACAGAAGAGAGAGTCCGCCCCGTCGCAGGGCAATACACATGCAGCATGAATTAGCGCCACTTGGCGATCCACATCTCGAAACAACCATTGCGCCTTCCGGTGCGGTGATGGGAGAAGTTTATCCCAACCTCCCGCGAGTCAGTGATCACGAACGCGGATTGATCAGACAAAGCCATAACAGCGTTGCTGAAGCTCGCGACATACGACGTCAACTCGATGCGGGATTGCCGATATCCAGAGCAGGGGAGTATCCCTACTTCCAGGCCACTAGTTTGCTCAAAGAGTTTGCTGGGAACATGGGCAACAGTGTTACTTATCTCATAAAAAACGATCACCTCTATGCACCGGGCAACTCAATATCGACGCGTGCGTCGCTTGACCAGTTTGCTCGTTCTGGTAACGGGGGATTACGGGCAGAGGCTGATGCCATCGGTTTTGCTCAAATCGAGCAGCATTTGCAGACTGCAGATGGCTCACATATCGTTCAAATTTCTCCACCATCTGTTCACGTTGATGGGTCGATCGAAAAAGGCTTTGGTCCTTATGGATTTCTCAACATATTTAGTCGAAATGGTGATCAAGTCACCGCTCGACATATCATGTATGAAGAAAATGGCACATTAACTCGATCGGAGGAGATACGGAAAGCACTTGGACAGCCGAACAGCAGATTATCAAGCGCTGAGAGTCACCTCGTGAACCCAATTCCTTTGAAGGATGGGACATTTGTCGACAGTCTCATGGAGACGATCGGTCTATCAGCAGAATGGAGCAGGTTTCAAACGGACCAGGCATTTTATGAATCACACATAGCTCGGGACCCCTATGTGGGCAAGTGGATTGGGGAATATGTGGCTCTGCAAACAGATTCTGCACAACAAAAAAACGATGCGCTTTTGACGTATGGTGCGCAGCGTGCAGAAGAAAAGCTCATACTGGCATACAAACGTGCCACCTCGCTCTTTGACTCGCGCCAATCACTTCAAGATGATCGTTACAATACAAAACTGATTTACACCGATACTCAGGCCGAGCAACTCAGCCGTCAATTTTTGGCGATGCCGATGCGCATGAGCGCAGGAAGTTGTCCTACAGACTATCTACTCCAGTCGACCCTATCAGGAAAGGGATTCATGAATTACGCAGGGCTTTCTGAGGCCGTTGGAGCACCCATATCGACCACAAAAGAGTGGAAAAAAATGACAAATTGCGTGTGTTGTCCGGGATGCAAATCAGTGAGTAACGAAAAACATCCCCATCTCACCAATGGAAAAGAGTGGATCTGTGGCAATCCCGGATGCAAGGACCACAAAGCAGATGTTTACAATAGGGTTGTAGGAAAGTAAGATGTATGTATGTCCTATACGCCGATTGATCATCTGCTCCCTGGTCCGACCGATGATACGGCCGCACCACCCCCAGCCGCAGGTCCAGTCTCTGCTATGTCATTTAGCAAGGAGTCTTCCCCAGTATCTCTCTCACCAGAGTCAAAATCTGTCGAAGAGTCAGGACACGAAGATGAGGCTCAAGCAGAAGCGAGCAAGGAATCGACCGAAAAAGCAAAAAATCCCAAAATCCGTATACCTGGTCAAGTACCAACTATAGATCCTACAGCAGCAAAAGCAGGCCTTCATGTTGCCCCAAGCGCGCAAAATTTCCCCTCAGTGTATGACGTCAAAGTCCCCGTACTTTCTGATGAAGAAATCATCAAAGATCTGAAGACGAGTCCATTGACAGGTACGCGATGGTTGGCAGAGTTGGGGAACTATGTCCTCTGGCAGGCACATATTACCTTGAAGAAAATAGGCGGAAAAATCGTCCGCGAGCACCGTCATGACGACCCCTCGATCATCACCCGTCTCAAGAGGATATTTTGGATGTGAAGAAAATAGATCCTTCGCGGAGGCTCAAGCCAGGTCAATCAAATCTAATACCTTTCTCCCTTGTCCTGACTTTAGGAATTGTTCACGTTGTATAGCACACGATTTGCAATAGCCTTTCTCATAATATAAAACAGTAAAAGGCCTATTCTGGCTTGTGAACTGATTTTCTCCATTGTTGTGCTCGTCCAATCGTTTTTGTATGGAAGATGAAGTCATTCCAACATATCGTTTACCATTTTTTACACTCTTTAGGACATAGACGCTATATGTCGCTTCTATCATACCTGTGGACCCAAGGGGACTTGAACCCCTGATCTCCTGACTGCCAGCCAGGCGTTCTAGCCAACTGAACTATGGGCCCTTACACACATTATTTCTCATCGAATTATCTCTCAGAAACACTGCCTGCGCCAGAGGCGCATGAGCCTTTGGCTCAAGCCAGGCGTTCTAGCCATCCTCCGGGCGTAGTCCACGCCCTACGGACGGAGCCTGAACTATGGGCCCTTACACACATTATTTCTCATCGAATTATCTCTCAGAAACA
>JBAXSX010000037.1:0-6715 GCA_037130495.1 Candidatus Roizmanbacteria bacterium
ATGAGACTACCAGTACTGATACCAATCAATTCAAGGCCAGTGGGTATCTGGATACAGGGAAACTAGGACAGGCAGTATCTATGTATGGGAATGCAGGGGGGACAGGGGGATCTCAACTAACTTACAATAATGGTGTTCAAATAAGTGGTAAAAATTATGAGCGCTGGAACCCAAATCAGGGAACAGTTTCTTTTTGGGTAAAACCAAGTTGGAATGGAAATGATGGGTTGCAGCATTTTTTCTTCTCAAAAGGAGTGTATGGAGGAGATTTACAAATCTTCAAGAGTACGGGTGGCAGCTTGTCAGTCTACTTCGACAATCCAACACCCACAGTTATTTTTTCGGCAAATGTTAGTTCGTGGACATCTGGGACTTGGTACTTGGTCACAGTCCGTTGGGATGTAGACAACGTAGTGTCGGGGTCGAATTATGCTGAACTATATATCAACAACTCACTCTCATCTAGCTTTACTTCTAGTTGGGTTCCAAGAAATCTGTATCCAAGTTTCCCATCATTCATAGGTTTACAGGGCTACAATTCTGGCCTTACTTTGCTTGCGAATAGCCCTGCCAATGCCCTCATTGATGACTTCGCTATCTATGATCGAGTACTGTCAACAGCAGAGATCACTTCTCTCTACAATGCTGGTACCGGTAATGAAGCAGGATATGTAGCAGACCCATCACTGAAGTTCTATGCCAAGATGGACGGCTCAGGCACTCTTTCGCCAGTGACGTATAACGGGGGATCAAGCGCAAGTAAGATGACGAGAGCTTCTTCGGAGTTGACTGGTGGGACCAATTTATTAGCCAACGGAAATTTAGAAGCTGCAACGGTTGGAGCGCCAACGAGTTGGGCGGTTGACACTGGAACTACTGCGTCTGATGCAGAAACAGCGAATATTTTCTCAGATACCAGATCACAAAAACTAACGGGTGATGGCCTTGGTAATGGTGACGGAATTACTCAAATGGTTACCGTGACAGCCAATACTAACTACTTGATTGGGGCATGGATAAAGAGTAATGGAGCTAATCAAATTGGTCTCGCGACAAGAGATCAGAGTAATGCTGCCTATATAGTCCTACCGACTTACACTCAAGCGTCAACCAATTCGAATAGTTGGTACTATGTAACATACGCATTCAAGACGCCAGTAGGCTGCACTTCTTTACGTGTTTCGATACGGCCTGTTGCTACGGCAAATATAAGTTACTACGTAGACAACATCACTCTCATCCCCAACCTCATCGATAATGGTGGTATGGAGGGGACGTATTCGGGGGGCGTGGCACCAGGGTGGGGATCAGGGGGAACGGGGACTTTTGCTTCTAGTGGTACTGCCCATTCTGGAACTTACTCACAAAGTATTGCTAATGGGCCATCTGGTGCGGGGCTTGTTGTCCAAGGCGGAACAATCATAGTCGGGAATTCGTATTTAGCTAGTTTTTGGGCGCAAACTAATGTTGCGGGCGGAGTAGTAAGGTTAACTGATGGTAATGGCGGCGCTAATGATGGCATGACGGATATTATTGGCACAATGGCATCCGCAAACACCTGGTATCACTTTACAAAGATTTGGAAGGCTACCAGCACTAATCTAGCAGATTATCTAATAAATTACACTGCAAATTCCACAATTTTAGTCGACGACATCTCTGTCACTCCCCTGGACAACATAGCTCTCTCCCTGAAAGCATGGACTCCGGTCGGAGACTCAGGAGGATCCAGTAATAGTCTGTCTGTACAGGGGAGTACCACAGGAGTCGCGTCAAACGCGACTGGTATTCGTAACAGCGCCTATACCTTTGATGGATCAAGTGGATATCTAAGACAAGCAACCATAGCTATGAATATAGGGAGTCTATCGTATGGAGTGAATGATACTACCAATGCATCATTCACTGATGATGGGGCTACGATGAGTACGTATCAGTCATCTGCTCCCTATACCTATATGATCATCGTAACCAATAGTGACAATACTACTTCATGGGGCTATATGGGTACTGCATCAGGAGGGAACATCACCATCTTCACAACCAAGACAGGAGCAACGAGAGGATGGGTTAGTATCGCCGGTGCTGTTTTACCCATAACTGGGTCTAAAGTTCCTGTAGGGTATGAGGTACGAAAAACAGATGTAAATATCTTAAATAATGTAACTTTTGGGGCATGGATAAAAACTGCCTATAGTGCCCAAAACCAATTTGTGATTTCTAGATATGATGGGTATCAAGGAGCGGGGATTAGTCTTACGGTTGGTGGCACTTCTAATACTCACAAGGCCACTTTTGCGACTGGCAACCAAGTAGTCACGGCGGTTAGTAATACATCTGTCGATGACGGAAACTGGCATTTCATTGTCGGTAAAAACGATGGTGTTAAAAATTACATTTATGTGGATGGAGTTTTGGAAAACTCAATCGGTGGGATTGTTGCTTCTGACACCTTTGCCCCAATACTAGTGGGTGGCTACCTATATGGCATAACAGGAGCAGTCGGTTTAAAGTTCAATGGTTCCATCGACGAACCCTTTGTGACTGACGTGGCGCTGACAGCTGCACAGATATTCGATATGTACAACAGTGGAAGGTAGGCAAGAGTCAATTAAAAATTGATAATGAAAAATTGAAAATGGATGAAGAAAGCGGGTCAAATGTCGACGATTTACTCCATAAAGTCTATAAAGTCGAAAGTCATAAAGTCCATAAAGTGTCACTTCGAGCCCCGATAAGACTGTATAGACTATTTCTTACTTCGGCTTGATAACTTTATAACCTGATAACCTTGAACTTGATGACGTGATCACCTTCGACCTGATGACTTGGGAACTTTTGGACTATACTATGCTATGGTCGTCACATGGGATCCAGTACTCGCACATTTTCTCCTCTCAGGAGGTATTGCCTTGACTCAAGATGAGCTCATCGAAAAATACCAGAAAACATCTCTCGATGAAGTCATCACACAGCAGCATGAACTTTTCACCAAATATCCCGAGCTCTCTGCGCTCTACCATGATATCGAGTTGCCCGTCAGTGAGATCATCAGCGATATGCACACAACCGGTATACATATTGATCAGATGAGACTAAAAGCAGTGGAGGATACCTTACAGAAAAAAAGAGAGCAACTCTCAATGAGATTGGGTGAGCAGCTCGGTGGAGTCAATCTCAACTCTCCGAAACAGCTCGGCGATGCGCTGGTCACGACACTCAAAATCACGCTGCCCAAAACCAAAACTGGTCAATGGTCTACGGGATATGATGTCCTCGAACCACTTTCCAAAGAGCATGCGCTCATCGCAGAAATCCTCGAGTTCCGCGCCGTAGACAAAATACTTGGGACATATGTTGAGCCGATCCATACATTCATCACCTCGGATGGACGTATCCATCCCACATACATCCAGACTGCAGCAGCGACTGGTCGCCTCGCGTGCAAAGATCCGAATATCCAGAGTACTCCTATCACTGGTGAGTTTGGCGCTATGGTGCGCAGCTACTATACAGCACCATCTGGATCGATCCTCATCGGGTGTGATTACTCTCAACAAGAGCTGCGCATCCTCGCACATCTTGCGGATGATACGAAACTCAAAGAGGCATTTGAAAATAACCAGGACGTGCATACGGCAACTGCATCGG
This sequence comes from Candidatus Roizmanbacteria bacterium, assembly GCA_037130495.1. GTDB lineage: Bacteria > Patescibacteriota > Microgenomatia > UBA1406 > GWC2-37-13 > JAGOLU01. The sequence goes on from JBAXSX010000037.1 coordinate 3,652, forward strand.
AGTTGCTCGACATACCACTGAAACATATTGGAAAGGCAGAGCGTGCTATCGGGAAAACACTCAACTTCGGGATCGTCTATGGCGAAACAGCTTATGGTCTCGCGCGACAACTGGGCAAACCAGTTGCCGAATGTGCACATATTTTGCATAAGTATTTTGAGACACACTCAGGGGTCAAACGATACTTTGACAATCTACTGATCGCCGCCAAAATCCAAGGCAGAGTTGAGACCATGATGGGACGTCATCGGGGAGTCCCGGGCAAGCGGGTAGGGGAGCCGGTCAAGTTCCTCACAGCAGAGCAAGAGCGCATACTGAAGAACTTCCCCATCCAAGGCTCTGCAGCTGATATGACCAAGACAGCTATGGTGCGAGTAGTGAGGGACGTCCTCCCTCGATATCCTATGGCACGACTCATCATGCAAATCCATGACGAGCTCATTTTCGAATATCATCATGGAGACACCGAATCCGACAAACAAACAAAAATAGCCAAAGACGATTTGCCCGTCAAAACGAGAGGAGAGATCGATCGTTTCTGTCACGATATAGTCACCTCAATGCAAAACGCAGTGGCACTATCAGTACCTGTCGTGGTATCCAGTAGTACGGGTCATGCCTGGAGTCAGCTGAAGTGATAGGGTAGAGCTGCTTATGTGAGGGCGATCCGAGTCATCGGATCGCCCTCATCACACATGCTCACTCCTGTGCGAGCTTTTCGATCACCATCTTGGCCACTTCGATATCAGTGATCAGATTGATCCCGCGTGAGACTGCTTCGGTGCGAATCTTTTTGCCATCGGTGATCATGGCCTCATCACGATCTGCCAATCGGGTCGGGATATTTATGATTAGATCGAGCGATCTACTCGCTATCATGTCTGCAATATTTGGCTTACCATCCTCCGAAACTTTGTAGACCTGAGAGGTGATGATGCCCGCTTTTTTGAGATACTCATGTGTATGTTTGGTCGCATACAAGACATATCGCTCTCCCTGTGACAGATGATCGATCACATCACGAAGGGCTGCCTTATCCTCACTGGTGCCGATCGATAATAGTATGTGCTTGTTTTGCTTTGTGAGAAATCCAGCCTGCCCATATTTTGCTTTGTCCCAGTCTTCTGTTTGCTCATTGAGCTGCGCAAAGAGCGACCCATGGTGGATATCGGCAGTGCCGAGTACATACTGCAATACTCGATCATTTCCTATGCCGTACCCTGCATGTGGAAAGGGTGTTTTGCTCTTGATGATATCAAGATACCATTTGAAGTCTTTGTATTTACCACCACGACTGAGATGTAGCTTGTACATCTGTGAGGTGAGCAGGCGCGTATTGAGTTTTGCGAAGTCATGCTCGCGGACTGATGCACCCGTACCCTCTCCAGCGTAGGGGAAGATGAGATCTGCTGACAGCACCACGCGCTGATCTCGGCCTGATACTTTCATGTTGAAAAATTTGATCTCCTTGGGATATTTCATGATAAAGACGGGGAGCTCTTGTCCGGGCTTATTCACGAGTTGGACTATTTTGGCTTCTTGTGCTGATCCGAGATCATCACCAAATTTGAGAGAGGGGAATCCGTTAGTATTCAAGAGTTTGACAGCGTCCTCATAGAGGATGCGAGCAAACGGATGCTTCGCTGCATAAGTGAGTTTTGTGATATCCCGTTTGTACACCGTACGCAACACATCTCCGTGATGCTTGATGATAGACGTGAGCATAGCCTGCACAACTCCTTGAATATTGGCGAGGAGGAACTCGTACATGGCGTCTTCATCGTAATTTTTCCTCGTCATACCAGCGAGTGTACAATCAGCTTCCTCCTCAGTGAGTCGAAACTGACGGAGATGTCGTGCATCTTCCTCGGTTTCGTCACGTCCGGAGTGGATGACTGTCCATGCACCATGGATCGTTTGCAGTGCCTGCTCAAGTGCAAGTTGTCCGGTTTGACTGAAAAAAAGCGGGAGGTCGAGGCGATTGCCCACTTTGAAAAGAGTGTCGACATTTTCACATGCGCCTGTGATGCCAACGATGGCTGGGACGTCAACATAGATCAGTCCACGAACATGTCGATAGTGATCTGCTGCTCCATACACAAGTGATTCGTTGATCGCAACGAGGTGATGTACATGATCGAGGAAATCAAGGGTGACCTTTTTACCCTCCACTTTGAGTATGGTTTTTTTAATCATAGAGAAAAATAAAAATGTATAAAAAAACCGCGCTTACGAGAGCGCGGCTGTTAGATCACGATTTGATTTCTGAATAGGTTTTACCCGCATATTCAGATGGTCATCATACCTCTCTATTTGCAGAAATGCAAAAGGTATGCATGCATATCTGTGGGTGAGGTGTATACTGTGCTGAATATGACAACTGAACATATTCATGGTATTCATGACCATTGGTACGAGCCTCCTCCTGCCCAACACATCGATCCCCTGTCCAACGCGATGGAAGCTGCCGAATCTATGATGGGCGAAGTGTACTCGTCTGGTGCAGATGATAGTGAGGGACCAACTCTATCCGCTATAGAAACGAGAGTCGCTCATGGGGTGACCCCAGAAGAAATGCAGAAAATCATGCAGAAGATCTTTGCAGTTGGCGCGGATAGACAGGACTATCACTAGACTCACTGAGTTGTTCGCGGAGTATCGTAGATATTGCGTGGTCTATCGGAGACGATTTCACTTTTTCTTTCCCCAGAGGAAAAACATCACTACCATAACTCCTCCAAGTCCGAAGAACGATATGGCGATAGTTGCCACTATTTTTTGGGAGGTACTCATAAGCAGATACAAGGGACGACATGCGCAGTATAGCAGTCCGACTCAGAGGATAGTCTATAAAGACTAAAGTGTCACTGTATAGACTTTATACACTCCCTCCGCGTATACTGATTGCATGGTATGTGACCGCTGTTCTTCCTCTTCTCATCCTTCTTCTGATCTTTCTCTTTCTTCCGATCTTTCTTCTCCTTCTGCTTGTTCTTCCCGTAGTGGTATTGCTGGCTTCACCCTCATCGAGTTATTGGTAGCTACCGGTATCATTGCAGTCCTT
>JBAXSX010000038.1:0-6292 GCA_037130495.1 Candidatus Roizmanbacteria bacterium
CCATACAGGGATGGTGCTTTGGTACCGGGGGATTGATCGGAACAGGGGGGAGTGGTATTTGTGTTCGATGCGGATGAAGTAGTAGATGAAGTGGATTGCGTTGACTTCGCTGTACCCATAAGCGCAAAAGTCGTGAGATGATTCGTCACACAACTCACTGACTGTACATTTGTATCAACTACACAGCTCTCTAGGGCAATCCAGCCTGAACCATTCCACCAATATATCTTGAGCGCATTTTCATCTATAGAGCCAAGTGTCGAGCGATCGTAGTGCATGGTAATTGTGATATTGTTCGCAAACGAGCTGATCGAGTTCAGATTTGAGTCAAATGACTTAATATCGATGATGTGGTCAGACACAAGGAGCTTTGATTGTGGCAGGGGAGACGTCAATATCACGCTCGATGAATGTAGCTGCTTAACTTGAAACACAGGATCGATCGAGCTCGTGAACCCAGATAGCAAGGACAGAGTAACTGTACCAATATTTCCAATAACCAAGTCTGTACTGCTATCGCTCAGCGTACTCGGAGCTGCTTCCTTTTCGGATAATATAGTTGCATTTCCAAGACATCCACTGGTATTGAAGTACCGAACAGTATCGGACACCTCGCGATTTTGTGAATCAGTGACAAATACCTGGTAATAGTACTTTGTGCATTGGGCAAGTGACGCGAGAGTCATACTGTGTGATGTCAGGGGATCGGCAACATTGAGATATCCTGTAGTGGAGGTCATGTCTGAATTCAATCCATAGTTGATTTTGTTTGAGGTGTTGAGATTTGTGGTGAATGTAATCACCGCATCAGTCCCACTCAAAGCAACTGATGTGCTCGATATTGCTGGAGTGACCGTAACTATTGGAGTAGGCGAGGCAGTTGGGGTGACTGTAGGTGTCAGTGTAATAGTCGGTGTAGACGTAATAGTCGGAGTAGCTGTGGCAGTAGGAGTCGGAGGTATAGGGGTAGCCGTTGGGGTAACTGATGGAGTCGATGTGGGTGTAGATGTCGGCGGAACAGGAGTATTTGTAGGCGTTACTGTGGCAGTAGGAGTTGGAGTGCGTGTCGGTGTTGGAGGTATTGGAGTAGGCGTAAGTGTTGTGGTAGGTGTTGGTGTATTTGTCGGGGTTGAAGTAGGTGTCGCAGTCGGTGGTATTGGTGTCGCTGTCGGAGTCGCTGTAGGTGTTGGTGTATTTGTAGGAGTGTTGGTAGGTGTAGAAGTAGGAGGTATCGGGGTCACTGTAGGGGTAGCCGTTGGTGTAGGTGCAAGTGTTGTGGTTGGTGTGGGCGTATTTGTTGGCGTTGGTGTACTTGTAGGAGTATTAGTCGGAGTATTTGTAGGTGTTGCAGTGGGTGGTATTGGTGTATCTGTAGGTGTGAGCGTGATCGTCACTGTTGGAGTCGGTATAAGATCTCCAACTGACGCAATCCCATCATATCCAAATTGTGTATTGTCTCGGACAAGCAGATAACTATATATTTCTTCAGCAGTCGCCATCAGCATTTCATTTGTACCGCCGGCACCATAGTTGGTATATGCATAATTTGCAAAGCTACCGATCGCATCCTGACTATTGCCATGCGTGAATGAGTTGTACCAGAAATGTCTCGACTCAGACGCATTTGCAGCCATCCAATCCAGTCGAGATTCGGCGGTCACAACACCTGGAGCACCACTCTGCAATATAGAATCACGTCCAATATCGGCCGTATACGAGAACGGCGTCGCGCTAAAAGCACCTGAAGAATATGCTGAGGCGCCAGAGTCAACGATCATTTGGTACGCATTGCCACTTTCGTTAAAACGCAAATCAGTGGTTGCTTCTGCAACTAACTGCTGAATGATAGTGTGATATTCAGCAGCAAAGCAAGGCGCAGCAAACGAAAGAACTTTGTACGTTGGAACAGATGAGAGGTCAGCAATCGATTTCATAAGATTGTAAGACTGCATGATCGACGTTCTATATTGATCTGTGGTGAACCCTGTACACTCATGATCCCACGTGTGATCTCCAATAGCCCACCCTTGTCCCAATAGAGTTTCTAGGTAAGGAGCATCGACAGTCCATGACTCATTTCTAGTCATATCAACTTGATTGCCTATCAAATAGAACGTCCCTTTGAATCCGTAACTCAACAGATTAGTTACTGATGCCTTCAAATTTACGTTATCATCCATACTGAAAGACCACGCCCATTTTTTGTTGTATTTGAGAGGCGCTTTTGTGAGAGTGCCCACTTCATTTATGGATCCCGTCTTGTCAAACGACACTACTATATTGAGTCCAGATGTGGTGAACGTAACTATCTTGGTCGTTGGATCATACGCAGACGCGACATCGACATTGTCTACTTTCACCGCTACGTTGCTTGCGGTGCCCACATATAAGTTCAGTGTCAAATCCGTATAGTACAGACTCGGAACTGCAGATCTATCAAGATGATAACTCAGGGAGTATCGACCCGTAAGTGGTAATACATTGACCGTGATAGTGCCATGACTAGATGCGCCACGAGAGTCAACTATCCTGTACGTAAATGTGTCAGTACCACTGTAATAAATGTCCGATGTATAGTCTATCTTTCCCGCTGAAATGGTAGCTGTCCCATGTTGTGGAGTAGAAACGGATGCGATAGATATCGTGTCTCCATCATTGTCATAGTCATTTGCCAAGACGTCGATGCTCTGTTGATCACCTGAAATAGTATTGACGGCATCATTTACGGTGATTGGGTTCGTATTAAAGAGTGTGTAGTGTATCTCAAGTGATGATATGTCAGCATTGCTTCCTGACTCATATGCATTGTATTTGCGATTGGCATAGTTCGCGCTTCCACGATCTCCAATCCACAAGAGCAGGCTGTTGCCCGATTGCCATCCGATATTATTCGTCATCTCCTGAATTACTGAGGAAATATCAGGCGATGTGGCACCGATCCCCCATGACTGATACGGTACGGCATCCCAGTTGACCTTTGCGGTAGTTAGATTGTTTTGGTATGTCACGAATTCACTTGGTGTGGTAGGCGCGCTCGGATTGAGCGAGGCTACAGCTGCAATCTGCAGATTAACGGTGCCTGAATCAGAATTTGAGGCTGAGTTGAAGGTAAAATTTGCTGAATCAATCTGTGATCCTTGCGGAATAGTAACAGTCGCAAATCGGAACATATTGTTTAACGTGTGTCCTGGATCAAAATTTCCCATTGCAGGCCAAGTAGCAGTGCAATCAAGGGCACTTGTCTTCGAATTGTATGTGCAGTCATCCCCGCCTGCAGTGATTTTGGCTGAATAGAGAGAGTGCGCAGCGGTAGGCGTAGGAGTAAGCGTCGGTGTTGACGTAGAAGTTGGCGTGAGTGAGGCAGTTGGGGTCGGGGTACTAGTTGGCGTCTGAGTAGGGGTACTTGTCGGAGTAGGAGGTACTGGTGTATCGGTGGGCGTGGGTGTTGATGTAGGTGTTAGAGTCGGTGTAGGAGTTGATGTTGCAGTTGGTGTAGGAGTAAAAGATGGAGTTGATGTAGGAGTCACTGTCGGTATAGGAGTGACTGTTGGAGTGGGAGAAGGAGTCGATGTGCTCGTAGGAGTTGTAGTGGGGGCACCCGGTTCAAGATACGTGATTGAGAGTTTTGGTTTTGCTTCACCTCCGGTGTAGTCTACCGAAACGTATTTTCTTTTTGCGTATATAGATGATCCATTATCACCAATCCAAATCATAAGTGAGTTATTTGCAGACCATCCCGGTCTATTTATCACATCCTGAACTATGCTTGTGAGATCTGGCGTTGTTGAAAGATCACCCCAATTCACACCAGGAAGTCCACTCCAGTACACTCGCGATGCAGTGAGATTGCCTTGTTCTGAAAGAAACTCTGATTCATTGATAGGTGCCGTGGGATTGTCTGCATTTACTGCGGCAAGTTGCAAGTTAACGACAGTAGTTGAGTCATTAATATTTGTAAACGTCAAAGAAGCCGCAGTTATGGTGGAGCCTTGAGGAATAGTAATATTTGTAAAACGCATCAGATTATTACTCGCATTTGTGCTGTCATGCATACCCATTTCAGGCCAGTTTGCTGTACTTGAAAAAGAACCTGTACCTGCAAAAGTACTATCATTTTCACTTCCTGAAAGAGTCAATAAAAGCGTTGTAGGTGTCACCCCTACAAGCGGTGTCACTGTAGGAGTTGGCGTAGATGTTGGTGGTATAGGAGTTGCAGTTGGAGTAAGCGATGAGGTAGGTGTAGCGCTCGGCCCAACAGTTGGAGTAGGGGTGACAGTCGATGTCGCAGTCGGAGTGGCTGTGGGAGGTACGGGTGTTGCCGTAGCAGTCGGAGTCGGCGTAAAGGTAGGAGTAGGCGTAAACACGGGAGTTGATGTAGGAGTCACGGTCGGTATAGGAGTAACTGTTGGTGTAGATGTCGGAGTTGAGGTGGGTCCATCAGCAGGTGAGTAATATATGACCAGTGATGCAAGATCTGCATTGCTTCCTGATTCAAATGCATTGTATTTGCGTGCTCCATTGTTTGCAGTCACATTATCTGCAACAGAGAGCAGTAGACTGTTGCCTGATTGCCATCCAACATTACTAATCATCTCTTGGATCACTGAGGACAAATCGGGGGATGTCGTCGCAACTCCCCAAGTATGGAATGGCACCGCATCCCAGTTGATTTTGGCAGTAGTGAGATTGGCCTTGTCTGCGACGAATTCGCCCGCCGTCGTTGGAGCGCTTGGGTTGAGAGTCGCTACTGCTGCAAGTTGGAGATTGACAGCTACTCCTCCATCAGAGAGATCGGCTGACTTAAAGATAAAGTTGGCTGCATTGATTCGCGAACCTTGGGGAATAGTGAGGTTAATAAAACGGAACATATTGTTTGCACTGTATCCAGGGTTCCAATTTCCCATAGCAGGCCATGTCGTCGTACAATCCATGACGTTCGTTTTGGTGAAATGTGTGCAGTCGTCTCCCCCTGCTGCTATCTTCAATGTGAGTTGAGTGCCTGTGAATGAAGGTGTGGGAGTAGCGCTAGGAGTGGGTGTAAATACAGGAGAAGCAGTAGGAGTAGGTGGAATAGGGGTATCAGTCGGTGTTGGGGTCACTGTCGGCGTATTGGTCGGAGTCGCAGTAGGTCCAACAGTTGGAGTAGGGGTGACAGTCGATGTCGCAGTCGGAGTGGCTGTGGGAGGTACGGGTGTTGCCGTAGCAGTCGGAGTCGGCGTAAAGGTAGGAGTAGGCGTTGGAGTCGGTGTAGATGTGGGAGTAGCTGTAGGAGTGGAGCTAGGCGTGGGGATAGGGGTAGGAGTAGGAGAGGGGCCCGGTGTAGGTGTATTTGCTGCAACAACATCATAAGTGATTGATAGTCTCATTTTTTGTTCTCCACCACTATATTCATATGAAAAATACTGTCGATTCGCATACCCAGATGAAGCATTGTCTCCAACCCAGATCATCATGCTACTACCTGTGCTCCACCCAGGCCGATTCACAATCTCTTGGACGACTGTTGTTATGTCAGGTGAAGTCACGACCACTCCCCACGTCTGAGCTGGCACAGCATCCCAGTTCACACGAGCAGTAGTAAGCGTGCTTTGATAGCTTGTAAATGTCGCACTGTCGGTTGGTGCCGTTGCAGTATCTGCAGCATATGCTGCAAGTTGTAGATTGGTTATGGGTGAGCTTTGACCAGTGCCTGAAAAATTGATATTTGCTGACGTAATCGTCGCTCCCTGTGGGATAGCAATGTTTACAAATCGGAGGAAATTGTTGACTGAAGCTGTGGTATTTGATTTGCCCATCTTAACCTGAGTATATGCATCTGTAAAAGTGGCGCCATCTAAAGTGCTATCATCGGCTCCGGCAGTAATAGAGTACGTCACTGTGGTACTAGCAAATGCACTTTTAGGGAATAAAATGGATATGCACAAAAGAATTATGCAAACATACGGTAGGATATGTTTTGAAATCTGTTTTTTTTGTCGAATAATCACGATGATCAGTACGATGATGAGAACACTCATCAAAAACATTATTACATATCCGATCGAAGATAGATACACCCTTTGAGGAGTCACGGTGATGTTGAGATCATACTCCTTGGTACTCCCACTCAGATTGATTGATTGTTCCCCAGAATAGTTGTCATATGCAATCAATACTCTATGCTGACCCGTTTCAACATGAGTGAATGTGGCTATCCCATCCTTATCTGTCTGTGCTATCTGTACTGCTGAGTGGAGCGTGACCTCAGCTCCTTCGACGGGATTGCCTTGTGCATCTACTACTTTGATTTTGA
>JBAXSX010000039.1:0-5667 GCA_037130495.1 Candidatus Roizmanbacteria bacterium
CTTTACAGACTTTACGACTTTATGGACTTTATAGACTTTACGGACTGTATCGAATTATTTGCCCCTTGACACACTTTGTCCTATTCCCCATAATGAGTGCATATGAAAATCACGATTTATACGATCAATGACTGTCTCTTTTGTAATCAAGAAAAAGACTACCTTAAATCTCACAATCTCCCCTTTGAAGAAAAAAATCTCGAAGTCAACCGCGAATATCTCACTGAGATGTTGACTATTTCCAACAATTTTGCTGGTACCCCAGTGACCAAAATCGAAAAAGATGATCAGAGTGTCGTAATACTGAAAGGGTTCACGAAGGAAGAATTTGATGATATCCTCGGTTTTGCTGCACCAGCTCAAGTGACTACTCCTCCAGTAGCTCCCGTCGTAGCAGCTCCTGTCGCAGCCGTTCCTCCACCCACAGTTGCTCCTGTTGTAGCCCCAGCAGCTGATCCTATCGCAGCACAAATCGCCGAATTGCAGAGATTACAGTCTCAGCTTGGTACTCAGGCAGTCACACCTGCTCCTGTGGTCGTTCCTCTACCTCCGGTAGTTGAGCCCACACCAGCACCCGTGGTCGCTGCTCCAGTACCTGCCGTCCAAGCCCCTGTATCAGCTCCTGCTCCGGTCGTTGCTCCACCTGTTGCCACACCTGCAGCTGCAGCTCCACCAGCAGACGACTCGCTCGCATCGATACTTGCCGAGCTCCAGGCAAAGATCAATGCACAACAGACGCCTGGCACACCAACCGGTCAGACTAACTGATATCAGTGTCCCCTTCCCCCCTTCGCATGATCCTTTTGTATGTCTCTATGCATGCTGATATAATGTGACCCTGTTGTCAGATCCTGGAAATTGCACCTATAGCTTAATTGGATAGAGTAGAAGCTTGCGGAGCTTCTGATCCCCGTTCGATTCGGGGTAGGTGCACAAGATCGGTCGTAAGGTTCAAAGTTATAAGGTTTTCAAGTTGTAAAGTTGGACTTTATGGACTTTAAGGACTTTACGACTTTATAGACTTATTTGTCCCGTTCTACCTTCTATACTTTACGGACTTTACGACTGTACCTTTCTCTCATAGTCGCGTTTGACCTGTCTGCCGACAGGCAGGCGCGATGGACTTTATAGACTTTACGACTGTACTTGTCCCGCTCTGCGGGATGGACTAAGTCCGACTTTTTCTATTCCATTTTCCTGGTATCATTGATCCATATGTCAAAAACAGCACTCATCACCGGGATCATGGGGCAAGATGGACCATATCTCGCCAAACTTCTTTTGTCCAAGGGATACAAAGTCTACGGACTCACCCGGCGCTATAGCAACCCAAACTTTTCAAATCTCGACTTCCTCGGTGTCACGAAGCAAATCGATTTCGTCGAGGGTGATTTAACAGATGAATCTTCGTTATACAACGTGGTCCGCACGCTCCGCCCTCATGAGATCTATAATCTCGGAGCACAATCATTTGTAAAATCATCTTTCGACCAACCAAAGCTCACGACAGAGGTCAATGCACTTGCAGTGCTCTACTTTCTCAATGCAATCAAAATGTTTTCGCCGACTACTCGATTTTATCAAGCATCGACGAGTGAGATGTTTGGCGCTGCCAATGACGGTGGATATCAAGATGAAAAAACGATGTTCCATCCTCGCTCACCCTATGGCGTATCCAAACTGTATGCATATTGGATAGGAGTGAACTATCGCGAATCGTATGGCTTATTTGTATGCAATGGTATTTTATTCAACCATGAGTCCCCTATCCGTGGCAAACAGTTTGTCACACGCAAAGTGACCGACGGTGTCGTACAGATCAAGCTCGGTCTCGCAGATCACATCTCGATGGGCAACCTCGATGCTGTCCGTGATTGGGGCTTTGCAGGTGACTATGTCGAAGCGATGCACCTCATGCTCCAAGCCAAGGAAGCGGATGACTATGTCGTCGCAACCGGTGAGGGCCACACGGTAAAAGAGATGGTCCAAGTAGCATTCGCTCATGTAGGTATCACTGACTGGGAAAAATATGTGAAAATCGATCCCGCACATATGCGCCCCGCTGAAGTACCTTTCTTGCTCGGTCGCCCTATCAAAGCGGAAGAAAAACTCGGGTGGAAACCAAAAACCCACTTCAAAGACCTGATTGAGATGATGGTCGATGAGGACATGAAACGACTCAAAACGAAGTGATGCTATTGAGAAAGCAGAATATTAATGGAGAGCGTAAGGATTTTGACTCCCCGGATCTAGTCCGGGGACCATTTATGAAATAGCGTCTGGTTCCTGATCGGAATTTACCCCGTACGAGATACGGGGTCAGGAAATCAATCATCTTAATGACCTCCAGTCTGCCGCTTCCCCGCCGTTGTAGGCGGGCTTGCCCTTCCGTAGCTTTACTTGTCCCGCTCTGTCGCGTCAAACGCGACTTCGCGGGAGCGAAGGAGGGCCACATCACACAATCTCACGCGCAGTTTGAGCGAGACGCGAGACGAAGTCCTCTTTTAACACTCCCAGCGCAGTAAATGCCCCGTCGTTAAAGTCCAAATCATCTATATAGCAGAGTTGCCCGATAGCGAGTTGCGGGTCAAATTCATTTCCATATTTCTGTTTGGCTAGGGCGATACACTTTTGAATCGTATAGTCAGTGCCAGTGATCAGCGTATATATATCAACATAATCACGGATCTGCGATCGCCTCCCTATCACATGGAGTTTGTTTGCCACTATATCATCGAGAGAGTCCACGAGGGCTCCATGAATGTTGATTAATTTACCTATACGAGGATAGGGAAAATACAAAAAGGTGATTTTCACTCCTCGCTCGTCGAGAAAGGTGACCTCGCTATCTGTATCTACGATCATCTGCTTGATAGGGAGCACTTGAGTAACCTTACGAGTAAAGAATCGGGGGAGCAGATGGTCGGTGAAAAGGTCAAAGTCAAAGGAGATGCGGTGTTGGAGATGAAAGGACAGTCCCGTACCTCCGGATAGATAAAACTCATGGAAAAAAGGCTTGAGGAGCACGAACGTCTCTTGCTGTGCGGGTAGTAGTGATTTGTTGATATCAAACATGTTTCAAATAAAGATCAGATTTGAGATCAAACAGTCCAAAATATGCTCGATAAAACCCAAATTTTGCCTTCGAATATATGCCTCGATAGGGTTGCTGAAATGTTCTCTTGATTTCGTCATTAGTATACTGTTGATTCAATGATCGCAAATCATCTAGGGAGCCATAGGCCAATGTATAGTGGATCCTTTCTCGAGCAGGTGTAGACGGAGTGATTTTGGTCGGCCACATGTGTATATTATACTACAAAAGGCACTCTTTACGGTCAATCACTGACCCGATAACCCGCCGTTTTAGGCGGGCTTGTCCTACCCTCATCTCCTCTCGAGAGGAGTCCCGCGTCTGACGCGGGGAGGTGTGTTGTGATTACTTCATTTACACACCCCGTCTCACTTTGTTCGCCACCCCTCTCTAGAGGGGAGCTCAAACAGGAACCTGCAATAACGCAATTGAGTGAGACCCTTCTCAGCCCGCGTGAAGTCAGGTTTGACCTGTCTGCCGACAGGCAGGCGCGACTGATGAGAATGTCTTTTTCATGTCACATCGAGCTTGTCGAGATGTGAACAAATAACTCACTGACCTATGCAAGGCATGATCTCCACAGTTCTCGACCCTGCTCGAACTGACACTTTATGGACTTTACGACTTTACCTGTCCCGCTCTACGTTATACGTTCTACCTTTTACACTTTACGGACTTTACGACTTTATAGACTTTACGGACTATCTCAACCTTAGACCTTAGACCCTACAGACTTTATAGACTTTATGGACTTTACAGACTATTTGACCTCCTCTCCCTATCCTCTATTCCGTTTCAGTCTTTCTCGAAACATCGTCACCCCATCAGTGAATACACCGAAGCAGAGATAAAAATAGGTAAATATCGCCATTTTTTCTGCAATAGCTTCCTTTTCAAAATACAAAAAGTACGGCGCGTATAAAAGGGCGATGAGCGCCATCAGATACTGCATCCGCGCATCTACCCGCAATACCAAGCTAATGAAGATATATGATCCGATCCACCAGAGATAGGCCGTGTCAGTGATCTCTACAGCAGTTTGTGCGATGATCACCCCGGCAAAGAGCCAAATCACACTGACGATCACCCGATTTACACGCAAATGATGTCTAGAATACCAGTGCCATAGCCTGACAAGGAGTTCTCTACCCCATCGGAGATATAACTTGATAAATACTAGGCGCCGATCATCTTTTTGGAGTTGATTATGAGCCAAAGAATACTTTTCTGTTAGTCTTTTTTTAAGATACTCGATAAGTTTGCCTATGAGATTGCGTCGTATGACTTGCCAGCGGATCAACCAATACAGAGGATAATAAAAGAATCCGAAATACAAGAAAATGACCCGCTCTCTATCAGTGAGCCGGCTCTGTATCACCTCGACCTTGCTCCAGAGAAATGAGATGATATTTCCTCCAGATCTCGTATATGATGCATAGTCTCCAAATGACGCGACCCTGAGCCTCAAACCACCATGTGAAAGATATTGGAGCGCAAGACCTGATGAGCTAAATGTCATCCGGAGTCGGTATTGTTTGTCAACCGAATCCTCTCGCGGTTCGAATCCAATTAGGATGATTGACTCAGTTGTGTCGATATCTGAAGTCCTGAAGTTTTGTCTGACCATCTGACTTCCATCAGTATCGAGAAGAGTTGCGATGACACCACCTGGGATCACATGAAAATCTTGACTCCTATGCATCTCAATATCGAGTATGCCAAAACGATTCCGATCAACATGGAAATTGAGCTCAAACCCATTGGGTATAGCTGAGATCGTATATCGACTATCTCTGATCTCAGAAAAAAATCCATATCTGCTCGCCTCTGCTCGCCTCAATACAAATGGAATACTGACAATCACTGCTCCAAAAAAAAGAGTGAGAAGAACGAAACGTATCCGATCGATGGTACGAGAAGGGCGATTTATGGCCATAAGATGCATGATTAATATCCTCTATTTCATCCTAAGTAATTCGTTTAGTGCCTTTGTTTGTCATCCTGAACCCCGAAGGGGCCACTTTGTGGTTTACTTTCCCCGCGCCTGCGGGGTTTCAGGATCTTTGAAGACACACATCTTACATTTCAGATCAAAAACTAGATTGAGTGTACCATATAGCCTATCGCGAGTCCCGATGATCCCTGGGTCATGTGGTGATCAAATGTATGCATTATAGCCACCGTTGACTATTACAATCCTAGCCCTTCGACAAGCTCAGGGTAAACTCGCCGGGATCCATCCCATTTTGATTTCCTGATGAAGATCAGGAACCATCTAGTGTTCTGATTCATGGTCCCTGAATCAAGCCACAAAGTGGCCCCTTCGGGGTTCAGGGATTCAAGAGTGCGATCCGGGACCTATTCTATTTGATTTCCCCTCGGGCATAGTCCTCGGGACGGTGCCTGATGACGATCAGGAACCATGTAGTGCTCTCTCTTTGGTCCCCGGATCAAGTCCGGGGAGTCAAACGATGGAATGCACTTCTTCTCCGCTGTGTGGAGGAGGGATCTATTCTATTTTGATTTCCCCTCGGGCATAGTCCTCGGGACGGTGCCTGATGACGATCAGGAAC
>JBAXSX010000004.1:0-90873 GCA_037130495.1 Candidatus Roizmanbacteria bacterium
ACAATCCACGTTATTAATTACTCCTATCGTTCGGATCCAGGGTTGAATGTAGGAACTTGTCCTCTACTGAAATCCTCTGGTACAATTAAAGGATGAAAAATAAGCAACATTCTCTCACCTATGGAAACGAATCCTATTTGTGCTGCAATGGCTTTTCTTTTTTGAAAATAGTCATAATAGTAGTGGTAACAATCATCGCTTTTGCTGGATCTATTTTATTTGGAATCCAAATCGGTATGAAGGAATCAATGAGTAGTCAATCTGCTACTCGATCCATGAATCTGTCCTCATCTGGATCCCCACCGATTTCCCCTGCCCCGATGAATATATATAAAATTATGGTCTATAGCAATAAAGTAGAGGATTTGAATCCTACAGAAGTCGCCAATAGAGTAAAGGAGATCACAGGTGACGAATCAGTGCGCTTGTATAGAGACAATCTGTTTGACAATAAACTGAACACCAATACTCTCCATGTGGTGACAAAGTCGAATGTACTGATCCCAACTAAAAAAACAGATAGTCAGTTCACACTCACCTTTGTGAGTAAAGAAAATGAAATTATGCCTTACATAACCAGCTCTAAATATTGCCAAACAGACAATGACTGTGTTAGTCATGACAGTTTTTGTCAAATTGGATCATATAATCAATACCATTTGTGGGTTGTATATGGATGCGGTTACGCCACAGGTGTAGAGGGGTTCACTGATGCACAGATCAAACAATTGACTTCGAGTTGTAAGATATATGAGGGCACTGGATTGCCGGGATTTAATGCTGACTTTACAAGATCTGTGTGCAAAAGTAACCAATGCATCGCGGAAGATATGAAGGTGACATGCTCCAATTGATATATTAAGCGTATGAATCGCTCATTACGATAGGCAGTAGCGAAAAGATGCATAGCTGCTTGGCTTGAAATAGTGAAAAGTGAGGCAGCAATTCCTTGACGAGATTATCGCGAGGCACGGATATTCCTATATGATTCCTTAACTCCTACCGTAACAAGAGTGAAATAGAGAAAAGTAGATTGAACAATCTCATTCAGCCCCACTTTTTGATATAGATCACGCATCTCCTTATTCGTTAATCGGAAAACCTTTCCCTCATTGTGATAGAAGTTTTCAAATGCAAAAAATATTTTCCGAAGCAGTCCCTCGATACACATATCAAGAATCAGGAGTTTTCCACCTGGTTTCAATACTCTTACCATTTCTCTAGTCGACTCTAACGGGTCTGGATGATGATGAAATGAGCTTGCGCAGGTCACATAATCAAATGTGTTATCTGCATAGGGCATGTTGATTGCAGAGCCTAACGTGATCTCAACTTGAGGATGACTTTGAAACTTACGCTTTGCTACCTCAATCATCTTGGGGGTGATATCCAGTCCATAGAGTTTCATGTTTCTATTCGTGTCGAGTAAATACTGGATGAGTAAGCCAGAGCCACACCCAACATCAAGAAGTGAGGAGTGATGTCGTGGATCAAGTAGTTTGACAATATGTGTATTTGTTTGTCTGAAAGTAATTGAGTTGATGGGATTATCGTAATTGTCCGCCCATGAACTAAATTCTTCGATACTGTGTTTTTCGAGTTGATGCATATATGAGGTGTCCTGTCAATTATTACTGATAGATGGATGCAGGGATATTCTCTCATAGATCAGAATAGTCAATGATATGAGGGCGATGCCAAAAACGAAATCTTCGATCGGTATGCTATATACCATCATCCCACTTTTGTACCCCAGATTGTAGATGACGATGGGTCGAGCGGTCAGATACAGGTTGAAGACAAAGGTGAATGCATTGATGATACACAGATACCACAAAAAGTAACTTCGAATGAATAGTTTCGACTTGAAATACATGTCTATCAAGACGGTTACGAACATCATCATAAAGACTGACGCTGTGTAGTATTTGCCAACAAAAAACAAGTTGATTCCACCCAGTAGAGAAATGGCCAGAAGGACCGAAGGAATATGTGTGATGGCTGATGAATCTCTGCCAAATCTCCGCTTCCAATTGGCCCATAAGAAAAGGCAACTAAATGGCACGGTGAAGAAGAACAAGGCCTCTTCTATAGGGATATTTCCTATTTGGATACCTAAGATGTATGCAGGGTTGAATACCCAAAAATACCCCGTAACGAGATTGTCAAAGATGATGAACAAGAGTGCTGATATTGCTATTGCTACGGTTGCGGGACGAAGATGGGGGAGTCGCACTTTTTTCAAGAGTACTGTCGTGATGAGCGGGAATATGACAATGAGGTAGTTGAAAACAAGATATTCGATTTTCATTTTATTTACTATTTAGTAATGCCGGTCGACTTTGGTGATATTTTGCCCATTGTACTCGAATGTAATTCTGTAAGGCATACATCAGTATTCGTAGGAGCGAAGGTCGCACTTTTTGCTTGAATACGATCAATGGATCATCGGCGATTGTTTTCCCAATAGAATAGTACACATCAGAAGCTGTTTGTATCGCTACACGGCTTGATACCGGGATGGATTCAAAACCGCTTTCTGCTTCGGCATGAATCTCGTTGATTCGTTGAAATTGAAATCGAATGAAATCGATAAAATGTGACTCTTCGGTCGGGTTGGTTGGAGGTAAATGACTTATGCTAAATCTCGCCAACTCGTCTTGAGGGAGATATGTTCTGCCCAAGCGCGCGTCTTCGTCTATGTCACGAAGAATATTGATGAGTTGCATAGATTTGCCGAGAGCTTGTGCAGTAGGATGCGACGTATCAGGGAGTCCCATAACTTTTGCCATCATAAGTCCAACAACTTCCGCTACTCCATACACAAATTCTTCCAGATCCGTGAAGTCAGCATATGTTTTGGACTTATAATCAAGCTCCAAGGACGAGTAAAAAGAATGAACCCATGTTTCGGGTATATTCTTTTTTTCGACAAGGAGCGCAAATCCATCAATGAGTTGGATCCCTGATGGCTTACCATGGAGAGCTGCCAAAGTAAGCGCTTTATATTGCTCGTAGGTCAAGTACTCAGAAGGAACGCTGTCGATCATATCATCCATCATTCTGAGATATGAATACAAAACAAACACATCACCTCTGAGCTTTTTTGGAAAAAGTAATGTTGACAGATAAAATGTTCTGCTCGCTTTTTTGGTTATTTCTGCGTAGTTTGGGTTCTCCATCATTTGATGATATTATTTTGCCACTTCCTGCTTCATGATTGCGTTCCTTACGATTTGTGCTGAAATCAAGCAGACAGGCAATCCAACACCTGGATTGGTGTATTGCCCTGAATAGTATAAGTTGCGTACTTTTGCACTTTGATTCAGAGGACGGAAAAGCGCAGTTTGAAACAGAGTATGGGCGATCCCAAAAGCGCTTCCTTTGTATGCATTGTACGCTTGAGAAAAGTCAGTATGAGCGAAAATCTTTTTCATCACAATTTTGTCGCTGATTTTTTCACCAAGAATAGTTTCTAGTGATTGAATTATTTTCAGATAATACTTCTCCCGTATTTCGTCGGTGTCTTCCAAACCTGCTGCGACAGGGACCAGGACCATAAGTGTCTCACCGTCCTGAGGGGCAACACTTTGATCAGTGACTGATGGACAGTGAAAGTAGAAGGAGGGCTTTTCAGGCCAGGATGATTTCCCATATACTGTGTTGAAATGTTTTTCCCAGGAGTCTTCGAAATAAAGGTTGTGATGGCTGATATTTTTGAGTCTTGTGTTCAGTCCGAGATACATCACGAAAGCGCTTGGGGAGAGCACCTTTTTTTGCCAATATGACTCAGGATATGTCTGCCATTTACTTTCTAATAGTCGTGTCTCAGAAAAATGGTAGTCCGCACTTGAAACGACAATGTCAGCGTCATATTCACCTGTTGTTGTCATGACTTTTGACGCAGCGCCATTTTCAACGCAGATCTTAGACACGTCTTGATTAGTTTGTATATCAACACCGTTTTCTTTGCAAAGCATTTCGAGCGCCTCGAATATCTTGCCCATGCCACCCATTGGATAGAATATGCCCATATTAAAATCAGTATGAGAGATGAGGCTATAGAATGCTGGCGTGTTGTATGGCGATCCTCCGAGGAATACTGTGGTGAACTCGAGAATTTTTTGTAAATGAGGATTTGAGAACTGAGACTTGATGCTATCATGAAAACTTCTGAAAATATCTAAGGTAAATAATTTCGATAAAAGTGAAAATGATAGGAAAGGTTTGTACGACTGATAGTCCTGAAAGACGAGATCATGCATAGCAGTGTCATAGAGATATTTGCTTTTTGCGAGATAGGACTTGAGTTTCTCCCTACCATTTGGCTCGTTTTTTTCGAATAGATCAAGATTATTCTCTAGATCTTTGCTGATCTCGTAGGTTTTGTTTTGAGGGAAAAATATCTTGTAGTGAACTGGCAACCGTACGAGGTTGAGATAGTGGGATATGTCTTGCCCAAAGAGCTTGAAATAATCCTCAAATACGTCTGGCATCATATACCACGAAGGACCCATATCAAAGGTAAAGCCCTTCTCTCTCAGGACTCTTCCTCTTCCTCCAAGAGTAGCATTGCGTTCGAGAAGCGTCACCTGGAGTCCGTCTTTTGCCAAAAGTGCAGCTGTGGAGAGTCCTGCAATACCTCCACCGATGACCACTACTTTTTTGGTATTCATAGCTACAGTGTACCAATTCGTCAGGCAATAAGAATCATCAATCTACTATTTCTTAGGTATAACAGAGAAGCACAAACATCCCTTTTGTTTCAGAATCGCCACCTGTTCGTCGATGGAATGTATGAACACATCCTGATGTGCTTTGCCTCGAGCGTACCGAGCTGGTAGATCACTGGCGTGGGTATATCCTCTTTTTTTCATCTCATTCACTAGCTCCTGATGGCGCATGTGCAAAGCTTTTAATTTCCCTACCCATCGTATCGTCTCCGGGTGTTTCGAGTAGCCCTTTTTATTCTGTGTTATGACAGACCAGATGGCATGGAGCTCTCGGTGTTCACCAAGTAGGTGTTTTCGGCAGAGGAAGGAAGGTGATATGTCCCAGATTCTCATTTTGAAAAAACGGCTTCAAATAAGCCCCAGCTCCTTAAATAGCTTTACTGAAGGTCTGGTTATTGGCAATTTTTTAGTTCTGCTTTTGAAAACCATTGTAATCTTTCTATGTCATCGCTCGCATTTATTTTTTTGGATCCGCACATTGCCCAAAATATAAGAAACACATAGTGAGTCAACTCTCCTTTTTTATCTGGCTCATAATCTTCATCAAAAGAAACTCTTCTAATGGTATCAATTTTGAGACCAGCCTCTTCTTGTATTTCTCTTCTCAGGGCATCTTCCAACGACTCTTGTTCTACATTTACTCCACCACCAAGGAGATGCCATGTATTAGGATAGGGACCAACATCTCTTGGCTTTTGCCCGAGCAAAAAGTGGCCCTCATTTTCGATCACTGCAGCTACGATGATTCTACTTTTCACAGTTGTGATTATATCAAGAATGTTCGAACTTAGATTGTGTATGTTGAAAATAGACGACAAATTAGCGTATTCTAACGTTCTACACTCGGCATTTGCGGAGTATATATGGCTAAGCATTTTGGTTGGGTTGTTACCCTCATTTTTTTGATAGAATTGACCCATGAAAGTAACGGTATTCAAGACTCATAAAATCACTTCAAAAGACACTAATATTTTTTCGGTTATTGATACATATATTCCTTCTCTTTCCGAAAAATCTATCGTTGTGGTTACTTCAAAGATAGTGAGTATCTGTGAAGGGAGAATGGTAAAGAAAATATCTGATGAACAAAAAGACAAACTCGTGACAGATGAAGCTGAATACTATCTGCCTCGAGAGTTCAATCAATACGGTTTTTTGATAAGCATCAATAAAAATATTTTGGTTGCAAGTGCTGGCATAGATGAATCAAACGGCAATGGGTATTACATACTATGGCCAGAGGATCCACAGAGAAGTGCAAATCAGATACGATCTCATCTTCTGGACAGGTTTCATTTGAAGGAAGTCGGAGTGATTATCACTGATAGCAAGCTAACTCCACTTAGATGGGGTGTAACCGGCGTATCCCTCTCACATAGTGGATTTGAATCTATCTACAGTTATGTCGGGAGGCCGGATATATTTGGCCGCAAACTAAAAGCAGAAAAATCAAACATAGCTGATGGTCTAGCGACATCTGCGGTGGTTGTGATGGGAGAAGGGGAAGAACAGCAACCTCTCGCAGTCATCGATGACGTACCATTCGTCCAGTTTCAAGAGAGAAGCCCAACAGCTGAAGAGCTCGATGAGATAAAGATATCACTTGATGAGGATGTATATGCCTCAATGCTAACGAGAGTGCCGTGGAGAAAAGGCAAAGGAGGAGCTGGTGCATGAAAATTTTAGTTGTAAATAATGGAACGCGAACCCTAAATGAATTAGTCGATCTCTTGTCCCCCCATCAGGTAGATGTAGTCAGCTACTCTGACATTGACGTGAATACTGTCGAGAAATATAAGGCAATCATTTTGACTGGCGGGCATGAGTTTTCAGTCTTTGGTCATGAAAAATTGATAGAAAAGGAAATCTACCTCATACGTAACTCAAAAAAACCTATATTTGGCATTTGCCTGGGTTTTGAAATCATCGCGTACGCATTTGGATCCAAACTTGAGATATTAAAAAATAAGGAGCAAGGGACTACACATATAAATGTGGTAGTACCGAGTGAAATATTTTCAAATACGAATACTTTCGGAGCTTATGAAAGCCATCGATGGATCCTAAAAGAGATGGGTAGCGATTTGTTAGCTCTGGCTATATCAAAGAGTGGAATCGAAGCCATAAAGCACAAGCATCTTCCAATATATGGTGTTCAATTTCATCCTGAAAAATCCGTGAATAAGGAAAGTAAATCAAACGCGCTCCTAAACTTTTTGGAGTTAGTGGAAAATATGAGGCAGTGATATTATGGTGATGTCGGATCTGCCCTCAATCTTACGCCTTGATCTCCGGAAAGGCCAAGCTTTTTTGTGTGAAACCTAGTAAGGAGTATTACTTTTTGTGTATATCTTGGAAAAGAGCAAGTATCTGGTCTTTGAGGAGATCTCTTTGGATTTTGATTTCATGTCCAGAATCAAGAGCCGCATCTTCGATTCGAAGTTTTCGTGGACGAAGTAGAAGGGGGAGGTCATCACGTGATGCGCCTATATAGACGTTTCTGATGCCAGATTGGAATATTCCGGCTGCACACATTAGACACGGTTCGTTTGAGCAGTATATTGAACATCCCTCAAGATTGTTAGTGCTTAGATTGCGACAAGCATCCCGAAGCGCCCTCAGTTCAGCATGATCAGTCACATCCCCTCCAGACTTATCAGTAACATGTCCTTTTCCAACTACTTTTCCATCTTTGACTACCACAGCACCAAATGGCCAGTCTCCGTTTGCCTTGGCTGCCTTCGCTTCTTCGATTGCTAAAGCAATGAATTGTTCATTAATAATAGTATCCATAAAATACGATTCCTGTTTTAGAATCGATAGGTACCATACTACACCTGTCTGCATACGGATTCCACAGTGCAGGAAAGGAAGGTGGAGAATTGTGCCTGGCGCAGAGGGAAGTGCTCAAACATTCTACGCACAAATTTAGCATAGTAAATTAACCAAGCTTATTTTTTTCGCTGAATTCCTTTCCAGAAATATATAACACCAAGAATAAGGAATAGAATTCCTAATATCCAAGTAATTGCTCCAAATATACTCCATCTATTTTGTCCTATCGAGCTGTATCCATATCCATCCATCATGGAAAATCCTCTTGCTTGTACCTGTGTTGGCAGGGCATTTTGACTCAATCCTCCCATCATTCCTCCCAATCCACCCATCATTGGCATGAAATAACTTGAGCCATTTGGAAGCGTTGCATTTGTTGCACATCCACTCAGTCTTTTACCCATCGCAATATGCATCTGCTTTTCTCCCTCTTCTCCCATTCTATTTTTCATCATTAAATTCATTGATGCGTGGTTTGAACCCACCGCGTTCCCCATAAAGAAATCTCCCAAAACGTCGAAATCATCGTTTGTCAATTTTGCACACACTACTTCCTTGTTCTGTAGTTTATCCCAAACAGCCTTACCTGCAACTTCATCTTTTGCTGTTTGTGTAATTTCATCAGGAGTTGCGGCTGACAATCCTCCCATCATCCCTTGAGCAAAGGTCATTTTGGTAAATACAAGAACCGAGAATAGTAAGGTTAAAGAAATAAATTGTTTTCTCATATGTATAGTAATACATTGTAATCTTTTGGATTATTTGTTTCCTAAAGTTGAAATTCCAAGAATTTTATATAATCCGCAAAATCCGATAGCTCCGGTTACGAGAGCTACAACCCCCGCGACACCAGCTACTATTTGAGCTACTCCGGTAAGACTAAGGATTGCCAATCCCAATAATATAACTCCAAGAATAACTCGAATGGTGCGATCTGTCTTTCCTTCATTTGGTTTAGGCATAGTTGGGCATGAATTCATAACAGTTTCAGTATAGAGAACTTTTAACAATATCTCTTGACAAGCTTAGTATACTATATTAAACTTACATATAGTTAAGCAAATAATAACTATGAGAACTAATTGCTCACAAGTGGTTGTAGAAAACTTTTTTGAACCTGGGATACTCTATTTATTGGTGAAGAAACCCAGTTATGGGTATGAAATACAAAAAGCTTTGAAGGAAAGTTGTATATGTGAAGTAAATATCGGGAATCTGTATCGTTGCTTATCACGGATGCAGAAACAGGGGTATGTTACTCGGGAATCAATACAAGGAACGATAGGACCGAAAAGATATAGTTATACGATCACAAAAGAAGGAAGAGTATATCTTACTGCTTGGATTGAGTCATTAAAGAAACAAAAGAAAGTTATTAGTTCACTTATTAACAATTACCAAAAAATTATATGAAAACAGTAAAAGTCTTTTCAACCCCCACATGTCCTTATTGTCACATGGCAAAAGCATACTTAAAAGATAAGAAAGTGTCTTTTGAGGATATAGATGTGTCACAAGATCAAGCTCAAGCACGAGCCATGGTAGAAAAATCTGGAGAAATGGGAGTGCCCCAACTTTGGATCAATGGAGAAGTAGTAATTGGGTTTAATAAACCAGTTATTGATCAGCTACTCGGACTATAATCATCCAGTCTCATAAAAACGGTTTAAACCTTTTTTTATTTCTATCAATTAGATTGATCTGAAAGGCTAATAAATTTACTTTCAATAAATAAGTACAGATTCTCTTAACTTAAAAATAAATGAAGTTCGAACCCTCAATTTAGATTGACACAAAAACCTAAGATAATAGGTGAATAAGTAAATTTCAGTTGGTCCAGAGCAATGCAGGGCATTCGGTCCATCCATCTAATCGGGCGCCGAATGGTACCCGATGCAGAAATTTAGAATGATAAATAAACTAAATATGAAAGTTATTCATTATCTGACACAAACCTAAGCGCTATCGAGTTCATACAATACCGTTTGCCTGTCGGTGGGGGCCCATCATCGAATACATGCCCTAGGTGGCCTTCACATCTGTCTAAAACTTCAATTCGGTCATCACCACCTTTTTCTTTTCTAAGAACAACAGAATCTAGGGAAATTGGACCCCAAAAGCTCGGCCACCCAGTATTTGAGTCAAACTTGGTTTCTGATCTGAAGAGGGGAATATCACAGCCAACACTATAATACGTACCTTTTCTTTTTTCATCATTATAAACACCAGTATAAGGAGTCTCTGTTCCTGCCTCTCTTAAAATATGATATTCATCCGTAGTCAGTATCTTTTTCCATTCACTTTCGGACTTGAGTTTACTAGGTACAAAAGAACCAGAAATTATCTCTTGGCTATGGTTCAAAGATATATCTTGACTAGGTATTCTTTGCCGTGTAAAAATGTAAAGTCCTGATAGCAAAATCACCATCATAAATAATAGAATATACGTTTTACTATTCATATCTTTAGCCAAAAGTGAACGCAAATAACTGAGCATTTGCATCTTTAAATTCAAGATGCAATATATGTTTTCCAGGCGTTTGGAGTAATATAAGCTTATAAAGCCTATCTGAGTTAACTGTCACCATGCCGTTTATATTGTCTTCACCAAAATTTTGGATCTTATCATCGATATAAACAGAAATCTGAGCTGGTTTTCCTGCTATTTTCATGACCAAATACACTTCTTTAGCATCAAAGTTGAATGTAAGCTCAGATCCTTTTTCGGGTAAGGCGTAATCTTCCATTATTGTCCACTTACCGTTAAGAGAAAAGGTATTTTCAGGAAGGGAAGTAGATGAAGTGTAGAAGTTTGACACATCTTGCCTAATTTGTTCTGGAGAGGAAAAATGGTCAATTCTTCCATAACCCAAATAGGTTTCTGGGGTTCTCCCATATGTTTTTGTTGTTGGATTATGAGGAGGAGAGAGTGTTGATACTCCAGTTTCTTTCAGAAGTTCCTGAATAACCTCCTCTGTTTTATCATATTCTCCCTCTCCGAAATGGGTATGGCGAATATATCCATCTCTATCAATAATATATTTTGCCGGCCAGTAATGATTATCGTATGCGCGCCAGGTAGAAAAGTCATTATCTTGTACTATCGGGTAGGTGAGCTTAAAATCTTTAATTGCTTGCGCAAGATTATTCTTATCTTTTTCAAATTCAAACTCTGGAGCATGTACACCAATAATAACCAATCCTTTATCCTGATATTTTCTCCACCATTCTTTTACAAAAGGAAGTGTCCTTTGACAATTAATGCAGGTATAGGTCCAGAAATCTACCATAACCACTTTTCCTTTAAGTTCTGCAAGAGTGAGTGGTTTAGTATTGAACCACTCACCACCTGGAATTATTTCTGGTGCAAGCAGACCTTTTTGTTGAAGTGGTTTACCAAGATTTAATTTGTTCATATCTTTTGATTGTATAACTTTTTTTAATTCCATTTGAACAGATTTATTATCCTCAAATTTTGTAAGACCAATTCCATACTGTGGGAATAAGGTGAGGATGTATGTCTGAAGAGCACGATCAGCATTGTAGAATATCCCAACTGCTGTAACGATCATAAGTATTCCAAATGCCTTTTGTATTCGTGCTGTATTTGTGAGTAACCAAGGGATTTTTCGGAGCATCGTTCGACCTCCAATCATAATGAGAAACATTGGGATTGCAGTTCCAAGCGAATAGGCAAATGTGATAATAAATGCATCGAGAGTAACCGTCCCAGAGATAGCTAGTGATATAACTGAGGCCAGAATTGGTCCAACACACGGAGTCCACAGAAGACCAAGTGATAGCCCTATCAAGAGGCCTGGTCCAAATCCTGGTTGTACATTTCCTCTTGGCAATAAACGGGATAACTTGGAAAATAGTTCCTCAATGATTTGTTGGAATCTTGGGATAACCAGTGAGATACCTAATCCAGCAATGACAAAAACAGAAATGGTACGTAATACATCTGAAGATATGCCGCTTATTTTTACTAATATTGAAAGAAATAGAGTGAAAAATGTAAAGCTCATTACAAAACCAATTACTACTCCAATTGGTCGGGCTTTGCCCGTTTCTTTTCCACCAATAGTGGATGAAAGAATAATAGGAAGAACGGGAAGGATGCAAGGAGACAATATCGTCACCACTCCTGCTAGGAAAGCAAAACAAATAAGCAATATCATTGCTGAATTGTATTAGAATATGAAGATGAAATCAAACGCTGTAATTTGGTTCGAACTCATATTTTAGATCTCCAGGACAAGTAAAAAAGATCAATATTTCATGTTGGTCTATTCTTCTCACACAAAAATACTCTCGAAATTAGAAGATCATATATTTTCACGAGGAGTTAAAGCTGTGGATTCACAGAATCTAGCTCTACCAAACTCTCTTTGAGCATGAGGCGAAGTGACTTCTTTCCAACTGTAGTTTTGAAATATTTTTCTCGCCTTGTTGCATCATGTTTCGATAGATAATATTCACAAAAGATCAAAATAAATGGGAGACGGGGCGCTGTAGCTTTTGAGTTACCTGAGATGTGTGAAGTCAGTCTTTCGTGTAGATTCGTCGTGTAGCCAATATAGAACATATTATCCTTTTGGCTGAGCAATACGTAGACGCAGTATTGAAGTTTGTTCATTTTGACTCATTGACTCTAAAAAGAGACATTCACAGCCGCGTAGCAGATCAAAGATCGTTACACGATCAACTCGTAAATTAGAGACATTAATGGTCATGTAGCAGAACAAAGTTCGCTACATGACTGTGAAGTGTCGCGCTTTGCGCGTCTACTTCACAGTCCAGAGGGAAGGATTTCCCCCAAGGGGACTAGCTTTTCACTACGTTCAGAGCGGCGCGTACCTCATCCTTCCCAAACTAAAACCCATAAAAAAAGACGCCAATTGGCGCCCTTTTTTATGAGTCCAGAGGGAAGGATTCGAACCTTCGTAGTCGTGAGACGACAGATTTACAGTCTGTTCCGATTGGCCACTCCGGCACCTCTGGTTTATTGAAACTCCACAAGACGCCTCCGTGGCATAAGGATCTGTAATCGCTCGTAAACTCGCGACAGCTCCTAAGTCACTCCGGCACCTCTGGTAATACTAACTTCCTCCAAATGATACCGTCGTGGCATAAGGATCCGTATTCGCTCGTACAACTCGCGAACGGCTCCTAAGCGACTCTCGGCACCTCTGGTTTATTGAAACTCCACAAGACGCCTCCGTGGCATAAGGATCCGTATTCGCTCGTAAACTCGCGAACAGTTCCTAAGTCACTCCGGCATCTCTGGTAATACCCATCCTTACGGTATTTATATGTCCAAGCTTGAAGGCGCATTTCACGATTCGAGCCTATTTACCCGTAAAGAAGTATGCTAAGATTATATCATGTCACTTTCAGAGTTGTCCTATCAGCTGAGGCGGTTGCTCCCAATCGGCGCCATTGGCATGCTCTTCATCGCAATACTGTTCATTTCGATACGGATTCTCCTGCTGGTCATAGCACAAAACCAACCTCCAACACCAGTCGTCTATGTCAAACCAGCATACGGGATACTCAAGAGACCCGATTTCATTGCTCAGTCTCAATCTACAGATCTGAAATACAGCCTAGACACTTTTTCAGGGGTTCCCGAGGATGCTACCCGAGAAGCACGTGTGTATTTTAAGCCACGAAAAACGCCCTCATTCGGATCCAGCGAAAAGGCGAGGCTGGCTGCACGCATTTTTGGGTTTTCGGATGAAGTCAAAAGTAAGGTCGATGGATACACAGTCACCTTCGTTGATGCAGTCAGGCGGTTGACGATGGATATCTCTACCTTCAATTACTCCTTCACTCATGATTTTGATACAGATCTGCAAAAAGCACTCGGACAAGTTCATGCAAGTGACGCGCAGCAACAATCAGAGGATCAGCTCATACAAAAGGCAACCACGTATATGACCGATCTGGGGCGCTACCCAGATACTCTCTCACGAGGAACACGGAAGTTGATATACCATCAGTACGATGAACAAAACAAACAAGTGAAAATCGCCACTTCGTCAGCAGTCGCGAACATGATCGAGGTGGACTTTTTCCCCGAAAAAATCGACAATATGGACGTTTTCACTCAATCGTACTATACGTCACCCCATTTCATTATGTTCATCCCTGGTGGCTCGACACCGATAGTGAAGGCTCAAGTTAGCTACTTTGAGACATCTCTGTCTGAATCATCAGTATACCCTCTGAAAACAAGCGCCCAAGCATACGATGAGTTATTGAAAGGACATGCCACCATAGTCAGCGGTAGTAGAGAAAAAGGATCAACCATCAGTATCACTCGTATAGCTGTGGGATATGTTGAGCCTGATGCGTATTCGGAATATTTGCAGCCATACTTCATTTTTAGTGATAGCCACGACTTCGTGGCATACATACCTGCAATCGCAGACGAATGGCTCGAGCCTCGAGCTACATTAACGGGGACAACACAAAAGTGAGAGGAGAATATATAGTCTATAAAGTCGTAAAGTCTATAAAGTCATAAAGTGTAAAACGTAGAATGTAAAATGTAGAACGGAGAATGAAAAAGAAAAAAGCAAAAAGTAAAATGCAGAAGGATTATGGATAGAAGTTAGAGTAAGTACTGTGTAAGCACTCTGCTGAATGATTTCAATTCTACGTTATACGTTCTACACTCTACACTTTACCTCCTCATTTAGTGTCTACGTATTCGATCGAAGTGCCAAGCCAGCTGACGATCTCCTGAGTATCCTTGAAACGATCCTTGCTTTTCATGACCACGATGATGTACTCGTGATTTGTTCCTGGTTGATGATAGTAGCTCACGAGGTTTTGTCCTGCACCCTCAGTAAATCCTGTTTTGACACCGCCCAATCCGTCCACAACTCCGAGGAGCTGATTGACGTTTGTGAGTTCGTGTGTATAGAGATAGTCTTCGTCAAGTATGGTGATTGATTTGGTAGAAACGATGCGTTTGAGATAATGATCTTGGATCACTGCACGAGCTGCAAAAGCAAGGTCACGAGGTGTTGTATGCATGCCCGGCTCATCTAGTCCAGCAGGATTGGTAAAGTGAGACTCAGTCATGCCCAAAGACTGTGCGGTCTCGTTGACGAGGGACATCCATCGAGCAAATCCTCCGCCCGCTCCAACAAATGCAAAGGCAGCATCATTTGCTGATGGCACGAGCATGCCATATAGGAGATTTTCCACCGTCATGCGCTCGCCTATTTGGAGATTCATAATCTG
The DNA here is from genome assembly GCA_037130495.1 of Candidatus Roizmanbacteria bacterium. Classification (GTDB taxonomy): domain Bacteria; phylum Patescibacteriota; class Microgenomatia; order UBA1406; family GWC2-37-13; genus JAGOLU01. Next base: position 14,826 of record JBAXSX010000004.1, read on the forward strand.
GCCTTCATCAGTAGCTGTTTTTATCGTGATGATGTCATCCGGTGCAAAGTGTTTACGTACAGTGAGAGCGGTCACCATTTTTGCCGTTGATGCAGGATACATAGATGTGTGAATATTTTTCGAAAGGACGGGAGTCCATGACGGCACGTCAACGACGTACACTGCTTCTGCACTCACTATGGTGGGTGATATTTCAGTTTTGACAAAGGGTATCGGCAGTGAAGGAGCAGCAGTGATGATCGGGGCCTCATAGGTACGCGCGCGTGCCAAAAGGTAGTGGTCTCCAGGGTACCACAGACAGATGAATGATACGATAGTAAAGATGGCGATATGTCTGACTTTCATCTAGGTATGCAGTGTAGCAGACGGGAAGAGAACATAAAACATGAACCATGAAATATGAAACATAAAACATGAACCATGAAATATGAAACATAAAACATTTAGTCCGCAGCTTGAAGCATCCTCAACTTCGGAGAGCATCCACAATTCGATATGATTCGTCACGCACAACGAGCGCCTGATGATCGCGAAGAATGACTTTTTTTGCAGGATGAGCGAGCATCTTGCGCAATTGTGCATCAGTATATGACTGACCAAATCTTTCTTCGATGCAGTGCGGATAGATATCAACATCTACGAGTTCAAGTGCATGCGTGCTGTGCAAATCAGGAGCAGATTGGGGATCGTCGTAATCGCTGACATATGCGATATCAGGGGAACAGACACAGCTCCCTGCAGATGAGCCGACATAAATACCTCCACGATCAAAAAAAGATTTTAAACATGACCCAAACTGCGTCCGCTGCATATGTTGGAGCAGAAAAAAGGTATTTCCGCCTCCGACAACAATGAGCTTAATTGGGGCGAGTTTTTGTTGCAGGGTATAGACCGTTTCGTCCTCAAGTTTGATAATGAGCGGATTGATATGGGCATCAATGAGACATTGAAAGCTCCCTCTTTGATCGACTGGGCGAGGGGGTACCTCACAGTTTCCGGCAGTTGGGATATAGACTGTTGGCGTAGTTACTGGATCGATGGCATATTCACTCATTAGAAGCGGAAATGTAGAGTCAATAGATGATGCAAGAAAAAGACGAATCATGTTGAGAATGAATCATGAAACATTAAATATGAATCATAGAACATGCAACAATAGTTAATGACTCTTTTGCCGGGCGCGTTTTGCAAGAAATAAAAATAGGTTTAGTGAAAGGATAAAGACAGTTACGTCATCGACATATCCAACGATGGGAAACCATAACTCAGGAACAATGTCTACGGGAGTTATGATATATACGATAGAGGCGATGGGGATGAGTTTGTACCAAAACGCTACTTCAGGGTTGCGAAACAATGCCCATGCTTCGGAGATGGTAGCACGAGCTCGTTCAGATAGATTAGGTGTGGGCGTTGATAAATTTCTCATATCTGCAGATGCATGCCAATGAGATCATGATATGTACCTTTGTAAGAAACGCCTTTTGGCAGTCGTGAATGTTCAACGAAACCAACCTTTTTGTAAAGTTTTTGCGCGACAAGATTGGGGCTGTAGACATCCAAGTGGAGGATAGATACTCGATGGAGTTTTTCTTTTGATTCCCGAATACATTCTTTCAGTAGAATTTCACCAAGACCAAGACCACGGTATTCCTGAGTTACCGTCAGACCGATCGTGGCACAATGTCTTTGCCGAGTGCGATTGTGCACGTCACGTACCGCATCACAGACGCCCGCCAGCTGGCCATCGACGAAGCACATGAGTTTGACCATATCTCCCTTGGAAATTTTGTCGATACACTCTTTCACGTATTTTTCTTCTTGCGAATAGGTCTGCTGCTCACCGCTAAATGTGATAAAGGTATCTTCACGAGAGAGCGTATTGATATATTGGAGGTATATCTGGACGTCCCCCCATATGGGTGGACGTAGGGTGACTTCTTTGCCTGATTTAGTTGTACGAGTTATCATGATGGTTTAGGGTGTTAATCGGTTCATATCTCGAGGAAAGAGCGTGGCCTCTTTGACGTTGGCGAGTCCAAGCACTTTCTGGACAAGTCGGTCTATCCCAAAACCAAATCCACCATGCTGAGGCATGCCGTACTTGAATGCTTGGAGATAATATTTGTATCCTGGATGATTGATATCGAGACCGGCTTTTTTCATCTGCTCCATCAACTTTTCATAGCGATGTTCGCGCATTGGACATGTAGCGATCTCAAGTCCGCGGAAGAGTAAATCAGCCCACAGCACTTTGTTTGGTTTGTCCGGGTTGACCATGTGGTAAAACTTCATCGCCTCGATGGGGAACTCAGTGACGAATACCAGCTCACATCCATCATGTTTTTTGGCATACTCGACAATCCAGCGCTCTTCATCTGGTCGCATATCTTTTTCACCGATGGTACTTTCACCCGTAGCTTTGGTATACATCTCGTGTATCTGATCGACTGCATATCGAGGAAAGTGTGGCTTAATCACGAGCTCAGGAGCCTTGAGCAATTTCAATGTTTCACTATGCTCGGCATAGATACGGGTCAAGATTGAGTAGAGGAGACCCTCGGTGAACTTCAAGATGTCCTCATGGTTCTCGATAAATGCCATTTCGATATCAAGCATGGTAATCTCGCTCATGTGCCGCGAAGTCATACTTGGCTCAGCGCGGAAGGTGGGTCCGATCTCAAAAACACGCTCAAATGATCCTGCCATGATCTGTTTGTAAAACTGGGGACTTTGAGCAAGGACAGCCTCGCGCTCAAAGTAGCTGACTTTGAACACTTCAGCGCCACCCTCAGTTGCCCCAGCAAGTATTTTGGGAGTCTGGATCTCTGTGAAATCATGTTCATGGAGATATTGCCTGATATACCTATTGAGCTCGCTGCGTATCTTGAAGATTGACCTCTCTTTGAGATTGCGGATTGCAACGACCTTGTTTTCAAAGAGCGTCTCAAGGTTGTCTGGGCGATGAGAGATATCCTTGTCTATTTCGATGGGGGAGACCTCATGGATAGGATTGGTGACGGCGATTTTCGGATCATGGATCTCCACGCCACCTGGTGCGCGTGGCTCGGATACTACCTGGCCGGTGACCATCACGATTGAGCCAATTTGTATGGAAGTGATCTTTTCCTGCTCACCTTTGTCCTCAATGAGTATCTGAGACACGCCAGATCGGTCACGAACCAGGATAAATGCCATGCCCCCCATGAGGCGCTTCTTGTGAAGCCATCCGTGGATAGTTATAGGCTGATTTATGTGATCTTTGAGCTCGCGAGCAAGGAAACGTGGTAGGGGTTGAGTAGCGCCGTTTGACGCTGATGAGCGGGTATGAGACATACAAAAACAGGTAAATCGCAATAGATCTTGCTATTTGAGCAAGATTATGTACACTACTATACAGTATGTCATCTTGTTATCAACACATTGTCCGCTTTGATCTTGCCCTTCGTATTAAGGGCCGAGCGGTATGTGTAAGATAATAACCAAAATAAAAATTACACAACCCCGCCTCGCAAAGGCGGGGTTTTTCGTTTAGGTAGATGTCGATTGGGATATGAAGATACACATCTTTTAATTCGCTTGGATGACTATCATTACCACCGCCTTGCAAAGAGAGGCTTTAATTTTATGACACAAGAAACAATTCACCAGATTGATATCCCTACGGAACATGAGATCAGCGTGCCCACGGGCATATACGGCATATGCTCTGATACGCACTTTGGTAGCTCCCGGACAGATAGGGTAGCCCTGGGTGCTTTCGCAACTTCTTGTAGAGATCGAGGCGTGAGCACTCTCATACATGGAGGCGATGTTATAGATTCTCGTGCTATTGGTCGTGATTATGGTGGTGACGAAAAAGCGTATTGGCAGCAAGTGTTACATGATATGGCGATATTTACAGAACAAGGGCTGAATATAATTGCTGTTCAGGGCAATCACGAACAGAGCCTAGCACAGATGCATCCGCGTCTATATAGCGAACTGGTTCACAATGTGCCTGCATTGAGTATTGTAGAAGCTAATCGTGCTGAGATAAATGTGGGCCAAGCGAGGATACTCGTCGACCACTTCGCAAATCAAGCTGATGATCAAGCCTGTCTAACCGTAGGTGGTCATACGCATATGCCAGGAATACGAGATAGGTATATCAATCCAGGAGGGTTTCAGATACATCATACTGAGCAACTCCGGACAGGAGGATATATATTAAATCAGGGTGGTGCTATGGAAAGGATTGGGATGGAAACTGAAGATGACGAAAAGCTATTGCAGTATTTGAGAGATGCAGGCTTCTATCCTAATGGCTTGTCTGTTGATCCTCTTAGTTTTCAAGGTAAATTCTTGGAGAAGGTTTTGGAGAGAGCTAGACAGGTAGATAAAGATGCTGTCGTGTGGCTAACTGGTAGCAGAGCAATTGGTAATCCATTACCAGGTCTCGGGCACATGAATCCTTGGTATGAGATGGATGCTTCAAATCTGGATCGCGTTGCTGTTAGAGGGTGTAAACCGAAATCGCCGCACATTGGTCAGATCAGTGATCTAGATATAGAAATGACTTCGGAAACACTAACAAAAGCGCAGCTAGATGAAATTATCAGAATTACATGCTCAGAACCATTTCATGATCCAACTATTCGGATAGAAGCAAACTGTTATCGACCACAGGAACTCGAAGACTACTTTAACCTTACCAATGGAGTGTCGGGTCACAATTATGGCTTGTACAGGATGCTGTTGGCTCCTAGAGCCACATTGCAGCACGATGATCATAGTACAAGGGTCGTTGGTCAACTAGGCAGACAAGCTGCCAGCTATATTCATCGGCACCATCCGGGTCGTCCCCATGAAAATCCTACGGTCCGAGCGGCTTTAGGTTATCTCGATTTTAAAAATCAAGTTAAATATCCCTTACGTCGAGGTGCAGAGGTTGATGTGCAAGTAGTTGTGGGAACTCCGCTACACGACTATATCCGTGCGAAAGTTATCGACAAAGGAGGGATTGCAGATCCGCCCTACGCAAGAAAGGGCATGCAATCTCATAGAGTGAATTTTCCAAATCAGCAGGCATTCGGTGGAGAGACCTGCAGTGACGCTGAACATATTATTTCAGGACCATTAACTGGATATGATCGAAGTATTCACTTCGGTCAGATGCTCAGTGCATTTGCCTCAGACTCAATAGCGCGAAGTACAGGAGCTGAGTATAATCCATTTACATTTCAAGTAACGGGGCCCTATTGGGATCGAAAAGGGCTCACCCAAGACGAAATACGTGCACAGATAGATGTAAATGTTGCCGATGTTGTGTCAAATCTCGAATCAACAGGCCTAAGAGGAACTGTGTATCGTGACGATTCATCCGAGTCGACTATTAGGCTCCATAGCTTGATTGATAAACTTTTTCGACTTGGATTGATACAACATGATGAGAATGGTCTCGCTTTACGCATTGGCTCAACGCTACTTATGCTTGGTGCCCCAAGTACTCAAAGTAGAACACTTGCTGATACAGCAAATAAATATGTTGAAAATAGTGCAATCCTCCCTATATACCCAACATCCTCGCCAAAGGGTGATGGACCTCCGGGTTTCAAATACTCGATATATGAAAGAGGAAAACCGGTCTACCCAACTTTTTCCTTGCTTGGCAATATCCCAACAGGAGGTAGAAAATATACAATTGAAACAGGAGAAAATGTTGCAACGCAACTTGCACTTGGTGCAACAATTGCGATCAAATCAGCAAATCCTAACGCAGAGGTTGAAACTGTAGTGCATAGGCTAGTAATGGACCCAGAAGAAGGAAAGAGAATGTCGCGAAGGACTAGTTTTCCTATCCCAACGCTAGACTCTATTAAAGATATTTGCTCTGAATTGACAAGAGGTAGTGCGGCCGCAAAAGCGAATCCGCAGATAGAAGCAGCAATGATTAGGCTCGGGACGCTCAGTCATTTTAGGACAGATGACAATATGCGGTTCAATAAAGTACAATTTCAGCGAGGTCTTCGTGCCATAAATCGATTGCGTTTAATGAGGCGCCAATTGGGTCTTGGAGGATCTGCTATCACTGCGAAAGATCCAAATGATATATCACCAGGTTTTCGTCGACATTTAAAAACAGCTTCGCTTGGGAAAGCGGTTGCAGAATTTGAGAAAAGTGTAGATATCATCCATATCGCACAAGATAATACTGATATCGCGATTAGCGCAGATCAATTTCACGATCTCGCATCGATGGGTTATATGCTGGCGGGAACAGTATTTCTTGACGCATTGTCATGAGGGGAAAAGTGTCCCTGAAGACATGTATTGGGTTGCAGCAGCTTGACCCATGACGCGTTTCTCAAGCGCATGTACGGCCAGCTGAGTGACTGCACGCCACTGCTTATACAGTTGTTTGTTCATGGGATTGTCACTTCGCATCCAGTGATCATGAAATGCTGGGCCATACTCTTCAATACTTTTTCGAAGCGACCTGCCGATTTTGACTAGATCTGCATCAGGGTTGGTTAAGAGAGCGATTAGATCGTCAGTATTATTGCACTGATTATCGAGCATTTTTCGCTGGATGGCTCTTGGTGATGCAATCAAATTGGCGACATACATCATGTTGCGCACAGCCTTGTCCCCGATACCGTCATCCTTTGTCATGACCAATATTTGATCTGCTGTATCAGCACCAAGTAAGCGTTTAATGAGTTGGATTCGGGCAGCTCGGAGATCTTTTGGAGAATCCTCAATAGCATCATGAGCAACAAGGACTTTGTACTCCATAGCGATAGCTCGATCAGAAACTTCGATCCCTTGTTGCCTCGATTGATTTGCATGTATGAGACTGAGCGTCCCCGCGACTGTGCAATGTCCAGTGAAATACGGCCTTCCATCTGATCTTCTAATCTGTCCATTATGACAGTACTCTGCAATCCAGTTTGCTTGTCTCATCGCTAATCTCTCACTAGGATCTTTGACGGCCTCTTCGATAAGACGTTCAGCTGTTTCTAACTTGACCTCAAGCGGAGGAATAAAGCAGGCTGTTTCGGTATAACTAGTCCTCGCAAAGTCATCAAGCCGTGTCGGTTCTGTCAGCGTGACCACTGTTGTACAGGGGAATTCTTCATGTATCCCACGAGCGATGATATCTGATAACCACACCTGATGTGGGTCTCTTCGACTGTAAAAATCATAAGGAATAACTATAGTCTGTGGTGGTGTGGGCTCCGCTTCATACACCGGAAGAAGTTTTTGGGTATGGATAAGTTCAGATGCAACCATTTCGAATTATACTATGACAGCCCACGAAGATAAAGTACCTTCCCCTGGGGTGTCCGCTTGCCCTGCCACTCATTGATATCGAGTGTGTAGACGACTTGGACTTGCATGCCAGTTTTCAGATGTGCATATTCTGCGGCTTTGCCGAAAGAAAGAAGTGAGAGTGATGACCTTCGACCTTCGACCTTCGACTTTGGACTCTCATCGGTGACGACGAGTTTCAGGTGTTGGTTTTCTTTCCCCATGGTACGTATTTCTTGAATGATTCCTGTTGATTGGAAAACGGGGCGCGGATTGGACATGCCATAGGGTTCGAGTACTTCAAGTTTCTCAACAAGTTGTTCTGTTGCCCAATCCAAAGGCATATCGATATCAACCTTCAGGGTTTTCTCAAGCATGTCATCTGTGATCAGAGTTTCGGCATCAGCTCTGGCTATATTGCTAAATGCTTCGAGTAGTTCGCCCGTGACCGATAGACCAGCAGCAGCTGCATGACCACCATATTTGAGTAGCAGATGGTGGTGACGTGCAAGGAAATCAGAGAGGTGAAAACCAGGAATCGAGCGGGCGGAAGCCTTAAAAATAGCTTCAAGCCGCGAGCTGCGAGCAGTACTAGTAACTGGTAATTGAGATGTGTTTGTAACTTCTGATTTGGAACTTCGAATTTGTTCTGATGGTGTCAGGACAATCACCGGACGGTAATACTTTTCGCACAGCTTTGATGCAATAAGGCCAATGATGCCCTCATGCCACCACATCATAGATCTAGAAGCTCCAAGCTCCAAGCGGCATGTTGGCGGACGAATTCCAACACCTTGGTGCACGATCAATATTTTTGGCAGCTCACCTTTTGCATTCTTCATTCCCTCAACTATGCGTACCGCTTCCTCGACTGCATGCTTAGTCATATCCTGACGTTCTTGATTGAGTGTATTTAATTTTTCAGCCAAAGCCTGTGCACGAGGTACGTTATTTGTGCAGAGTAGTCGAAGCGCATCGAGTGCAGAGTCGAGACGTCCCGATGCATTGATTCGGGGCGCTATTTGAAAGCCCACCTCATAAGGGGATATTGTTTTGCCGAGATGACCCGCTACTTTGTAGAGCGCGAGGAGGCCAACTCGGGTCGTCGAAGTCAGTGCCTGAAGGCCATACTTTGCAACCGAACGAGAAGGGCCAGTGAGTGGGACAAGATCTGCGATAGTACCAATACTTGCCAGAGCGAGGTAGTCAGAACCAAATTGAGATGTAATATTTGATAATTGAGAATTATTTGGGATTTGGATATTGGTATGTGAGCATTTATTCGTGATTTCTTTCGCAACATAGTACGCCACACCTGACCCAGAAAGTGTGGGGATATGAAATATCGCTCTTGCATCGGTAGGTACTCGCTCCTCAGATCTGTGATGATGATCTGTCACGATGACATTGATCCCGATAGATTTGGCATAGGTCACCTGATCTTTGCCACTGATCCCATGGTCGACAGTGATGATCAAGGCTGGATTGTATTGTTTTTTGACCTTATCAATCCCAATGCTTGAGAGCCCATATCCCTCTTCCACTCGATCGCCTATGTAAGGATGAACATCAAATCCGAGTGAATGCATTGTCTCCCAAAGGACTGCGCCTCCGGTGATCCCATCAGCATCATAGTCAGAGTAAATAACGATAGTATTTTTAACCCCTCCCCCCGCGTCTGACGCGGTACCCTCCCTCCCAAGGGAGGGATGCAGTGAAAGAATTTGCTCTAATGCCTCATCAATGTATGATTGCTCGAACCCGAAATCTTTGAGAGATAGAGTTGTCGGATGTGGAGGGTTAATAAAGTCTACAGTCGAAGGTCGAAGGTCTACAGTCTGTGATGAAACACGGTCGGCAAGTATTAAGTCGACGACAGCATCAGGAGTAGAATCTGCTGAAACTGTATGTTTGATATTCACACGCATGGAAGAGAGTATACCAGCACATCTACTCGACATAATTCATCTAGGGTTATTTCAATTGATTTCTTTCTTGCATATTTATAGGTTTTATGTTGCCCACATCAGTGTCATCATAATCTCCAGTTCGATAGCGAGCCAACCAGTTATTTCTCCAATCAGCATCGTTTGCCCCACCCGCTCGCTTTATGGTCACTGCACCTATGATGCCCGTGATAGGAAAAGCAGCAAAAGCAGCAGCTGGTTCATTCGTCACTGCAGCACAGAAAATGCCACCTATCACCCCTGTAACAACTGGAATCAAACAGCCCACAGTGCTACGTGCGCTTCGGCGACAATTTAGATCCGCCCAGGCAGCATCTTGCTCGGATTGACTTGGTTCAGGGCCAAGAACTTGTACTCCATTGATATTCGAGACATGCTTGTGCTGTTCTTGCATAGTGATTGCATATTTGTTTAAGTTAAATCAGACCATTGCCCTTCATGATTTTAGGTTTGAGCCAATCAATCGGTGCCTGATCAGACTGATCAGATGTGTCGCTGCCCTCATACTTGGGGCCATGAGTGTCTTGAAATCCCGAAGACTTTTCTTGGGTACCCTCAAGGTCACGTGGAGCATCAGAGCCGTTTGATGACTCAATAGCATCTATCCATGTTTTAGGTTTTTGGATAGAAGGCAAATCACCAGGCGCTGACTCAACTCTTGATTTGGATATTTGTTGGACGGGTTGCTTTGGCTTGAATGTTTGTGGTTGTGGTTGTGCTGGTCTCATTGGGTTTTGTGGCTGAGGCGTGTGCTGTGGGCGCAAGTTCTGGTTTGGATTTTGTGTTGGACGAGGGGCCGACTGTTGCCCAGTTCGGGATTGTTGTTGTGCAGGTCGAGGTTGTTGAACTGGTGCTGACCGAGGAGTAGGTCTATTTGCTGGCGTAGGAGGGGTGATAGCTTTGCGCTCTGCACCTGCTCGTACAAGCGCTGCAACAGTCTCGAATATCTCAGGTGTTGTATTCTGAGTGAAGGTATCTGTTGCCAGCACTATCCCTGAATAGATAAGGGTTGTTATATCAGGATCCAAAGGCAGCTGTGCAGATGCAAGGATAGAATAAACTATTTGATTCATTAGCAGGTTCGCTGGTTGGATATAGTTCACATTGCCGAAAAGAGTGTTATCAGAGTGGCGGTCGATATTGATGATGACGGGAACCGCATCAAACATCGCTTGGTTGTTCGTATATACCTCACCGAGATCGTTGAGGGATTGCACATCAAATGTGATAATACAATCAGGTTGATCGCCGGTATATTTGTATGAAAGCTGTTCTTTCGTAACAGGAGAAAAGCCAGGTCGTGGTATCACAATGAGATTAAACATTCCGTTTTCGATCTTGTAGTCGACCTTCTCTATGGAACCATCGACGTATGGGAATGAAATGCAGAGGTCCTTGCCACCTGCTGAGATCTCTCTATGGATGTCCTTATGCCCAATCGGGTTCTTCAGATTTGCACTCGATATCACTGAGGATGATTTGAATGCATGATCAAGAGACTCACTGAATGAGCAAGCTGCTGTTATGACGTCGACTGAAGCGTTGGGAGGCACGACAAGTGCAATCGACTTGGACTTGGTCAGTGCTTCAATCAAAATGTCCAACTGGTTAATGTCCTGATCCATAGTATTATAGGATACATTGTACAATATCACCTACGCGCATGTCAAGGGCTGGGGAAAAGAGCATGCCGCATTCTTCACCCTTTTTGATCTCCTGCACTTTCTTTGCGCGCTGTTTGAGCGTGACGATCTTGGCTTTGCCAAATACATTTCCTTCACGCATGGCCTGTATTTCGTCACCTAGGGCAAACTTGCCCTTGGTTACCATGAGGCCAAATACCTTTTCGCCGTCGATCGTGAAAGTTGCTAAAACCTTTGCTTCAGCCTTGAGATTCTTTGCTGCAGCTTCCTTTTCTTCGATAAGCGTGGTCACTTCATCGAGCTCCTCGAGCATCTCATAGATGATATCGTAGGTTTTGATGATCGCTTTTTCTTGGTGCGCGAGTTGCTGGGTTTCTTGGTCTATGCTCACGCTGAAACCAACGATGATTGCACCGGTAGCTTTGGCAAGGAAGACGTCTGATCGGTGAATATCTGCGACCGCACTCAAGATAACCTCGATTTTCGGGTTGTTGCTCAATGAGCCGAGTATTGCCTCAAGGGAACCATGAGAATCTGCTTTGATGATCACTGAGAGTCTTTTTTCAGCAACTTTTGGCTTGAGTATATCGTTGATGCTGAAAGCGGGTGTAGGAGGACCCTTGACTTTTTCGATTGGTTTTTTGGCAGCTTGTACTGCTGAGGTGATCAGAGTGCCGACCTCCGGCATATCTGAAAAACCAAGGATTTGCACGGGAGTTGAAGGAGTAACCTCGCGGACAGGTTTGCCAAAATCGTTCAAGATAGCTTTTACCTTGATTGTCTCTCCAGATTGTGCAAATACAGTGTCACCTGTCCTAAGCGTACCATTTTGAAGGACGATACTGGTCACGACGCCGCGTCTGTCTTTGAGAGTTTCGATGATGATTGCTTGAGATGGAGCAGTGGGATCAAATGTGAGCTTGTGTTCATGAGCGATGAAGAGGATGGTTTCAAGGAGGTCTGGAATGCCCTTGCCCGTCTTGGCAGAAATTTTGATAGCGGGTATTTTGCCACCTTGGCCTTCAGTTTGAACATTGTATTTGAGGAGATCACGCTCTACTTTGACCGGATTGGCGTCGGAGAGATCACACTTGTTCAACGCAACAACAAATGGAATTTTAGCCGAATGGATATGGGCGATAGACTCGATAGTCTGCGGCATGAGAGAGTCTTTAGCATCAACTACCAATATGGCTATATCAGCACAGGAGGCGCCCCGACTGCGAAGTTTGGTAAATGCTTCATGGCCAGGAGTATCGATGAACGTAATTCGTGAAATATCGTATTCTTTGATGCCTGTATCTACTTCATATGCGCCGATGCGTTGGGTAATACCACCTTGTTCCTTCGATGCGAGGCGGCTTTTGCGGATAAAATCAAGAAGTGAGGTCTTACCGTGGTCGACATGACCGAGGATGGTGACTACTGGTGGGCGAGGTGTCATATGGATACGAACAGCAAATGTAAATATTAGACGATCCGATCAAGCAATGCAATCGGCATGTGCACTGACTGATGCGCCTGACGACATCTCAAATGATGTCACATGTGAGCAGATGCTCATATATCTGAGATATTAGGCAGCTGCTTCAGTTTTTTCAGGTTGGACTTCGGGAATGGTATCGACAGAGGCTTCAGTAGCTTTGGATGCCGTTGCTACGCCATCATCAGGAATCTGAATGATATCGATAGAGTATTTGGTCAACTTTGCGGCTAGATTCACGTTGACGCCTCCCTTGCCAATAGCAAGAGGTGCCTGAGATATTTTGACAGTGACTTTGGCAGTCATCGTCTTGTCATCGAGATCAATTGACTCGATTGCAGCAGGCGCTAGGGCGTTTTTCATACACTCTTTGATGTCTGGTTGCCATTGGATGATATCGAGTTTTTCCATTTTGCCGAGTTCATCAGTGACTACCTGGACGCGGACACCTTTTTGGCCAACACATGCGCCAACCGGATCGATACTGGTGCGATTACTCCATACTGCAATCTTCGCACGCTCACCCGGCTCGCGAACGAGGGCTTTGATTTCAACAGCACCTGAAGCTATCTCGGGAACTTCGCGCTTGAAGAGTTGAGCAATGAGATCGGGAGACGAACGAGATATGACGATGCGGGTGCGTCCGGTTTTGTCATCCTCAATACCCTTGATCAGGAATGTGTACATTTCGTTTGGATTGTAGTACTCTCCTCGCATTTGTTCAGAACGAGGAAGGATGGCCTCAGTACGATTCAAATCTACGTATGTGTTGTACATATCTGTTCGGATGACGCGTCCTTTGATCAATGAGCCAACAAGTTCCTGATAGTGTCCGACGGCTGTCTTGCGCTCAGCTTCGCGGATTTTTTGCATGATGACGTTGCGGGCAGTTTGAGCTGCGATGCGACCAAATCCTGGAGGTGTAATGTCGGTTTCTTCCTCATATAGATGGGCTTCACCTGTATCTCGATTCACCCGAGCAAGAAGAGGCTTGTCTGCGAACTCAGGGAATTCACGTACGTAGGCAGCTACGATAGCAGCTTCAATAGAAGCAAGAACTTCATCGGGTTGGATGCCACGCTCAGTGGCGACCTGGTTGAGGGCGAGCGCAAACTCATTTTTGACTATAGACATATATTGATAGATTTTACCAGAAAAAGACAAAAAATGGAGGCAAAAAACGCAGTGAAACGGTATGTTGAGTGGGATCGAAACGCGCTCAGGAATATCTAAAAATAGAGAAAGATAGAGCGATTAAGAGGGCACACCAAGGAAATGAGATGAGTGATGGGAAAATCACTTCTTGGCTTCGGGCTTCTTGGCTTCTTCTTTGGCAGGTTCGGCTTTTTTGTCTCCTGCAGGTGCTTCGCCTGGAGCTGCTTCCGCACCTTCTTCGCCTTCACCCTCAACCTTTGCTGTGGTGATCTCGGTCTCAGAACGCTCAAGTTGAGACTCTGTTGACTCTTCTTTGTGAGCCACAACAGATACGAGGACTCGAGATGCATCTTCGAGAATTGTATAGTTGGTTGAAACGGCGAGGTTTGATACTTTTATTTCTTGTCCAATTTCAGTAATCCCTGAGATGTCGACTGTAATCTCCTGAGGTATGTTTTGTGGGAGTGCCTCAACTTCGATCTCCTGGACTTGCTGCAAGAGTACTCCGCTGAGCATTTTGACTGCAAGGGACTCTCCAGACACGCGAACAGGTACCTGTGCTGAAATTTTCTTTTTCAAGTTAACACGTCGGAAATCAACGTGGTCTACTGTCTCGAGAACTGGGTTGATAGCGAGATCGGCTACGAGAGTAGGGACTTCGGTGCCATCGATAACACAATAAATGACTGTTGTTTCACCGGTTTGAGCGAAAACTTTACCAAACTCGATCGCTGAGAGGGTAACTGGAGCGGTTGGCTTACCTTCGCCAAAGATCGCTGCTGGTATATTTCCAGACTTGCGAAGGGAACGATTTTGTTTGCCAAGTGTGGTACGTGGTGTACATGCGAGCGTGTGTTTTTGAGTTGAAGCGGTCATAGCGATAACGTAAAGTAATAAAACTTGTCTGAATCAATGGTGGAATTATACTCGACAGGGAGCTGACGAGCAAGGGGTGATATATTGGTATCAATCACCGTGAATTTGTCTGGGAAATCAAACTTCATGCGTATATCAGTACTCGGAATACCGAGTTGTTTTTGGAAGAGTGTTTGGAGCTGGGACTTTTCAGATGACAATGGAGTAGGGAGTCGATAGCTGACGAGGAGTTTCTTCTCAGTTCGGGGAGGTATCTCAATCATGAGGCCGATTTCCGTGAATCTATCTCGCGCCAGGTCAAAGTTTGAGACAAGCGTCGTATCAAGGACGATTTTTTGTATCTGTATATCAGGCGGCAAAATGAGTTGATAATAGTTCTTGTATAGCCCCCCCGGATAGACACCCTCGTAAGATTTGTTAAACCAGGTCGTTTGATAGGTCACTGTCACCGATCCGTCCGCATCAACTTTCGTTTCCTTTTGATATGAACGAGATATGAACGCGTTGGCTTTGTTAACCCCAAGGTTTGACTCTATAGGATATGTGTAGTCAAGTATACATTGCCCTGAAGCGCCAGCTGCATCAAGGCAGTTGTAAGGCAACTGCCTGCCCGACCAATACCACTGGTCGAGCAATGTCTGCACAGCAGTATCTGAGGAATAGAGGGCAGATTGCTTTTCATTCAAACTTTTTTCAATCTGTATACCAGCTGCAAGCGCGGATTTTGGCTCTGAAAGCTTGAGGATAAGTTGAGTAAAAAGAGCATCAATAAAATCTTTCTTTTGGATACTACCCGAAAACGACTTCTTTTCCGAATAGAGCTGAGTTTTGAGATACACGTTGGACTCGGTAACTGTCTCGCTATACTCAGGGATAGAGAGTGGACCGATTGCTCCCAGAATATTTTCGAGACTCGAAGTAGTCAGTAGGGCCGCTCCGTCGATCGACTCGATGCCAAGCTCTTTGAGAAGAAAATCCTGCGCAGTGAACGCATTTGAAGGAAAATCACCAGTAAAAGCACTATCTCGAAGGAAATAATAAGGCTGCGCGAGATACTTGGATATCGCTTCGGGGGGAGGTATTCGTGCTTTTAGTTGGCCATCAGCATCATAGACATCATATACTTTCCACTCGGAAACATGCATATTTTGTACCTGGATGAGGGCAAACGATCCAATGAATCCGCCGCCCGGTCTCAGCTCGTAGTTGTTCGCGAAAAAGAGGACGTATGTTTTTTTGCTATTTTGTCCAAGGATCGTTGGCATGACCTTGATGATTGATTTCGCACGATCAAGATTTGCAAGTATTTTGTGAAATTCATCCAGTGAGATGAGTCTCTGAAAGAGGGACTGAGGAGCTTGTGACTGAATCGATGAAAGTGTTTGTGACAGTAGGTTGATATCCTGTTCGGTAGACTCCAAATGAGATATGATCTCGCTTTGGTCAACAACATCAGGATTGATGATCTTGGATCCAAACACAGACAAACGAGTAGAAAGACGACTGGAAATCTGGAATAAACTATAGACGTCTGTCATCGATCCGATGAGACGATCAGTCTGGGACGATAATCCTATGAGTGATAGCCCAGGACGCGACCAGGCATACATATTGGTCGATGCATCAAACGCAGTTTTGCTCCAGTAATAGAGCGGGGGCGGATTTTGGATGTATGAAAGTGACGGCTTCATTGCACTGAGAGAATAGGTGAGTAAACCAAGGGAAGCTGCAAAAGGAATTAAAAAAAGCAAATGAACCAGAGCGAGATTGACGATAGCTAATGCAATCGTCCGTGCTGGTCGGCTCACCTGATCGATATACCAATCCTTCCACGTTCGTTTCTTTCGAGGTGGTGAATGCGAAGGGACCGACAAGTCAGCGATATTTTCAAGATGAAGTACCTGTCCAGCGTCTGCATCAAATGCAAACTGGATGAGCCGTTGGACAAAGCCATCCACCGGATGGTGTCCTGGCTGGAGAATGATAAACCGTATATGAGGATGGTGTCGCTGCATGAGCTGTAGGTGTTCGCGGTGCGAAGATGCATCTTGTGTAGAGATGATAACTATCACATGGGATAAGGTATGCAGTTGCAGGGTATCAGAACGAAGATGGTGGAGATCGCTGAAACAGAGACACAGGGTAACGCGATCGGTGACGCTTGTGGGTATATCCGTCGTCATGATGACCGTTTGTTTTTGTGTTTCAAAATATGTGCGAACCCCATCGACAAGGGCCGCTTTGGGATTGCCAATGATGAGGACAACTGAGTCATCAGGCGTGTATTCGGTGACTGTGCGCATAGATGTCAAACGCGATCAATAGAGGTCAAGATGTGCATAGTATACCTTTCATCCGGTATAATCCACCACATGAACACAATGATTTTGGATGGTATGGAGTTCATGAGTGGAAATGTCTCATTGCCCTGGCCAAAGTCAAAGCGGGTCGTATTGGTTGGCGGATGTTTTGACGTTTTGCATTATGGTCATATTACATTTTTGCAATCTGCTAAAGCACGTGGCGACATACTCGTTGTTGCGCTAGAGAACGACGATTTCATACGACAACGCAAAAAGAGAGACCCCTTCCACACCATGAAGCAGCGGGCAGAGATACTAACCAACCTGCGCTCTGTGGATGTAGTCATATGTCTCCCTCTCTTCAAAACTACTGAGGAATATGTGCGATTTGTGAGTATAATCAAACCCTCGGTTATTGCTGTGACAAGCAGTGATGCATTTCTTACTCAAAAAAAGATCTGTGCAGAAGCCATTGGATCCGAAGTTATTGAAGTCTGTGATCCAGTACGAGGATTATCAAGTTCGACATTGTTAAACTATGCACATCTCTTGCACGATTGAACTCAGCGCAGAAACGAAACAACTCATCTCTCAGGAGACTGAGCTCCTCCGTGGCGAATATGCTGCTTTCCAGTGGAATCGTCCTTCACAATATAGACTTGATGTGTTTAATATTCCTGATATTGAGGAGGAGCTCATCCCCCAGCTTGTCGAAAAAATCAAGGAAATGACGGTTGATACGAAGCCTATGGTTTTGTTCGGCTTTGCTTATCAAGTGAAAATCACTCGCCAAATAGATATACAGTTGACCTGCCAATTTTTGCGTGGCTATGAGACGATGGTTGAGTCGCTTTACACTTTTTTCAGACAGCGCACATATAACGCAAAAGATCCAAGTATTCATCTCGCAAAATACAGGATTCCCTCAAAGCAGCAGTACACTCACCTCAAAAATATATTGGAAAAGATGACCACAGCGGTTGAAATCCCAATCAGTACACTCACTATCTCGAAGATGACATATTTTGGCCGAGGTGACAGTGAAAGTGTTGTCCTCGCTCAGATACCACTTGTGGCATAAATCTCGTACTCAATCTTCAGATCCCTAGCTTCATGTACTCAGAAGAGTCAGCCTATATAGTTCGATGTCTGCAGTGCAAATACGAGGACAATAAGCGCAACGATAAGGAGTGTTAGTGCCAATGATCGAACAAGCTCAATAGATGAATATTTTCTGTCTTCAACAGGAGCGTCATGAAGCGTTACTTGAGGTTGAGCTGCCTTTAGAGCCGCTTTTATTTTTTCTGCTTTTGTTTTATTTGTCATATATGTTGCGATAGAAAGTCTAACATCGAGGGCCATGGAGTCAAGTCGGACGAATAGTCAGTCGTCCTTGACGATATATATGAAACCATATAGAATGCAATCCATACACTTATGTCAATAAAACAACTGGCTATCTCCTCAATCCTTGTCTATGCATGCGCGGCTACAGTGTCATATGTCGGAGCTCGAACATTTGGTGTCCCTTCAACCGCTACAACAACACCTTCGAACGTCATGGTAGAACCAACTATCCCATCAGAACCACTTACCGAAGCATGTCCTACCAATGGGAAGATGTATGGCAAAACAGCAAAAGCAAAATGGGAAAAGCGTAGACCTCTCGGAGTGGTTATCGAAAATCATCAGGAGTCCCGTCCCCAATCAGGCATTTCAAATGCTGACGTAGTGTATGAAGGAGTATCAGAGGGTGGTGTAACACGCACCTTAAGCATCTTCTATTGTGATGATGCTAAGACGGTTGGGCCTGTGCGATCTGCTCGAGTGCACTTCATCAACTTGCTTCGTGAATGGGGGAATAGTCCACTGTATGCCCACGTCGGTGGAGCAAACTGTGACGAAACCACTGGTAGTGGTTGTGGAAATGGAGCCAAAGCAGACGCTCTCGGTCTCATTAGCAAGCTTGGGTGGAATCAATACAATGACTTGAACCAATTCTCCATACCATATCCATATTACTATCGTGATTATGATCGTCTTCCCGGTGTTGCAACTGAGCATACCATGTATGCTTCCACGGCGAAACTGTGGGACTACGTAGCCAAGACGAGAAAGCTATCTGAGGTCGATGAAGAAGGGGTGCGTTGGGACAAGGGCTGGACTCCATGGACTTTCATAGACGAAGCTTCTCCCTCATCTAGAGGTGGCGTCTCAGTCATTTCCTATAATTTTTATGACACAAACACCGATGAGTTCGGTGTGCTGTGGAATTACGACAAATCAACGAATACGTATCTGCGCACCAACGGGGGGAAGCCACATCTAGACTACAACACTAATAAGCAACTTTCGGCCAAAAACGTCATCCTGATCGAGGCTGTTGAGACAGCAGCAAATGATGATTATCCAGGTGGCCATGTGATCTACAATCTCACGAGTGGTGGAAAGGCCCATATCTTCCAAAATGGGAAAAAGATAGAGGGCACCTGGTCAAAAGAAACACTCGACAGCAAGATGATATTCGCTGATGAAAAAGGCAAGGAGATATCAATAGTGAGAGGAGCTGTGTGGCTCAGCCTCATACCAGCAGGAAATGAAGTATACTCTGGAAGTACGATGCCACAGAAAAAATCTGTGCAGGTGGATACGAAAAAGACAACTGCAGCGCCAAGCAACGAGTGACTTGAACAGACTTATGCTCGATCACATTATCACCTCACAAACACGCAGAGAGATACTAACATTGTTTTTTCAGCATCCATCAGATAGTTATTATCTCCGTGATATTGTCAGGCGTATAGATGAGGAAGTGAATGCTGTCAAACGCGAGCTCGATATCTTGGTTGACGGTAAGCTATTGACCAGCGAAAGGCGTTTGAATAAGGTCTTCTTCACATTGAACCCACAGTATAGATACTACGATGAGTTCCTCAGAATATTCATGAGAACATCCGTGCTCGCAGAGCAAATACGTGAGAATCTACCAAAGCTGGGCAAGATAAAATACATCTCCCTCTCCCTCAAATATGCAAAGAGGCAAGACGTTCGACCTGATGAAATATACCTACTCGTTGTCGGGACGATCGTGGTGCCAGAGGTTGCTCAAATCATAGCGTACACACAACAAGACTTTGGTCGAGAAGTGAATTATTCAGTAATGAGCGAGGATGAGTTCACGTTCCGCAAACGGAGCAATGATCCTTTTATCTGGAAATTTTTACGTACCCCCAAGGTCATGCTGCATGGGCAGGAAGAAGAAATGAACAAATGATAGTGATAGCGCTCTTGTCTTTCTCTGCTCTTTTGATACACTGACCAGGCGAAAATAATATCTAAGTTCCAAGTGTCATCCGCCAGTTAGCGGAACAAATACTAAGTAAGCCCCAAATAATTTCAAAGATCAAAAATATAACTATAATAAACAATTTTATATGAAGTGGATCACACGACTTATCACTATCTTGCTTATCGTTGGTCTCTTCTGGTTTAACTTTCCCGAAAACGTCTCTGTCAACCTTTCCATTCCTACGGTCAAGGTTGATTCGCTCAGACCATTTAAAGTATCGCGAAGCAAATGGCAGATAGACAAGCTCAATCCACCAAAGATCAACACAACCATTGGTGGAAAAACCATCACCAGAGAGTTTGTGACAAAGCTTGGTCTAGATCTGCAGGGTGGAAGTCACTTCGTATTTGAAACAGATACGACAAAAATACCATCAGCCGATGTAGCCGAAGCATTGGCCGCGACACGAAATATCATTGAACGTCGCGTGAATTTGTTTGGAGTATCTGAACCTATCGTCCAGACAACGAAATCTGGCAAAATACATCGCATCACTGTTGATCTGCCGGGGATCAGAGACCCTCAGAGCGCTGTTGATCTGATTGGTCGCACCGCTCAACTTAGTTTCAAGGAAGAGGGTCCTATTGATCCCAACATACCCCAATCTATTGCCACTCTCTCGGCAATATTCAAGCTCACCACGCCTACGGGGCTTACGGGTAAAGATGTGAAAAAAGCACAAGTAGTTTTTAATCAGCAAAATGGTGAGCCAAATGTCCAGCTTCAGTTCACTCCAGAAGGAACAAAAATATTTGCTGACATTACCAAGCGCAATCTGCATAAGTTGGTCGGGATTTTTCTCGACAATGATGTCCTAACTGCCCCCGTTGTGCAAAGTGAGATATTGGATGGGACGGCGGTCATCAGTGGGAGCTTTACGGTCGACTCAGCCAAACAACTTGCGATAGCGATCAACTCAGGTGCTCTCCCAGTCCCAATCAAGCTCGTTGAACAGCGCACAATAGGTGCAACTCTTGGAACGTATGAAGTCAATAAGAGTATTGTTGCTGGAGTTGTTGGACTCAGTATGGTTGTCTTGTTCATGGTCATGTTTTATGGACGGATGGGTATCGTCGCGAGTTTGGGATTGCTCTTGTATGGACTAATCACTCATGCACTTTATCGTATAGTTCCTGTCGTTTTGACGTTGCCAGGTATTGCTGGATTCATATTGTCTGTGGGCATGGCAGTGGATGCGAATATCTTGATTTTTGAACGTATCAAAGATGAGTTGCGGCATGATAAGCCCCGTGAGGTTGCTATTCGCATAGGATTTGGACGGGCTATGAGCGCGATCAAAGACGCCAATGTCACTACATTGCTCGTGTCTTTCATACTATTCAATCCGCTCAACTGGGAGTTTCTGCCGCAGTTTGGACTTGTTCGTGGATTCGCTTTGACTCTCGCCATTGGAGTGATCGTCAATCTATTCACGGGAATTTTTGTAACACGTAGAATACTCAGATTTTTTTATAGATAAATCCATATGATTCATTTTTCTCGATACACCAAACTGTACTTCATGATCTCATTCATAGTGATTGGTGCTGGAATATTTTCAATTTTTAAATATGGATACAACGTTTCAATTGATTTCTCGGGAGGGACTCTCCTCCAGTATCGTACCGCCGCGAATGCGAAAGTTGACGCGAATCGACTTGGGGCACTTGTTACCAGCTTCCACTCAGAGCTCGTCGATCACAAGCAGGGGACAGATGGCGTCTTGACTCTCAGACTTTCAAAGTTTACCGATGCGGAGGAGCCCAACTTTAGAGCAAAACTCCAAGAGTTGATCGCCTCGCCAGTCACCTTATCATCTCTTGAATCAGTTGGGCCCACAATAGGAGCTGATGCGATACGCAAGACCCTGATTGCTGCTGCATGTGGCGTGCTTGTGATCCTTTCATACATATTCTATTCATTCCGCAAGATGTCCTTTGCTGTTGCTGCTGTTGTGGCGCTCTTGCATGACATAGCGGTCGTCTTGGGCGTATACTCGATCATATCGCACTTTTTCGGTGCACCATTGGACACCCTGTTTGTCACAGCACTTTTAACGACTATGAGTTTTTCCGTTCATGATACGATTGTCATTTTCGATATGATACGAGGGGAACTCCGAAGAGGAAAGGGTGGGAGCATCACTGATCTCGCAGATCACGCGGTCACCTCAACGATGGTGCGCTCACTCAACAACTCACTGACCATCATATTCATGTTGTTTTCACTCGTCCTTCTTGGTGGTACGTCAATCAGATATTTTGCTATTGCGCTACTCATCGGGACAGTCACTGGAGTGTACTCATCTCCATTTATTGCGACTCCCGTGATGATATGGCTTGAGCGCCGTAATCATAAATCAGCATGATTGAACTTCACTAAGGCTTACCTCGGAAACTGTATAGGGATTCCTGCTTGAGAACAACAAATAGGTTGAAATATGGATCAGTTCACTTCTGACTCACATGAGTCAGTTCATTGAGGAGAATATCGCGATCATTTTCTATTTCCTTGTTCACCACCTTTTCAAACAAAGCATCCAGCATGTCGCCAACCTGTCGTGATGGTTTCAGATTCAATATTTTCATCACATCATTGCCATCGATCTTCAGATCTTTGACGGTAAATGGCTCGATGAGGAGCTCTGCAACGCGCTTCTTGAATAGCTCAGTACGCCAACTCGTCTCAGATGCAGCTCCGCCCAATCTATCTGCATGACGAAGCGCAAACATCTCATTGAGATTTTCTCTGCCTACATTGCGGATAAATCTCCTGATCGCATTGTCAGTCAGCTCCTCTGATACGACAAATTGATGTTGAGCAACGAGTCGAACAAATAGATCTCTTTCATCTTTGGACATGCGGAACCGCTCTGCAATGCTGGCTGCCATACGTTCGCCAACTACCTCATGGTTATAAAACGTGATCATCTGGGTAGCTGGATCCTTGTGGAAAGTAGGTGCCTTTCCGATGTCGTGGATAAGTGTGGCAAAACGAGTGATGACATTGGTTGAAGTGCAATGTTCGAGCGATTTCACTAGATGCGTCCCAACATCATAAATATGATGGCGACCGGGAGATTTTTGTGGCACTTCAAAACATACATCGAGCTCAGGTAGGATATGCTTGAGAAGACTGGTTGAGCGCAAAAAGAGGATGCCCTCGGTTGGATGCGGAGAGAGAAGGATTTTGTAAAACTCATCCCGGATGCGCTCCCAAGAGATTTTTTGGATCAACGAGGTATTCTTTTTGATCGACTCGAGTGTCTGTGGCTCAATCAAGAATCCAAGTTGAGCGCTAAAGCGTATTGCACGAAGCATGCGCAATGCATCCTCTTGAAATCGCTTATCTGGATCGCCTACCGCACGAATCACTTGATTCTTCAAATCTTCTTGTCCGCCGTGGAGGTCAATGATCTTTGATCCATCATATGCCATAGCTCCGATGGTGAAGTCGCGTCGTGAAAGATCCTCATCGAGTGTTTGCGCCCATCTGACTTCATCTGGATGACGACCATCTGTATAGGTGCCTTCGCGACGGAAGGGAGTAACTTCAAATAATTGATAATTATTAATTAACAATTGATAATTACTCTTCATTAGGTATTTAACGGTTACTGTGCCGTAGGTATTGTGATAGAAAGAGTCGGGGAAAAGAGCAAGGATCTGCTCAGGAGTTGCGCTTGTGGTAAAGTCCCAATCGGTGACTTCTCGTCCGAGGACAAGATCGCGCACAGGACCACCGGCCACATAGATCAGGTAGCCTGCATCAGTGAATACGCGCATAAAATCGGTGATAGCTGCTGGAAGTGAGTACATACAAGTAGTATACCGCCCAAAGTAGGTGAGGGAGTGACGAATAAAGATTTTCCTCCTGCTGGCGTGCTTGCGCACGCCAGCAGGAGGAGCTAAGGAAAGGAGCTTCACTCGAGACGTTCGCCTCGAGAGAACTTGCTAATGAGATCTACAATTCTCATTTCCGCCTTTGCTGACTGCTCTAGCAGTTCCAGCACCAGCATAAACTGTCTATTCTCCATAATTACGGCCATTCTCACGGACGTAGAGAACGGATCAGTACCAGGCATTGCCGCGGCTTGGGCGATTCGATCACTCACCATCGACTTACAACTAGCTATTACTCCTAGCAGATTGTCCATAGCTCTCCTTATCCCGTCATATTTGTCCTATTCCACCCTCCTGCACATGCAGGACTTAGGAATAAAACAACTTATAGTATTCTCTCAGAGAGAGAGAGCGGTATGTCAAATGAATCCCCGCCTAAGACGGCGCCGCGCCTGCAACGCTTATGCGTAGCATTGCGGGCAGGGGTAGACCACGCCTACATCTGCGGGTAGACCACGCCTACATCTGCGGGTAGACCACGCCTACATTGGGGTTGTAATGAATCGAGGAATGGGATGGACCCTGACCTTCGTCAGGGAATCAATGATAGGTGGATTCTTCTCCCGCCTAAGACGGCGGGTACATGCATGGCCATCAACGCAACTTCGCGGGATAGGCAAAGTCTATCCCACTCCTCCCAGGCTACGCGGGACAAATCTGGTCGAATGAATGAAGTAACACACCCCGCCCTTTGGGCACCCCTCTCGAGAGGGGATGAGAGAAGGTGGATTCTACATCGACCGGCTAGCCTGCAACTGCGGGATCAAAATGAGAGGACTAAAAAGCTGCTCAAGTATAGGCAATTAATCCCCTTGACAGATTAGCAGAATATCATGTATACTGCTAAATATGGAAGAACTTAGCCCAAGACAGATCAAAATATTGACAGCTATCATCACCGAATATACCGAGTCGGGTGAGGCTGTTGGCTCTGAAATACTCGAGAAAAAGCACAAACTGGGTGTATCTCCTGCCACCATCCGCAATGAGATGGTCGTGTTAACCACGAAGGGATACCTGAAAAAGAATCATTTTTCTGCTGGACGCGTCCCCTCTGCTACGGGCTACCGCTACTACATCAAAAATATCATGAAAGAAAAGCAAATGTCGACTATAGATGAGGTCAGCTACAAAAATAGTTTGTGGGATGATCGTCAACAGGTGCATAGACTTCTCGCCCATGGGACAAAAATATTGGCAGAGAGAACAGGGCTCGTAGCTGTGTGTGCAACGAGCGATGGAGAGATGTACTACGCAGGTGTAAGCAATATTTTCAATCATGAGAATATGATGGATATCATAGCTACGCAACAACTGTGTGGTCTACTCGATCAGTTCGCGTTTTGGCAACAGGTCATGCAGCGATATTTTGCGACAGAGCAAGAAGTGTTCTTTATGCTTGGAGAGGAAGATTTCCTTAGTCCTGCTTTTGAGCCAGTTGCTTCGGTCATGAGCGATTTTCGGATTGGATCGAATCAAGGAGTCATTGGACTACTTGGACCCAAGCGTATGAGATTTGATGTGTATATCCCACAGGTGAGGTACTTTTCCCATCTCTTGGAGGAAATAGCACAAGTGAGTTGAGGTGATCGTTAGACGTGAAGAGTCAGGGGCAATGAAGCTGAAGCCAAATTTCAAATTCCAAATAATATTCAAAACAACAAATACCAAACTGATCGCTTGCAAAAATATCAATTTGTTAAAATTAATCACTAATTTAATTTATATGTATGGCAGACATATCTGATCTCACTGATCCAGCTGGAAAACCATTAAAAAAAGAAGAGGAAAATAAACCAAAAGTAAAAGAAGTGGTAAAAGAGGTTGTCAAAGAGGTAGAAGTGAATGTTGACTATAAAGATCAATATTTGCGGGCTCTTGCTGATTTTAAAAACTTGCAACGAAAGACAGAAGAAGACAAAAGAAATCTGTTTGAATTTGCAACAGTATCAGTACTTGAACAGCTCATCCCTACACTTGACCTCCTCCATCAGGCGGAGATCTTTGTAAAAGATGCGGGCCTCAAGATGGTCATTCAGCAATTTGAAAAAACAATAACTGACATGGGCCTCACCGAAATGACCCTGGCGGGGAAAGAGTTCGATCCTCACAAGGCAGAAGTTGTAGACACGATAGAAGACGAGGGAAAAGAAAATATCATCAAAGAAGTTGTGAAGAGAGGGTATGAAGTACGAGGTCGGGTAGTACGTGTTGCTCAAGTGAAGGTGACTCGCGGCAGCGAGTCATCCCGTGCAAACGCGTGAGCGAGACACGGGATCTAGAGTCAGTAAAGTCCATAAGGTCGTTGAGTCATAAAGTCGTCACGTTATCAAGTTATCAGGTTATCAAGTTCTCACGTTATCAGGTTATCTCGCAGAGCGGGACAAGTAAGGTTATCAAAACAAAATGAAACAGAGACACAAAGTCATATCAGCAGCGATGGTCGTCCTGGAGCGCGACGGTAAGATATTCCTAATCAAGCGAGCCAATACAGGCTGGAGAGATGGGCAATATGATCTGATTGCTGGGCACGTAGAAAAGAATGAACGTGTTGCAGATGCGGCTATACGAGAGGCACATGAAGAAGCTGGAATACGGATCCAAAAGGACGATCTGGAGTTGGTACATGTGCTTTCTCTTGTGCGCAATGATGGAGATGCTGAGTACTTTTATTTCAGAGCGCTGAAGTGGGAAGGTGAGCCAATAGCAAATGAAA
Source organism: Candidatus Roizmanbacteria bacterium (assembly GCA_037130495.1). GTDB lineage: Bacteria > Patescibacteriota > Microgenomatia > UBA1406 > GWC2-37-13 > JAGOLU01. The sequence continues at coordinate 41,513 of JBAXSX010000004.1, forward strand.
AACAAAAATCAGATGGATATGGATGGTATGACTCCGATGAGACGAGAAACATCGAGGTCTTACCAGTAGTTGCACATGCCCTCAAACAGATACATGAAAAAAACTTGTATTCGGAAGGAGTATTTGCCTGATAAAATTGGGTAAAAGGAGAGATATACCGCTGAAGATATGTCTCACCTGTTAGTCAATTCATTATTTATCTAAACACTATATTTATGGACCAAAATCAACCAGTACCACCACCAACACAATCAGTAGCAGTGCCACCCACTGTAGGACAGCTTCCTGTACAGGCAAAGCCTGACCAGACGAGTAGTATTGTAACGATACTGCTGCTCATCATAGCCTATCCAGTAGGAGTGCTTGTCATGTGGCTATGGCCAAAATGGAACAAAATCGTCAAAGCTTTAGTTACTGTTCCGTTGATAATCTCGATAATCTTCGGAGGCGTAGTCATCAAATATATTCTGAATAGTCCCGAGCTTAAGTCGAGCATGGGAGTGTTTGGTGCTGCGAGCCAGTGTATGAAGTTGACAGATAAAAAAGCACAAGAAACATGTCTGACGGTAAAAATAGCTGACGCGACGGTAGAAGCAGCGTGCAAGAGTAACAAGATGAAGCCAAAAGATTGCGATGTTGCTCGTGCGGGGATCAAGGAATTTGCGAAATGCACTGAAACAAAGTCTGCCGAAGAGTGTAAGACCATCATGGAGAAGACTTTGAAGCAGGGAAGTGACGCTGTGCAAAACGAATCTGTACAAGATGGAGGCACAGAGACGTCAAATTAATTCGAACATTATTACTTATTTTATATATTTATGTCAAAAATCATCGGTATAGATCTCGGAACAACCAACTCATGTATCGCTGTCATGGAAGCCGGACAGCCAAAAGTCATCTACTCAAAAGAGGGTCGTAACACGATCCCCTCAGTTGTCGATGTTTCTAAAAATGTTGTCGGCGATGTTGCGAAACGTTCGATGGTCATGAGTCCGAAAAAAGTCATCTTTTCAGTGAAGCGACTTATGGGCCGTAAGTTTTCGGATCCATCAGTTCAGCAAGATTTGAAATGGCTACCTTATACCGTCAAAGCTGGTCGTGATGATATGGCAGTCGTCGAGGTTGATGGTAAAGACTACACGCCACAAGAGATTGCTGCAAAAATACTCCAAAAGATTAAGGTAGATGCAGAGGCATATCTTGGTGGACCTGTTACAAAAGCCGTCATTACCTGCCCAGCATATTTCGATGATGCTCAACGCCAAGCTACGAAGCAAGCCGGTGAGATCGCTGGACTCGAAGTGGTTCGTGTCATCAATGAACCAACAGCAGCTGCATTGGCATATGGATTGGATAAGAAAAAGAATGAGACCATCATCGTCTACGATATGGGTGGAGGAACATTTGACGTCACTGTCCTTGAACTGGGTGAGGGAGTATTTCATGTGAAGGCTACGGGAGGAGATACTCATTTGGGAGGTGATGACTTCGATCAATTGCTCATCAAATATATTGCAGATGAGTTCAAAAAAGAGAATCAGATCGACCTCATGAAAGATGCTCAAGCAGTCCAACGTCTGAAGGAGGCAGCAGAAAAGGCAAAGATTGAGCTTTCAAGTAGCACTGAGGCACAAATCAATCTACCTTTCATCTCAGCTGGAGCAAACGGACCACTGCATATCACCATGACTATGTCTCGATCAAAGCTCGAAGCACTAGTGGGTGATCTTGTCAAAAAATCGTTCTTGTCTGTTGATCTCGTCCTCAAAGACGCGGGCATAACCAAAGATAAGGTAAATGAAGTCGTTATGGTTGGAGGTATGACACGTATGCCCAAGATCGTATCTGATGTCGAGGCATATTTTGGAAAAACTCCAAATCAAAGCGTGAATCCAGATGAAGTAGTTGCTGTAGGCGCTGCTATCCAAGGTGGCGTGCTCATGGGCGACACAAAAGATGTGGTCCTATTGGACGTCACACCTCTAACTCTCGGAGTCGAGACGATGGGGGGAGTCACAACACCATTGATTACACGCAATACGACTATCCCAACGAGCAAGTCAGAAACATTTTCTACAGCCGCAGATAGCCAAACGTCAGTCGAAGTGCATGTATTGCAAGGCGAACGTCCAATGGCACGAGACAACAAATCACTCGGTCACTTCACTCTAGATGGTATACCTCCAGCACCACGAGGAACACCTCAGGTAGAGGTAACATTTGATATAGATGCATCGGGCATCCTCCATGTCACAGCAAAGGAGAAAACCACTGGCAAGACTGCGAATATCAAAATAACTGGGTCTACTGGTCTATCAAAAGATGAAGTAGAGAAGATGAAGCAAGAAGCAGAGAAAAATGCAGCAACAGATAAAGAAGCACGAGAAAAGATCGATGCTAAAAATCATGCTGACTCATTGATATATCAAGCAGAAAAAGCACTCAGTGACGCAAAAGATAAAGTGCCTGCTGAAGTGAAAACTGAGGTAGAGGCAAAGATCAAAGCTCTCAAAGATATCTTGGAATCAGGATCAAAAGAAGATCTCGATGCAAAATCAAAAGAGCTGCAAGAAGTCATGATGAAAATTGGTGCTGCACAGGGTGTAGGCGGAAAGCCAGGAGATCAAGCTCCAAGCGCCAATGGCCAAGCTCCAAATAATGATCAAGCTGCAGGGGATAAGAAAGATGCCAAAGTAGAGGAAGGACAAGTAGTGAGTTAAAATAGGGGATTGCCGTATTATGTCAGATTACTATTCGACCCTTGGGGTTTCTAAGTCTGTTTCGGAATCAGAGCTCAAGTCCGCGTACAAGCGGAAGGTAGTTGAGTGGCATCCAGACAGGAATAAATCTCCAGAAGCGCCGGAGATGATTAAAAAAATCAATAAGGCATACGAAGTCCTCTCTGATCCGCAAAAAAAATCAATATATGACCAGGTTGGGCATGATTCATATGAAAAACGCGGGTATGGAAGCGCGGCATCAGGTGCCGGAGGTGGATATCCAGGCGGCGCATACTCCTATGGCTCAGAGGGATTCAACGTTGACTTTGGTGGTGGAGGTGGGATCGAAGATATTTTCGAATCATTTTTTGGTGGTGGAGGTAGTCCGTTTGGAGGAGGCAGAGGAAGAGCCCGACAGAAACGTTCTGTTTTTCAGCTCACCCTCACTTTTGATGAGGCAGTTCGTGGGGTCACAAAAGAAACGGTCATAGAAGGTAAAACGCGAGAGATCAAAATACCAGCAGGTGTCGACACAAATACACAGATCAGATATAACGATTTTGATGTTGTTGTACAGGTGAGGCCACACGCATTTTTCAGACGTGAGGGCCAAGATATCTACTACGACAAGGAAATACCCTTTGTCACTGCGACACTGGGGGGATCGGTGAGTATCCCACTGATCGAGGGCTCAATCGATCTTAAAGTAACTCCAGGTACCCCAAGCGGGAAGATGGTACGCTTGACTGGGAAAGGGATACCGTATCCAAATCAAAATAGATGGGGCGATTTGTATGTCACGTACAAAGTACATGTGCCAACAAGAATTTCAAGCAAGGCGAAGAAACTATTAGAAGACCTACAAAAAGAGATTGGGTAAATGTGATGATTCTTCATCGATATGATCAAAACTTCAATCCAGAATCGTGATTCGTATATCATCTATAACCAAGTCGTTAAATCTATTGAATCCTACCTCGACCAACTGCATTTTTTGAAGCTAGATCTGCCTGTGATGTTGCCTGAGCTTATCCCAGAAAGCTACCTTGAAGTCTTTGAAACTGAGTATAGGTATATTGACTCTCGCAAGAAGCTCTATTTGACACCGTCTCCTGAATTGCTTATCAAACGCTTGCTTGTCGATGGAATAGGTGACTGTTACTATCTCGATAAATCCTTCCGCAATAGTGAGCCGGCAAGTAGTAAGCATCTCGGTGAGTTTACGATGCTCGAACTCTACAAGGTAGGAGCAGACTATATGGACATAAGTGAAGTAGTGCTGGGACTACTTCAAAATATAAAATATAAAATATCAAATATAAAAATTAACCATGGGAGTATAGATCCCGTGCTTCGACAGGCTCAGCATGACAGTGGGGATGACAAGTTGGGTAGGGATGATAAAGTATATGTTAATGATCTTGTGATCACATATCAGGGCATAAAAGTTGATCTCTCACGCTGGGAAAAGATGACAGTTGCTGAAGCATTCAAAAAGTATGCAGGAATCACCTCATCAGAACTTTTTGATCATGACCTGTTTCGCAAGGCAGCAAAAAGAAAGGGATACGCAACAGAAATAAAAAATGAAAAATTAAAAATTAAAAATGAGTCAGAATCACCAATACTGAGTAGCATTATTCAAGACCAGAAATCTCATATAGATCCCGTGCTTCGACAGGCTCAGCATGACAGTGGGGATGACAAGTTGGGTAGGGATGATGGCCAGGGTGAGGTGGAATATTTCACCTACGAAGAGCTGTGGTCACAAATATATTCAAATGAAGTTGAGCCACATCTGGGAAAAAATGGCCATCCAACTCTTCTGTACGATTATCCAGTCGAGTTCGCTGCCCTATCAAAACCAAATGCAGATGGCATAACTGCCCAGCGATTCGAGTTTTATATTGCTGGAGTAGAGCTGGGTAACTGTTATAGCGAGTTGACTGACTGGCCACTCCAGGAGGAGAGGCTGCGAAAAGAGCAGCAGGAAAGGGCAAAGTCTGGTAAAATATCTCATCCGACTGATTGGGGGTTCATTGAATCGTTAAAAAAAGGCTTGCCTGATTGTTCTGGCATCGCTATAGGTGTAGACCGTCTCGCGATGATATTCGCTGATGTAGATAGTATTGATAAAATAAAATTAGTATCGTTCGAAATGTAAGTATGAAATACAAGATTGCCTCTTTCAACTTCGACATCAAATATCCACTTGAGATATTGTCTCTTTTTTATTGGCTAGTCTTGATGGCGACATTTGTCGTCATGAGGCTATATATTCAGCGTCAACCAGTGACAGGTATTTATATTTTCGATCAAATGAAGCTTGCTACTATAATGTCCCTGGTTTACTATATTTTTCAGATCAAAAAAGAGCAAAATAAGCTTAAAACTAAATAATATTTTTTCAGTACTTTATGAACACTTACGCAGGAGCTCTCAAACGTGGAGAATTTATTATGCATCAAGGATCTATCTGGCATCTCCAGAAGATTGAATTCTACTCTCCAGGGAAGGGATCAGCTCTCACCCATGCGAAAATGAAAAATGTGGCGTCAGGAAAAACGCTTGATTACGCATTCAAATCAAATGAAAATGTTGAGACGATTGACGTCAGTAGTGTGGAGATGCAATATATGTACAAAGACGAAGAGGCAATGTATTTCATGAATCAGCAAACATTTGACCAGGTCTCTGTGCCTCTTGGTATGGCTGAGGGCTTCATTCAATATCTCAAAGAAGGCGACAAACTCTATGTATATATGTACGATGATAAGGCAATTTCTGTCAGACCACCCGCATCTGTAACGATGCGAATCACAGAAGCAGAAGATGCTATCAAGGGTGACACGGTAAGTAATGTCCGCAAACAAGCAAAAACTGATACTGGTGCCACTGTTATGGTGCCAAACTTCATCAAGGTTGGCGAGCTCGTGAGTATCAATCCTGAAACAGGAGAATATACTGGGCGAGTGAGTGAACAATAAATTGAGCTGAGATATTTAGGCGCTCCACTTCATTGGATCGCCTTTTTGGTATACTTGTCCACATGGGTGCACTTATAGAAATCAACGACACGCTACGCATATCAAAGGCTCAGGGCTTTCCTGCTGAGTTAGACATTAAGAAACATCTGATTAATCCATATCCGCTCAATGCCGTTGAAGGTAAGGAGTATGAGTTCACGAATAAACCTAAGATACGAGTTTACAAGATACCTCCTGTTCGCAACTTTCTCGTTGAGGATGTAGATGGCAAGTGGCTATATTGGGGACTCGTACATATCATCGAGATAAGACATGATTACATCAATCAAACAACTTCAGGAAAATACAGAATCATTCACCTCAATAACCCAGTTGAGATGAGAAAAGCATATGACCTCATCGACCGTAACCTTGACAATAATTACTTTAGAACTTGAGCAAGTTCTTTGACTGTTTTAATATTCACCGGACTATATGTTTGAGTGAGTCCGATACGCTTCGCTTCTGCGACGACACGCTCTAGTCCATATCCTTTTCGCACTTCACCCAATAGCCCCACTTCACCAGTAAATAGCGCAGTGGTCGGGAGAGGAGTCTCTTTCACAGATGATATGATCGATGCTATGATCGCAAGATCTGCCGCAGGAGAATCGACCTTAATACCCCCTATGACGTTGACATATATGTCATAGCCATCGAGCGGGATGTGGAGATGTTTCCGTACGACAGCCAAGAGGAGTTGTACTTTGTTGTAATCGACACCATTCACAACGCGCCTGGGCATCGCGAGTGTTGTTGGCGATGCGAGCGACTGTATTTCAAAAAATATCGGACGTTTACCCTCAAGTACGCCAGCTATTGCACGCCCCGGAGTAGCCGACTTTGTGTCAATCTCCTGAACAAAGGCGAGGGGATTCGTCACTTCTTTCAATCCTTCTCCGGACATCTCGAATATTCCTATTTCATCTGTTGATCCAAAGCGATTTTTGTTTGCACGCAGCACTCTGAAGTGAGACACTTTTTCTCCTTCAAATGAGAGTACCGTATCAACCATATGCTCAACGATTTTGGGCCCAGCGATATCACCATCCTTAGTGACGTGGCCAATAAAAATCATGGCGATATGTTTTTCCTTGGCGAGGCGCACAAGTTGGAGCGCGCACTCTCGCATTTGAGCGACTGATCCCGGTGTTCCTTCTTGGATTTTTGAATAAATCATTTGGATCGAGTCGATGACAACCAAATCGGGAAGAGTAGTAAGTGAACTAATACCAGAGATAATACCTTCAACTTGAAGGGTGTCTGAAAATACAAATTGTGCTACATTAACTTTGAGTCGATCTGCTCGATCTTTGATCTGTGATGCTGATTCTTCGCCTGATATATAGAGCGTGGTAAGCTTACTCAGCGCTTGGAGTAGTAGAGTTGACTTCCCGATACCCGGCTCTCCAGTCAAAAGAACTACATGACCTGGGACAAAACCACCACCAAGGACACGATCAAATTCATGAATACTCGTACTATGTCTTTGGCCCGTTTTGCTCATCACTTTTACTTCACTCAGCTTTGTTGATTGAAATGAATCAGTGTGCTCGGATTTTCTACCTGCCTTGTCATCCATGCCTTGAGCACGCTTGAGAGTGTTCCACTCTCCACAATCGGGACACTTACCGATGAAGGAAGCTGAGCCAAATCCGCAAGAAGAACAGATGAAGAAAGTCATATGCTAAAGTCTATAAAGTCTATAAAGTCTATAAAGTCGTAAAGTCCTTAAAGTCCATAAAGTCGTAAAGTCTATAAAGTCAAAGGTTATCAGGTTATCAAGACAAACTACATTTTTTCAACGGACTCGAATCCAAGAATATGGACACCCTTCGTCAATGTTTCGTCAATCTTTGAGACAAGCCAGAGACGGAACTGCTTCAGGGCTTCATCCTCAGTTTTCAAGATATTAATCCTCGCATAATAACTACTGAACTCACTTGCCAATGTATAGAGATATGTGCAGACTGTGTGTGGAGCAAGTTTGTCAGCTGCTTGGGTGATCACTGAGTCATATCGAGCAAGTAAGCGTAGCAAGCGTAGGTCATCAAGTTGATAGTTGATAGTTGATAGTTGATAGTTATTTGGACCCTTCGTCGGGCTCAGGGTGACATTTGGAGAGATTGCCATGTCTCCGCCCTCGGCGGATCCTTGCGATGACTCAGACTTTATGGACTTTAGACTTTCGACTTTCGACTTACCAAGTATGCTTTTGCAGCGGACGATCGTATAAAGCAAATAAGGCCCAGAGTTGCCCTCAAATGAGAGTGACTCATCAAAAGAAAACGTAACATCCTTGCCGAGATTAGTTTTGAGCAGTGAGTATTTGATCGCTGCGATAGCAACTTTTTGAGCGATAATTGATTTGTTACCTTGAACATGGCCGCTGACCCTTTCAGCACTGGATCCCGGATCGGAGTCCGGGATGACAGCAGAAGAAGAGCTGGTTAGGTTCATTTTTTCAACTACTCTTGAAGTGGCTTCGTCGATCAGCGATTCACCGGATAATATCTTCCCAGTCCGAGAGGACATCTTCCCTTCTGGCAGTCGAACAACGCCATGACCTATATGAGTGGTATGCTCGCCGACATACGGATCGATTTGCTTCAGGTTCCATAGGAGCACTTTAAAGTATTCGTTGATCTCGTTTGCAGTGATGATGATCGATTTATCAAAGGCGTACTTTTTGTACTTTTCGGGATTGAGACCAAGTTCTTTTGCTTCATAGGTCGGCAGGCCATGTGAGTTGATGAATACCCGAGTGTGTAGCCCATTTTTATCTTTGGTTGATACTATGGCTCCATCGCTCTTCTCAAAAAGTCCCTTTTCGAGATACTTCATCACCGTCGTATATCCATACTCAGCTACAGCACTTTCAAAGTAGTAGTGATCGAATGCTCCCGCTGCATCGGGCTTTTTTGATTGGGTACCGAGCTTTTTGTAGATCTCATCAAAATAGTCGAGTGTCCACTGTCTGCCGGTGACGTAGTATTCGCTAACTAGATCGTGGGGATAGACTTCTTCTTTCACAAATTGTTTGTAGTCAATCTGAGCTTTGAATTTTGGATCAGCTTTGATCCACATCTCTTGGGCTACTTGGAAAAGCTGAGCATTGAGTTTTTTGATTTTTTCGGCTGCTTCAGGGTTTTCTTTGTTTGCTGTTGCGCCAAAGGCGTAACATTTTCCTAACCATTTGACTCGATCGGTAGGAGGAAGTGACTTGATGTGTTCGAAAGTAACCCCTTCCGTCTCTGCCTCATCGGCAGATCCACCTTCCCCAAGGAAGGATGACTGGGGAATATTGCCCTCGATCATGCCATAGACGCTGCAGGCGACATGGAGCCCTACGTCGCCTTGATAACACAATCGGTATACGTCGTGTCCCAATGCTTCTTGGAGGCGTGCGAGTGATTCGCCAACAGCGTTCGAGTACAAATGACCAATATGGAACTCTTTGAAAGGATTTGGATCGGTGTACTCCACGCAAACGCGTTGGGGTTTGTGAGTCGAAGGTTGAAGGTCCAAGCTGGAGAGCAAGGCAGTGGGTTTGACAAAGACGTTGATAAAGCCTGGCTTGATGGCTTCGACTTTTTCAATCAGATCATTTGCAGGGATGTGTTTGACTATGGATTGGGCGAGATCAAATGGATTCATTTGAGCATTCTTGGACAATCTCATCGCGATGTTCGTCGTGAAATCACCATGGGACAAATCTGTAGGGAGATCAAAAGTCACTCCGTGAGTATCTAGTTTGAGACCCGATATGGCTTGAGTGAAAATCTCCTCTAATCGTGTGGTAAGCATGATACGTATTATACCTCTCCCCGTGTGCGAGTGGTGTGTGTTTCTCACGAGAGTTTGCTAGAATAGCCGTATGAAGACGCGTATTTTGTATTTGATATTCCTTGTATTGCTTGCTGGAGTGGGCACCTTCCTCAAGATATATGTGTACGACCGTCAAAAGGCATCTCCTGGCAATATTCAGATCGTTTCTGTGCCTGAATCGTCTGTGTTCATCAATACTCAAGCAGTGGGTAGGACACCCTTCAATCAGCCATACACTCCTGGCGTGTACGCAGTTAAACTCATCCCCCTCTCGACTGACAACACAGCGACTTCTTCTGCGGTCACATGGGAGGGAAAGGTCGAAGTACGTTCTCGCCAATATACCTATATTCGTCGTGAACTCGCAAATACCGAGATTGAGTCCGCAGGTGAGGTCTTGACTATCCGACCCGCAGATCTACCCCTAGCAGCGGGTACCGGTGATATAGAGATACAGACGGATCCTCCCGGTGCAGTGGTGTCTCTCGACGGAGAGGATGTTGGAGTGAGCCCACATGTTATCAGAGGTGCGTCTGTGGGTGCCCATGAAGTATCGCTCTACTTGTCCAAACTCAAACGCCGAACAATCTTGTTGAACATAGAGTCAGGAGGATACACAACTCTTCTCAATACGAATCTTGGGCTCGATGTGGATTTTGATAAAAAGTTCGAGTTATCAAAACTTCTTGAGGCAAGTGGAAGCGCTCGGCTTCCTGATATCCCCAAGCTGAGCCCGACGACTACTCCTATGCCTGCGCCAAAATCAGTTTTGATCCAAGATACCTCAACCGGCTTTTTGCGAGTTCGTGATGCAGGTAGCCTAGCTGGCAAGGAAATAGCTCAAGTGAAACCAGGTGAAACGTACACATTTATCGAAGAAAAAGGATCATGGATCAAAATAAAGCTCTCGACTGCTGAAGGTTGGGTCAGTGCAGAGTTTGTGAAAAAAGTGTACTAAAAAATAGTCCGTAAAGTCCTTAAAGTCGTAAAGTCCGTAAAGTGTAGAAGGTAGAGTGTATAACGTAGAACGAAAAGATAAAACAGAGAACGATGGTTTGTAAAGTGTCACCTCAGTGTCATCCCGTGCATACGCGTGAGCGAGACACGGGATCTAGTCCGTAAAGTGGGGAAAGACAGCTTCAAGCCCCGAAGGGGCCACTTTGTGGCTGCACGGAGTCCGCCTCTGGCGGAAGCGGATGTAGCTTCTTAATTGTTTCTCATATCAAGTAGAGATAAGGAGAAGTGCAGCAAGTAGATTCTCGGCTGTGGGCGACGCAGAAGGCTAGTGTCACTGGTCGCATCACTTCTTCTTCCATATCACTTTGTTGTACAAGATGTATGAATAGGGGATCACGACACATACAATAGTCAGAAGTTTGTAGATGATCCAATACCGTTCGCCGCCAATAAGCACCCCAATGCTTATGCCAACGAGCTGGATGACAATATTGCCCAACGATACAAGGTTGAACTTTATGAAGTTTGGTATCAGTTTTGAGAGCTTTGTGATGCGACTATGTGAGAAGCTCCAATAATTGTTCAGTAAAAAGTTACAGACTACAGCAAGCTCAGTGCTAACTGCATTGGCGACGAGTAAAGTTGCTCCAACACGTTTGAGGGTGCTTGCAGTACCAAAATCAACAAGTGCTCCGATCAATCCAACGATTACAAATCTGATGAAGCTCGAGTGTGTGAATACGTATGCAAAGGTCTGGAGGATGTACTGTGGCGTGTTGATCTTTGATTGGCCATGAATACGATCGGTGAAGTGGATCGGTATCTCCGCAATCTTTGCCCCGAGGTTGATGGCTTTGTCTAAGGAGGCTACTTGAAACACGTATCCTGTATAGGATGACATATAGGGCATAAGCTTTTCAACCAGGGATGTTTTGATTGCTCTGTATCCATTGGTCCATTCAGTATTTTTGATACGCATGAACCCAAGTCGGATCACGATATTTGCCCCTATTGAGTAAATTTTGCGATCGAGCCCCCAATTGCGAGGTATTGATCCACCTTTTGAATATCTTGTCCCAATAACCAAATCGGCGCCTTTATCAATCTCGCTCAAAAACTCAGGTATTTTGTCTGGATCGTGTGAATGATCAGCGTCCATCTCAAACAGTACTTCGGGAGAGAGTTTTTGGATGGCGATCTCAAATCCGGTTAAATATGCTTTTCCTAACCCCTCCTTTTTCGACTTGATCAGGTGGAGGCGAGGATATTCATGAATCAATCTCTCGACGACTGCACCGGTATTGTCAGGAGACGCGCTGTCTACTACGACGACATGGAGCTCCCATGCAGGTATCTTTGATTGTTGTGCGAATATTGCATGTATTACGCTCTCGATATTTTTAACTTCGTTGTATGTTGGCAATACAATGGCAGCTTTTGGAATCATTTTTTGAGTACAACTTGTACATATTCTACTGTCTTGGATAGGCCTTCCTCAAGGGGTGTGGTTGGTGACCAATCGAGAAGCCTTTTTGCCTTGGTGATGTCAGCCTTGCGTTGTTTTGGATCATGTGTAGGAAGCGACTCTTTGTACACGATAGTGGATGATGAGCCCGTGATCTTTTTTACCATGTGCGCATATTCTGTCACCGTATGCTCCTCAGTCGAGCCAATATTCACCACTTCACCTTTGGTTTGGTCTTTGTTCATCAGTCTAATGATGCCGTCAATGGTATCGTCAACGTAGCACAGACTGCGTGTCTGTGTCCCATCTCCAAAGATCGTGATGTCGTCATTGCGAAGTGCTTGTTGGATAAAGTTGATGATCATTCGCATGTCAGCGCCAGACATCTGAGGACCAAAGGTATTGAAAATGCGCACGATGCGAGCATCTAGTCCTCGATCACGCCAGTGATATGCGGTGAGCGTCTCTCCAAAACGTTTTGCTTCATCATATACACTGCGCGGACCTGTCGTACTCACATTGCCGTTGTAATCCTCCGTTTGAGGATGGACAAGTGGATCTCCATACACTTCAGATGTAGAGGTGAAGAGAAACTTTGCTTTGTGTATCTCAGCGAGCTCGAGCATCCTCAAAGTGCCAGTCGTATTGACCATCATCGTCTCCATAGGGAGTGCATGGTAGGAAAGTGGAGAATGATGATTGGGCGATGCAGGAGAAGCAAGATGATATATCTGATTGATTTTGCGGAGACCATGGAGGGAGTGATAGGAGATATCACACACATCTTTGTCAATCACCGTCAAATCGGGATCTTTGGGCAAATTGGAAATGCTGCCCGTTAGGAAATTGTCGATGACAGTCACTTTGTGATTCTCCTTGAGCAACCGCTTGGCCAAATGGGAACCCAAGAATCCAGCGCCGCCAGTAATGAGAATATGCATAAGATATGTGTTATAAAGTCTAACGTCATCAGGTCGAAAGTCATCATGCCAGTCGATATGCTGAAACAGTGAAATTATAGCAGTTTTGGGTACAGGTGGCTGAGTTATCGACTGGTCGGAAGAGGATAAACAACCGTATATCGTATAAATATATTGAACAATGTGTAGTTACATCCAACATATATCTTCGTTGCAAAGAGGAATTGTGCGAATCAAATCAGTGCAGCTGGGGTGTTCTTCTTTTCCATAGTCCTATAGACACGATCACTGAGTTTGCAGCGATGACCCAGGTAGGGAATAAAAGTGTGTACACAGAGAATTTTGGTTCCGCAAGAAGTCCAAAGAGCGCCGAAAACATACCTGTTAGATACATAGTCAAACCCTCTGAGCGGGGCTGAAGAAATATTTTCTTGATTGTTGGAATACAGCCAATCGCATCTATGGCAATATTGATAAGCAGACTCAAAAAGGGACTGTCGGTAATTTTCCAAAGAATGAGTCCGAATACAGCTCCGATGATGCAAAGTATGTCAAAACGAGTATGGCCACCGACGCCCTTTTTCAGACTGATGACTAAAATGACGGTGCACCAAAAGGCTGATTGACCTGTGAAGATGAGTGACGCACGAGCTCCACCGCTGTATTGACTGAAAAAGTTGATAATAGTAAGTGTTGTCCAGATCAACCAACTTACTCGATGAGGTTTGATGCTCCCCTTATAAATACCCCAGACGTAGGGGAGTGTCCCGAGAGCTCCAATGATGCCAGATGACCAAAAGAAAAAAGTGCTCATAGGGTATCAACATGAATAAAATCAATACCTGCCTCACGGGCAGCCGACTCGTCATTGTCACTATCTCCGATCATGACATATTGGCTTTTGGGTACTTTGAGATCGAAAATGAGCTCGAAGCCACTTGGATCAGGTTTGGTATAGGGTACGTTGTCACGGGCAACAATCTTTTCGAAATATTTCATAAGGTCGTTATCCACAAGGGCTTTCGTTGCTGTATCAAGAGCATTGCTTGTCCAGATGAAACGATGAGATGATTGAGGGAGAGATTTTAGAAAGGCAATACAATGGGGATTGGGGGTGTACCCATGGAGATGATTCATCTCAGCATCACGGATTTTTTGGTTGATTTCTCGTCGGGCAACTTCACCTTCGACTCGGACAAGATCATTCAACTGCATAAAAGCAGCCTTCGAGGAAGTAAACTGGAAGGGAATGTGATGTTGTACAAAAATATTCTCAACCACCTGATGCCATATCGCCCAGTCGATGTTGAGCCTCATGATGGTGAGATCGAGATCAAAGATGTAGTGAGTGTAGGGCAACATATGCGTGAGAAAACATCATTAGTTAAGGAAGCTGCGAACCCACCAAAGTCGGCTGACAAGCATGGATCCCGGGTCAAGCCCGGGATGACAGTCTAAGATCTAATTATCTTCCAGTGCTAATATATGTGAATCCGAGCTCTTTCATTTTCTTTACATCATACAGATTGCGACCATCAATGACGAGGGCATGCTTCATGATACTTTTGATCTTTGAGAGATCTGCCTGCTTAAACTCGTTCCATTCGGTCAGGACACAGAGAGCATCGGCACCCTCAATCATCTCATACTGAGCATCATGATAGGAGATGATATCTCCAAGTTGGCGTTTCACATTTGGCATCGCTGCTGGATCATAAGCGACGATCTGATATCCATCCTTTGCAAGTGCCTCGACGATCTTGACTGCTGGAGCAAATCGAATATCGTCGGTATTTGCTTTGAAAGCAAGTCCCCACACGGCGAGTTTGCCACCTCTTTTGACATGTTTTTTCACCTTGGTGACGTAGTTTTGCCAGACGAGTTGGTTCACTTTTTCAACAGCCTCCAAAAGCGCAACATCCACTCCCTCGGTGCGACCGGTTGCAGTCAGGGCCTGTACATCTTTGGGGAAACATGCACCACCATAGCCGATACTGACGTCAAGATTTCTCGTGCCAATACGATTATCGAGTCCAACAGCGCGCAAGACGGAGGGGGCGTCAGCTCCAAGCTTCTCAGCATATAGAGCGATCATATTCGCAAATGAAAGCTTTGTAGCAAGGAGGGAGTTTGAGGCATACTTGATCAGCTCTGCGCTTGGGATATTCGTCACCACTCGTTCTCCAGGGAGTGGCTTATGCAACTCAAGGAGAACATCAATCGCTTTCTGGTCATCTGCGCCGATGATAGTCCGATCAGGATTCAAGGTATCATGTATGCCCGTTCCTTCTCTTAGGAATTCCGGACAAGAGGCAATGGAGAATGTGGTCGATGTGGCATCTCTGATGCCTCGAGTCACAAGCTGCTTCTCAATAATTGCTTTTACTTTGTAATTTGTTCCAACGGGAACGGTTGATTTGCATGACACAACCGTGAAGTGTGACGGGTCCAGGTGCTTGCCAATTTCTTCAGCGACTTTGTATACGATGGTGAGATCTGCTTCGCCAGTGCCTGGAGTTGGAGGAGTTCCAACACATATGAAAACGATAGAGGAGTCCTTGAGTGCTTCGGTGTACTCAGTGGTGAAAATGAGTCGGCCAGCACGAGTGTTTTTTTGAAGCAGTTCTGAAAGTCCTGGTTCGTAGATGAGCGGATCACCACTCTTGAGCTTTTCGATTTTTGCGGGGGTATGACCGATGACGTGAACTGTATTGCCAAAGTCTGCAAAGACACAAGCAGCGACGATTCCAACGTACCCGTGGCCAATGATGGTGATAGTCATAAGGGGAGTCTATAAAGTGATAAAGTCTATAAAGCCGTAAAGTAGGATCATTATAGCAGGGGGATGGAGGAGCTTGCCGGAATAAATCTAGGAGTAATTAAGCTCAAAATGAGGCGGGTACCATGTGGTGAGGTGATGTTGACTGAGACAGATACCAGGTGTATACTATAGGTATGAACGGAGAGATACTAACTCGGTTTAATGCCGATAAAATCATGCCTGATTCTGGCACACTTCCCGAAGGCACAGTTGTTCAGGTGCACTCTGGCCGACACACTCCTGAGAGCTTTGCAAGCTTTCTTACCACATTCTCCCTCGAAACAGGACTTGTAGCCGCACTTGATCTTGTTCAAAAAAGACGATTTGAGTTGGATAGTGGTTCAAGGGTTCAAACAAGTATAAAAGATGGAGATAGAGATCCATCACAGCAACTAGAAGTGGGTGAAAGTGTTTATGTTGGTATGGGTAACCCAGACATTGAAGTAGCAGACCATATTCTCCGACCCAACTACAACATTATCGGCGTCAAACAGGGTGAGACTCTAGGACTAGGAGATACTGCACAAATGACAGTAACAGGGGAGGATGCCAATGGTTTACATGGCACAGTGTTTGAAGTAGATGATAAACGACCAAAAATATTTAGTGGTGACGGGTTTACAGCGCCATCTTGGCTCAATGAGCGTCTTCCAGATGAACCACTCCTCAGTGCACGCGACCTCGAATTCCTGAATGCAGTACCTGCTGACCAAAGACACAAGCTTGGTCAAGTAGCACTATCCTTTGTTGGTGATCCACAGAAGGTTGTTGATGCGCAGAATGTTCTAGTTAAAATGGGATATGAGAGGGCTGAAGTTCATCTTAAAATTGAGACAAAACAAGCAATAGATCAACTTGAGCAACTTGCAAATTTACCTGGCGTAAATATTGTGTTTGCTTGTGGTGACTTGTCTGAAGTAGCAAAAGCAAATGCAGGTAACGGAACCAAATGGCAACTACATAATCTCATAGGAGACGGTTTGCGAAGGCTGAATAAAATTGGATTTAACGGAAAAACAGCCATTGCATATGATTATGGTGAGAATATTGATAGTGCTGAAACACAACGTCGCTATAGACTACTCTCTGTCCTTGAGCGAAGGTATAATCGTCCTATCGGGATGTGGCATACTCGTATAGGAATGAAACAGAAAACCTCTAAAGATCTGTCAAATACAGTAAATAATTCGCGTGAAGTGGCTCATCAAAATGCTGCGGAGCTCCAAGCGCGAGTGAATGCTTTGAGAAGCATTTTTAGGAGTGACTTGTCAGATATAAATACAAGTAATTGAACAATAGTACTTAGGCCAGTATAGAAACTATTCTTAGTTGTAGCTGGTCCAGCACCAAGTTTAATCAGGCAAACTGGCTCATCTTTATTCCAATATTCTTCCTAGACACGATATTTCCATACTGAGGCCGTGGCGCTTTGCCGTGACCGTACTGCGCATGGGTAGTCTTCGAGATCAAGTTTTTATCTAAGTGCCACTTGTCAGCTATCCTCATAGCCAGGTCATAGCTTGACATCGCCTCTGGTCCGACAACATGATAGATCTCAGGTGAAAAGTGTTCGATCAAGTATCCAAGTGCGAGGGCTATATCGTCGATTGCGGTCGGGACAACCAAGTTGTCTATGACCATCGTAAGAGGCTTACCTTCTTCAAGTAATGACCTGATCGTGCGGACAATATCCTTTTTACCGGGGAAGTTGTCACGATAGGGAGTGGTAATACGGACTATCATGCCTTTACCTTTTACCAATTGTTCAGCCTCATATTTTGTCTGAGCATAGTAGCCAAGGGGGTGAGGAGTGGCAGTCTCATCCTTTGGTCCAGGTGTTGAGCCATCCAGAACAAAGTCAGTGGAGATGAGAATCATCTTGGCACTCTTTGATTCACAGATATTGAGCAAATTCTTCGTGCCATCAACATTGATCTTGTGACACAGTTCGCGTTCTATTTCTGCCTTGTCAACGTTTGTATATGCAGCAAGGTGGAGGAGGAAGTCAAACGGTAGACTTTGAACTTTCGACTTTAGACCCACAGAATCTGTGATATCGATACCATCCTCCATCCGGAGGGGGAGAAAGGTGAATCGACCAGTCAAAAGCTCGATGATGCGTGACCCGATGAGGCCTGTGGAGCCGGTGATGGCAATAGTATATTTCTTCATGTCTCTATTGTACCCATAAACTGCCAACAGTTGCCCTCTGGATCAAGAAACGTGCTCACGTACCAGGGAAGCTTATCCGAGTAAAATGGTGTTTTGGTTGGAGGGCAGATGATCTTGCAGCCTGCATGGCTGACTTTTTCAAACCATTTCTGGACTTCATCAGTGTAGAGATTATGCATGATGCGATAAGGCTCGGTACTTTTGGGCCCCACCTCACCATGTTTGCCTATCCAGAGCTTGTCATTTTTCTCAGAGAGAATGAACTCATAGCCATAATCAGCCGCGAGACCATTTTTGGCAGATATATCTGTTTTACTATTCAACTTGAGCTCGAGTACATCACGATAAAACTGCATGAGCTCATCAGGATCTGGTGACCAGATCAGGAGGTAGGTACCTTTAAACATAGATGTAATATTACTTTGTACCCTCCGCAGTCGTAACTGCTACGGGTATAACCACTCCTACGTTCATTTTAACTAATATATTACAAAATGAACTACGATTGGATAATTAGTAATCAGTATACTTTTTGTTATTACCTTTTGCTTTGCTGATGGGATATTTATCTTGATTGATCTTCAACTTACGCTCAAATGCAGTCTCGAGATTGACGCCAATTTTGTCAGATAATGCGAGGAGATACCAGAGGGTATCGACGAGCTCATCAGCCAAATCATCTTTGCTTTTTTTGAGATGTTCTGCGATCTCATCCTCATTTTTCCACTGAAAGTGCTCAAGGACCTCGGCAGCTTCGAGGGTGAGTGAAAGTGCGAGATCTTTTGGTTTTTGAAATTGGTCCCACTCGCGCTCTGCCACAAACTTTCGAATTTTTACTGTGATCTGATCAAAGGTGTTTGGCTTCATGTATGTATAAGAAATGAGTAACCAGGGCCATTGTATCACTTCAGATTATTTCCCATACTGATCTCTATAGTACTTCTCATATTCTCCAGACTTGATACGCTTCCACCATGATTCGTGATCTTTGTACCACTCGACTGTCAAAGCAATCCACTCATCAAATGAGTGGAGAGGCTTCCAGCCAAGTTGATGGTTGATTTTGCTCCAGTCGATAGCATAGCGCCGATCGTGACCAGGGCGATCCTTCACGTACTCGACTGTTGCGTCAAAGTCGACATTCATTTTTTGACAGATGATTCTAATGATTTCTGTATTGCTCACATCTTGAGTCATGCTTCCTACACAATATGTTTCTCCGATCTTTCCCTTTGAAATAACCATATCGATCGCTCGGCAGTGGTCCTCAACATGGAGCCAATCGCGGACATATAGTCCATCACCATAGATCGGAACCTTTTTGTGTTCTAAAATATTTGTGATTGCCAGAGGGATGAGCTTCTCAGGGAAATGATATGGGCCATAGTTGTTCGCGCAGTTGGTGATAGTGATAGGTAGCCCATACGTATCGTGATAGGCACGGACAAGATGATCTGAACCTGCTTTGCTCGCCGAGTAAGGTGAGTGCGGATCATATGGTGTTTTTTCACTGAACTTTTCTTTACTCCCAAGATCGAGTGCGCCAAATACCTCATCAGTTGAAATATGGTGGAAGCGCTTGTTGCCGTTTGCTCGGGCTGATTCGAGGAGGACCATCGTCCCAAGCACGTTTGATCGTACAAATGCTTCGGGACCGGTGATAGAGCGATCGACATGTGTCTCAGCTGCAAAATGGACGATAAGGTCAATCTGTTTAACAACTTTGTCTACTGCTGTACGATCAGTAATATCCCCTTTGACAAAAGTAAATCGTGGATCATCAGCGATACTCGCATGGTTCTCGATATTACCTGCATAGGTCAACTTGTCAAAACAGATGATACTATCTTCGGGATGTGCACGAAGCCAGTAGTGGATGAAGTTGGAGCCGATGAAGCCCGCGCCGCCAGTCACTAATAATTTCATAATTAACAATTAACAATTAACAATTGAGAGTCGCTTGGTGGATTGTAGCAAAAAATCATGGCAAGAGGGCGATTGCTTCAGGCAAAAATGAGTCAATTGGGCTCAATGTCGCAAGCTCACTACGATCAAACCAGCGATGCTCGTTGTGTTCCTCAGAAAGTTTGATTATGCCAGCTGGTATACGGTCCGTATAGGTCAGTCTGATGACATGCAGCGGGCCACTTTCCTTTTCTTTCATAATATCCTGAGCCAGGAGGAGTTTTGGAGTACCTCGATATACGAGCCCAGTTTCTTCGAGTATTTCGCGCCTTAAGTTCTCAATGAGGGTGGTCCCAGGATTGATCCTCCCTCCGAATGTTTCCCATTTTCCCACGCCCCAATTGAATCCAGATCTCCTACCGAGGAGATATTGACCTTTTGAGTTGCTAAACAAGATTTTGACTCCTACTTGGAATGTGGTCATGAGGTAAAAATAATTTAAAATGTAAAGTTTATAAGGTATAACGAAAAACAAAGTCATGACATATATGGATTTTTCACTCGTCATCTAACCCTTCGCAACTCACAAGGCTACGGGTATAACCACTCGTACGTTCATTTTTATGTAACTATATTACAAAATGAACTACGATTGGTAAACTCGCTTCGCTCAAACAGAGATGACTCTGAAAAATCCTTACTATGTCATTTAGGTATGAACAGAACACAATTGGGATTAATTTTTGAGTTTCTTGGAAAGCGTATAAATCCATATCGCAATACTGAGGTACACAAAGACAGCAAAAGCAACTTTCATAACCACTCCTTCTAGAAAGAGCATATTGGCACCAAGCAGGGCAGTGATAGACATATAAAATACTGCAATGCGACGACGCCCCCAGCCTGCTCTCAGCAACAGATGGTGCAGATGTCCGTCGTCACCTTTGAATGGATTTTTTCCACTCAGCAATCTGCGAGTAAGTGTGTATATACCATCCATAAGTGGAACAGCAAGTACGATAGCAAGTGCGCCAACTTTGCCGAACGAAAGGATCGAAAGGACACCCAAAATGAATCCTGCAAATGATCCACCGCCATACCCGGGCATGATACGCTGCGGGTAAAAGTTCCAGGGTAGAAAACCCGCAAATGCTCCGGCAGTGATGAATGCAAGCATTTGGGTGTGTGTCGCTGATATTTCATGTGCTGAAAATCGAGCCGCAGTAATACCGAGAAAAAGTGCTGCAATCATTGTGTAGCCGGGTAGTTGTCCATCAACACCTTTGCTCCAATTCACAATATTCATAAGGAACATAAGCCAGAGGATGGCCGCAACATCAGCAATAAGCCATATACTGTGAGTCTGATTAAACAGCTGGAAAACAAACTGTGGTTCTATGAGCTGCACCGGATCACCAAACGGGCTTGAGAGATAGGGAATACCGAGACCTCCCGCAATGGTTACTCCTGCTACGAGAAAATTGATCCCAAATCGCACATATGGACTCAGATTGTAACGATCATCAATGAGTCCAGTTATGATCAAAATAGCCCCACCAATGAGTATTGCAGCAAGATTTTTTTGCAAAGGAATAGCTAAGAGCGATACAATCAGAATGGCAAAGAAGATGGGCAATCCTCCGGCTCGGGGAATAACACCCCGATGCGTATGGGCAGGGTGTGTCGATTTGCTGCTGTCGGTGATGAGGCCATATCGTTTGGCTCCGATAATCACAATGGGAGTGAATATGTACGTGAGTAAAAGACTCGAAATGAAGAGGATTAGTAGATTCATATGACGAAATTAGATCGAATACCAAATAATACGTATGAATGCAAGGAAACTAATCGTGATATATATGATTTGAATTATCTGGATTATTTTTTTGACAAACTCATCATTGAGATAGTATCTTTTTAGTATGAGTGAGGTGATGAGGTAAAATAAATTCAATAGAAATATGATGATTGAGAGATTGAGTGGGTGTCCCAACCGTGACTCACCCCAACTGTGGCTATAATACAAAGGAATCTCGGAGGGCAACGCACGATACGTGATCGCAAACAGGGACAACATCAATGCGTCTGTCAGTATCAAAAAAAACAACATAATGTAATGAAAAAACCTAGGGATTAGGTATAAAGTTCAGGGACGGGATATGATTTGCACAATGCCTTGACAGCGATTTTTATCTTTTTGATTACCTGAGATTTGCGAATGATTGCTGCACGAACTGCTGGATCTTTCTGTGTAAGACTCGTTTGTTTTGAAAGATTCGCAATCTTTGAGAGATCGCTTGCAATATTACCCAACCATCCTCCAATGAGCTTCATTTGTTTTGGTTTCATTCCTCGTGATGTTATGCCAGGTGTTCCCAATCTGATGCCTGACGGATAAAAAGGAGGGTTCGGATCAAATGGCACGCCGTTGCGATTGAGGACTATGCCTGCAGCCTCGCAGCCTTCTGCCATGGTGTTACCCAATAGCCCAAATGGAGTCATATCTGTGAGGATAAGATGTGAGTCGGTTCCACCGGTAATGAGTTTGAAGTTGTGCTTTTTCAACTCTTCAGCAAGTGTGACTGCGTTGACAACTATTTGCTTGCCATACGAGGTGAAGCGTGCAGTACTAGCCTCTTTGAGTGCAACTGCGAGTGCGGCGATACTGTTCAAGTGGGGGCCACCTTGTATGCCGGGGATGATAGCAGAGTTGATTTTTTTACCTAGATCAGGATCTTTTTTTAAGCCAAGATCAGTAACCATGATCATTGCGCCACGTGGGCCACGAAGCGATTTGTGAGTTGTAGTCATGATGATATCTGCATATGGGACGGGGCTTGGATATGCTCCAGCAACGATAAGCCCTGAAATATGTGAAATATCCGCATGAAGAACTGCACCGACTGTATCAGCTATAGCACGGAACTTTTTCCAATCGATGATGCGTGGGTATGCTGTCGTTCCGGCTATGATCAGTTTGGGTCGGTGTTGGATGGCAAGTTTTTCGATCTGATCGTAATCAAGATATCCATCTGGCTTGACGTCATATTGAATCGCCTTGAAAAACTTTGTTCCTGCAGTGAATCGTGCGCCGTGAGTAAGATGTCCGCCTGATGACAGGGAAAGTCCCATGAAGGTCTCTCCAGGTTGCAACAAGGCGAGCTCTACTGCAAAGTTGGCAGGTGAGCCAGAGTGTGCCTGCACATTGACGAAGGGAACATGAAATAGCTTTTTCGCTCGATCAATACACAATTGCTCGATTTGATCCGCAAACTCATTTCCCTGATAGTATCTCCGACCAGGATATCCTTCAGCATACTTATTCCCAAAACTACTAGACATAGCCTCCTCAACAGCTTTGGATGCATGATTTTCAGAAGGTATCATCATCAGCGTTTCTTGCTGACGTTTTTTTTCTGACTGAATCAACTGATAGACAACGGGGTCTGTTTTTTTGATGATTGAGTTTTGCATAATTGTCAGATTATATACCCTTTTGAGCTGAGATTGTTATATGCATCGTATGTCGTAGTCCTAATGCATATAAACGAATCAAAAAAACTAGACATGATACCTGTGTTGCTGCGATGATGGGGAACGACATCATGGCGACGCAAAGACACTGATATGCCGTGAATTATCTAATAGATACGACACACATCCTGACTGGCAGGGATTTGCAACTGTGATTGCTTCCCGTGGGATAAGCACCTTGCCGACATATGAGGGTATATCATCATATTTTTTACCTATGATTTTGACATGGTTCGGATCGAACCAATAGATCTGTGCAGTGTGATAATCGAGTTCGGAACTGACCAATAAATAGTCGTTTTTTCGTGCAGTCTGCTTCGCTGATGCAATAGTTTGGGCAATGTTTTCTTTGTGTCGTTTGGAGATGTTAACGGCCTGATACTGCCAGAGTGAAATGAGTAAAGCTGCTATCCAAATGGCCCGAAATATACCTTTGAATGAGTGAAGCTGAATGATCAAAAGGATGACAAGGGGAGGTGATGCGAGTATGAGATATCGAGCGATAAAAAGTGAGATGGAGCCAGTCACTGAGAAAGCGTATACACCCAGTACGATACCAATGCTCGATAGAAATAAAATCAATGATGTCTTTGTGGTGTGGTAATTGCGCAAAAAAGGTATGCATACGATTCCGGCAATGATGATTGAGAGTGGAATGAGATCGTACCCAAATCCCCAACCTGAGTCGTATCCAGTCAGAAGCAACGCAGGGGAGGTGAGGAGAGTTAATATGGATGGGTGCGGCACCCAGAAACCAGAATTGAGTTGGCCATATTTGAGATAGAGTGTAAACAAAAACCAGACACCAAATCCTCCTATTGGCAGCGCAAAAAGACGTGCAAATGTCATCGTTGGATGGCGACCAATCAATCCTCTGAAATAAATCAAGATATGGATTGCCAATAAAAAACACATCAAGTAGTGAGTGAATAGCCCAGCGATCATCGCGATTGTGTACATTTTCCATTTATGAGTGCACAGTGCATATGTACTCAACATGCTTAAGAAAGCTAGGAGGGTGTATCCCCTTGTTTCAAATGCATAGTAAACCAGGAGCGGGGTAAATATCCCCGCAATGATCCCCCAGACCGCAGCCTTTCGAGCTTGATAATGAAGCACATGAACGAGAAACTCAACCATGACAAATACCGTAAGCACATAACAAACAAGTGAGAGAGATCTCGTCGCTATTTCAGATGTGCCCATAAACATCATCCATATTTTCAATAACAGATAGTAGAGTGGAGGGCTAAAATCGCGCGCGGTCAGCTGGAGGAGCTCGAGCCATGGACGTTGGGCCAAAAGCACAGAGAAAGCCTCATCTCGCCAGTACGATTGAACAAACCACACAAGAGGCGTCTGAGTAAAAAAATACGCAATCATGAGGAGAGTGTATAACGTAAAACGTATGGTGTAAAACGAAGAATGAAACTCATAATTGATAATCCGGGATACAAAGAAGAGGCATGCTGCGAAATGCCTAGTATAGGATGTATGTATATCTCTCAACTTGAACTTGCATTGTGTGTTCGTAGCTTTAAGATGTGTGTATATATACTAAGTACCTCTTTCCAATTCAATTTACTCTCGCCATGCATACGTCTTTCGAATCTGTAAGGCACTTCATCTATGTTCACCCAATTTGTATTTATTAACATTTCAAGAAGAATCTTGAATCCTTGTGGGTCCAAACGTGAGTTCTCTAAGATTTTACTGTTAAATAAGAAAAATCCTGACATGGGATCTTGTATATCCCTGATTTTTGGAAATAATAACTGCGTTGCAAATATTGTACCTCTTGAAGCCATTTTTCTGACTGGACCGTCTAAACCATCAGTACTACCTCCTTTAACAAATCGGCTCCCAATGATCATATCCAAATCATCTTTCTTCGCTGACATCAGCATGGTGGGTAATAATTCTGGTGGGTGTTGCAGATCGGCATCCATGACCGCAATATATTGGGCATGAGATTGTTGAAAGCCACCTAATACAGCAGTAGATAGTCCTCCATGCCGATCTTCGGGTTTGCGAGTAACCAATCTAGTTCTCATTGGCCAATCCAAACTACTGATCATATGTGCAGTGGTATCATCACTATCATCTACGAAAACAACCTCAGAATTATCATGATCAAGGCAACTGGAAAGTCTACTATAAAGAAGTGGGATGTTTCCAGCCTCGTTTCTGGTGGGAATTACAAGTGACAAATCAACAATGTGATCACGGCGCGCACCATTTTCACCAGTATATTGAAGTTGCTCCATTAATTATTAGATAGTTAATGATTTGTCGTTCAAAATCTTCCTTACAAAATTCCTTAAATCGTTAATAAGTTTTTTGTCCCCTGTGTGAAAAGCAATTTCTTCTGTGCCAAAAAGCCCTCCTAAGTACCAAAAATTGTGTGATCCAAACAGCGCCTCTTCATCGTCAACGAGTAGGAGCTTCACGTGAACTTTTCTGTGAAAGTGGATAAGACGTATCCCTGGGCAAGACCTGATTTGTAAAAGGAAATGTTTATAAGCAAGCTGGTGCGGAAATGCATTAAAAAATTCATCATCACGATGTGAGGTAACTATTGTGACATGAACATTTTTTTCTCTAGAAATACGAATGAGCTGGGACAGAAGTTGTCCTCCTGGCAAAAATTGTGAAATGAAAGTGATATTCTTCCTGGCATGCCCAATTGACTTGATTGCCTCGTTATAGATTAGTGACTTCATTTTTCTACCAGAGTCGACCAAAAATGTAGTGTCTTTGGTGCATTCAACTTGATAGTCATGTTTTGGTCGTTCTACGTTGACCTGGGGGAACTGATCTGCCAATGCTCGAATGATTGTTTGATCTGTAACGCGCACCATAAGGTCAAAATTGTGCAGGGCATGCTCCATGAGGTTGACGCCTCCCACCCACACAACATCATCATCGATCATGAACATCTTTATATGATTGCGCCGATAAGCAGGGAAATATCCGCCAAACAGATTTGGTTTATTGGTCACTACCAATGCTACTCCAGCTGATGCCAATGACCTGTACATAGTCTGACGCGTGATATTGAATGTCGCTAATGCAGATCGTCGCTGGGTATTTAAAGTTGGAAAAGTATCAAATCTACCATCATAAAATCGCTCAGCTATCCAATCCACATTGATTCGGACATCGACACCGCGCCTCGCAGCATTAATAAGAGACGCTACGCATACGTCAATGTGTGGCCCAGGGTCAAAGTTCATCGTCTGTACCCAAATACGCTTTTTAGCCTTTTGAGTCAGCATGATAAAGTCTTGTAAAAACTCGGTGGGTTCTTGAATATTGAATTGGCTCATTTTGGTTTATAAAGTATAGTCATTGTTTGTAAAAATATTTGTGCACAAAGTAACAACACCTAATATACATTATAGGGTATAATATCATTTATAATTGTATGCCAAGAATAGAGAGTCTACTGGGCCATTATCCACGCGCCCTCCATCTAGCAGATTCTCTTTTGCCTGAGAAATCAAAGGGGCTTCTCAGAAGATTAATACTTGGAGAGAAATACCCCCTTGAGCATCCGGTTTCCAGAGAATTAAATGGATATGATGGCAAATTTTGGATAAATAATGCATCAGATTGGTACAGAATTGTCCGAGAAGGGTTTGAAAATGATTATGCCATCGAACTTCTCAACAGTGTCAAACCAGGCGAAGTGTTCCTTGATGTTGGGTCAGCACAGGGATTTTACTCAATATTTGCTGCAAAGGCTGGCGCCGAAGTATATGCTATGGATCCAGACCCGGTTAGTGTGCTTTCAATTGATCGTAACATATCACTTAATCAAGATGTTCAAAATAGAATACACGTACTAAATATGGGATTGGGAGCGAAATCTGGTAATATGACCATGAATATTGACCCACATGGAACATATGCCTCAAGTCTCAGAAGAACATGCCGCGGGTTATCAACAGTAATTAATGTAGAAATAAAAACTGCAGATGATCTTATTGCTGATGACAAAATGAAACCTCCTGATGTAGTAAAAATTGATGTGGAAGGAGCCGAGGGACTTGTGCTTACAGGCATGAAATCATTACTCACATCTTACTCTAGACCGGCCCATCTATTCATGGAGTTGCATCCGTTGTTTCTCCCACAATTTGGTCTCAGCAAAGACATGGTGCTCCAACAGATCGCAGATATCGGATATGTTCCCAATGGAGCATCTTATTCTCATAGAGAAAAGGAGCTTTATCATTTTTCTCCAGGAAGAGGGAATATCTTTAAAGGATAAATACCAATAATTTATCCGGGTTCCAAGACAGAATATTTCACTATCGATCGTTAATGAATACAATCTCAACTAATTATGGCAAATGAAAAACTGTCGCTATCTCCTGAAAGCCTAGCAAATCAGGGTGGCAAATTTGAACTAATGTCGCCATATAATTTCTTGACCGAATTCGTTCAGACAGCAAGAGTTGCTAAGGATAGATTATATGTACAGGCAATGTATTTTGAGGACGATCATGTTTTTGCTCCCATGGCAAATGCGTTAAAACAGTCTGCTATGCGTTTAGTGGATACCAGACTCACATTTGATTATTTTACCTTTATGGTTTCAGAAGGAAGAATTAACTACCTCCCGATATTCTCAGCTTCTGACAGAGACTATAGGGATCTTAAAAAGGCTAGAGTCCATGCCCTGACAAAAGAACTACAACAGGCGGGGGTGAGAGTGACAGTAACTAACCCTCCAAAACCTATAGATAAACTTAT
This sequence comes from Candidatus Roizmanbacteria bacterium, assembly GCA_037130495.1. Lineage (GTDB taxonomy): Bacteria > Patescibacteriota > Microgenomatia > UBA1406 > GWC2-37-13 > JAGOLU01. The sequence continues at coordinate 69,622 of JBAXSX010000004.1, forward strand.
ACCTACTTTAGGGCGTAATCATAAAAAAACTGTTATTATTGATGATAAAGCATGGTTGGGTGGCTTGAATTACTCGCAGAAAGACTTTAATAGGCCTGATTTTATGGTTAGGATAGAAGAGCCCTCCATTGTTGAAGCTTTGTCTTCACAGTATGATACGGCCAATGAAAATCGTCCACACAAGGACTACAGTATTTCTTGTAATCCAGGTACAGCCCTACTTGTTGATGTAGGAACACCAAATAAATCATTAATCCTTGACACTGCTACTGATCTAGTTTCGAAGGCAAAAAAGTCTGTCAAAGTAATTACTCAATTTAATCCAGACGGAAAATTTCTTGAGGCACTTCATCACGCACATACCAGAGGAGTAGATGCCAGTGTAATTGTTTCAAACCCCGACTTCATAACTGAAAAACTAGCATGGATTTTCGACAGAAACAGTCACTTGCATATGTACGGGAAGGGTCTTCAAATTCCGATTAACCACTATCCAGGTTGGGTGCACTCAAAGTTATTACTCGTAGATGATGATAGCGGCAGCAATGGACAGGTATTATTCGGCTCACATAATCTTTCCAATGATGGCGTTAAAATGGGAACTGAAGAGATAGCCTTGCTTTCTGGTGACAGTGACTTAATTGTTCCATTGCGAACTTATTTCAATAAAATGAAATAGCTATTAATTGAATATAAAATTGATAATTCATCCAGCTAAATGACTTCATCTTGATTGATAGCAGGAGCAAACCAGCAAGGAGGAAACTACTAGTATTGGCGTCGTCAACGGAAAGTAATGTTAAAAATGTGAAATAAGATTCCTAATCCATAATATCAGCTATTTGTATTGATACTAAGCCAAAATATTTCGAAATGACAGGTCGTCATTTATTTTTTTTCAGTTACTTTGTACACCAGCTTTTTTCCGAGCAGCATCCGTGTATGCGCATCAAGTGCAGGGAGAGCAGAGAGGAAAAATGAAACAAATGGAAGTATGTACCACTGGAGTGCCAGAAATATAAAATTCAGCGGTTTTGTCTGGATATTGAGCCGTTGTCTGATCTTGATATCTAGGATCGTGTAGATGATCAGCATTGAACTTGCAGTCGTTAGAATAATGCCTGACACCTGGGGGAGGATAAAGCCCATGACAGATCGTTTAAAGAGAGGATTGATCAATGGCGTTATGGTAGCAAAAACAGTCAGAATAAAAAAAGAAGTGGGCCATAAAAGATGTATTTTGAGAATAAAAAGTATTTTGGAAACTTTTTTCATAACCGGTATATGGGGCGTCTCAAAGGAGCGTTTCCATGCATAGGCAATATCTGATACTCCCCATGCCCATCTTTTTTCTTGTTCATATCGACTCAAGAGTGATCGATACATATTGCCAGAGTTGACGGCATCACCGTTGACTATGGTGTAGAGGGGTATTGTTCTGATCCGATCACCATAGGTAAAGAAAGCCTGGAGGTGTATATGCCAATCCTCAGGAATGATGTCAACATCCCAATACCCTATGTCCTGGATTAATTTGAGGTTAACTGAGTAGGTCGAAATTTGAATAAGCTTCTCTTTTTCTTGGAGGTGAGCCAGACGAACAATAGATGAAAGCGATGCTTGCATTCTCACGAAAAACGACAACTCCCAAAAGTTGTTGTACAAAAGTACTGGGGCCCAATAAAAATGATAGTATCGATCAGTGTCTCGCAAGAACTCATATGTGAGATAGCTGAAGTAATTCGCCGGGAAGTTGCTATCTGCATCGCCTATAGTACATATGACAAAATGGGGATCATACCCATGACCTTGGCAGATTCGTGAGATTTCCTTTGCTGCCCATGTCTGATTACTCGCTTTTCCAGGTATTTCAACAGAGGTCAACTCATGATAGGTCACAATGATAGTCACCTTACCCCGGTATGCATCTTGGAGCTGCTGAGCCTTATGAGGAGCTTCTAGCTCTCTTTTTTCAAAGCCAAGGACGATGGTGACATTGTGAAGATGAGGGTAATCTCCGTTGATGATGGAATCGATCGTTTCGGTAAGCTTTCCAACGGACTCTTTGAAGCAGGGGATGATGACAAAATGATGAATCTTTTCGTAATCAGCGACAGGGAGAGCCAATACCTTTGCTCGATAGTCAATATGACTGTGTTTGGTCAAAAGAACGAAACTCTTAATGGAATTAACGGTAGTTTTGACTGATTGAAAGAAGAAGTAGATATTAAACGCGATGATCCCATACGCAACCACGGCAGGATGAAATGGGGAGAGCCACAAAGGAGTCGTGAGAGTGATCCAGGTTAGGAGAGTCACAATGATTTCGGCGAATCGTGATGAATAAAACCATTTCATAGATATTCAAACCTCATCTAACCAGACAACAATCGTCATGTTTGTAGATTTTTCACTCGTCATCTAACTCGCTTCGCTCAAACAGAGATGACTCTGAAAAATCTACAAAGATTGACTGATTAAGCGTACTACATTCTTTGATTGACTGTCACCTCAACATTAGACGCTTATTTTTATGTAACATCACAATCCACTACGTTGAGCAAACATACATATCATACTGGTACAAAGACTCATTTTAGCTTGTCCTTGACAATCTGAACACGTTTCGTTACTATTCAACTCGCTAAACAACCCCATCGGTTTCATTTGGCGATTCATATTTTACCAATTTTGTAACAAATATGGCAGAAGGCGTATTTCAACGTACTAAACCCCACCTAAATATAGGTACTATCGGACACGTAGATCATGGAAAGACCACGACTACCTCCGCAATTCACTATGTCCTTTCCAAAAAGGGCCTAGCAAAGTTCCTCAGGTATGACGAAATTGACAAAGCTCCTGAAGAGAAAGCTCGTGGAGTAACCATCAATATTCATCACTCTGAATATGAGACAAAAAAGCGACACTACGCTCATATTGATGCTCCAGGACACGCAGATTACATCAAAAACATGATTACCGGAGCCGCACAAATGGACGGAGCAATCCTCGTCGTTTCTGCTCCAGATGGCCCTATGCCACAAACTCGTGAGCACATTTTGCTCGCCAGTCAGGTCAACGTTCCTTCAATCATCGTCTACTTGAATAAGTGTGACATGGTACAAGACAAAGAGATCATCGATCTCGTAGAAATGGAAGTGCGTGATCTTTTGACCAAATATAAGTATCCAGGTGACACCATCCCTGTGATCCGCGGCTCATCACTCAAAGCGCTTGAAGATGATCCAGAGTCCGTTGCAGCCATCGAGAAATTGATGGATACCTGTGATGAGTATTTCCCTGACCCAGTCCGTGCTCTTGATAAACCTTTCCTCATGCCAGTTGAAGACGTCTTCACGATCTCAGGTCGCGGAACAGTCGTAACCGGCCGTGTTGAGCGAGGTGTAGCAAAAGTAAACGAAGAAATGGAAATAGTTGGCATCACTGACACGAAAAAAACCGTGATCACTGGTATTGAAATGTTCCGAAAATCACTTGATCAAGCTCAAGCCGGTGACAACACTGGACTCTTGATCCGTGGTATCGAAAAAGATCAAGTACAACGTGGTCAAGTCATCGCAAAACCTGGCACAGTCACTCCTCATACTGAATTTGAGGCAGAGATTTACGTACTCAAAAAAGAAGAGGGTGGACGTCATTCTCCATTCTTCAAAGGATATCGACCACAGTTTTATATCCGTACCACCGATATTACAGGTGAGCTCGGATTGCCCGCTGGTGTCGAGGCCGTCATGCCTGGCGACAACGTTAAGATCACTGCAAAGCTCATCTATCCAGTTGCGCTCGAAGAGGGTCTAAAGTTCGCTATTCGTGAAGGTGGACATACTGTAGGAGCAGGTGTCATAATCAAGGTGACCAAATAGTGTTGAAAATCACCCATCACCCAAGTAGAATACGCTTGGGTGATGATTTTTTCACCAGTATTGAAAAAGCTCAGATAGAAACCGCAATGTTCTAACTGAAGATTAATCATTTTGCACGTTTTCATATGCCAAAGGGACGCATCCGCATCAGACTCAAATCCTACGATTATCGTTTGATCGACGAAACGTGTCAAAAAATCGTTACCTCAGCTCTCCAGACGGGCGCTACGGTCAAAGGACCTATTCCCCTCCCGACAAAGCACGAAGTGTTTGTTGTCAACAAAGCTTCATTTACCGACAAAGATGCCCGTGAGCACTTTGGACTGAAAACACACAAGAGACTTGTTGATATTGACAATCCAACGAATCAAACCATCGACACGCTAATGCATCTTGAGTTACCCGCTGGTGTAGAAGTTGAAGTTAAAATGTAATCGATTGTAACTCAAGCGTGGGTGAGGTATAATCACCCGTCAAAAACAATACCCAATTATCGTATTTAGATCGTTTCATATGCAACCTGTACTGATAGCACAAAAAGGCACCATGTCCCAGACATACGACGAAAGCTCTCGTCGAGTTCCTATTACTGTGCTTCAGTTGAACAATCTTCTCCTTGCAGGGATCAAAACGAAAGCTGCTGATGGCTATGATGCTCTGAAGTTCGCGCTCGGTAAACGTCGACGTACTGATAAACCTACACAAGGTATGCTCAAAAAAGTAGGGATCGAAACTGCTCCAGAACATATAAAAGAAGTCCGCATGCGCTCAGATATCTCCGATCGCATTGTCATTGAAACAGATGGAATCAAGTCTGGCGATGCAACCGTCAAGGTTGGTGCGGCTGTTCCCGCAACTGCTATATTTAAGCAAAATGATCTCGTTGATGTGACCGGTGTTTCCAAAGGAAAAGGTTTCCAGGGAGGCGTCAAGCGTCATGGATTCGCAGGAGGACCCAAAACCCACGGACAATCTGATAGATGGAGAGCCCCCGGCTCAATGGGTGCTACTACAACTCCAGGACGCACATTCAAGGGTCAACGAATGGCAGGACGTATGGGTACTGAAACAGTTACCGTACGCAATCTCAAGATACTCGCTATCACCGACACATCACTTACTATCCAAGGATTGGTTCCTGGTGTTGCTGGAGGAGTAGTCATTGTTCGACTCGCACACTAATCTATCTAAAAACATATATACGTATGGCACCTACCAAAAAACAATCAAAAAAAGAAGCAACAGCACGGGTTGTATCTCCTGCAGGAACAGTGAAAGAGGTTGCTCTTTCATCCCCAGTCTTTAATGGTGAGGTTAATCTCTCGCTTCTGGCACAATACATTCGAGTGTTTATGGCAAATGCTCGCCAAGGCACCGCTTCAACCAAAGATCGTTCACAAATCATCGGAACAACCAAAAAAGTCTACAAACAAAAAGGAACAGGTAATGCTCGACACGGTAGCATGAAAGCTCCTATCTACGTTGGTGGAGGTGTTGCTGGTGGACCAAAGCCACGTGACTACACCCTTTCCCTTTCAAAAAAACAACGAACTCTCGCTATGCAATCAGCTCTTTCACAAGCTGCAAATGCAGGAAAAATCGTACAACTCAGCAAAGATTTTGCCTCTTCAGTATCAAAATCAAAACAATACGTCAACGCATTTACGACAGCAAAGATCCCAACTCGATCGACCCTCGTGATCGTAGATGCACAGCAAGAGGGCGGATTCATCAAGGCAGTACGAAATATCGCTGATGTAACTGTCGCTACTCATGAAACAATCAATCCGTACCTCATCGCTCGCGCCCATCTCGTGGTCTTTAGTGATGTGGGATATGAGCAATTTCTCAAACGATTTACACCGTAACACTCACTATGAGCACTATTCTATCCAAACTCATCACCGAAAAAGCCTCACGCCTCGAAGGCGCTCTCGTCTACTCATTTGAGGTTGCTGTCTCAGCATCCAAGCATCAAATCGCCGAGTCTCTTTTTCAATTGTACGGTAAGCGCCCGGTGGCTGTCCGAACATCAACCCGACCTGGCAAACAATATCGAGCAGGAAAGTCACGAGCTATGCACTCAGCAGCGGACAAGAAGGTCGCATATGTAACTTTCAAAGAAGCGCTCGGTAACATTATCCAATCAGCAAAATAACCATGAAGACCACCACTCAACTTTTCTCCAAACAAAAACCACAAAAATCCCTGATCACTGTATTGGGTAAACATGCCGGCCGTGACGTATCAGGAACTGTCTCAGTGAGACATCGAGGAAATCGCCAAAAGAGATATTATCGTCATATTGATTTTAAACGAGACAAATTCGGCATTGCTGCAATCGTCGAATCCGTTGAATATGATCCAAATCGAAATGCACACATTAGTTTGGTCAAATATTCTGATGCGGAGTATCGATACATCATCAGCCCAGACGGTCTCAAAGTCGGTGACTCAATCATGTCTTCAGACGATGCGGAAATCAAACTGGGAAACTGTCTGCCCATGGGTAAAATCCCCGTCGGTATTGAAGTTCACAACATAGAGATCCATGCTGGACAAGGAGCAAAGTTTGCACGCGCTGCAGGTGTATTTGCCATGATCGTCGCTCGCGATGGCGATATCGTCCAAGTTAAGCTCGGTTCAGGTGAAGTCCGCAAGTTCAACGCTCTCGCACGTGCAACGGTGGGTAGAGTCAGCAATATCAGTCACAAAGACGAAATCATCGGAAAAGCAGGCCGTAAGATCCTCATGGGATGGAGACCAACTGTCCGAGGTACAGCACAAAATCCTCGATCACATCCACACGGTGGAGGTGAAGGTCGTAGCGGTGAAGGAATGCATCCAAAGACTCCATGGGGCAAACAGGCACGTGGTGTACGTACTCGAAATCGACGAAAGTGGACAAAGTCTCTTATCATTTCGGCACGACCCCGATAATTTAACCTGTTATGGAATCAAAACATATCTCACGCAACGTCAATGTATCTGTCCGCAAGGTTCGGATGATCATCCCGGAAATCAAAAAACTCACCCCCGTGATGTCTTTGATAAAACTCGCATATTTGCCTCACTCAGCAGCCAAATATATGCGTCATGCGATCAAAACAGCCCTCTCTAATGCAACTTCGACTTTGAAAGTGAGCGAAGATATGTTAGAATTCCGCAGAATACAAGCTGACCAAGGAGTCACCCTAAAGCGTTTCCGTGCTGGTTCACGCGGAAGCCCATTGCCTGTTGTGCGTCGAATGACCCATATAACAGTCGTGCTCGGCGAAAAGAAATCAAATACGCCACTTGTATCATCAAAATCAAAGGTGAAACCTGAAATAAAAAAAGAAGAGAAGGTTGAGGTAAAAAAAGCAAAGCCTGCATCAAAAAAGAAAGCAGTTACCACTCAATCAGAAGAGAAAAGTTAAATTTATTGTAGATTTATGGGTCAAAAAGTTCATCCAACAGGTTTACGCATAGGCATCACCAAGAACTGGCAGTCTCGATGGTTTTTTTCAAACAAAACCCAATTCAGACTCGCTATCGCTGAGGATAGTTTTATTCGTGAGGAACTCATGAAGAAATTCACTTCAGCATCTGTAGTAGGTGTTGACGTCGAAAGACAAATCAACAAGGTCTCAGTCATCATACATGCCGTCAAACCAGGGGTGATCATTGGTCGTGGAGGAAAAGGTCTCGAAGATGTCAAAGCCATCATACTCAAACATATAAAGAAAAATACATCCAAAAAAAGCAAAGATCAAAAAATCGATATCAAGATTGAACCAGTCAAGAAACCCTTTGCAGTGGCATATTATGTCGCGCAGGTTATCTCAGACAAGCTTGTTCGAGGATTTCCACATCGTTCGACAGTTCACAAGGCTATGAATCAAGTGATTGAATCGGGACTCAAGGGAGTCAAGGTCCAGCTTGGTGGACGTATTGGCGGAGCTGAGATTTCTCGGAGAGAAAAGTATTTTGAAGGTACAGTCCCAACATCAACTATTCGCGAAGACGTAGATTATGCACAGTACCCAGCACTGACAAAGTCTGGATACGTAGGTGTTAAAGTTTGGATTTGTCGCTAACGATTATGCTTTCCCCAAAACGACTCAAATACCGCAAACAGTTCAGAGGTGTCTGGCGTAAAATTGCAACAAAAGGTGATAAGCTCGCCTTTGGTGCATTTGGACTGAAGTCACTTGAATCGGGATGGATCAAAGATCGCGAAATCGAAGCAACACGTATCGTATTTGCGCGAGCAACCAAAAAAGCAGGCAAATATTGGAACCGTATCTTTCCTGACAAACCATATACCAAAAAACCACCTGAAGTCACGATGGGAGCTGGAAAAGGAGACCTCGACCACTATGTCGCCTCTGTTTCCCCCGGAAGAGTTCTTTTTGAAATAGATGGTTTGTCAGAAGTTGAGTCAAGACTTGTCATGAAACAAGTTGCCTCGAAGCTCTCAGTGCTAACCAAATTCACCGTTCGCGCATAACTATGAAATCAACCAAGCAAAAATACCAATCGATGAACGTAGCTGACTTGCAGAAAGCTCTTTTGTCTTTGAGCGCGTCTATGGTACAGGCAATGTCAACACGACACGAAGACCCAAAAGCAAACGCACAGATTTATCATTTGAGAAACCAAAAGGCCGTCATATCGACTTTTCTCAATCAAAAATCTAAATTAACAAAATAACTATGGCACAAACTAAAATAGGCACAGTTGTATCAACCGCAATGAACAAGACCGTCACCGTGAAAATGGTGCGCACTTTGCGACATCCACGATATCAGAAGGTTATTTCATTAACCAAAAAAGTGAAAGCACATTCTGAGATACCAACCATCCAAGTTGGAGATACCGTTGAGATCGTTGCGTGTAGACCACTGTCGAAGACAAAACATTTTAGAGTCGTTCAGAAAATTTCCTAATATATATGTTACAGCTCAGAAGCATGATCAATGTCGCGGATAACTCAGGAGCCAAGATTGTATCAATGATTGGTATTCCGGGCCGTGGACGCAAAATGAAAGCATCTGTCGGTGATGTAATAACCTGTGTTGTCAAGCATGCCACCCCACATGGTCAGACCAAAAAAAGTGAAGTTGTTCGTGCCGTCATCGTGAGAACGCGCAAAGAAAAGGGGCGAGCGGATGGGAGCTATATCAGATTTGATGATAACGCCTGTGTCATACTTGCTGGTAAAGATGTTACCGATCCAAAGGGAACACGCGTATTCGGACCAATTGCAAAAGAAGTGAAAGAAAAGGGTTTTGCAAAAATTTCATCACTTGCGGAGGAAATATACTAAATATTTGTTAATCGTATGAAAATTCATAAAGGCGACACAGTCCAAATCATCGCAGGCAAAGATGCAGGCAAAAAAGGGAAAGTAGAACTCGTGTTCGAAAAAACCAACAGCGTTTTGGTACCTGAGATAAACACATATAAAAAACATGTTAAAAAGTCAGAAGGCTTCCCTCAAGGGGGCATCGTACAACTATCTCGACCACTGGATACGTCAAAAGTATCATTTGTGTGTCCCAAATGTAGTAAGCCATCACGAATTGGATATAAAACGGTAGACGGACAAAAGAAAAGATTTTGCAAAAAATGTGAAGCTATTATCTAAGCGATTGATCTGAATATGTTATACAACGATTTTTACAACCCAACCAATCTCAAGAAGTCTACAGAGGCTTTCGGCGTTGAGAATATTTTTGCTATTCCACGTATCATGAAAGTTGTTCTCAACGTAGGCGCTGGTGAGTCTGTAGTGAACAAAAACGTCACAACCGAAATCGCAAAGCAAATCACTTTGATCGCTGGCCAAAAAGCAGTGATTACCAAGGCCCGACGATCAGTATCTGCTTTCAAGATCCGTGAAGGACTCGCAATAGGCGTCAAAGTTACGCTCAGAGGCAAGAAAAAAGTGGATTTTGTTAACAAACTCATACATGTTGTCATTCCACTATTGAAAGATTTCCGCGGAATCAAACACTCTGCAGTAGATCAAAGTGGAAACCTTAATATTGGTTTCACGGAACAGACTATTTTTCCTGAAATCGACTTCGATGCAGTAGACAAAATCCGTGGTTTGCAAGTGACCGTCACAACCAATGCAAAATCTCATGACAAGGGCAAAAAACTCTTTGAATTGTTAGGAATTCCATTTGAGAAAAAATAATATGGCATCAAAATCAACAATCGTCAAACTAACGTCAAAACAAAAGTTCAAAGTTCGAGATCATAATTTGTGTGCTTTTACTGGAAGAACTCGCGGATATCTTCGTCGTTTTGGGATGAGCCGTATTGTTTTTCGAGAAAAGGCTCTCAGAGGCGAGATCCCTGGAGTTAAAAAATTATCTTGGTAATATATTATGACACGCTCACTCAAAAAAGGTCCATTTGTAGATCCAAAACTCATAAAAAAAGTTTTGATGCAAAAACAAACAAAAGAAGTAACCCCAATCAAAACATGGTCACGTGCATGTCAGGTGTCACCAGAGTTTGTCGGACACAAATTCGCTATTCATAATGGTCGCATTTTCAAAGAGGTATTGATAACAGAATCTATGGTTGGACACAGACTCGGTGAATTTTCGCTTACCCGAACCTTTAGAGGCCACGGTAAAGTTACCAAGCGTACAATGGAGAAAACCTAATACTATTTTTTTTGACCTATGTTAGCAGTCGTTGATTCAGTAATCAGAATAAAAAACGGATACCTCGCATCTCGTGAGAGTGTGGATGTTCCTCATACAAAACTTGTTCAAAACATACTTGAAAAGTTGGTAGCTGAAGGATACATACAATCATTTGATGTCGAGACTGATGGTCCCAAAAAATCATGCGTGGTCCACTTGACCCATACCAATGGCAAGTCTAAGTTTACTGATCTCAAGCTCATGTCAAAACCTGGACAAAAAACGTACGTAAGTGTGGATGAGATACCCAAAGTGCTCAATGGCCTTGGTATCGCAATACTCTCAACAACAAATGGCATCATGACCGGAAAAGAAGCACGAAAAGCAGGAATCGGAGGAGAATTATTGTTTACTATTTGGTGAGTTTAAAGATATATGTCAAAAATTGGAAATCAACCAGTATCGCTTGAAGGAGTAAAGATGACCCAAACCGGGAACATCCTGTCTTTCACCGGTCCAAAAGGCACTCTATCTGTAGAGATGCCCCATATACTCAAAGCCAATGTAGAGAACAATATTTTGACCATATCTCGTTCAGGCGACAGTGTCAAATCAAAGTCGCTGCATGGACTATTCCGTGCTTTGATTGCAAATGCGGTAAAAGGTGTTGTGAAAGAGTGGGAGAAGCGACTCGAAGTGGTCGGCACTGGATTTGGCGTAAGTCTCAAATCTGGCGATGCGATATTTAAGGTCGGATTTTCTCATCAAGTGACTTTCCCAAAAAAGGCTGGATTGACATATGTTATCGAAGGGCAGTCAATTCTCACAATCAGTGGCATAGACAAACAACTTGTTGGAGAAGCAGCTCATTTGGTCAGATCAATCAGGCCACCTGATGCTTATAAAGGCAAAGGTATCCGTTATCTTGGCGAAGTGGTAAAATTGAAAGCCGGAAAGAAAGCAAAGACAGCATAAATTACCTGTATACACATATGAAACAATTAACAAATAGACTCTATCGACGCAAAGTACGTGTAAGCAGTAATATCCATGGGACTTCTGAGCGCCCACGTGTTGCAATCCATAGAACAAATAAGTTTATTTTTGCTCAGGCTATCGACGATGTTGCAGCGAAGACGCTCGCATCGGCAACTTCGAAATTGTTCGAGAAGCCAGATATCACCAAAACAATCGCAGCTACCCAAGCGGGAGTAGATATGGGCGATCGTCTCATGAAAGCAAATGTAAAAGCAGTAGTCATCGATCGAAGTAGATTTCATTATCAAGGTCGCGTTGCAGCATTTGTCGAAGGACTTCGCACTGCAGGTATACATGTTTAATTATCAAAGTACTTAATTGATTTATGAGAAACCAGAGAGAACAAAGCACAGATGGAATAGAGGAGAGAACGCTCCTTTTGCGTCGTGTGTCAAAGAAAACCACGGGTGGCAATCATGCGACCTATTCAGCTCTCGTAGCTGTCGGTGATAAGAATGGCAACGTAGGTATTGGTCTTGGTCGTGGCCTTGAAGTGCCACAAGCACTCAAGAAAGCGTCTACATATGCACGAAAACATATGATTTCAGTTCCTCGTTTCCACAACAGTATTCCTCATCAGATCACTAGTGAATTCAAAGCTGCAAAAATCCTCCTCAAGCCAGCACCAGAAGGTACCGGTCTGAAAATAGGTGGAGTTGCTCGTGTTCTCTTTGATCTTGCTGGCATTTACAATGCCTCAGGAAAGATGCTCGGATCCCGTAATCAGATCGCAAATACATATGCAGTCATGAAAGCACTCGGAAATCTAAAAGATAGAACGCCCGTAGTTGCAAAATCCTAACTCATTTTCACGCATATACTATTTATACTCAACGTATGAACATACTTAATCAATTACCCCAAACAGCAGCTCCAAGCTACAGACGTCGTGGCCGAGGATTGGGATCTGGCCGTGGATCAAAGTCTGGAAGAGGAACAACTCGTCATCAAACAGCACGCACAAATATCCCCCTTCATTTTGAAGGTGGACAGGGACGTATTGTCAAAAAATACCCATTGCTTCGTGGTAAGTTTCAAAATCGACCTTCGAGCCCACAGCCATACATATTGGGTTTGAGTCAAGTCGCACATCTGACCGGTGATATAACTGTTCAAGTGCTGATCGAGAAAAACATGGTACCAGCAGATGCTGCACAATTCGGCGTCAAAGTCCTTTTTGATAAACAAATCACTCAGTCCATTTCTTTGGCTGTCAGCACTTCCGCTTCAGTGAAAGCTGCAGTTGAAAAAGCGGGTGGCACAGTTATCTCACAATCATGAAATCACTCATCCAGTGGGTCACTACTGTATGGAAAGATAGAACTGTCCGCAGAAAAGTCCTCTTTACACTCTTTCTCATTCTAATCTTTCGAGTTTTCACCTTTGTGCCTACTTCGATTATTAAGATCGACAGTCTTCAACAACTTTTCAAATCAAATCAATTCCTCTCATTGCTTGATGTGTTCTCTGGTGGTACACTCGTGAACTTCTCCGTCATGGCCCTTGGACTTAACCCATATATCAATGCATCTATTATCTTGCAGCTGATGACCATGGTGGTGCCACAGTTGGAAGCGCTGCAAAAAGAAGGAGAATACGGTCGATTTAAAATCAATCAATATACACGATTCCTCACCCTCCCGCTCACCTTGGTACAAGGTGTGGGTATTTTCTACCTCCTCAAAAATAACAACCTCGTTCATCTTGCTGCCAATGGCCAAGTACCTTTCCTTGAATTCATATCATTTATCGCTACGATGATCGCGGGAACCTATATACTCATGTGGTTTGGTGAGCTCATTTCTGAATATGGTCTGGGCAACGGTATCTCGCTCATTATATTTGCAGGTATCGTAAGTAGATTGATCCCAAGCGTCTGGAAGACATCTTCTATCACTGGACAGGAGAACGTGCTCAACATGCTTATTTTTGCAGCGCTCTTTTTACTGGTCATCGCGAGCGTTGTCTTTATCAGTCAGGCTGTTCGCAAGATACCCGTATTTTATGCGAAGCGAGTCAAAGGCAACCGCATGTACCAATCTGCCTCAAATTTTTTGCCACTCAAGTTGAATCAGGCCGGCGTCATTCCGATCATATTTGCCGTATCGTTTGTCCTATTTCCTCAACTCGTGGGTAACTTTTTCCAATATTCAAGCAACTCGACCATACAGTCAATTGCCCGATTCCTAGTGAAAGTATTCCAAGTCAACGGCTTGGTGTATAGCATCACGTACTTCATACTCGTTGTTGCCTTCACCTTTGTATACACCATGATTGTATTTAATCCTCAAAAAATTGCTGAAGAAATACAAAAAAATGGCGGATTCATACCTGGCGTCAGACCTGGTGTATCAACCAAAAATTACCTTCAAGGTGTCATACTCAAATTGACAACAGTAGGCGCCCTATTTTTGGGAGTTATTGCTATAATACCCTCTATCATTTCAGCGATCACTGGAGTGACGGCACTGGTTGTCGGAGGCACAAGTATCTTGATCGTCGTTTCCGTTGTTCTTGAAACGCTCAAGTCAATCGAGTCTCAGATATCAGCCCGAAATTATGACAAATTCATCTAAGGAATGTATAGTGTATAACGTAAAATGTAGAATGAACTTGAACATCTGGAATTTGAAACTTATTTGGAACTTGGATATTGAAAATTGATATTTCTAGTCAGGTTACAGTTTAGTATTTGATATTTTTTTACTCATATGGCAAAAAAAAGCTCACGCGTCAGACTCGGTCTTGTTTGTGATACCTGTGGATCTCAAAACTACGTTACCACAAAAAATAAAGTAAATACCACAGAATCACTCGTAGCAAAGAAATTTTGTCCTACCTGTGGGGCTCATCATACTCACAAAGAAAAGAAGAAGTTGGGCTGATACAATGTATCAATGAACATCGTCTTACTTGGTATACAGGGTGCTGGCAAATCTACACAGGGCAATCTACTCTCTAAGCAGCTCAAGATACCATATCTGTCTACTGGTCATATCTTTCGCGAAATTGCAAAAGAAAAGACCTCTTTGGGCCGTCAGGTCAAGGAAATCATCAACACAGGTTCTCTGATTCCAGACACAAAAACCATAGAAATTGTATCCAGCTATCTCAAACGACCCGAATATGCTCACGGATTCATCCTTGATGGTTTTCCTCGTACTGTTAACCAGGCACAGTCATTTCATATTTTGCTCACGAAGGTGATCTATTTGCACATCGATGAAAAGGAGGCGCTGTGGAGACTTTCAATGCGGGATGACAGTGGTCGTGAGGACAATACCATTCAGGCGGTACAAAAGCGCATACAGCAGTTTGAGGATAATACGCGTCCTGTACTCAAACACTATGAAATAAAAGAAATCCTCTCAGTTGTAGACGCGCAGCTTACTGTAGAGAAGGTCAATGAAGAGATATTGAAAAGCTTGGGCAAAGAGATCATCGATCACCATCTGTCAAAGTGGAAAAACAAAAAAAAGACGCTCTTGTGTATTACCGGTCTCCCTGGGTCAGGAAAGACAGAGGCTATGGAGTATTTTCGGACAAAAGGGTTTCCTGCCCTTTCGTTTGGTGACATTGTAAATGGCTACATTGACAAGCACCATCTTGAGCATACTGAGGATGTCCACAAAAAAGTCCGCCTTGATTTGCGAGAAAAGCATGGTCCAGCCTCCCTCGCAATCATTTCAACTGAAGAGATAAAAAAACATTTGTCTGAATCTCCGATTGTCATCCTCGGGTCAGTATATACGTGGGAAGAATATCTCTATCTCAAAAACACATTTCCTGATGCTGATGTGGTTGTTCTAGCGATTTATGCTGATAAGGCGCTCCGATACGCACGCCAGATGCAGAGAGAATATCGAAAAGGCCTGTTTGGCGAAGCACGCGATATCAATGAGCTCACCACGATCAACAAGGGTCCACTCATCGCCTTTGCCGACTATTTGGTGAAAAATAACTTCAGTAAGCAAGAATTCCTTGATAAACTCGATGAGGTATACCGAGCAATATATTTTAGTTAACGTCACTTATCACTCATGCCACATATCAAAACTCCTCAGGAAATAAAAATCATGCGCGAATGCGGGCGCAGGTTGCGTACCGTTACTTCGATACTCATCCCCTCCATTCACTCAGGTCAGACGACACTCGCGATCGAGGAATATGCGACCAAGCTCCTGCGTGAACACGAGATCGAGGGGTCTTTCAAAACGGTCAATGGATACAAATGGAACACCTGTACACCAGTAAATAACCAGGCCGTGCACACGATACCATCCTCATATGTACTTCAGCCGGGAGACCTGCTCACTGTAGATATTGGCGGACTCTATCAGGGCTACCACTCAGACTGGGCAACATCAATCATAGTCGATGGCGTGTCTGACGAGAGAAAAAAGAAGTTTTTGGATGCAGGTAGGAATGCGCTTGCCTTGACTTTGAGCCGGCTAAAAGTGGGAGAATACCTCTCCATAGTTGGCGAAACCATGCAAAATCAGATAGAAAGTGCTGGATACCGCATCCTCAAAGACCTTACTGGGCACGGAATCGGTCGTGAACTGCATGAGGACCCCTATATACCGAATTATACGACCCATCACAAAAAGAAGGGCTATCGGATAGAGGATGGGTTTGTTGCTGCAATTGAGGTCATTTACAGCCAAACGACTGAAAAGATCATACAGAGCGATCCGAAGAGCTGGTCTATCGACACTGCCGATGGGAGCCTTGCCGCGTGCTTTGAGCACACTGTGCTCGTCACTCAAAATGGCATAGATATTTTGACGTGATGTGGTACAATTTATTGCTCATATATGGTGAATCAAGTCTCAAATCAAGTGATTGTATTGGAAGGTGAGGTTATGAAGAACCTCCCCAACACGCTCTTTGAGGTCAAGGCTAAGGATAGCGAAGTCATCATATTGTGCTATTTGTCTGGTAAGATGCGCAAGCACTATATCAAGATATTACCGGGTGACAAAGTGCGATTTGAAGTAACCCAATATGATATGGGTCGCGGTCGTATTGTCTTCCGTCAAGCAGCATAACTTAATCTATGAAATCACACTCAGCAGTCAAAAAAAGATGCCCCTCCTGTCGTATAGTTGTACGACGTGGTCGCATGCAGGTCACTTGTAAAAATTCAAAATGTCGTCAACGACAAGGCTAAATATCATCATATGGCACGTCTTTTTGGAATAGTATTACCAGACACTCGACGAGTAGATTACGGTCTCACCATATTGAAAGGTATCGGCTGGACACTGTCCAAAAAAGTACTCACTCAAACCAAGATTGATCCTGCCACACGTATTAAGGATTTGACTGAGGAACAGCTCAAAAAGATATCAGTAGCCATCGAATCTCATATCAAAGTCGAAGGTGACCTCCGTGAAGAGACGACAGACAATATTAAGCGACTTCGTGAGATAGGTTGCTATCGTGGTATACGCCATATTCGCAATCTTCCCGTCTATGGACAGAGAACAAAGTCAAATGCCCGCACAAAGCGAGGAAAGAGAAAGACAGTTGGAGCCCTCAAGAAAGAGGACCAGGTCAAACTAGAGACAGCAAAGTCAACAGCACCTGCAGCAGCACCAGCAAAAAAATAATATTCTAGATACCAAAATCATTTATGGCCCCAACAAAAAAACCAACAAAACAAAAACGACAAGTTGATCATGCTTTGGTCCATATCACGGCAACTTTCAACAATACTATCGTCACAATTGCCGATCAAGCAAACAACCCAATCATAGTGGCATCCACAGGTATGCACGGATTCACTGGAACACGCAAATCTACTCCTCACGCAGCTACGATCACAACTGACGGAGCGATGCAAAAAGCAGTTAATGAACATGGTGTACGCAAGATTGATGTATTCGTCCGAGGCATCGGCCCAGGACGCGAGGCAGCTATGCGTGTGCTCAAAGCCAGTGGATGTGAAGTAGACAAGATCGTTGATGTGACTCCTATCCCACACAATGGGGTACGCGCACCAAAGATACGAAGAGTGTAACTCGAAGTTCCAAATTACAAATCCCAAATAATTACCAAAATAACAAGTTTTCAAAAATATATTGAAACTTATTTGGAACTTGGAATTTGAAAATTATTACGCCAATTTATCACTAGTTATTCCCGATTTTTATGAGATATACCGGACCACGAAATCGACTTGCACGAAGAAATGCTGTTGACCTGGAGCTCAAGACCCTTGGCTCAAAGAGTCATGCAAATCTCATGCGAAAATTAACCACTCCTCCTGGAGAGCATGGTGCAAACACACGCAGAAAAGTATCTGAACACGCAAAACAACTCAGAGAGAAGCAAAAGCTTCGTTTCATGTTTGGAATCAGTGAAAGACAAATGGGAAATCACTTTGAAGAAGCCAAAAGAACAAAAGGAAATACTGGAAAGTTTTTCTGTGAGGCTCTTGAGTCTCGTCTCGACAATGTTGTCTACCGATCTGGATTTGCTCCTACTCGAGCATCTGCTAGACAACTCGTCTCACATGGTCATATTACGGTAAATGATCGCAAGCTCACTGTTCCATCATATTCAGTAAATGTTGGAGAGACTGTATCATTTCGAGTTGAATCCACAAGTAAAATCCCTGCAATCGAAACATCCCTCGGACGAAAAGACATACAAGTCGCAACATGGATCAAGCGAGACGGTCTGAAAGCAACTGTTTTGCAAACTCCAAGCTCTGAAACAGTCGAAAAACTTATCAATATGCGTCTTATTATTGAGTTTTATTCTAAATAACTCTATGTACACACCTACTTTTTATACCAAGCGCACTGTCGCTGTCGAGGGATCTCATGAGACGTTCGTCTTTGAGCCACTTGCACAGGGATTCGGACACACCCTTGGCAACAGCTATCGTCGCACTTTGCTCTCAGCTATTCCTGGCGCAGTCATCACTGCGGTCAAGTTCGCTGGAGTTCCCCATCTCTTTTCGACTCTCCCTGGGGTCAAAGAGTCTCTCCTCGACATAGTCCTCCAACTCAAGCAAGTACGCTTTAAGGTACCAAAAGAAGGCACCTATGCCATGAGTCTCATTGCCAAAGGTGAAGGCAAGATCTATGCAAAAGATATCGAGGGTGATGTTGAAGTTGTCAACAAAGACCTCTATATCGCTGAGATCACCACGGAAAAAGGAAAGATAGATTTCGAGGCTATCGTCCAGTTTGGATATGGATTCAGTCCAACCGAAGAGCGTGAAGCAACTGAGGCTGGATACATCGCTATCGATGCATCATTCTCACCTGTCCAGATGGTCAACTTCACGGTAGAAGATGCACGCGTCGGTCGCAAATCAAACTACGAGAAATTGACTCTCGAGATCAAGACCGATGGTAGTATTTCACCTGAAGATGCTATCAAGACAGTCAACAAGATCTTGATCGCCCACTATACTCACGTCTTCTCAGGCGCTGATGTTGCTCCAGTAACTACCGAAAAGGACGCCTCAGCCTTGATCATCTCAAACGATCGATCCAAAGCACTCGAAACCATCATCGATGAGCTCAACCTACCATCACGAGTCATCAATGCCCTATTGCGTGAAAAGATCGAGACCGTATCTGACCTCCTCAAGCGTGGAAAGTCAGACCTCGTTGGACTCAAAGGCGTTGGTCGCAAATCAATTGATCTCATCGATGAAGAATTGAAGAAGATGGGAGTCGAGCTCGCATAATATCAATGTATCCCGGGATTGTATGAAACATCAAATATCAAAAATCAAAGTCAAAGACGGATCTGATGCAAATCAGATGCTGGTCAAAAAGCTCGTGCGCAATTTCATTGCTCATGGCACACTTGAGACTACTCAGACCAAAGCAAAAATCTTGAATGCGGTCATGCAAAATCTCGTACACAAGGCACTTTCTGGCACTGAAGCTTCAGTCAACATCCTGTTGCCCTATTTGCAAAATAGACCAGCAGTCGACGCATTTGTAGCCGATATCACCAAACGTCAAGGGACACATCCAGCTTCAGGTTCAGTCAAAATGCTCAAGCTTGGTATGCGACCTGGAGATGCGGCATCCATAGTTCGCGTCATCTGGACACATCAATTGCCGGAGACCGCAGTCAAAAAGACCAAGTAATTTGTATATCTATGCTTACCTCACTCACCCACACAACCACCTCATCCAAAGCTCCATCTATCGTGCGCAAATGGCACCTCGTGGATGCCAAGGGCATGGTCCTCGGCAAAGTTGCCACCAAAGTAGCAACACTTTTACAGGGAAAACACAAGGTCACCTATGTTGATCATCTCGACACCGGCGACTCAGTTGTCGTCATCAACGCAGGTCAAGTAGTTGTCACCGGCCGCAAAGCAGTCCAGAAAGTCTACACGAACTATTCAGGTTACCCAAATGGCTTGAGAACTGAAGCTTTCGAGGTTTATTTCGCTCGACTTCCTCATGAGGTCGTTCGTCGCGCCATCTCAGGTATGTTGCCCAAAAACAAGCTCCGAGATCGACGACTTGCGCGACTTCATGTGTACCCAACTGATGTACATCAACATCAAAAAGATTTAGCCTAATCATCGTATCTTTTATCCTCTATGGCAGAAACTAAAATAATCAAACCAAAAAAAGATTCAGCACTCACGTATTACGAGGCAGTAGGTCGATGCAGTGAAGCTGTCGCACGCGTCCGTGCCTATTTTGTGAAAAAGGGGATCGCCAAGATTGGTGAAGTAGAACATAAAGCTGGTGCTTTCATCGTGAACGGCAAGACCCTCGCCAAAGCATTTCCATTGCTCACTGATCAGATGGTCTGTCAAAAACCGCTCAAAATCACCGAGTCTACTGATCGATTCGTCATCAGTGTCAAAGTCTCAGGTGGAGGAGTCACCGGTCAAATCGGAGCTATTGCTCATGGTCTCGCCCATGCTCTGTCACTCGAGCCAACAGGAGCTGATCGTATGAAGATGCGAGCTTCAGGCCACTTGACTCGCGATGCACGCACTCGTGAGCGTCGTATGGTAGGCACAGGAGGCAAGTCTCGCCGACTGAAGCAATCACCAAAGCGTTAATCCATCTGCTGCTTGCCCGTCTAATTGCGAAGCTATTGACGGGTCATCTCGAGCCTGTCGAGAGATCTACTTCGTCTTCTCAATCTCGCGAACTCGTCACGCCTTGCGCGATGCCGGGATCCATCCCCTCCCTGTAGTTATCCTGATTCCGCTGTGGCGGGAGAAGGATCTACTCCCATTTCATCTCCTCTCGAGAGGAGTACGGCGAAGCCGGGAGGTGTGTTACTCATACCCGCCGTTTTAGGCGGGCTTTACGCTTACCTATAGTGATGGTATAGTTGGCGCATACAGATATGCCAAAACAACTTGAGAGTGCGAGTTCTGCTCCATCGCTTTCTGCTTTGCTCGCGCAGAGACGGACACCCGAAATGATGAAAGATCCCAGTAATTGGGTTACTACAGTGTCCTATCTTGGTATGCAAAGTGATTATGAGGGTCCATGGGCGTGGAATGATGCAAAAGGTGAGCATGAATTTGAAATATTTGCTCCAGTCCACTACTCTGACCTTCAAGTTGAGATTCATGATGATCATGATGATGTTGCGAAGGGTATCATCCAACATCTGCGAGCTAATGATAAAAACGCGTTGGTAAAATGAATAGTTTTGCTTGTCCGTGT
>JBAXSX010000040.1:0-5299 GCA_037130495.1 Candidatus Roizmanbacteria bacterium
TTATTTATTTCGATGACTATTCAATCACCCCTCTCGACAACGTGGCCCTGTCGCTGAAGGCTTGGGCCCCAGTCTCTGACAGCTCTGCAATTGGCTCGTCACTTAGCGTACACGGGAATGCCACGGGAGTGCAAAGCCTAGCGGCTGGAGTTCGTAACTCAGCCTATACTTTCGATGGCTCGACTGGCTATTTACGTCAACAGACTATTGCCACTAACATTGGCACCCTCTCCTACTCCGGTAACACTTTCATCGATGACGCTCAAACCTTTACGTCATATCAAGCTGCTAATCCCGCTACGCACATGATTGTGATTACTAATTCCGATAATACTACTACCTGGGGGTATATCGGATCAGGAGGATCGGCGACAACTATTAACGTCTATACTACTAAAACCGAAAGTACCGCTGGCTTTAACGGCACCTCTCCAACTGGGAAGACTCCAGTGGGCTACGAAGTACGGAAGACGGATTTTCAGATTACGGGGAATTATGCTGTCGGGATGTGGGTTAAAAGAGCTCGCACAGGCGTAACAGAATTTATTTTCTCTAAAGGTTCTTCTGGTGGCCCTAACACAGGTTACTCTGGTTACTTTAACCCCGATAACACAATTTCTTTCTACAATGGTGGGGTAGGCGGAATGGTTACAGCCAGTACAATAACAGATACAAACTGGCATTACCTTGTATTCAATAGTAACGGGGCAAGCAGCGCAGTTTATATAGACGGGATCTCAGCTCAAACTGGAAATATGGGTTCCGCTCCGAATGATAATCCTATTTCTTTTAATATTTCTGCAAATGTATTTAGCACGCCTGGTTTTCAAGGCTCCATTGACGAACCCTTTGTGACTGCGGAAGCTCTGACTGCAGGACAGATATTCGATATGTACAATAGCGGAAGGTAGACAGATACAGGAAAGGTCTAAGGTCGACAGGTCAACATAGTCTGTAAAGTCATAAAGTCGTAAAGTCCATAAAGTGACGAACAACAGTGAGTCATCCCTCCGGGCGTAGCCCTATGGGCGGTGCCCGTGCAGGCGCGTGAGCGAGACACGGGATCTCTACAGAAGCAACAGCTGCACCTGTCCGCCCTCTGGCGGAAGTAGATTTGGGCTCTTTTTTACTCCCCTCTAGGAAGAGGGGTGGCACACGAAGTCGCGTCTGACCTATCTGCCGACAGGCAGGCGCGATGAAGTGCGACGGCTCCGCCCGTAGGGCTACGCCCGGAGGGGGTGTGTTATTTAGCCTATAACACACCTCCCTCGCCTAAAACGGCGAGTACTCCTCTCTAGAGGAGAGTTCGAACAATTGGCTCACTTCTCGACCCCGCAGAGCGGGGCAGGCTCGGCCACAAAGTGGCCCCTTTGGGGCTCGAAGTAACCCGCCAACAACTTCGTTGTTAGGCGGGCAAGCGATGGATCCCGCCAGGTACCGTACGGTACCTGGCGGGGATGACCCTCCTTCGCCGGTGCTACGGAAGGGCAGGCTATGGATCCCGTTTTTCAACGGGATGACACCGTGGTGTCACTTTACGACTTTATAGACTTTAGGACTTTATGGACTTTAAGGACTATCTCAACCGTTTGACCTTCGACCTTCGACTTTTGACCTGACGACTTTCGACGTTCACACCCTCACTTCCCATACCTGCCAGGGGTCTTGGTGAAAGTCGGTGAGACGGATCCACTTCGGAGTGATTTTGTACAAGATCTGCTTCTTTGGCTGTGTATATTTTGCGGCAGTTGGCACGATATTGTAGTGAAACTCCTCGAGTTTCACAGCTTGCGCGCCTACGACTAGATGTGCCTCCCCCTCATATTGGAGTGTACGGCCACCATCCCATCCGATCACGAGGGATACGCGAGGATTTTTCTTGAGATTGATGACCTTGCGTGAGTCGGCATAGGTCGTGAAGACGATTTCTAGATCACCCGTGCAGCTGTATCCAATGACCGCTGACTGAGGCGCCCCCTGGATATTGGCGGTCGATATGACAGCAAGATGGTGATTTCCCAAATATGTGGCGATGGCATGTCGTGCTTCGATGGGTTGAATAGGTAGGATTGGTTCCATAAGCAAAGCATAAATCATCACATCGGGAAGCGCTGTGATATTTATCACTGGATATTTTGCTCACAATGCATCAGAATGATACTATGCGTGTCTTTTACGAAGTCCAGCCATGGGAACAAAAACTATTTGAAGCTGATTTCACGGGATGTGTCTGTGTAGCTGAGCCCTTGACTATGGAAAATATCGCTGCATACAGCGATGCCGAGGCCATCTCCGTCTTCATCTATTCTCATGTCACGGCCGAGATCATCGATAAGCTCCCGAAGCTGAAGCTGATCACAACCAGATCGACGGGCTTCGAGCACATCGACACTGCTTATGCGAAATCAAAGGGTATTTTGGTATCGAATGTCCCCGAATATGGCTCCAATACTGTTGCTGAGCACGCATTCGCACTCATCCTCTCACTTTCACGCAAAGTGTTTCCATCGATTTTGCAGGTTAAAAACCCAGATTTCACACATACCAATCTCACTGGGACTGATATTTTTGGTAAAACAATCGGTGTCGTTGGTTTGGGAAAAATCGGTTTGCGTGTCGTACAAATAGCGCGTGGATTCGGGATGCGCGTGCTGGTATACAATCGGACCCAAAAAGATGAGCTTGCAGCGATATATGGGTTCACCCAAGTGGGCCTAAATGACTTACTGAGCCAATCTGACGTCATCACCTTTCACCTCTCTCTCAATCCTGAGACGAAAGGTATATTGAACATGGACAATATCTATCGGATCAAAAAAGGCGCATACCTCGTGAATACTGCGCGCGGCGGACTGATACAAACGGAAGCTTTGGTTTGGGGACTTCAACAGGGTATTTTTTCAGGGATAGGTCTCGATGTGCTTGAAGAAGAGAAAGAGCTCGTCGATGAAATCGCAATCCTCTCCCCTACGTATCAGAAAGAACACAATCTTCAGAACCTGATATACAACCATATGCTCCTCCACCATCCTCTCGTGATCATCACTCCTCACAATGCCTTTAACAGTCAGGAGGCACTGGCTCGCATCATCCAAACTACCATAAGTAATATCAAAGCATTTGAAAAAGGAAAACCGCAGAACACAGTGACCTAGGATGCTGGTATTTGTCGCTCTAGGACAGTAAGCATTCTTTGAAATCATGAGATCTGTAGAGTATACTGCGCTGTAGATGAAGGCGAAACTCACTACACTATTCGGTCGTCACTCTGCTGAAACCTACAAAAAAGGAACGATCCTCGTCGCCGGAGATACGAGACCTCACAAAGCATATCATCTCGAGACAGGAGCAGTGAAAATGATCACCTATACACCCCATGGCGCACAGGTGATACAACACATACTCGTGCCCGGAAGCTTTTTCCCCCTGCTCACTATCAACCCCCAAATTCGCAATCGATTTTGGTTTGAAGCAATGACCGAGGTGTCTGTGCAGGAAGTTCCGTACAGTCAGTTTACCCAGTATGTGTTGGCGGATTTTGATTTGCTCAAAGACCAATTCGACAAACTTACCCTCGCTGTCGACAAGTTTTCTCAACGAGTCGAGTCTCTCGCTCAGTCTGATGTGCGTGTGCGCATCCTCTCAACACTCAGCTATCTGATGAGTCACTTTGGAACAGTAGAGAAAAACGATACGGTTATCTGCACACTGCCTATCACCCATCAAGAGCTTGCTGACTTCATCGGTGCGTCTCGTGAAACAGTCAGTCGCGAATGGGAAAAGCTCAAGTCCCAAGGGATCGTGGATTTACAGGGGGGTCAGATTGTGCTAAAAAATATGCAGTATTTCAAAGGGCATGAGGACTGACGCCGGAAATGGACTCGTGAAGAGATGTGTCACATTACTTTTTGGGGCACATGTGGAGACATGGTGATGAGGCGCGTTGCCAGGCCCCATACAGCGATCATGCTCAGTTGACATGCTAGACACACCGGACATATCACGTGTAACTGAAATATTTCAATAAATGTAATTCGAAGACAAAAAAGTACACCAAATGTTGCCACACCCCAGACGACTCGTCGCCATTTTTTGAAACTAGCAATCAAAATGCAAATGTATCCAGTCAGACCATAGAGTGACGTTGGTATCCCGAACGTGAGCGAAACTGGTCCTTTGATCACCGCATCACAGTTAACCGTGGCGTTGATGCTACATGGTTGAAAACTGGGAGTGGCAAGGCGCTGCCAGAGCAAATAGAGGGCTAATCCGAGGCCAAAAATGCTGACATACGTGATCCATCGATATATGCGAGTTGTGTTCATATGGTTCATTATACTAAGCCAATTTCGTCAGTGGGTATGTGATGTAGATCACGTCCATACAGTGAGGAGCGTCATCCCGCAGAGCGGGACGAGTACAGTCGTAAAGTCCATAAAGTCCTTAAAGTCTGTAAAGTCTATAAAGTCCTTAAAGTCTATAAAGTCCATAAAGTCTTGAAGTGTCACTTCGAGCAGGGTCGAGAAGTGAACCGCGCACTCTCCTCTTGAGAGGAGTCCCGCGTTGACGCGGGGAGGTGTGTTATAGGCTAAATAACACACCCCCTCCGGGCGTAGCCCTACGGGCGGAGCCGTCGCACTTCATCGCGCCTGCCTGTCGGCAGATAGGTCAGACGCGACTTCGTGTGCCACCCCTCTTTCTAGAGGGGAGTCGGCCAAGCAAGTTCAAGGTTATAAAGTTTTCAGGTTATCAGGTTGGGGAACAGCTAAGAGCTCAAGAAGCCCAAGCAGATTTAGCCTCATTTTTCAGAGTCATCTTGATCAGCCCTGGGCTGAGAAAGATCCCGTGCCTGCCCGCCTAACAACGAAGTTGTTGGTGGGTCACTTCGAGCAGTTAAGAAGCATGTCAGTTCGAGCCCCGAAGGGGCCACTTTGTGGCTCGATTCAGGATCCTTAAGCATGAGATCCTTCGCTACATCATGTTTTGACTTCCCGAATTCAATTCGGGAACCATGTATGTTTTCATTCATGGTCCCCGGGTCAAGCCCGGGGAGTCAATAGACCTGACCTGTCGCGCTCTGCGCGATGACCTTCAACTTTACGACTGTACTTGTCCCGCTCTGCGGGATGGACTTTACAGACTTTACGGACTGTCAGTCAGTATACTGTTTGCATGATTCGCGATCGTTCCCCCCGTGCTGGCTTCACCCTCATCGAGTTATTGGTAGCTACCGGAATCATTGCTGTCCTCATGACAGTAGTTATCGTAGCCGTGAATCCCTTCCGTATGTTTCTTGCTG
>JBAXSX010000041.1:0-4856 GCA_037130495.1 Candidatus Roizmanbacteria bacterium
TCATAAGGACTGCAATGATACCGGTAGCTACCAATAACTCGATGAGGGTAAAGCCAGTAATACCACTACGGGAAGAAGAACGGTACGGGACCATGAGTTCAGTATACGCAGGGAGAGTCTATAAAGTCCATCGCGCCTGCCTGTCGGCAGACAGGTCAAACGCGACTATCCGGGACAAGTAAAGTCGTAAAGTCCGTAAAGTCGTAATGTCCGTAAAGTAAGCAATGGGGTCATTCTGATCAGCCCAGGGCTGAGAAGAATCCCATGCTTGCCCGACTCCCCTCTAAAAAGAGGGGTGGCACGCGAAGTCGCGTCTGACGCGACGAAGTGTGACGGGGTGTGTTACTGAGCCCATGACACACCTCCCCCTTCGGGGACTCCTCTCAAGAGGAGATCGGATGGTTCATTTCTCGACCCCGCCTAAAACGGCGGGCAGGCTCAGCCACAAAGTGGCCCCTTTGGGGCTCGAAGTGACAGATAAAACAGAATTAGACAAAATAGTGACACAAAAGAAGCAAAGCAAACAACGGGATAGCAA
The DNA here is from genome assembly GCA_037130495.1 of Candidatus Roizmanbacteria bacterium. Classification (GTDB taxonomy): domain Bacteria; phylum Patescibacteriota; class Microgenomatia; order UBA1406; family GWC2-37-13; genus JAGOLU01. Next base: position 539 of record JBAXSX010000041.1, read on the forward strand.
GGCTCGAGCTTATTGAGCTTGGTAGGAGATGGTTGGCAGGAGAGCCAAATAGCGTGCGTATTTGATCGCTTTTGACAGCTTTCGTTGATTTTTTGCACTCATACCAGTGCGCTCGCGTGAAGTGATACGCATGCGTGCGGTGATGAACTTTTGCATTGACTCAACATCTTTGTAGTCAGGTACTGAGCCCAATTTTTCAAAATAATCTGGTTTGTTCATAGGTTATGAGTCGGATAAATTAAAATGGGATATCATCAGGATTGATAGATTGTGATGATGTCGTGGTTGGTTCGGCTGGTTGTGTCGATTCGATAGAAGGAGTTACTGATCCTGTTGGCTGAGTACCTGTTCCTTCAACTCGTTTATTGTCACACATGAGTATAAAATCGTCCATGACGATTTCACATATGGTGCGTTCGACACCTGTTTTGTCAGTATATTTGCGGGTGGTGAGCCTTCCGTCAATATATGCTTTTTTTCCTTTTGCCAAGAGCTTTCCGACAAGCTCAGCGAGCTTAGACCACGCGACGATGTTGTGGTACTGGACATCTTCTTTGAGTTGACCCTCTGCAGTTGTCCAACTACGATTGGTTGCGATAGCAAAAGTAGCCACAGCGGTCCCCGCACTGGTGAACTTGACTACGGGGTCTCGGGTAAGATTGCCGAGCAACATGACTTTGTTTATTGAACGATTGGGCATAGTATAAGTATCAATGATACTACGTTAGCTCTCTGATTTGAGTATCAAATATCGGATGGCAACGTCGCTAAAGTTGAGTTTTTGCTTGATTTCGGTAATGAGAGCACCTGCACACTCGATGGTACCAGTGAAATAGAAGGCGCGTAGATTTTTTTTGATTGGGTATGCCAACTCACGTTGACCCCATTTTTTGGTCTCGGTGTAGGTAGCGCCGGCTGCCGTGATAATATCAGTGACTAATTTGGATTTATCTTCGGTTTCGACGAGATAGGTGATTTCGTACTTCATTTATGTCGTAATAAAACTGGCTAATATGGGGAATCATACAGCGAAATGCGTCTTTTTGCAACCGCAAGAAATGCAAATAGATCAGTATCTGGCCTCTACCTACGCACTCCACGACAACCAAAACCTCCATTCGCTCGAGCTGCATGGGATATGCGACTCGTAGCATCTCCCCATGTTTCATATTCTATGTTTCATATTCTATGTTTCATGTTCCATGTTTCATATTCTATGTTTCACGTTTTATGCTCCATGTTCCATCCTTCATATTTCACCGTATCTATACGATATACTTATTTTCTAATATGAAATCTTCACGAGATCGTCGATATTTGATCTACTTTGTTTCGGTGTCTGCCATGATAGGGTTGCTCATCTACACTCGATTCGTCAATCTCTCGTGGAGCCTCCCCTATCCAATGCATCCTGATGAGCGCAACATGGTCGACTCTATCATCCGACTCGGTTGCAGTGACTGGACTCAAATACCAAGTCAGCTATACCAATCGGTGGGATACATGCTTGGTATTCGAGGGTTTTCACCCGTTCCTCACGCGACATCAAGCGCGCAAGCATGTCTCCATCCATTCTTTTTTGCGTATGGGCAACTCAGCCTCTACCTCGGGTGGGTGATAGCACATGCCATACGCATCATAAGCTCGAACGATGCATTTGTTACATTCGGCCAGGCGGCACTTGCGCTCCGCATCATCAGCGCAGTCGCATCGTGTATCTCCACCTTATATATGTACCGGATAGTCGTCAAGCTGTTGCATCGAGCGTTGAAACCGTTCGAGTCAGTGTGTGCATATCTGATAATCATTTTGACACCAGTGATGATACAGTTTGCCCATTTTGGGACGACAGAGAGTTTGCTCACCATGTGGTATGTGATATCTATATATGAATCATTGGCACTCCTTGAAACACGATCAATCTCCTTGAAACACATCGTTTGGTTGGGAGTCGTATCCGGATGTGCAATTGGGACGAAGCTTTCTGGCATCCTGACTGTTGGTCCGCCCATCTTCGCTCTCATGATCTGGTTGATGCAAAGACCGAAAGGAAGATTGGGTGACTATCGGGATGTCATTCGCACGATACTAAAAGACAAGACCAAACTCTTTGTAGCGTGTCTTGTTTTTGGATTCACAACAATTTTTTGGCTTGTCGTCACCTCCCCATACAATATCATCGCGTGGCCGGACTTTATGAGCACCATCACATATGAGGGCGGAGTGGGAATGGGGACATCGGTGCCCTTTTATACCCGTCAGTTTTATCTTGAGACACCGGGGATCTTTCAATTACTACGTATTCTCCCCTATTCTCACGGTCTGATCATGTCTATTGCTGCAGTTATTGGCTTCACGACTCTTTCATGGAAATCTCCAAAAAACAACCTTTTCCGATTTGCGATGATGGTGGTGATTTGTGCAAATGTTTTTTTGTTTGCAAAATGGACTCGATTTTTGGCACCGCTATACCCACTCATGACTATTGCTAGTATAGTCGGATCGATCAATGCGATTAACCTGGCAGCTAGGTTTATTAAAAGAAAGAAGCGACCCGCTGCTTACTTTATCGGATTGGGAGTAGTGACTGTCCTTGCATGCATCTTTGGTTTCGCAACTGTCTCGATATATACAAATATAGACTCACGAATCGCCGCATCTGCCTGGATGTATACGCATGTTAAGCCTGGTGCATATATATTGTCTGAGACTGCGAATGTCATAGATATCCCTATCTCAAACGACCAGATTGATTCGCTCAGACCTGCGAATTATGGAATACAGAATGTTTCTTTTAACTTTTATGATCTCGACACAGATCTTTCACTGCAAAGTAGTCTTGTGGATCATATCAATCGCGCAGACTACATCATCGTTCCGTCTCGAAGGATATTTTACAATCATACCTGTAGGCCACCACTGGTGAGTTCAAAGCCAGGTGTGCTCGGTGCACCGCCACTGGCATCCGAGGATCCTCGTCCGATGCATTCGGCAGAAAAATGCGCTTTTCTGCGTGCAAAGTATCCTGTCCTAAACGCATATTATGATGGGCTGTTTAGCGGTACTCTTGGATACAAGCAAGTTGCAAAGATTACATCTTACCCACGTATTACTCTACTCGGGCACACGCTCATCGAATTCCCTGATGAAAATGCCGAGGAAACATCAACCGTGTTTGATCATCCGGTAATTCGTATATATCAGAATGTGAAAAAAGCTGCAAACTAAGTCATCAGGTAATCAGGTCGAAAGTCGAACGTCAAATGGCTATATTGCTAGATTGTTGAATTGTTGGGAAACCAAGAATGTATAACGTAGAGTGTATAACGTAGAACGGGAATACAGATATCCTGCGAAATTTTGCTCCAATGTCATCCCGAATATTGTCAGTTCGAGCTTGTCGAGAACTTATTTCAGGATCTTCGCACCAACACACCCCCTCCGGGCGTAGCCAGAGTTTGTCCTGAGCGTAGTCGAAGGAGGCGGAGCCTGAGAGTAGCGAAGGATCTCATTTATATAGTGAAGTCAGTTATGCGTGCTCCCCTCTCGAGAGGGGTACCGCGTTTGACCTGTCTGCCGACAGGCAGGCGCGGGGGGTGTGTTAACGCGAGATCCTGAACATTGTCACTTCGAGCTGAGCCTGCCCTGAGCCCTCCGGGCGTAGCCAGAGTTTGTCCTGAGCGTAGTCGAAGGAGGCGGAGCCTGTCGAAGGGTCGAGAAGTGGACAAATGGTCCACCGTATTAGGTAGGGTAGAATCACACTCAGTTCTCGACAGGCTCGAACTGACACTTTATGGACTTCACGACTTTACAGATTTTACTTGTCCCGCTCTGCGGGATGGACTATCCTCTCTATCTTCCACTGTTGTACATATCGAATATCTGTCCTGCAGTCAACGCTTCCGTAGTCACAAAAGGTTCATCAATGGAGCCGTTGTAATAAAAATTATTGCCGGTGAAGGAATAACCATTTCCAATAGACACAGGAGCGTAGTTTTCAACTGTTGCAGCTGAACCGGAAGTCGTATTATTTAAACTACCATCAAAATATAGGTAAGTATTTGAACCATCATACACACCAACTATAAAATGCCAAGCATTGGGGGTATTAACAGCAGAGGTTGCATCAACCGTCTTGTTTCCAACTTGAAAACGTGGCAGGTATGGAGTATTCCACCCTCCCCACAACCCATACGTTTCTGTCTGAGCATATAAATCTTTGGCTATGATTGTATTGATTAGATTTGTGTTAGGGCGGTAGACCCACGCCCCCACACTCATACTCCCCGTAATCTGATAATCACTCTTCCTCACTTCA
>JBAXSX010000042.1:0-4682 GCA_037130495.1 Candidatus Roizmanbacteria bacterium
GAGCGAGACACGGGATCGTGCTCGAACTCCCCTCTAGAGAGGGGTGGCACGCGGAGCGGGACGGGGTGTGTTAGAGCGAGACACGGGATCTAGTCTGTAAAGAGCAAGGTCGAAGGTCAAAGGGCAAACTGTTATAAAGTTATCAGGTTTTCAAGTTATCAAGTTGGGGAACAGGAAGTGCAAGGCTAGATTGCTAGTGTTTGCGGAGCGAAGAGAGTAAAAAGTAGAATGTAAAAGGTAGAATTAATAATGTATATTGGAATTTGGTCCGCAGGCTGGCGGATTGAAATTTTGATTTTTGATTTTTGAATTTGTAATTTATTCCCCCCTATGCCCCGCACTCTCTCAGATCTGACCAATCGCAAACCCACCCTTTTCACTTCGACCATATCGGGTGAAGTTGACGGCGTTCCAACACTGCTGGGCAAGCCGTTGCAATCGTGGGTCACTGACTCGTCACTTGCAGAGATTGTGGGGTCGCTCTTTTTGGGCCGCCCCCTACAGAGCAAGCTCACCATCTCGTGCATCGACACCATCCTTAAGCTCTGCATCGATCATGGGCCGTATGTATCCGGAGTGGTCAATACGATGGTCACTGCACGAGCAGGACGCGATATGGTCTCCTCAGTAGCCGCTGGACTCCTTACCATAGGCCCCCGATTTGGCGGAGCTACCAATGATGCAGCGCATGTGTGGCATACCCACTCATCTCGCAATGCCAGTGAGGTAGTAGAGGAGTATGCACAAAAAAAGATGATCATACCGGGTATCGGTCATCGGTCCTATCGCATCGATAAGCCAGATCCACGTGTGGCGCTCATCACTCACTTTGCGACTCAGTTGAGCGCGCATCCCCATCTGGATTTTGCCCTTGAGATCGCCTCAGTCACGACCAAAAAAAAGGCCAATCTCATACTCAATGTCGACGGCTCCATCGCCGCAGTTATGCTTGATCTCCTGACTGTGGAAGAGCAAGTGACGTCTGAGGAGCTCAAGACCTTGATCGCAAATGAGTTTTTCAATGCTTTCTTTGTCTTTTCACGCACTGCTGGATTCATCGCTCATTTCTTGGACCAAAAACGTCTCGGCGAGGGGCTTTTCCGATTGCCCACTGATGAAGTGTTGACAGCATCAGTCGCCTGAGCCAATCAGATGACGATGGGACTTTATGACTAAAAGTCTCGTGATAGCTGATAGAATATCACTGATATGAAAAAAGGGTCTCCTCACGTGTGGCTTTTTGTGGCTCTCGTCCTCATTACGGTTGGGAGCATCGGCTTCATACTATTTACGAGTCAGAATCGCTCATCGATCTCATTTCCTATTCGTGCTTTCGTGGTAGCCCCCAGTCCTACCCCAACCCCATACTTTCACAATATTGCTCTGCTCGGATATGGTGGAGGAGATCATGAGGGAGGTGCCCTCACTGACTCGATGATCGTCGCACGCATCAATGACCGGGACAAAAAAATATCGCTCATCTCCATACCTCGTGATACCTGGATACCCCTGCCACTCGAAAAAGGAGGAGCGATGGTGAATCAAAAGATCAATGCAGCATATGCATATGGACTCGATGATACCACCTACCCAGGTAAGCAAGATATATACAAGTCTAAAAATGGGGGAGGCCTAGCACTTGCAAAATATGCGCTTTCATCTGTCATCGGTGAGCCAATAGAGCACTCGGTGTCGGTAAGCTTCGCCTCATTTACCGCACTCGTCGATCAGCTCGGCGGCATTTCGGTCACACGAAGTTTCCCCTTTCTTGATGAGTGGTATCCGATCGATGGCAAGGAAAAAGAACTCTGCAATCACACAGTAGAGGACCTACCCGCACTGACCGCTACGCTCTCCGGACGTCTGCTTGAGCAAGAGTTTCCCTGTCGCTATGAAAAGCTTCAGCTGCCTACAGGCACTACTACTTTGAATGGACAGATGGCGCTCAAATATGCTCGATCGCGCAAATCAGACAATGAGGGCGGGGATTTTTATCGGAGTCAGCATCAGAAGCAAGTCATCGAGGGAATCAAGGAGAAAGCACTCTCACTCAACTCATTTCCGGGACTCGTGCGCATCGCTACCTCGATCGGAAAATATATCGACACCGACTATTCTCTCACTGATTTGGCAGGGATCATAAAAGAATATATGCGGAAAAAAGACCACACCATCGAGTCTATCGCCCTCTCAAATGAAAACGTATTCATCGAAAGCTCTGGTCCCCAGGGTCAATACATACTCGAGCCGATTGGTGGAAAAAAAGAGTGGAATGATATACATGAATACCTCCAGAGTAGGTACTCTGGCATGTCCGATGCATCAGCGTCTGCACAGGTGAAGATGAAGTATGTGCCGACACCTACGCCATCTGTGCCCTTTCGCAAAGTGACGAGCGCGGTCGCTCGATGATCTGTCCACATACATATCTTGGCCTTTCTACGGGATACTGCTTAGTATAATCATCCCATGGCTACGCCACTCGCATTCATACTCCGTCCAAAGACACTGACTGACTATGTTGGTCAGTCTCACTTGGTTGGGCCAGGCAAACCCATCACCCACATGATCGCGTCTGGAGAGCTCCACTCAATACTCCTGTGGGGGCCACCTGGGTGTGGGAAGACGACACTTGCAGCACTCATCGCTCAAGCGGTGGATGCCGTGTTTGTACCGATTTCAGCTGTGGAGAGTGGCACCAGCGATATTAAGGCGATCATCCAATCTGCCAAGCGACGACGAATTGATGCCCCCCGACCTTTGTGGCGGGGTTTCACAGGCATCATCCCGGACAAGCGCGGCAGCGAGATCCGGGATCCCGATATTTCCGAGTCACCCCACACCATCCTTTTTATCGACGAAATCCACCGTTTCAACAAACTCCAGCAAGATGCTCTCTTGGGCGCGGTAGAGCAGGGAATACTTACCCTCATCGGAGCGACGACAGAAAATCCTGGATTTAGCGTGATACCTGCTCTCGTTTCACGTTGTCAGACCTATAGACTGCATGCCCACAACGAATCAGATATGAAAACACTGATCGTCAAAGCCTGTAAGCACCTCGAGCTTAAGGCTCCCGGACGTGACGTAATCGACTTTTTATGCTCATATGGTAGTGGTGATGCACGCAAAATACTGAATGCTATCGATATAGCTGCATCAGGACAAAAGTCGCTTTCTGTTCAACATTTGACCACCTCACTCCAATCCAAAACAGCGCGCTACGACAAGGCGGGAGATGACCACTATGACACAATCTCAGCATTTATCAAAAGTATGCGCGGAAGCAATCCAGATGCCAGCCTTCACTATCTCGCCAGGATGATCGAGGCAGGGGAGGAGCCCGTTTTCATCGCTCGCCGCATGACGATATTCGCAAGTGAAGATATCGGCAATGCCCAACCAACTGCACTCGTTGTAGCCACGGCGTGCATGCAGGCAGTCGCGCTCATCGGCATGCCTGAGGCCAAGATCATCCTCGCTCAATGCGCCACCTATCTGGCCACTGCGAAAAAGTCGACGGCCAGCTACGATGGTATCGAGGCTGCACTTGCCGATGTGAAAGGTCTCCCGTGGGACTCGATCCCGCTGCATCTCCGCAACGCCGTGAACTCAGTCGTGAAAGCCGAAGGCTATGGCAAAGATCATGTGAGATACCCGTGGAAAGCCGAGCGGGATGGACAAACAGTCGATCAAGAGTATCTCCCCGAAAATCTGAAGGGAAAAAAGTACTACAAGGTTTAGGATAGGTACATTAGTCCATAAAGTCGAAAGTCGTAAAGTCCATAAAGTGACGAACAACAGTGAGTCATCCCTCCGGGCATAGCCCTATGGGCGGTGCCCGTGCAGGCGCGTGAGCGAGACACGGGATCTAGTCAGTAAAGTGACACCGCCGAGTCATCCTGATCCCGCCGTGGCGGGAGAAGGATCTCATTTATATAGTGAAGTCAGTTATGCGTGCTCTCCTCTCGAGAGGAGTACCGCGTTTGACCTGTCTGCCGACAGGCAGGCGCGGGGAGGTGTGTTATGTATTGATGAACACACCCCGCCCGCCTACGTTGGCGGGCACCCCTCTTCCTAGAGGGGAATGAGACAGTTCCCGGACTAGATTCGGGAAGTCAAAATAATTGACTTAATTGCCATCTGGGAGGACGAGACTCACTTATCTTTCTTCATCCATTTTCAATTCTAATCTTTCAATCATTAATTATTAATTCTTAATTTTTAATTAATTTCTTCCACTGTTATACATTTCGAATATTTGCGCAGCTGTTAACACTTCAGTAGTCACAAAGGGTTCGTCGATGGAGCCATTGAAGAAACCAGTTGAGTTTGCTGGTGACAAACCAATATTTATAGGTTGTAAATTATCTTGGGGAACGGTAGTAGTCGTAGATCCATCAAGAACTCCATCAACATAAACATAAACATCTGTCCCCGAGACAACGCCTGTTACAAAATGCCAAGCGTTATTATCAACTGTAGTAGCGCCGACCGCGACATGTGATCCTGCAACATTAAAATTAATCTTATGATCAGTAGTCCAAACTCCAATGGAAAAATCAAAACTGTTGAGGCTCGGATCGTACTTGGAGATTATCCGTTTGCCAGTTGTAGCTGTTTTGATCCACGCCCCCACACTCATACTCCCCGTAATCTGATAATCACTCTTCCTCACTTCA
>JBAXSX010000043.1:0-4280 GCA_037130495.1 Candidatus Roizmanbacteria bacterium
CCGGGCGTAGTCCACGCCCTACGGACGGAGCCTGAACTATGGGCCCTTACACACAATATTTCTCGTTTAATTATCTCTCACCAAAACGGGAAGAAGACAATCTCCTGATTATATCAATACATCCAGCATTATCAGCTGACAAAATATCCCTGCGAGAACAATGCCAACATAAGGATATTAATCAGACAAAAAATGAGCCCCAAAAGACTTTTTACTACTCGACTACTCTGGTTGATCTCGATGAGGACAGCAAGAGAGACGAGTCCGTACCGTGGTATTGAGCTGAGCGTACCAGTGAGGGTGGGGAGCAAGAGGTTTGCGATAGAAAAAAGGTGGAGTCCCCAACTGAGCCAATGTGCATCTTTCTTGAGTATGAAATACCGGTGAAACTGACGTGCTAATAGCGTAATGTAGGTTGCAAATATTCCAATTTCTAGTGAAGCCACTAGATAAGCGATGTCAAATCGTGCAGTGACGAGGATTTTGGCATACCGATAGATGACCTGAGGAAGCAATATGATAGTGGCTGAGCGATTGTTGTTGAATGCTCTTTGCGCGTGGATGAAAGCCAATGGATCATTGACTGTAATATTCAAATAAAGCATGTACAGGAGAAGCCCGATGAGTGGCGAAAGCACAACGAGCAGATGCATCGGTTTGAGGCCTTGCAATAACTTTTTGAGAGTGCACCCTTTCTCATGCAGACATGGATATATGAAATACATTAGCATGGGGATCATGATGAACAGGCCTACTAGTCGGGTCATCCCTAGCAAGCATGCGGTAATCGCCGCGAGCACGTAGTGCTTGTGATGTAGGAGCAATAGAGTCCCACAAAACAGTCCCAAAAAGAGACTCTCAGTGTATACACTCACAAAGAAAAATGATCCTGGTATCACGAGTAGATAGAGGACAGAGCTCCATCTTTGGCTGCTTTTGCCTGGCAATAAAAGAAGTAATTGTTTTAGAAGGATAAGCCCAAAAAATAGACTACATACACTCACCATCAAGCCCGCAAAGAGCAATTTCGCCCCAGTGATGATGCCCACTCCCTTTATGAGTATGGGAAACAGAGGGAAATAGGCCTGCTGATAGGTGTAGTATGCGTCGTGATCGGCGATGATCAGATACTGTACTCCGTCAAAATTTGCCAATGAGCGAATAACAGGAGATGGCGAATGGTTCAAAGCAAACTCACGATAGGGGAATCCTCCGGGACTCGTGGGTAGGAAAGCGGATGAAATCCATATACCAGTGACAACAACAAGAAAAAAAAGCAGCACAGCAATAAGTGATCTGCGTGCATCTGACAGGAGCTGGTGTGAGATTGATTTGCCTATCACGCACCTATTGTATCAGCCTAGATGCCACAGATGACTCATTGAGAAGCCTATTTCCTTTCGACGAGGAAACATTCTTCCATAAGCATCACAGGTGGACGAGCCAGGATTTTCTTCATATCAGCAATTTGTGTTTTGTGGCATTGCATCGCTCTGATTTTTGTTTCCCATACATCCGACACCTCGATGACCTCGTCGATCTGTTCGCGCCGATATCCGCGAGGCCGATAAACGAAGTACTCTTCGAGAAACCCACGTGTTTGACTCTCACTTTTGCAAAAAAGCATAAGCTTTTTCACGCTCGGCGAACGGTGGAAAACAAAATGGGTCACCATACTCATGACGATGTGGTCAATATGACCAGATACACCGCGTGGTTCCCAGGTCATCAATACTTCTGGTTTATAGAGGTTGACGTATTCCTGGATTTTATCTGCAATCGCATGGTACAGGTTGTTGCATAGGTCTCCATCAGTGAATCCGAGGAAATGAACGTTTTTTGCCCCAACCACTCGAGATGATGCGGTGACTTCGTCAGCACGCATGTCAGAGAGCGCTCTGTCTTTCACATTAGAATGATTACCACCAACTTCGCCTTTGGTAGCACACAAAAAGTAGATATCATATGTAGCAGAAAGTTTCGCGATTGAACCAGATGGGCCAAAAGCATCGTCATCAGGATGCGCGAATATGAACAAGAGCCGGGGTTTCTGTGTTGTCTGTTTCATATGACCAAAGAGGTATTATAATACCCATGTCACTAATCTGTGTAATATGAGGGACGGGGGATATGGTACAAGCTCCGTGTGTACGGGGCCTCATGTCGAATGTGATCGCGAATCGGGATATAGTTTAGGCTCCGTCCGTAGGGCGTGGACTACGCCCGGAGGATGGTAAAACAAGAAAATGGTAGGATATGTATATATTCTCAGGAGCAAGAAGGATGAGCATAGGTATATTGGTTCGACGGATGATCTCGTAAGGAGGTTAAGACAACACAGTCAGGGGTTTGTATCGAGTACAAAAAATAGAAGACCACTCATTTTGGAAGGAGTTCTTGAGTTTAAGACACTTGTTGAGGCTCGTATCAGAGAAAGACAGTTCAAGAAAAGTAGAGGAGCGCTCGAAAGAGCGATACAGAATAATATACGGGATATAGTTTAGATGGTAAAACGCTGGGCTGGGGGTCCAGAGACCGTGGGTTCAAGTCCCGCTATCCCGACATAGGCAGACTACTTTCTTCGACGGACATGTTCAGCTTCTGGATACCATCCGCATGTTGCAAAAACTCGATCAAAAGCGTACTATGTGAGCATATATGCTCCAGAATGTCCTGACCTGGATCCGCTCAAACAAGCTTCTTGTACTTGCTGTCCTTGTGATTCTATATCTTCTCAGAAACAGCTTCGCTGGCCCCGTACTGTATTCAAGTCGAGCACTTTCAGATGTGGCCACTATCCAAAATAGTGGATCGTATGGCTATGGCATGGCAAAAATGGCGCCAGACAGCTACATCCAACCAGTTAGTCCTGAAAGCGTTGGATCTGGAAATCCTCGCATGGTCAGTCGTGATGCATCCATGTCTATAGTCGTTTCCAAAGTTTCCGAAACCCAAGCCCAGATGATCGTACTGGCAGAACGGGCAGGAGGGTTCATGGTATCGAGTTCGGTCAGCTCACCCACTGAGTCTCCCACTGGCAATTTTGTTGTTCGCGTACCCTCGACCAAATTGAACGAAATCATGCTCGCCTATCGCCAAATGGGTGTCAAAGTAGCTTCGGAACAAGTCACCGGGGTTGATATCACTGATCAATATATGGATATTCAGGCACGACTTGCTCCACTGAGAGATACCTTTGCCCAGTTTGACAAACTCCGCAAAGAAACAGGCACTATTGAGGAAAAAATGAGCCTTCTTACTCAACTACAAAATATTCAAGGTCAAATAGACGCACTCGTCGGTCAGCAAAAATACCTCGAGTCTACGTCAGCAACCTCGCGCATATCGGTCTATTTGTCGGCTGACGAGTTCGATTTGCCATATGCACCCGCCGAAAGCTGGAGACCAGAAGTGATATTTAAGCAGTCTGTTCGTGATCTCGTCACAACGCTCCGTGGATTTGCAACTACGCTCATTAGCGTCGTTGTGTACTCAGTCATTTGGTTGCCACTCCTCATCATTGGCTTCTTCGTGTACCGTCGCCTTCTGAAACCAAAGGTTTAATCAGCACGAATGAGGTGAGAGTACCAGTCAATTGCTTCCCCCCCATACCTACTTCGAGCATGTATTTGCCGGTTCGCTGGTCACATCTATTGTCACTCCAGGTACGAGGCGCGTGATCTGGGTCACTGCATTTTCATTAGCTTTTTGCAAGATCCCGCCAGAGCACGCAGATGACTGTATTTGCTCAATGGCCCGATTGCGCGCTTCGCTTTCCAAGTCCTTATCAGGCTTACTTAAAAGTCCTGTTCTGCGGTCGAATACACGTGTTTGTGGCTCATTCAGCCTAACAGAAAATACTTCAGGTGCTGGGAGGCGCACCACGATCTTGCCACCTTGGGTTGACACATCGGTACTTGTCATTTTCCCAAGATCAATACCAGCTACAACCTCACCGGTCGCGATGAGCAAGAGCTTATCACCAAAAAGGAGATCTTGGATGATCCCTTGGGACTCGACTGTACCCACGTCAATGATTTTTTCGACAGTATAAGTAGTAGTTTCGAGGCGGGCGAGTGACTGGACACTTTTGAGTACCGCATCAGGAGTTGGTCGCTCAACATATGTTGACTTGGGGGCAAATTGGCGATACAGCATGTAGGCGCCAAATCCGGCAAGTGCTAACACAATCATGAATATGACAAGCTTTATTTTTGTGATCATCTTCCTACATTCAACCCTGGATCCGAACGATAGGAGTAATTAATAACGTGGATTGT
>JBAXSX010000044.1:0-4100 GCA_037130495.1 Candidatus Roizmanbacteria bacterium
GGAAAGTTAATTTTAAATTATTAATTATAAATTTTAAATTGTATTTATCTTCTTGACCATCTCGATGGCCTTGATCCCTCGACACCCACTCCTTGTAGGCTCCGCCAATCATTCATTGCTTGTTCATTCGCAATTTCGTTTTTTTGTATTCGAATAATGGCTTTTCCACCTTCACTGTGGTGTGGTTCTGAGCGAACTCTGCCTTCATATTTTCTTTTTCTATACCAGTTTCCCTTTGCTGTCAAAACAGCTTCTCTGTCCCCATCAACTCGTTGTTGATGAGTAATACCTCCCTCAGGTGTCCGTGGGTGTCTAACCAATGACTCGACAGTATTTGCAACAATATCAAATACATGGCCTCTGTAGCCCCAACTGAACTCTATGAATCGATGCATCTGCCCACTTTCTTTGAGCTCTTTCATCCTATTTATATAGGCATCGTACTTGCTTTTGAAGGCATCGATATTGTAATCATCAATACGAGCCAAATCTGACAATAGTCTATATGCATCTTCGGTAGAGCTAGGTTGCGTTCTGTACCCAATACTTACTAAAATATCCTGAATTTTGGGTATTTGCAAAAATGAGTGCACATCATGGTAGGTCGATCCTGGGACTCCCTCTTTTCGTGCGATAGTTTGTGCAAGCGTGTACGAATCGCTTGCTGTGAATCCAATCCAGCCACAATTTTTTATATGCGCCTGATCATTAGTTATCTGACTTAGGTTTGGGTTGAGGGGATTCACTTCGAGGAGCAGAGTTTGATGAGGTTCCATCCTCTGAGAGACGGTAGTTAGATCTCGTACATCGAATCCATAGTAGTAACCATTTGGATTGCGCCATCCAGCTCTAATGATACCATTGCTTTGTAAGGTTTGAAATTCGTCTACAGAAATATGTCTTTTCCCATCAATCTCTCCACTATTTATCACGCTAACTCTTTGAGGCCTTGTGGTAACTTGGGGCACATTTACAAACTCGCTTAGACCATTCAATCCATTCGGACTACTCGGAATGATAAAGTGACCCGACTCGAGAAATGCACTAACTCCACACAGCGTATCTATACAAGCAGTTTTGCCCACTCCAGGAGGACCACTCAAAAAAACCGTATGTGGAGCTGACATAATCAAGCATTACTTTGCAACAGCGACTTTACCTCAGCATAAGCAGAGAGCTTGTAAATATTGTTTTGATCATGACTTTTTATTGATGCAATGAAGTTGCCATCATCTATCATAATATTTGTCACACGGGCAATCTCCTTTGAAAAAAGCACTGGAGATCCATCTGCGATCACAATTGGAGTGACTTTTTGGCTTCGCTCAACTGTATCCTGTGCTACCCAAGCTGCTGCGGTGCGCAACTCCATGCTGTATCCATAATCGCCATACACTGAGGAGAGCATCTGTGCTGCACGTGTACCCCTGATATACGTGATTATAAAATGCTTCGAAAATTCACTTGATGAATTATTACATAGGTATGCTACGCGGGGGAAATCGTATGCGACACTTATGTGCTTTATATTTGTGAAGTAATCAAAAAAGCTGTGGTTGCGATCAATATAGCTGCCCGTTTTCATAAAATGTTCAGCATTTGGATCATCATTATCGACAGCGAGAACTATCTTTCCCAAAGGGATGCCCATTTTTATAGCCATAAGTGCAGCAGTCGCTTTGCCAAATTTACCGGGAGCCATAACAATCTGAATATCTTTATCAGAGATGGCATACAAGTAGGCGAAATATATAATATGCGGAATGAGGGACCCTATGTTGACTGTATTGGCAATCAACAAATCCATTTTTTTTAGGTCCGCATCATTAAATGCAGTATCAATGAGCTTGTGACACACTTCAGCAGAGGCGTTGATTTCTATACATGTGGCATTTCCTCCCAATCTATTCATAAGCTCGGAGTGCACTTCACTCATCATCTGTGATGGGTAAAAACAAAAGGTCTGTGCATTTTCAGCCTGCGCAAATGCATGAGCAATAGATGATCCGGAATAGTCAGAAGATCCTACAAGGACCTTGATCGCCTTTGCTGCTTTATCGCTAAATAATACTTCAGTAAGTGCCGCAAATATCCTAGAGGGAAGGTCCTTGTATGACTTGGTTGGTCCGTGAAACAGCTCATACACTTTGACGTGACCGATCTGAGAAAGGGGCAGAGGAAAATTAATGGCTTTTTTTACAACTTTTTTGATCTGGATGTCGGTGAGATCATCAGAAAAATACTTTTTGAGAACAAGTTCTGCGACTTTTTGTAAACAAGCTCCTTTGAGCGACTTCAATTCTGCCTCAGTGAATACTGGAATTGATTGAGGTATAAGAACACTGCCGTCACTTGCAACGTTTTTTTTGACAGCTTCGGCCAACGTATATAGCTTTTTTTTGTTGTGGATACTGTGATACTTCATGGTTGCATACAATATCAGGAGCTAGATTATAAGCTCGAAAACGTCAGATAGCAAATCCTACTGCTCTCATCACGGCATCTATCCGTTCCTTTGCTACGGCTCGAGCTCGCTCCTTCCCGTCAATGCGTACTTTTTGAACTGAGCCCAGATCCTTCTGGAGCTCCGCTTTTTTCTCTCGGAACGGTCGCATAACACTGAGAAAGAGTTCATATACGTGTTTTTTGATCTCAACATCGCCGATAGTGCCTGATCTATAGCGCTCCTCCATGGCCACTACCTCACGCTCAGGCAGACTGAGAAGGCGAAGATACGAAAAGCAAATATTTTTGGCAGGATCACCCGGATCAGTTGGCCGGATACGTGCCGGATCTGTGGTGATCTTCATAACTTGCGCATATATTTCCTTTTCAGATGCAAATACAGGGAGATCATTGCCCAGGGATTTGCTCATCTTGCGCACGCCATCTATACCGATCACTCTGGCTGTTTCTTTTTGCACTGAGAGCTCGGGCACCTTCAGCACATCGCCATAGCGATTGTTGAACGTACGGGCGATTTCGCGGCAAATCTCTACATGCTGTGTCTGATCCTCGCCAACCGGCACTATATCTGGTGCAAAGACCAATATATCAGCAGCCATGAGGACGGGATAGTTGAAGAGGCCTACATTGATGGCTGATTGGTCAGCTTCCTTGGCCATTTTGTCCTTGTAGCCATGCATGCGCTGGAGCTCGGCTACGGTGACGCAGTTGTTGAGTATTGTCTGCAAATAGGGTATTTCAGGGATATCAGACTCGACATAAAAAGTCGTTTTGGTTGGATCTACGCCAAAAGCCAAATACTCGAGAAAGATATTGTTTGTATTTTCTGCGATCTCAGTAGGGCTAAATACCGTGTTGAGGGCGTGAAGATTTGCGACGAAATAAAAGCATTCGCCATCTCGCTGCATCTCAACAAAGCGCTTAACTGCGCCGAGATAGTTACCGAGGTGGAGACCTTTGGTACTGGATGGGGTGATGCCGGATAAAATACGTTTCATAGATAGTAGTATAGAGTCTGTAAAGTCGTAAAGTGCATAAAGTCTGTAAAGTGACGAACGCCAGAGCTTTCACGCCTTGTTCTAGATTGAGAAATCGACTCCCACAAAGTATAATCTATCCAAGGCACATTTTGGGATCATAGCTCTCCGCCAGCTGGCGGATGGTTAGAGTTCAGGGTTTGGGATCATAGCTCAATTGGTTAGAGCGCTTCCCTGTCACGGAAGAGGTTGAGGGTTCGAGTCCCTTTGGTCTCGCCGAGTACGAGCGGGACGAGAAGTTTATCCGCCTGGGGCGGAAGTCCCTTTGGTCTCGCCGAGTACGAGCGGGACGAGAAGTTTATCCGCCTGGGGCGGAAGTCCCTTTGGTCTCGCCGCGTCAAACGCGGCTTCGCATGGTGAGTATCCAGGTGGAGTCGCGTCTGTTAGTAGGTCGGTTTCATAGCTCAGTTGGTAGAGCGCTTCATTGACATTGAAGAGGTCACTGGTTCAAGTCCAGTTGGAACCACAAATCGATCTTGGGATGAGTGTACCGCTGGTTCCCACCCGTAGATATACGCGTCCAGCTTGCCCCGCTCTGCGGGGTTGGAACCACAAATCGATCTTGGGATGAGTGTACCGCTGGTTCCCACCCGTAGA
>JBAXSX010000045.1:0-3097 GCA_037130495.1 Candidatus Roizmanbacteria bacterium
GAAAAATATCAGAGTATTTCTTAAAATGGTCAAGGGTTCCCCCGACAAATCATAGACACTTGTCGGGACTAGTCCCGCCCCTTGGCGGGGAAATCCCTTCGTTTCCGCAAGGTAATTGATCTAATATCCATGTATTACGTGTATATCTTAAAAAGTCATAAAGATGATACTCATTACGTAGGATACACACACGATATAGGAAAAAGATTAAAAGAACATAATTCGGGGAAATCTCGATACACGAGCGGTCATGCTCCCTATGACGTTGTGTATTTTGAATTTTTTTCTACTTTGAAGGAGGCGAAATCACGCGAGATACATTTTAAGCGGATGAAAAATATCAGAGTATTTCTTAAAATGGTCAAGGGTTCCCCCGACAAATCATAGGTACTTGTCGGGACTAGTCCCGCCCCTTGGCGGGGAAATCCCTTCGTTTCTGCAGAATTTTTCTTTCAATCATGAAGTAGAGGAGATGGCCTAACTGTCCCACACAATTTTTATGTCCGTGCACGCGAAGATAGGTACAGAGCGCCGCCTGCGAGCGATATATCCTTGAGCAGACTGATCATCGACGACTGCTGTATAGCTGGTATACCCAATCCGGGTATGTCTACAAATATCATATACAGACCGAGTGCGACTGCGAGCGCGATTCCCATCTCACGCATATAGCGTGCTGTCACTATACAAACACCGCTGGCTATGAATACGAACCCCACGGCATAGACCCACACCACGCCTCCAGGGATGATCGACGGCACTAGTCCAGCCATCAGCTCGCCGTACATGAAGTGTAGAAGACCAAAGATCACCATGGGTACTCCGAAAATAGACCGAGCGAGTGTAGATAGTTTCATACAAAAACCATATCGCTAATAGTCCAGCATAGCACACTTCCTTTGGGCCTGTCTATATGTGGAGAAACCGGACTCCTACCTCACTTTTTTGTCTATAGATGAAATCGCTGATCGGCTATAATGACCCCAATTCAGATATACATTTTTATCACCGCATATATGAAAAAATCTATTTTACTCATACAAATAGCATGGATACAAGCAATCGTCGCGATGTTGGGAAGTCTATATTTTTCGGATATTCGTCACTATACCCCCTGCGTCTTATGTTGGTACCAGCGGATCTGCATGTATCCACAAGTACTCATCCTTGGCATAGCATGCTTCAAAAAAGACATCAATGTACTCCGATACACAATACCTCTGACTATGGTCGGCCTCGTGATATCTCTCTATCATAATTTGATTTATTACAAAATCATTTCTGAAGGGTTCGTGCCCTGCAGCGCAGGTGCCTCATGCACTACCAAGTACTTTGCATATTTTGGTTTTGTGACGATCCCCCTTTTGTCATTTATAGCATTTACCGTGATATTGATCAGTAGTGTGTATGCATGGAAAACACATCAATTAGCTCATTGATAGGCCATGCGTATGAAAAAACCAATGACCAAAACCATCTGGCACGTCTATGTGGTTCGGTGTGCCGACGGGACCTACTATAGTGGCATCACAACTGATATCTCCCGCAGGATCAAGGAGCACAATCATACATCCAAAGGAGCCCGCTATACTCGATCTCGACGGCCAGTATCTCTATCGTATGCAGAAGTTGTCAAAAACAGATCGGCAGCATCAATACGCGAATATAAAATCAAGCACATGAAACGATCAGAAAAAGAAGATTTGGTTTCAATCACTGTGCCAAAGATCCGATGATCATGGACTCCACGCGCTGTTTCTCGCGATCACCATGCTTCCCATGAAAGAGTTCACTTCCGTCTTTGCCACAGACACCCAATATCACCGGCCCACCAGGATGCTTCGAGGTGAAAGAGCTCAAGTCATAGACTTTGCCATCGATGGCTGACCAGCAGTCACCCTCGGTGGGGTGTTTGGATATTTCATCAAGCGAAAGCGAGCCAGAGAGGGTCGTTTGGATCGTTTGTCCTGCGGGTTGAGTTGATGTCTTTTTATTTGGCACTGGTGTATTTGACTTGATTGCTAAGTAGCCCATACCAATAAGTATCAATGAAACAGGGATCAAAATCAGTGCGTTTTTCATAATACTCACAGTATATCAAAGCATCCTCCGCGAATACCTATCCTATCAAAGCCCAAAACTCGTTCCCCAATAACTGGTTGTGCATCTCATGATGATAAATCACCTCGTCCTTTTTGACTCTGGTGCCGAGAGAGCCTTGGGGTTGGTCCTCGAAAGGGAGTGGTACCTAAAACATCCCCAGGGCTACGCAGAAAAGTTAGCTATAATACAAGCGTATGGAGGGGTCGCATTGAGCCCGAGGCTCATCCTCCCAAGGCGGGCGATATCAGCCTACCAAGGCGGACGATGTCAGCCTAGGGCTGAAGTGGTAGAATAGAACTGATATGTGGTACGTGTATGTGCTATATAGCAAAAAACTGTCCAAGAGATATGTTGGTCTTAGCAGTGATTTAAAAAGAAGATATACAGAGCACAATCGGGGTGATAGCAACTTTACCAATAGAGGTAAACCGTGGAGACTGGTGTATTACTCTGCGTTTTGCAATAAGCAAGATGCTGAGGATGAAGAGGAATATCTTAAGTCAGGTCAGGGTAGGGCAAGACTAGATAGACTACTCAAAAATACGTTGAAGGAAAATGGAAGCGTCGCATAGTGGTCGAGTGCAGCGGTTTACTAAACCGCCGACCTTTACCGGTCCGTGAGTTCGAATCTCACCGCTTCCGCTCGTTAATATTCGGTGAGATGAGAAGTATATCCGCCTGTGGCGGAAAGCTCACCGCTTCCGCATATAAGTCGCATTGAGCCCGAGGCTCATCTTCCCAAGGCGGGTGATATCAGCCTTGGGCTGAAGTGGTCGAGCCCCGAAGGGGACCCTTTGGGTTGCAGCGGTTTACTAAACTGCCGTTCGGAGCAATCCGACCGAGGGTTCGAATCCCTCTCCCTCCGCATTTGAATTATAAGCACCTAAGGGGGTTCATTCGGTTGGTCGAGCCCCGAAGGGGACCCTTTGGGTTGCAGCAGTTTACTAAACTGCCGTTCGGAGCAATCCGACCGAGGGTTCGAATCCCTCTCCCT
>JBAXSX010000046.1:0-1418 GCA_037130495.1 Candidatus Roizmanbacteria bacterium
CAGCCGTTTTGTCCGCGCACTTTAAAGTAATAGGTTGCTTGCGGTTTGAGATAAAATACGGAATAATTTTGCACTCCTTCTCTCGCAAGGTTCGCCTGCGCTCCATGTTCCTCTGCGGATGAATTGGTAGAAAAGCTCACAAAATATTCACTGGTATTTGAGATAGGGGTGAAAAATAGCTTGGCAGTGGTTCCTTTTGTGTCAATTTGAAAAAGGTCTGGTGCTGAGCTGGGGGCAGAATTGCCGCATCGGGGGGTAGTGACGGTATTATTTGATGAAGAGTTTGATGATGAGCTTGAAGACGAGCTAGAAGAGCTGCTTGGTTTAGCAAGTCCAAATAAGCCGAATGTTGAGAAATGATTAGTGGTGCAGCTCACTGTTTTTGCTGAAGTGTTTACTACGCATCCGGTAAGCTGAGTCCAAACAGCCCCGTCCCAACTATATATTGTCAATGATTGTTCATCCAGCTGAGAAATGTCACTTGCGGTATAGGTAATAGCGATAGTTATATTTTTATCAAAGTTTGATATCGTCGTCTCATTATCTGTGAGAGCTTTTAGTTCATATGTATAATTTCCTCCACTTGTACTCAAATATCCCGCAGGAACTTGAACGCTTGAAAGAACGGTTGCCTGGTTAAGTTGGTGAGCTTGAAAATAGGAGTCAGTCCAAGAATATTCAGGGGGTACCGTTAGGGTAATCCCTTTATCTACTGTAAATAATGTTACTGACCCTCCAGATAGAGCAGATATCCCAAAACCGGTATCGGAAACCACGCTTGCAGATCCCGTACATCCTGCAGTAATAAAGGTGTTGTCGTTTCCGATAGTTTCATGAGAAAGAGAATCTATTGATCGTACGCGGTAGTGATAGGTAGTACAAGAAGTGAAACTAAAGAGGGGTACAGTATGAGATGTCACTCGTGGGGAAAGATTTGTTTCGCTGGTTATCGATCCGTAGCTGTCCGATACTCCATACTCTACCCGAGAGGATGCTAATTCATTGGTGGTCCACGTAATTACTGCAGAAGTGTTATCTGGCACGCCGCTTGAAACAGAGGAAATGAGCGGCCCAGAAGTATCCACCGTCAGATTACTTGTTGATTCACTCCCCTCATTCCCCGCAGTGTCTACTCCTTTCACAAAGAAGTTGTAGATGCCTTCGGTAAGAGAGGTGACAATGCTATTCACTGCACTCGTTCCACTCGTTATTGTAGTGCCTGTTGTACGCCATAAATAGTTCGCTACTCCAGAAACAGCATCGGTTGCAGCGGTAAATGTCCATGTTTGAGAAGTGGAGCTGGTGGGAGTTGTTGTTGATGGGGTGCCAGGAGCGGAAGGAGCACCAGTATCTATTTTGATAATGCTTGATGAGGTATACGTCACCTGATTTGTCGCATTATCTGATATTTGATATTC
>JBAXSX010000005.1:0-49735 GCA_037130495.1 Candidatus Roizmanbacteria bacterium
ATAAGAGTGCACATAAGTCTGCCTCAGGACCTCCTGAGTTCTTTGCGATACGCTTGGGAGTATTCAAGGGATACATCTGAGTAGGGACTACTCCTTTCATAGATACCAGATACATATCCAGTGACTTCCCTATGGTTGTTACATCAGATGATCTCTTTGTCTGTTGTGCAGCAAGAAACATACGGAAGGGATTCACGGCTACGATAACTACTGTCATCAGGACTGCAATGATACCGGTAGCTACGAGCAGTTCAATCAGAGTAAACCCTCTACGGGAAGGACAGCGGTACGGGACCATACAGTCAGTATACGCGGAGGGAGTCTATAAAGTCTATAAAGTCGTAAAGTCCATCCCGCAGAGCGGGACAAGCAAGGCTACGCGGGACAGGTAAAGTGACACCCCAGTGTCATCCCTCCGGGCGTAGCCTACGGGCGGAGCCTGAATTTATTTCAGGATCTTGTTCCCACGGGTCATCCCCGCCAGGTACCGTACGGTACCTGGCGGGATCCATTCTCCTTGGAGTCATCTTGATCACGCCGTGGCGGGAGAAAGATCTCGTTGAATTGTGTTGCTATGGCTTCCTGTCTGAACTCTCCTCTCGAGAGGAGTCCCCAAAGGGGGAGGTGTGTCATGCGCTCAGTAACACACCCCGCCCGCCTACGTGGGCGGGCACCCCTCTTCTTAGAGGGGAGTAATAATTACGAGACTAACATCCGCTCGTAGCTTCTTTAGCTAGCAGCTGTTTCTCACTTTATAGACTACCTCTATATACCTGCAGCGCTTCGAGCGGATTCATATCTTCAGTTGCTCCATACAAATCCTTTTCCTTGCCCTCAATAGTCACGGATGGATTGGTGATGCTTTTTTTGATCTGATCCATACTCAATCCTTCTTTGAGCATGAGTTTTACAAATGACAGATTTGCGAATATATCCTTTCCCAGAGCCTTACCGAGGAAGTTATCTAGCTCAATGATCCCTTCAAATGGCCCAACCGAAAAGTGCACACCGTTGTTTGCAATATCTACTTTTTCATATCCAAATTCTCTGGCTCGTGCGTAGAGCTCGCCGCGGATAGATCCTGTTGCGGCTTTTTCAGGAAATGTGGATCCAATCATGTCCCATCGTAGTTTTTTCCATTCTGTTTTGCTGTGGCAAACGAGGAGTACCACTCGTCGGTCTGGCAAAGTGAAGTACTCGAGTTGGTGTGGATGGAACCCATCAACGAGGAGAAAATCCTGGCCTGCATAGGTGTATTTTTGGAAATACAGACCACTTTTGACCTTCAAAGATTTTTTCGTAAACCAAAAATCATCGAGTTTCTTTGGTGTCATATCAGGGAACTGCTTGAGTGCCTCATGACCACCGTAGATAGCGATCTTTGAACAATCCTGACCAAGCAACTCAGTCATCTTCACACGATCAGCTACAGTGACCATCTGTGAAGCAGTACTTGAGACGGCATTAATGAAGCCATAGTGCTTCGCCATGATGCCTTTTTCGAGTATAAATCCCCCACTCACTACAATCGTGCCGTCGACTGAGACATCAAATTCTTTGAGTTTGTTCTCTATCATGGTAACACGCTTCAGTTGATGCGATTGATCACCCATGAATATCTCCGGTTTGAGAAATACGAGAAACTCGTTCGTTTGTGGAGTCCCGACTGTGGGCTCTTGGACGATCGTTTTGTAATCAGTCTTTGCTGCTTGTTCAATGAGTTTGGCTGGATCAAACATAGAGATGGATTAATTAACAATTTATAATTAATAATTAATAATTTTTCATTGTTAATTATTAATTAGATGCATATGTCTTCCTGTGCAAAGGGTCCGACGATGGCCAATCTGAGATTCTCAGGTAGGATGATCTTTTGCGCCTGATCGATGATATTCTCGACCGTGACTGAGAGCATTTTTTCGATCGCTTCATCAACGTTGGCCATTTTCTTCTCCAAAAGCATTTTGTTCCCGTACATACCAGCGACAGATTGACTATCTTCGAGGCTCAGCAGCAATCTCCCTTTTGACATCGTCTTCACCCGATCAAGTTCTGTCTGAAGCTCTTTTTTGATTTTGTTTCCGTCAACGAGTTTGTGATGTTCGGCGATGATGAGCTTGATCGCCTCATTCACCGTATCTTTGTCACAACGGACGCCGGCTGACGTGACCAGTGAGCCCGTCTCAGCATACATATCTCGACTCGTGTTCACATAGTAACAGAGTCCACGTTTCTCTCTGATTTCCATGAAGAGCCGAGACGACATTCCTCCACCCAAGATCGCTGCGAGCAGGCCAAGCGAGTATTTTTCTTCATCCATGAATCCGTATGGAGTCGTGTATCCAAGGATAAAATGAGCCTGCTCGGTTTTTTTGGTAAACACAGACTTTCGATGTAGATCCCGGATCGCACTTCGTTTGTCCGGGATGACATCTTGAGATGTCACTGTTGACTTTTGACCTTCGACGTTAGTCTTTGGACTCGTTGTTGATACATATTGTATATATGAGTAGTCTTTTGATGCTTTTTGTGCTGGTTTCCACTTCCCAAAGGTCTGGGCGATATTGTGTTCAATCACTTTTTGCGTCGATGCGATCCCACCAGCTATCACAAGCACTGCATTGTCTGGATCGTAGAGTTTGTGGATATAGTTGACGAAATCTTGACGATCAAATGACTTGACCGTTTTTTGGGTGCCGATGATATCCATGCCGAGTGGATGTGAGCCATAGAGCAACTCGTCATATATATTGCTTACTTTGGCTTGGGGCATATCCTCGTACATATGCATCTCCTCCACGATCACCCCTTTTTCTTTATCTATCTCTATTTGGTCCAGTTTGGAAGCGGTCACCATATCTGCGAGGACATCGAGCATGAGCGGGACCTTGTCTGCAGTGCCTTTGATCCAATATCCCGTATGATCTTTGGAGGTAAATGCATTGAAGACTCCACCCATACCCTCAATCGTCGAGGATATAGTGAAACTATCTGGATATTTGGCAGACCCCTTGAATGCCATATGTTCGAAAAAGTGAGCAATACCAGAATTTTTTGCATTTTCGTAGCGACTTCCTGATCCGACGAGGAGTAGTACCGTAGCTGACTCTGCCCCTCCCGTGTCTACGAGAATAGTGCGGAGATGATTCGGCAGTGTTTTTGAGGTGACTTGCATAAGTCCCCAAGTATAGCAAAGGGGGCGCTAATATTTTTACCTGACTTGATGCAGGTCTCCATTTAGAATCACTGGCTTAACGGCTTCGATTTCAGTTTTGTAGTAGGATATCTCAGGTATCGGATTGAGAAGAAATATTTTTTGATTGAGCACATGTGCAAAACCTATCTCCATCAAGGTATTTCCCCCAATGTAGTTCTTCACACCATGCTTATCTAGGTTGACGACCACAACAGCATCTGCTCCTTGCATGAGATGCCAAAACTCTCTAATGGGATCTTTATATTGTTTCTGGTGGATTTTGATTTGTTCTTTTTCGTCGTCCGTTTTACCGATAAAAGGCGCAGCAAGTGAAGTCACAAATGCGTCGTGTCCATATCTGATCAAGTCGTCACGGACTTCAATCATTTTTTCAGTGTATTGCATGCTTCCGATTACTCCGATTTTCATAGGGTTATGATATCAAAGTGCGAGGAATGCCGCCATATATGATGAATTTACTAAAGATACTAGAAAAATAACACCGACCTTAAGTCCTAACGACCGTACGGGATGTATAGAACAGAGTTCGTGAACATGATTTCCCGCGTTTGAAGAAGATCGTATATAACCGCCGAGTCAAGTTATTCGCTACTGCCTTGCCTGAAGGCGAATTCGCCTCGGATTAAACCATTGGGTTTAAGAGTCTGAGCCAGAAAGTGCCAAAACTTTATCCAAGATAAATTCCAAAACACTTTGCGCATCCGAAAAGTGAACAAAAACCGTTGCCTGCGCAAGATCAAAATATTGTTGAATCCCCAAATCGACATAATGCGCAAATTCTTCAGGGCCATTCGTTCTCGTGTCCCTTTTGCCATCATTCAAACGGGGATACAAGACATCGACAACCTCATTTAAGTTACTTGATGGAATTAAGCAGATATTGAATGTGTTATTTGCTATCAGTTCTCTATTGGCCTTAATCAAATTTTCGTCATACCCAGGACGCCAAATCTCACCACCAGCAGCGAGAACATACTTTTCTGTTGTCCCAGTAATTTCGGCGATAGCGTCATGCTGATAATGTTTAAATGCTGCGTGGCCGAACTGCGCAAAGACCTCTTTGGTAGTCTTGAGGCCAGCACGTTTGCTTGCCTCAACGTCTAAATCAAAATGGCGGTATCCCAAAGCTTCAGCGAGTAAGCGACTGATTGTTGATTTTCCAACTGC
Organism: Candidatus Roizmanbacteria bacterium; assembly: GCA_037130495.1. GTDB lineage: Bacteria > Patescibacteriota > Microgenomatia > UBA1406 > GWC2-37-13 > JAGOLU01. Next base: position 4,385 of record JBAXSX010000005.1, read on the forward strand.
AGAAGGACCAGATATGCTTATCGGCTGCTCCTTAAACTTTACTGCCTTTTTGTGTCCCTCATAAAGCTCTGGGATTTTTGACAGTATATATTTATCAACGAGGTCAGGCTGCAATCTCTCACCAGTTTGGTTGAAAGTGTCCATGCGCAGATTATACACGAGAGTTGTGAGCCTACTGAGATTTGAACTCAGAACCAATTCCTTAAAAGGGAACTGCTCTACCGTTGAGCTATAGGCCCTCCGCGCCTCGCTTTAAAATCCAATAGAAAAATCCAAATTCTCCAGATAAAAGCGATAATACGAAAATCTAGAGTAGATTATACCAACGACCCAATGAGGTTACAATCGGTGACACATCGCTGTCAGACGATAAGGTTTAGGATCCGACCCGGCACAAAAATGATTTTTTTGGGTTGGCCAGTGACGAATTTTTTTATTTTCTCAGATTCGAGCGCAATAGCCACGACCTTTGCCTCGATCAATGCTTCGGAGGTTGGGACCACGACAGTATCCCGCACTTTCCCATTCACTTGAACCGGAATCTCAGTCGTGTCAGATTGGAGCAGGTCGGGATCAAAAGTGGGGTATTTTGACAGATGGATGGATTTTTTGGGACTTATCTGTGAATACAGCTCTTCTGTGATAAAAGGAGCAAATGGGGCCAGTAGGGTCAAAAATTTCTCAAGATCTGCTACCGATATCTGCCCTGCACCAATTTTTTCCCATATATTGATATGTTCCATCATGATTGCGATTGCTGTATTGAACTTGAGTTCGCCAATATCGCTATCGACTTTTTTGATCGTTTTGTGAAGGGAAACCAAGATGTCCTTATGTGACGAGGACGACTTTGTCTCGAGAGCAATCTGGGATAGGTTCCACACCCGTGCGAGGAATCGATATATACCAGCAACTGATTCGACTTGCCATGCTTTGATTTGATCGATCGGGCCCATAAACATCTCGTACATGCGTAGCGTATCTGCTCCATATTGGTTGATCACATCGACTGGATTGATGACATTCCCCCACCGTTTACTCATTTTGCGACTATCAGGGCCTAGAATAGTGCCTTGATGTCTCAATTTTTGAAATGGCTCATCAAAGTGGACCAAACCTGCATCGAACAATACTTTTGTGAAAAATCGACTGTACAAGAGGTGTAGGACAGTGTGCTCTGCGCCTCCCACATAGAGATCTACGGGCATCCATGAGTCCATGAGCGACTTGAGCTCCTGACTGTCAAATGGATTCGTCTCTTTGCCTCCCTGAGAAGCAGAGCGAACTTTTGCATTCGTTAACTGTGCGAAGCGTAGGAAATACCATGACGAACAAACGAACGTATCCATTGTATCTACTTCTCGATCTGCAAATGCTGGGTGCTCGGTGAGTGGCGACTTGCCGGTTGGTTTGAACTCAACATCCATTGGCAAGACCACTGGCAACTCGCTCTCATCCACTGGTATATATTTGAATTTTTCATTTTCAATTTTTAATTTCCTCATCGGAATCGGTGCTCCCCAAAATCGCTGGCGTGAGATGAGCCAATCACGGATTTTGTAGTTCACCACTCGTTTCCCCCATCCTTTTTCTTCCAGATAATCCATCATTTTGGCTATTGCACTGTGGATATCCATCCCATCCAAAAATCCAGAGTTGATCATCTTCCCCTCTTCTTCCTGCACGTCTTTGCGGTCAGTGATGGGACTCGTATCACCGTCTTTCGTGACGACTCGCATCACGGGCAGCCCCATGGCTGTGGCGAAATCAAAATCACGCAGATCATGTCCGGGAACACCAACGACACACCCTGTTCCCACGGTACCCAGGGCAAAATCGGCGACATAGATGGGCAAATCATTGCCTGTCAGCATATTGACCGCATGCCAACCGGTGAATACTCCTGTTTTTTTCTTCCCTTCCGATAGGCGCTCAAGTTCCTTTTTTTGCTTGGTTTCCTCGACATAGACAGCAACTTTCGCTTTTTCAGGAAAACTATTCAGGTGTTTTTTGACAAATTCTCCATCAGGAGCAACAACGACAAAGGTAGATCCAAAGTTCGTCTCCGGCCGAGTAGTGAATACGGTCACTGTGTCTGATGAACTTTCTTTGATTTTGTAGGTGATCTCTATCCCTACTCGCTTCCCTATCCAGTTGCGCTGACCTGTTTTGGTGCTTTCTGGCCAATCAAGATTGTCTAGATCCTGCAATAGTCGCTCTGCATAATCGGTGATTTTGAAAAACCATTGTTCCATGTCTTTTTGGATCACCGGAGTATCGCACCGCTCACATTTACCATCGACTACTTGTTCATTTGCGAGCACTGTTTGACACAAACCAGGGCACCAGTTGACCGCTTGTTTTTTGCGATATGCGAGACCTCTTTTGTATAAAAAGAGGAAAAACCATTGTGTCCACCGATAATACTCGGGTCGATGTGCAGCGAGGGTCAAGTCCCAGTCGTATGACAAACCGGTTGATTGCATCTGAGAGGTAAACGTTTTGATTGCTGCTTCTGTGCTGACTGCAGGATGCACGCCTGTTTTGATGGCGTAATTTTCTGCTGGCAAACCAAAGGAGTCAAATCCCATGGGATGCAATACCTGATATCCCTTCATGCGCGAATATCGCGAAAAGATGTCTGTTGCGGTATATCCCTCAATATGTCCCACATGGAGTCCTGCACCTGATGGATACGGGAACATGTCGAGGATGTAGCGTTTTTTTGCATCTTTTGTCAGCTTGGGAGTTTTGTAGATAGTGTCTGTGGCCCACTGGTCGGCCCACTTTTTTTCGAATGATTGCGGTTGGTATTTGGGATGATTACTCATACGTCATAAAATATGCAACGAGTGTATTGCGCACGGCTTCTCTCAAGCTTTGCGAGCGGTCTATGATACCACGAGTATAGATACTCCAGGTATTTTTCGCTGAGATACCGTGTATTTTACTATGTCTTATGAAAATCTCACAGCGTGATTGGTGAAGATCTAGTAATACGTCTCGTAGTCGGTTGATATGGCGGACATGTATTAGTCGTAAAATGTCAAATTATTGATCATCAAATACAACCTCGTTTGGGAAGAGTAATTGAAAAGGATAGCCCCCACTGTTTCTGGCAATCTTTCCACAGCCGATTTTTTTAAGAAAAGCGACCATACCCGAGGTAATTTGAGTTGGCGTTTGCTTTTTTATCTCACCTTTATATTCAATTTCTACAAAATCACCCAAGCCATTAACCGAGTCAATTGCAATCTCGTATTGCTGATATACATATAGTTTTCTAACCTTATCTACTGTCACCACTTCTTTCATGTCCAGTACTCCAAAGATTTTCTCCATTTGTTCTAAGCTTTCAATTGGGGTTTCGTATTCATCGCAATAGTCCCTTTTTCCGTCTATCTCGTTATGCCAATTTTTGTAGTTAATCGAGAATTTACCCGAAGAATCCCTCAATCGCAACCATTCATTTACTGGTCTTACTTGAATAAAATTTTTATGTGCGGGCGTGAAATACCTATCGATTTGGTGTTGCTCACCAATGAACTTTGCTTCTTTGTGAAGAAAGAGAAATAGATTCACGTTATTTTCAATCCGGACCTGGATTTCAATTTCTTTATTATCGCTCATAGTTAAATATGGCAAATCACGAAATCGGGCGGAGGTAATGGGATTCGAACCCATGTGAGCGGTAAAGCTCAAAGGTTTAGCAAACCTTCGCAATAGGCCATCTATGCGATACCTCCAAACAACATAGCTATCAGGTTCTAAGGTTTATCAAGTTTTAAAGTTGATTTTTTTGAACTTTATAACTTTTAACTTTACAACTTTGAACTCAGTCCTAGTGCCGACGGAGGGAGTTGAACCCTCAAGCTGTAAAGCATACGCTTCTGAGACGTACGTGTCTGCCAGTTCCACCACGTCGGCATGAGCTAGGAGGTTATTATACCTCGTTTTGAGTGCGATCGATTGGGTGAAACCACAGTTGCGTGTCGGTAACATATTCACGAGTGAGGTGTCTTTTGATCTGTTTCAGTTGAAAGAAACGTGCAACCCTTTCGAGAATATCTATGATGTGGGTGAAAAACGAGTGGTGCGAACTCAGAGGAGTTGTGTTACGCACTGGACGACTAGATATGAAATTGGGAAGGTACCGCTTGACCCACTGGTTCTGTTCGAGAAGTCGATCGTAGCTATTGTTTCTATCAAACAAAACGTGCAACTGAGCTATCTCACGAGCGGAATACAGACACACCTTCGATGATGGAATAGCCAAATCAGAGTCATCTAACCACAGGTTGAGGCATACTTTGTCAGGATCATGTTTTGCCCCACGTGCATGCTTCAACCCCAACAATAACGCAATGCATGAGACGATGAGCCGGGTCGTGAAGATTCTACCTGTCGATGTGATAATCATGAGGTCTATATCATCGTCTGGTCTGGCATTGTTTATTGAGCAGCTTCCTGTCAATCCAATCATCGAAATAGTGGGAATAGATCGACAGAGAGCAAAAAAGGTGCGCAGCATGCTGAGTTTTCGCGCAGTCTCATCTGATCTCTTTTGATATTGTTCGATAGGGATATTCTGTCGTGCATCTGCATATGTTTGGGTTGTCAAATCAAACGAACAGACGCCATCTCTCACAGCAGTGTTTAAGTACCTGTCAAGTGTTTGTGTATCAAAAGATATATTACTATATCTTAATATATCTTTTGATGTCATTCTCCTCCCTTGAACTCCATAGTACCTGATGACTTCTGATATACTTTTATCCATTTTTATATAGTTATAATATCCAATCTTTCTTCTTTTCTGCTATAATGGACCTATGATCATTCGGATTGTCACGGCGATAGTATTCGTCGCACTACTAGTCGGTATCGTCGGATATGCTCGTGGATACCGTCTCGATGTGTCAAATACAGTCATCACCTCAACAGGACTCGTTGCGGTCACATCTACTCCCCGATCCGCCAAAGTATACGTCAACAGTGAGCTAAAAGGCATCACTGATCTGAGCCTCAATCTCTCTCCCGGCACATACACGTTTACCGTCGTCAAAGAAGGTTATTTCCCGTGGCAAAAAACGATCAAACTAAAAGGTGAAATCGTCCAAAGCCTCGATGCTATCCTCTACCCCGTGAACTCCTCACTCAACCCCCTTACGAATATTGGTATCGTAAAGGCCATTCCTATCGGCACTGAGTCAGATCGCATCATCCTGTTTAGCGATAATACTCCGAAAACTCAACCAGAGCCAACACCCCTTCCTGAACCAACATCAACTGCCGATAGCTCAACCGCTGGCATATATGTATATGATGCGAGTCGTCGGGTCATCTCATTTTTGCCAAATCTCCAGCGTATTATTTCATATGACAAAATCGGCCCTGAGATCGACCCTCTTGGCCTGGAGATCGTCCTTTCCCCTGATGGGAAGCAAATGATCGTATTTACAGTCGAGAACAAAACCGAAAAAAAGACCAATTCATATCGACAGTACAATGAGTACTATCCTCAATACACACCTCCCGCAAACTTCACCCAGGCACTTCTCGTCAATATAGACGATACGGAGAGCACCCCGCTCAATATCACCGAAACAGTCGATTCGCTTATGGATGCGTGGACTCAAACGAAAGATCGCCAACTCAATACGCTTACAAATGCCATGCAAGTCCCTCTCGGTGAATTTTTCAAAAAAACAACTCATATCATAGATATCAGCCAAGACAAAACGCGCATCTTGTACCAGGCTACAGCATCAGCACGTTTGGCACCTGCATTGAAACAGCCCATGATCGGAAGTAATCAAACTGTAGAGGTCCGAGAAACAGAAAAAAATACTATTTATTTGTATGATATAAAAGAAGACAAAAACTATCCGATAGTCATGAGCTCTGAGGCTCAGAAGCAATCTCTTCCCATACTCCATCCGAATTCAAAAAATATTATTTACAACGAATCAAAATCGATCAGCATCTCAGATTTCGATGGAAAAAATAAATACAAAGTCTATTCAGGTCCTTTTGATCCTCGTTTCTTCGCTATTTCAAGCGATGGGCGCGTATTCATACTTACCAACCTCAACCCTGAACTGACACAGTTTGGAGATTTGTATGCAATCGGTATACGATAAGTTCAAGTTGGCGAAACTATCTTCACTTCTTAGTTAACTTTTCGTCTTGCAAATACGAGTAGCCGCTGTAGTGTCGTACCCGGTGGCCAACATGTTTGGAGCGTGAGCATCTCGGTATCGGTCGGTTGCGTCATATATTCAACCTCACTCGGTTTAACCTTTGCGTTACCCTCAACTATATAGACGTATCTCCTGCCTTTGTAATAAATATTTATCTCATCCCCTGCCTCGAGTTTGTATAGGAGATAAAAAACTGCATTGTACGTACTGATATTCCACACATAATCAGTTGAGTGAGCGAAAAGGAATATGTTTCCCCCATCCCCTGGAAAATAGGTCCCCGCAGCGTGAGCTACACCGAGTTTGAGTTTTTCGAGATACTCTCGCTCATCGGCGGGATTGACGTTGGGAATAATTCGTGCATTGGCTGCGATTTTGGGAACCACGATAGAAAAATCTGTGTCAACAGGTATGAGCGTCTCATGTTGGCTCAGTTTGAAAAAACGGGCAAATTGACTTTCTGGGGCTGATTTAGTTAGTTCATTTGGAGATGGCACTTTTGTTGGATCCGCGACATCATATTGCTTTTGTATGAGATGCGTATCAATGAAATACCCTACCTCAGACACGATGGGCTCATAAAAAATCTTTACGGTGAAAAAGAGAGATAGCAAAATGAGCCAATTTCCAATTGTCCGCAGAATGACAATACGGACGAATCGCCGATCCTCAAAGTGTTTGAGGTACTGTATCCAGCCTAGACGATGTGTATCTTTGTGTATCATGACTGTGTTTTGGAATATCGAGAAATATATGTGATGTGCCATCGAGAGGAGTCGAACCTCCAACCTTTCCCTTAGGACGGGACTGCTCTATCCAAATTGAGCTACGACGGCTCTACCTGATTGTATTGTATCAAGCACCTCAGCCATATACTTTGATATAGTAATCTGTATGGATAACGCGTCAATGGTATTTGACCTCGCTTTTTCATATGCGCCTGGCATAGGCCCATTGAGATACAAACAGTTGGTTGAATATTTTAGCTCATCACAAAAAGCGTACGAGGCTTCAGAAAAATCTCTTTTGGAAGTGCTCCCCTCTCAGGTCGGGGGTCATTTCATCGCATGGAGAAAACAATACAAGAGTGACACGACTACTGCTGAGCTCAAAAAGAAGGGAATTTTTGTCGTCAATCAGTCCCATCCCCAGTATCCGCAGGATTTGTTACACATATCCGACCCCCCTATTTGTTTGTACATCCGAACAAATGAAATAGAAAATCTGTCTCGATTCAATTCGGATCTTCATGTAGCTATCGTTGGCAGCAGAAAACACTCATCCTATGGTCGAACAATGACTGTTCGAATAGCTACTGACATGGCGGTCAATAAAATAGTGGTCGTCAGTGGTATGGCTCTGGGCATCGACGCAATAGCTCATATTGGCACACTTGATGCTTATGGCAACACACTCGCGATCTTGGGATGCGGCGTAGATGTGATCTACCCACAAGACAATACCCATCTCTACGAGCGAATTTTGCGACAAGGAGGCGTCCTCATGTCAGAGTTTACTCCAGGTACCCATCCAATCCCCGGATATTTCATTGCACGCAATCGGCTTGTTGCTGGGATTAGCAAGGCAGTTATCATCATTGAGGGTGCCAAGGACTCAGGGAGCCTCACTACGGCTCGAATAGCGGCAGAACAGGGAAAAGATGTGTATGCACTGCCTGGCGAAGTGACTTCTCCACACGCTGAAGCTCCGCTCATCCTCCTCAAACAAGGTGCACGACTCATCACCGATGCCTCTGATGTGTTGGAAGATCTCGGACTCAGTCAAATATCTGCCTCAAAACAAAATATCGTTTTTGAAAATCTGATTGAGCAGTCAATATATGAGTATATTCGTCAAAATAAAGACGTGTATCCCGACGAACTGGCAAACAAGCTTCACATCGAGATTGCAGTGCTCACAACACATATATCAAAGATGGAAATCAGGGGCATTCTCAAAAGAGACTTGGTTGGATCCTTGTCAATTTAACATCATTATCTACGATCGGTGAATGCGGGTATGTATACGCGATTCTTCAACCGCAACGGCTGCAAGCAGTAGCCCACATCCTATCGTAAATAGCACAATCGCACGAGTTTTAACATCTATTTGAGGCAGTGATGTGATAGTGTCACTGACACCTTGCACTTCTCCTATATTTCGTTTTGCAACCAAAATACGCTGGCCATTTGCCGAAAATGTTGACTTGTCTCCGGTAGATGAAATAATGTTCGTGCAACTAGCCGAAGGATCCGGTGAAACGAGGGACCCCTCGTAGATACCAGTTGATTTCTGTTCTGTACAGATTTGATTCATTTCCAATGTATCAGCCCGGACTACTGCTGTATAGCCTATTGCGCGACCAGGTGACAATACGTGACTATCTATTGTCAGCTGAGAACCAGATGATGTTGATGGATCGGTCGTGAGAATGTATATCACTTCAATATTCGGAGTTTTTATCAATTCTTCCAGTCGTATTTGGTTTATTGGGACATTTCCATCATTTAGTACGTAGCCCGTGTACGAAATGATGTAATGCTCTCCATCACCTTTCTCCTTGCGGATATTTGTTATCGTTTTGCGGTGGCTTAGCGAGGGTACTTTTGCTTCAGGTTTTGGACAATTACCTGAAGGTTTCCACGTCAGATGGACATTGATAGGATGAGCCAGCAAGGGGAGATCTGTCTGAATGTCGTATAAGTAACCTGATACTCGCACATCGATAAATGAATCGATTGCTCTGATTCCGGGCCACTGCACCTCATAGACAAATGGACTCCCGTTACGCATGTCACTTCCGGTAAATGAAGTGATGACTTCATCAGTCCGCAGATTGTCCGGAGCGATGATTTTGTAGCCAAGCTTCAATCTCGCTGTTGTACCCTCCGCCAGCGTCACGCTTCCAGGGATTTTAACTTGCGATGGGTCATACTCACATACTGATGGTGGAAGATTAAATGTGATCATGGGCTTTGCACTGATAGCACAGGTAGTATCTGAGTCACAACTACTTGGTTCATCCCCAGCAACTGGCACACATCTAAACGAGCTGCATTGTGAGCATTTATTTTCGTCACGAGCGACCATCCGTGTGATTAGAGCAGTGTCTCCTGGAGATTGTTTCGTAAAGTCTTGTGATAGGACAGGATCCTTGGGATCATAACTATATCTCACGCTCAACTGCCACTCAGAACATACTGCTCCCAGTCCAAGGGTGACATCTTGATAGGGATCAAGCGTAACCTCTCCTTTCTTGTCTTGACAGGGCAACTGTGACAGCCAGTTTTTTGTAGATGTATTTCCATCATCAGAAAAACAATCAAGAAAATATTTGATATACACTTTTTTGTCGTTGACCAAATCACTAGATTTCCCGGCATTTGTCAGGGTAAAAGATCGGGCATGGGACTCATTGAGATCCCCTGGATCAAGATATGGCTGAACGATTAGTGGATGGATCTTGTCTCGTGCGAGGTTTTTCCGTAATCCTTCGGCGAGTGTATGGGGGGTATTTATGATAGGCGCTTGATTTGCATTGACACATTTTTCAGCTCGACATGTCGAACGCACTGGTGCAGAGCCACAAATATTTGCATTGGTGGAGGCGAATCTGACTGTATATTCAAATGGCGCAATAGCGCTTGAGTGATTGAATATATTCGCATCGCTTGGGACCAAAACTATGCCTGATAGGCTACTTGTCACCGTTACTGCTGGATCGTCTGGCGTCAAGGTAACATGGTAATACCCGAGGTTGTCAGGGGTATTTGATGTAGGTTGAGCGCCCGAAAATTCAACGCTCGGCGAGGCAGTCATCACTTTGCCATTCGCGCACCCAAAAATAGGTTTTATCAGTATATTCTTTACCCCCGGCACACATATTGCCGCGTTGTCGGTGGTTACCTCTATTGTCCTAATAGATGTGTCTTTTGCATCAGTGTAAGAAAAGTCGGTCTGGGACGTTTTTGATATCGCCATAAGAGTGTTCCCCGATCTTGCCTCCATGACTTTTATGCTTTCTTTATCGTGCAAATCGACTGAGTAAACACCGTCTTTATCAGGTCCTCTTGTAACTATTTTCTTATCAAATCCCAGTGATAGATTGCCGGGACGAGAAGTGAGTCCTTCTGCACAGGCCAATACTGGCTTCAGTTTTATTGTTCGTATCGGAGAAGATACGGTAAAGGTCGTATCGCAACTGACCGTCTCCTGAGTGGCAAACTTGACACTTGTCCAAGTCGATTTGAATGTACACGACTCACCGCCCAATATATCCGGGCTCACTTTGATTTTGTTTGTTTCAGAATTATACGAACACACTGTTGACGGAGATGCTGAGATCTTTGGTTGGCCAATGATATTGATAGCACTACCCTTTTGCACTTCAAATGAATCCCCTGCAAAAATAGTTTTTGGGTTGCCCGATGGAGCGCTACATGCGGGAATAGGGGGATTTTGGATTGACAAGGTCCCACTGCACGTGATTGAAGAAGGTGAATATGCCGGGTCATTCGTTGTCCATGTTGCAGTATATCTACATTGACCCTCTTCCGATCCTGCCGTCACAACTGTACCCTTCACAGAACAGTTCCCTGAAGTTAATATGATTGGCTTTCCGAGAGCCCCAGGTGGATCCACTAAAGGATCATTGACCCGAACTGAGTCAGCAATGTCAACGGAAGACTTTGGAGTGAAAATGTTTTTTGGTCGTGGATAATCTAGTGGACACTCGAACCCTGTGCTTGCAGCTGAGACAGGTACCACCTCAGATGTTGGAGTCGGCTGAAGAGTAGTGGCGGCAGCGGGTGTATGGGTTGGTGATGGAGTACTTGTAGGATTTGCACCTGGTGGGTCAAGAACGAACATAAAGTGGTAGTTTGTGATCGATCCTCCATCACCAACCCTTCTGTCACTACTATCTCGCGTATTGTATGTTTCCCTATCCACAAAAGATCCCTGGTTATTCATGATTTTCCAGTGACCTTTTAGGTGACTATATCCTGCATCTAGATATTTTTGAGGCAAACTAAAATCCGTACTGAAACTGGTACGCAGCATATAGCCTCCCGTCTCTGAACTAAATCCACACCAATTCTCACTGGCATCTCCGGTTGAGGGTTCTTTCGGGCTTCCATTTTCTGTCGATGTGAATACAGTACACATGAAGTCATTGTGTGCGGATACGGACCTCCGCTGACTTGGAGAAACAAAGTTATTTTCCCAATTGCTCATTGTATACGCGCCATTTATTTTATCGACGCGGACATATATGTTCGAATTATCTTGCCACTGTGTCGAAAGTGACGAGTCAGGCCGACCATACTCGACTCTGCGAACATATATTTCCCCATTCACTTCTGGGGTGATATCTTTTGAGCACGTAGTCCACGTCTGACCCGCAAGGCATACTTTTACGATTCCCTTCGCCTCACCTGGACTGGCAAAGACTGATGGAACAGCTGTTACACTCGCAATACATGCGACGATTGCTATCGAAAGTGATAAATATATGTATTTCATTTCGCTAATAACTCGTCAATTGAGTCAAAGGTCTTTTTCTGTCGATCTAGGACGTGGATGATGGTGTAAAAAGACTCATACGAGTCTGTCATCTTTTGATCGATATAGCTCTTGCCAACAAGCACATTACTGTACGAACCGACAGGCAGGGTCCACGCCAATGTTTGTATCGCAGGGTCGCCAATGAAACGATCAGTAGGCTTGAGAAAATCATGGGCACTGTAGGTATTTTGCATGTACCCCGGATCGATTTCCTGTACCGCTGGTGATTTGCTCAGCTCTCCTCCCAGAGACAGCATGGTGACTTCTCCGCTTCTGAGTCGCTCCAGAGCGGCATCCATGATTTTCTTGGCGTTTGTCTTTGCTTGTTCTACTCCAAGCTTCGATGGAGTTGATGAGTCAAAGAAAATCGAAATCACTTCCAAATTCACATAACTTGTGCCTTTTGTGCGCAGATACTCCTCGGATTTTGCAAACTCGTCAAATGTCACATTTGCACTGGCTGAGACATGTATCGGGCTTTCCCCTGAGTTTTTGTAGCTGTCATAGATTTTTTTCGCAGCAGTGTCTTTAGAGAGATCGATTGGACCAGTCAGATTAAATCCAGGGGAGATCATAGCTGATTCCGAGGCACTAGACGAGGCAGTGGGAGTTGGCTTAGGACGGTCAGTCGGGACGGTCATATCTGTCAAGAGAGTTCCTTCATCTTTGATTACTGTCATTTTGTCTAGTGTGTTCTCGCGCTTGGCAAAAAAGGTTTGGCTCTGCTTCACTATTCCGACGTACATATCGGACAATCGAGCGACGATACTGCGTTTTTGCTGTTCATTTGCAGTTGCACTTCTCCCTGCACTGTACTGTTGGTATGCAACTTTTGTAGTGTCCAACATCACGCTTCTGATAAGCGCCATTACATAACCCGATGTCATGATCGAAATAGTCATACACAGCAAAATGAACCATACATGACGGTTTGGTTGCATATTTTGAGTATTTGGAGTATTTTGAGTTTGGTTTGGCATGCTTTGGATCATTCAGACACTGTAATGACGCCCTTCATTGATTGAAATACACTGAGATTGTCGGTATATACACTTGCGAGAAAATCATGCGTTCCTGTCTGCTGAAATGGCTCAAATATAACTGTGTGAACAGTCTCCCCGACCATAAACTGAAAACTTTTCTCATCGTGTGCCGGAAAGAATACCCCCTGCTCTTCTTCTGGCGATCTACTAAATCGCAATATCAGTTGAGCATTTTTTGGCACACTAATCTCGCGAGAGCTCAATCCGCTAGCGTTTGACATGCGAATCTCAACTGTTTTTTTGGGCACAGCTTCCTTCGCGACAACTTGAACCTGGCCACCGGTTATATATTTATTTGAAGATTTTATACGTGTTTGCCAAAAGAATAGACCTAGAATAATGAAAATAAAAGCCAAGATTCCCAATAAAAATGAATAGTCTTCAGTATGTGAAGATTTTAGAGCTTGCATGTGAAGTATATTGGCTACTGTAACCACCCCAATACCTCCATTCAAAGTAGTATAATTTCGATGCGATGTCAAGCTCAATGATGCACAAAGTGCCCCTAATTGTTATGGGTATTTTTTTATTGCATTTTTTTTATTTCACTACACCGAGAGTATTTGCCGCAGATGCAATTGACATCGAAGCATCTCCACGACTCCAGCATTTCATCGTAAAGCCTGGAGCGAGCGCATCAGCTAACCTGAAGATCGTTAACCATGGTGATCCTGTATACCTTTCATTCAGCCTCGAGCACGATCCATCTGTCACCATTTCGACGGCATCAGCTCCTCAACAAGTTGCACTTGGGGAGGTGGTCCTCTTTGAAAAAAATATGCAAATTGATTTTAAACTAACTATCAAACAGGATAGTAAGCAATCTTCTGAAAACGACACTTCTATACGTTTTATCACATCATCCAAAAATGTTTTTGCTTCTCATGGAACTGGTATACATATTGATCTAGAGCCTCAAATATATTCTCAGATAGTACTGAGTCGCACTATAGACGGCTCACTTGATATGCGGCCACGAATCAGCATCTTTCAAAATCCACAAGGACGCGTTGTGATGGGCAACACTGACCAGGCTGTGGATTTGGTAGTGCAAAATACGGGAAACCATATGACCTATGTTTCGGGGACCATCAAGGTAGTAGATCCATCAGGTCAAAACGAGACAATCAGCGTCCCTCGAACTGCGATTTTTGCACAAAGCGTGCAAAAAATCGCCGGAAACCGCAGCTTATCGATGCTTTGGTTTCCACAAAATCGACTTAAGATTGGCCAATATCAAGTATCAACAGAATTGAACATCCCCGGACCAGAGCATGTCAAGCTGTATGCTCAAACAACATTTATTGTGCTTTCGGAAAGACTTCTCGTTCTATCAGTAGCACTCGTCCTCGCTCTCTTTGGTTGTATACTGTACATATACTTTACCTATTTGCACACGCGTGCATGGAAACCAATAAGTATTCTGAAATCTTCACTAAATTGATTGATGAGATCAAGGCATCCGATGATCACAAGGCCCGGCTGCTTGTCCTATTGAAGAAACCGATAGTCGTTTTTACAGCATGCTTCATAGCTATTCTCGCTCTCCAGTGGTACAAGTCGACACTACATCAGTCTACACCTCAAAACTTCGTTCAGATTCAAAAGAATCCTGGTTTACCAATTGCTCCCGCTTCCTCTCGGTACATATATGTTGATTTGTCGGGATCGGTAGTTGATCCGAAGGTCCATCGCGTCCCAGAAAATACCCGGCTATTTGAGATCGTGAGTTTGTCAGGAGGGCTCAATGAGGTTGCAGATCGAGCGTATTTTTTCCGAAATTTTAATCAGGCGATGATCCTCAATGATCAAGACAAGATATATATACCCAGCGTCTCTGAGGTCGCAAATGGCGTATATCTTGAAAATGAAAAGGTGGTTTCAGCGTACCCCCAAACCACATCACAGACGAGGATGGCCAGTCAGGGTCAAAATGGCGCCATTTCGATCAATACTGCAAGTCAAGCAGTGCTCGAAACACTAAAAGGTGTAGGAAGTATCACGGCGTTACGGATCATAGCTGGGAGACCATATAAAACCGTTGATGAACTGGTAGAAAAGGACATATTAAAAAGTGCGCTGCTCAACTCTATTCGAGATCAGTTAGATCTCTAGCACAATTTGGGTCATGCAAATCATCAATTACTATACTCTAAGGGAGTATCTAAGCGATGTGCAAGTTAAGCTCCTTCTTGGGATGGTCCTGGGCATTGATACTCCCAAAAGTCTGTTCGATAAGCAGCTCCAAATCGTCGGACTGACACACTTATTAGTCTTGTCTGGATCAAACATATCATTTCTCGTTCGAATGTTCCAAAACATCGTCCCAACGCGGAATATGCGTAAGATTTCCTACAGTACTCTCATATTTTTGGGATGCATACCCATCATATTCGGAAGTGAACCCTCTACTATCCGTGCGGTAATCATGGCAGGTATACCAATCATTGCTATCCTCTACAATCGAGCAAATCAACAAATGCACCTCATCATACTGAGTGGAATAATCATGCTCATATACAATCCCAGCTACCTATCAAACATATCCTTTCAGCTATCTTATGCAGCAGTTATCGGAATTACAATATTTGATCAAAAAGAGCAGCAGATCGAAAAAGAAATAAGCTGGATTAAAAAATACATACAAAATACACTACGTACAACTCTAGCAGCTCAGTCCTTGACAACCCCAATAATTTTCTATCACTTTGGAACAATATCTATCATATCAACACTAGCCAATCTTCTTGTGAGCTGGACAGTTCCGATAATAATGATGATCGGCATGCCATATATATTGATAGTGAAAATAGTACCACAAAGTGGCACGCTACTTTCTATACCTCTAGTAATAGTTATGAAATACTTCGAAAGTGTCACAACATATTTGAGTACTATACCTCACAGTCAAATATCATTTTAAGTGAAATATCAATCAACTCGAATCTCTGCTAAATACAACTAATGTCGACATAGATCTTAAGAAGGCCATTTAACAAAGTATTAAAAATATGACAAATAAACTAAGTACAAAAACTCAAAGTAAGGAATAGCTACATTCAAAACAAAAATCATTAGTAAATATCAAAATATGTATATAAGAAGTCAAAAAATCAAAAAAGGTAATAAAAACTACAAAAATAATAGTAATAATCACAGAGCTCTCTAGCAGCACTAAAAAACATAATTGATCACAATAGTTTACCGACACCCAAAATAAATTAGAGGCCTAAAAACTCAAGAATATCGCTCAAATAGTGATATATAAAAGTAAAATCGGACATTATACGAAATCAAATATCACTGGCAACAGATATAGTTTGTCTAATGAGTGCACATTACTTAATAACGTATCGACATGTATACAAAGAGTAAGCCACCATTCTGTCTCACTGTAGTCAAATCAGTTATAAGAGATCGCATCAAGAGCAGTTAAATGCACCGATAATTGAATTAGGGAAATATAATGAAAATAGATAAATAACTATATGAATGTACCGAAAAGTAGCGTATTTCATCAATTATAACGTGAATATAAATAAATTTGTTGTCACAGCAGCATTTCTTGAATGCCAATAAGCATAGCAAACCGTAGCACAACTGCTAGAAAATATATCATACAAGATACAAATATCATCTTTGCTACGCCCATAGTAATAAACTAGCATATTCCAGGCAGAAAATATTAAATTCGTTGTACAAAATAATTAATACAAATCATCTGAGTAATACACGTACTAATTAAATTGAAATATAGTCAAATGGGGCTTAGTGTCAAACTTTTATATAATAGTATTATAAATTAATAAAAGTAAATGCTGTATTGTCTCAAATGTTGTTTGGCTACACCCTATAGATTGAACTGCATGTCATGTATCTCTTGATTAATTCTGGTTGTATCACTATTATTATTCAATATATATGTTTGCATTTTCTGACAATAAGGCTCCATATCTTCTTGATATCGGCTTTAGTGATTTTCCCGCTAATACTCAGCGAGTTTTGCGCACTTCTATTGATTATTTTTGTCGATGGGCAGATGCACACCTCGTAATAGGTGATATCTCTGAAGGAATTGACCCGCAATCACTTGTGTCACTGTATTCTTCGCATCTCACAACACTTCATATTTCACAAAACAGTATGCATTCGAAATTGAAACACGCCGATTCGTTTGTCTTATGGCTCCAAAATGCCAATTTATTTTTTGCTAAACCAGCTGTTTTTTCTACCACAACCCCTTCTTCTCTGCCTGTGATAGATGTCCGAGTTAGAAAATCCCTATTTGCTCTTCTTTTTCTTGTTCTGATTGTCATTATTGGCTATCGAATGTACCCCATAGTACGTTCTTCATTTATTCCTGCACGTCCTTTGGGTTCGTACTACCCCATTACTTCTCACAAGTCCATACTTATTCTGCTCAGCCCATCCTCACCTGTCTTGAGCCTAAGCACGCTTAGTTTTTCTACTATTGAGTTCAGGTTTATTGGGAGCTCACGAGACTCTATCACTGCAGATGTAATATGCCCTTCGAGTAGTACTGTATTTGTACCTAAAGACAGCTCAATTAGTGTTTCGTTGTTGGGTTGCAAGTCAAATGACGCTTTTGCTTCATCTATTATTGATGGATTTACAGGGTATATTGATGTTTTCGTTGACGATCAGTACGTTGCTCGCAGGTTAGTTAACTAGTTCTCCATTGCATTAGTGTTTAGGCTATCATGACAGCTTGTGTAGGTATTCTATAGACTTGTCAGATATGGTTATCGACTGCCAATATTCGAGTTTTGATGTCTTTTGTTGTACAAGAAATTGATGTTTTTCATGTCTCATTCTGCTTATTTCGTTTTTTGTACTATTTCTGCTTTTTTTGTGGACTTTGTAATTGTTTTTATTATCTTGTAGTATTTACTTATTTTTATCGGAATTGTTTAGTTTTCTGTGTGTGTTTGGGCTATCACAACAATATTTTGTTTATTTTTTGTACAATAATATTTATTACTTTACTCATTACCTTGTCTTTTAATTGTTTTTACTCGCATATCGCTATTTTTCGGGCTTTGGCATTCATTTTTATTTCTGCTAGTTTAGCATATTTGCTCAATTGCTTGCGACATGGCTCTAACGATTTTGCTGGATCATGCGAGTGTAGATTTTTGACATCGCGGTACTAATTTCGGTAATTTTTTCTTTAGCTTCAATCAGCGATGTTGATTTTTCGTTATGGGGATAGTAGTGAAATAATTCATTTCGACAATATTTCCAAGCGTGCCAAATTTCACTGGCAAGTTCGGCTGAAAACTCTTCCTCTATCTTCGCATACAATGACTGCTCCCTCGTTTTGTAAAATGTATCTGGGGATAATAACCTCCCCAGACGCAGATGAGTAGAAACGTAGTCTTTTTGGGTAATATAGCCTATATCTAGGAATACCTTTTTTAGAAAGCCTTCATAAGCCTTTGCGAATGGGAATACGACGAATGCGTAATCTTTGAAGTTGTACTTGCTGTTACTAAATATCTCTTGGTAGATATAGCCTCCTTCTCGCACTAGATCCTGCTGAGTCAATGAGAGATAATCCCAATATGATTGATCGCTATAAACGTGAGGAGAATCAGACATGCACTAAAGTTATACCACAATCTGCAGCGAAGGTGACATTGAACTGCAGATATAGATTGACTTGATCATGGCCGGATTAAATGAAGCCTGAATAGCCTCAATATTCTTCAGGAGTTGCTCATCTGTAAAGGACTTCTTGCCGACTAAAATATGAATAATAGGCGATTTAGCCTCTGTCTTGTACCGCAAGGTATTTCCGGAGAACTTTGGTAGCAAGTCGGCTGGATTGGGCGAAATAGTGCCAGATTTAGGGTTTGGCATGAGTCCGCGGGGTCCAAGCAACTTGGCATACTTTGCTAGCTTCGGCATCATAGCTGGAGCTGTCAAGAGGACATCAAAGTCGATGATGCCCTTGTCCAAAGCGCTCAGTACAGCGTCATCAACGATAGCAACGCGGATAGACTTGCCATTTGAAAATGGCAAAACAACCTCACCCTTGTATCCAACTTCGGCAACGTTAACATGCAATTCGACGGATTCATCAAACTTTGCATAGCCCACAGATCTCAAAGTACGGATTGCATCCTTTGGAGACATGGGAATTTTGTGGAATTCCTTGAGTTTTTTGGCTGATTCGGCATATTTTGCCCCTCTTTTGAAGGGTACAGCTGCCTTTTTGGCTTTCTTTGCGTCAGTTTTTTTTGCTGATTGTTCAACAGCCTGAGGTTGGACGGGTACTTTCTGCTCCTCATCAATCCGTAAACTTGCCTCTTGGGAAGCAATTTGTGCTGCTGTTGGTTTTATTTTGGCTGACATAACAAAGAAATATAAATTTAGGCTAATTCGATACCCATACTACGAGCAGTACCTGCGACTATCTTGCACGCAGCGGCAAGATCATTGGCGTTCAGATCTGCCATTTTTTCTTTTGCGATTTCTTCGAGCTGTACTTGCGTTAATTTGCCCACTTTTTCAGTATTTGGCTTTCCTGAGCCCGATTGAAGAGAGAGCTTTTTCTTTATCATTGCGGCAACTGGGGGAAGTTTGGTAATAAAAGTGAATGAACGATCATCAAAGACAGAGATTACTGCTGGAATGATGTTGCCTTTGAGCTTGGCCGTTCGAGCATTGTACTCTTTGATAAACTCCATAATCGGAACGCCGTGACCTCCGAGAGCAGGTCCAACTGGTGGAGCTGGGGTTGCCTCACCTGCGGGAAGATTGAGCTTGATGAGTGTTTTTAGTTTTTTTGCCATAGTATTTAGATTTTGTGAACTTGCAAGAAATCAATCTCAATGGGAGTCTCTCTATCAAAAATTGAGACTAAAACGGTTAATTTACCCTTGTCTTCATCGATCGATTGAACAGAGCCAAGAAAATCACCAAACGGACCGTCAATGATCCGGACGGCTTCACCTGGACTAAACTTTGTTTTGAACTTTGGCTGCTCCTGAGATACGAACTTCATGATTGCCTCTACCTCTTTTTGAGATATTGGGGTCGGTTTTTGGCCAACTCCAATGAATCCGGTGACACCTTCAGTTGTCCGTACGACGAGCCATGTTTGATCATCGAGCGACATTTGGACTAGAATATAGCCTGGAAATACGCGTTCATCTTGTTTTGTTTTTTTTCCTCTTTTGACAACAATTGTCTCTCTCGTTGGAACAATCACGTTAAAGATTTTGTCCCCTACTCCCAAAGATTCAACTCTCTGTTGAAGATTCTTTTTTACGCGGTCTTCATGACCTGTTTGAGTATGAATAACATACCAACGAGCGCTGTCGGGAGCAGTATTGATTTCCTGAACATGTGCAGACATATACTATGAAACAACTATTTTGTTAAAAAACCTAACATCTGGGTTAAACCCAAGTCCAAAATGCCAACATAGAGTCCTACGAACAAGCTAACTAAGATGACTACAAGCGTAAGTCTCGTAGTCTCCGCACGTGTTGGCCATGATACTTTCTGAATCTCTTCAAGAAAGTGGCGCGACGAAACAGAGGTTGACGGATTTTGTGACCCTTGCATCGCGTTATTGTACCATACTATCTAACTTTTCCAATAGAAAAAACCGTATCTACTGTAAGCAGGGGTGGTAGGCATGACTATGCGCATACTCACCATGTCTTTTTAGTTAAAAATCACCGGAACAGCCTCGGCCTCAAAGAGGCCAGTTATATCGGTCTGCTTGCTTTCTGAGGGAAAATCGATGAGCACCTGTCCACCTCTCAGGGCAAAGGTCACGGGTATCACTTGCCCGGATATGCGCTGGATGTAGGATCGATCACACGTGGATCGGTCCTTTGCACAAATACCAACGGTAACAGCTGGATTCGTCGACCATGCGCGGATAGCGATTGGCGCCAATGTCTCCAGCCTCTCCTCTTGCTTGTCTAGGTGTGCGCTGGTAGTTCCACCAAAATCATATAAATATACTCCCTTTAGTAAAAACTCCTTCTGCTGCTCTTTTTCAAGTAAAAATGGGTTTTTATTTTGCGCTACTCGCGGAGTATTTTCAACGATTTTGAGATCTGTGACGATGAAGTCATTTCTCATCATATACATACCCGTGCCGAGCGTTGATTGGGCATCCTTCCGCATAAATACTGTGGCAACTAGATTCATACAGAGCAAAATGACACCAAATATACCCAAGATGACCATGACTACACCAATCTTCTTTTGGGACAAATCCATATGGCTAAGTTTACTTTAAAAAATTCTGCGGATTGAGGAGTGTTGATCCTTGGCGAATTTCAAAGTGCAAGTGAGTCCCTGTCGATCTTCCCGTAGATCCCATTGTCCCAATTTGTTGTCCCTGCGATACAGTCGCACCTTGTTCGACATCTCTTCGAGACAAGTGGCCATAGAGCGATCGATAGCCGTTGTTGTGATCGATAATGATGTGACATCCATATCCCCATGAAAAACATCCCGAATAAATCACCGTGCCAGTGTCAGCCGCAATGACTGGAGGTTGTGATGGGTTGGCTATATCAAGAGCCATGTGATAGGAAGCCGGGTATTGAGTGATAATCCCGTTTGTTGGCCAAATGAAGCTTGACGAGCCTTTGACTCCAGCCTGAACTTGTGCGAACACGTATGTATCCGCGAATATAGGCTGCTTTGGCTCAGCAATACTCCCACCTGGTATCACCAGGTCTGATCCACCGATCAAAGTAAATGCATCATCTTTAAACTCGTTGAACGGGAAGTTGACGATGTTTTGTGCATCGATACCGTATTTTTTCGCCACGAGATAGATATTTTCCCCAGGCTCGACATGGTGAACGACTCCACTCACTGGAGCAATCTTGACAATCGTGCCAACTTTGGGAGTAGCCCCTAGATCAGTATTTGCCCAGGTGATTGTCTTTGTTGATACATCGAACTTTTTCGCGATTGACTCTAACGTGTCACCCTTCACCGTCTGATACGATATAACCTTGTCCCGGAGTCCTCCAGCCCGAATTGTATTGACGGATATATCTTGTTCATCAAGAAATATCTCAGCTTGAGTGAGAGAAGTTTGTGATATTGTCCTAATATCTTCAGACTGCCCTAGGGGGTGATTTTGGGCTATGGTTGGGGCACTGATCACGATCAACATCAATAAGAAAATAAACGATGCATTGACGATGTGCGAAGAGTATTTACCCCTATCCTGGATGAGCGATCCGGTAAGAAATCGTTTGATATACCCAAAACGAGTAGCGAAAAAGAGCACCCTCGTTACGATATATTTGCCAAGAAATGTGAGGAATTCAGATTTATAAGTCATGGGTTTCAAATAGATTATACCTCTACGTTTCTGAAGAAACCAAGGATGCTCTCACTGCTCGAGGTATTTTTCTATATCCAAAGACGCGCCAACACCCATACCAGAGGCTGTTGCAGCCTGACGATATGCACTGTCTACACAGTCCCCCGCTGCAAAAATTCCGACCTTATTTGTATGTGAGGCAAAGTAGTGTGACTGCTCTTGGATACTCTTGATTCTTTTTGAATATTTCTCATCTGTCCCATGAATCAGCATATACTCAGCGAGTCTCGCATTTGTCATGATATATCCTTTCGCATCAAGATCAAGGATCCCTTCACAGAGTCCTGTATCAGGCTTGTGTCCAATAGCAATAAATATTCCTTCTAACGGGATTTCTTTTGGCTTTTTTTCATCAGAAATCTGAACTTTGAGACCCGAGACTTTCTGATCTCCAAGAATATCAATAATTTGGGCATTGAGGAGAAGTTTTATTGTGGGGTTCCCGGCTAAACGATCCTGCATAATCTTGCTGGCGCGCAATACATCCCTTCTATGGACAAGAATCACCTTTGAGGCATATTTTGTCAAATGAAGCGCTTCCTCAACTGCCGTATCGCCCCCACCAATCACGGCTATTGTTTTGTTTCTGAAAAAAAATCCATCGCATGTTGCGCAGGCACTCACTCCTCTTCCGCGCAATCGTGTTTCATTTGGTAGACCAAGCCACAATGCTTTTGCTCCAGTTGCTATTAATAGAGATCTCGCTGAAACATGCGCGAGTGCATCCTCGGCTTCAGTATCGATTTGGATAGATCCGATGTCATGAGCGATGGATGTGACATTGATATCAAGAATCTGCGCACCAAATGATTCTGCCTGTGCACGCATCCCGGCGATCAGATCTGGACCCATCTTCTTTGGAATGCCTGGAAAGTTTTCTACTTCGGTCGTCAGCATAAGTTGGCCACCGGGAGGAGATCCTGCAAAAACAAGAGGTTTAAGCCCTGCGCGGGCGAGATAAATAGCCGAAGAAAGACCGGCTGGGCCACCACCAATGATCACGATATTATGGAGCGTTGAACTCATAGATGTATGCTGATTTTATAATGAAATCGCCCTATGAACCATTTCGAGGATTTCTTTCTTTCGGATAGGAGGAATGTACTCGATGATATCTTTCATGACCACTTCCTCGGTGAGGCTATCTATGGCTTTTTTGACTGCGGAGACCTGTTGTATGATCTCATTGCAGTCGCGGGTGTCGTCAACCATTTTCTGAATCCCTTTGAGCTGACCAATGATACGATTAACTCGCTTTGAGATCTGGTCAGACGTGATGACAAACGCACCTGTATCTTTTGGCATAGTTTAGATATAAAACTATATCACATACTCAGCGGGCAAGCTGATCAAGAAACTCTTTGTTGGATTTGGTTTTTTTCAGCTTTTCAATCATGTTTGTCAGAGCTTCTTCTGGGGTCAATAATGCAAGCATTCGTCTCAATGTGATGATTTTCTTATACGTCGCCTCATCATAGAGAAGCTCTTCTTTTCTAGTCCCAGATTTGAGTATGTCAATAGCAGGGAAAATACGTTTTTCTGCAAAATGACGATCGAGATGGATCTCCATGTTGCCGGTGCCCTTGAACTCTTCGTAAATCAGGTCATCCATGCGACTTTCTGTTCCGACCAAGGCTGTGCCAATGATAGTGAGTGATCCTCCCTCTTCACAATTACGAGCTGCGCCAAGGAATTTCTTCGCAGGGAACATCGCTGATTGACTCATTCCGCCTGACATTGAGCCGCGATTACTTTGACCGTAGTCTCCGCCTCTTTCTTGATACCCGTATCTCTTTTGTCCCCGATTGCGTCCATATCTATTGTCATGATTTCCAAAATTCTGCTCTGGAGAGGCTTCTTCCATCGGACCTGCAAGGTTATAAGCACGTGCAAGGCGAGTGATCGAGTCAAGGAGGACCACTACGTCTTCCCCTTGCTCAACGAGTCTACGAGCACGTTCAAGTGCTAGATTTGCCACTTTTACCTGCTCTCGTGGGGGCTCATCGAAATGAGATGCAGCAACTTCACCTTTGATAAATCGTTTTATCTCTGTGACTTCTTCCGGCCGCTCACCAATCAATATGGCAAGCAAGTGTACTTCGGGATGATTGATCGCTATGCCTTGAGCTATTTCACGCAAAAAAGTAGTTTTCCCCGCTTTTGGCTGAGAAACGATGAGCGCACGTTGTCCAAATCCAATTGGCGACACCATGTCGACTATTCTGTTGCCAATGATATCTTGTGCATACTCTAACTTGATCTGTCGATTGGGATGTACTGAGGTTAAGTTGTCGAAATTGGTTCGCGATTGGCTCTCCTGTTCTGTCATCGATTTGCCGTTGATTTTCTGAACCAACAAAAGACTGTGATATCTTTCACCATTTTTGGGTGCACGCGCAACACCCTCGATCATATCCCCTTTTCGTAACCAAAATCGCTTGATTTGAGAAGGAGAAATATAGATATCCGATGCTGGATTCAGCTCGAAGTTTTTACGCAAAAAGCCATATCCCGCTGGAGTCGTTTCGAGTATCCCACTTGCCTCATAACTGACTTTCAGATCTTCTTCAAGTCTATTTTGTTGCTCGAGACTTGGATCATATGCAGGTTGTCGAGGCGGCATACGATTGGTTTCAGGTGATTTCTGTTCCGCAACTACAGGTGCAGAGTGAGCAGATGACGGAGCAGCTGGTGCTTTGGTGTCATTTTGCTCCATTGGAGATGGAGAGAACTGTAATGTATCCAAGATATCGTCAATTTTCAAAGAAGGACTCATAGGAGTAGATGTAGTTGGTTGAGAAGACATATGTAGTGAAACTATTAAAAAATACTAATAAACTAAAGTCATTTCCGAAGGCTAAGGGAGGAGAAAATATCCTCCTCGACCGTACTGAGTTATGGACTTTTTCTCGGTAGAAATGGGTTTGAGCCGACTCAATACATCAAAATGTTTTAAGATCAAGCCTTGTGTGCACTACGTGCATTACCCTGATATTATGTTGTCAAGAAAAAGTTTCTAACGTACGAGTTCGTATGGAGGACAAACATATGATAACAGCATGAAAGAGTCCTGTCAATCGCCAGCTGATGGCCCTTTGATCCGCTTCGCCAGTCTACATCTCATTACAATCAATCTCACGTATAATACGTGAATGCACAGACGATATATCCCGTATGCTTTTTTGATTGCTCTTGCCTTACTACTCCTTGTCGTCATTTCTGTGCGATATGGTAGCTATATTCAAAAAAATACAGAGGTCAACGAGTATCTTTTCAAGCTACAAAGTCGACTCGCTCTTACCCCTTCCCCAGGCCTACAAATACCCGCACTCAAAAGGGTTATTGATCAACCCTGTCAAGTCAGCTATCTCATTCCTAAGACATCAGACCCATTAGTCCAAATAGCCTGTTCAGATTCAACAGCATCTGACGAAGCCGAATTGACTGCACTTGGATATGAAAAAACGTCACTTGGTACGAGGGATATATTCGTTAAAGTTGCTCGTCCTTATCGAGAGCTAGTCCTCGAGTCTATTACATCCTACTGACCCCTATGTTGCACATAGCTTATTTTGGAAGTCCACAGTTTTCGGCTGAGCTACTCCAGATGCTTGCGCAATCGCCCAAATGTAATGTGACCTATCAAATTGATCTTGTCGTGTGCCCGGAAGATAAGCCATCAGGTCGCGGGCTCGCACTCAAAAAAAGTCCCGTAAAGATGATTGCTGAACACGAACATATTCCTGTTTTTGATATGTCGGCAAGAAAAAATATTCAGAAGCTAAAAGAGCTTTTCCTCACAAAAAAGATTAATGTTGCTATCGTATTTGCCTATGGTGAGATCATCAGTCCCGAGCTGCTAGAGACACTTAAGGGTAGATTCATCAATGTGCATCCTTCCCTTCTTCCCAAATACCGTGGGCCAAGCCCAACAACTATGCCTATCTTACTTGAGGAAAAAGAGACTGGAGTGAGTCTAATCCAAATGGATGCGCAAATGGATACAGGCGATATTATTTTCCAAAAAAATTTCGCGATCGAGATTAATTCAAGCGCGCAGTCTATACTGACTCAAGCACTCCCAATAGTATTTGGGGGGATCATTGACCTGATCGATTCGAACTTACATATTGTCCCAAAGCCTCAAGATTCCGCTCGAGCGACATACACCCAGCGATATAGTCGAGAAGATGGATACCTTTCGCCAGAATGTTTGCGTAATGCGATTCATAATGGATATATCGACACGCAGAATATGTCTGTTTACGCGAGGTATCTCGTACGCAATCCGTCAGAAATAAACTTTATTCCCGCACATGTGTCCCTTTACACCCTTTGGAAAGCCCTGCACCCATGGCCAGGTATATGGACACATATTACTGAAAATGGGATGAATAAAAGGCTAAAGATCATAGAGATAGATGCTCAGCAGCCAATGAAAATAGTCACGGTACAAATCGAGGGAAAAGAGCCTATGTCGTGGGACAGATTTACCCAGGACCACTCAGTCTGAGTTGGAACTACACTCTATCCTGCTCAATTTCTTCGCGAATACGCGCCATGAGCCTTTCCATCTGCATGAGATTATGAATAGTTGCGTATGTATATCCCAAAAGCTCCTTTTGTTTGAATAAGTGATGTGCATACGAAAAAGTCACAGGTGCCGCATTTTGGAGACCAAGTAGGGTCTCGTTCATCTCTGACTTATATACATTTTGTGTTATGTCTATCTCGTGAGATTCCCACTGGTTGATCTGTTTATCAAGATGCTTTAGATCAATTAAAATACCCATGCGCGCCAAGCGTGTTGGCTCAACACAGTCGAATGTATCAATGCCGTGATGGACTAATTCAATAATGTCATCTATGTGGCCGACACCCAAGAGATGAACGGGCTTGTCGGTTGGTAGTGAATCTCTCACCCATCCTACTTGATCACGCATATCTTGCTTGCTTTCTCCGACGCTCACTCCACCAATGGCGATACCATCCACGAGCTGCTTGGTGACATATTGAGCTGATTGTATGCGCAGATCCTCATACATCGAACCCTGGATTACTCCATATAGGTATTGCTGATATGTGGGGTGCCTGTGTTCAGATCGATACGCGATACACCTCGTCAACCAATCATGAGTACGCTTCATGGACTTTTCCGCATATCCATGCGTTGCTGGATGATACGTACATTCATCGAATGCCATGTTTATATCCGCTCCTATTTCCGTTTGATACTGCATGCTTTTTTCGGGGGTAAATTCGATAAGAGTGCCATCGTATATGGATCTAAACATCACACCAGACTCGTTAATAGATATCAGCAGTGGCTCTTCATCACCTCGAACTTTTGCTCTGCGTGCGCGTTCTGCGAGAGAAAAAACCTGAAATCCACCAGAGTCACTCATAAGTGGCTGCTGCATACCTGAATAGGCATGAATATATCCCCCACTTTGCACAATGGCCGAACCTGGATGGGTTACCAGATGATATGTATTCACGAATGAAATCTGGAGTGGAATAGAGCCTATTTGTGCAGGAGTCAGACCTTTTATCGTACCTTTAGTGGCTACAGGTACAAATGCCGGGGTTTGAACTGCTCCATGCGCAGTTTGGAGGACCCCTCGACGTGCTCGACTCCCGGATTTTTTTGACTGGTATGTGGTGGTAAAAAGAGTTTTCATACTATATTTCAAATGATGATCATCGCGTCTCCAAAGCTATAAAATCGAAAGTTTTCTCTGATAGCGATATCATACAGGTCAATGAGTGATTTTCTGGACTTTTTCGCTGTCAAAAGAGCCTGGACCAACATCATGAGGGATGAGTTTGGTATATGAAAATTCGTGACAAGCATATCGACAATATGGAATACGTGTCCTGGTTTGATGAATATCTGAGTTGGTTGAAAATTGAAACTTGAAGATGTACCAGCCCACGACTCAAGTGTCCGAACGACAGTCGTACCAACAGCCACAACAGGTCGCTTCTCCTCTTTCGCTTTCAAAATCTTTTGTATACTCCCTGGGGGTATGCCACACCATTCTGTATGGAGCTTGCCTTCACGTATATGCGACTCAGTCAACGGGGCAAATGTACCCATGCCTACCTCCAATTTCACATCTGTGGTATCAATCAACTTATCAGCAAAGCTGCGGAGTACCCTTTCTGTGATATGCAGACTAGCTGTGGGAGCGGCGACTGATGAGAGTGCGTCTATTCTCGAACTAGAGTTTTTTTGCGCAAACACAGTTTGATACTTCTCTTGCAGCTCACCTTCACTTAGTGTCGTACTCCTTAAATAGAGCGGTATAGGCATATTCCCCTCTTTTTCTAATATATCGAAGAGCTGTTGCCTCGTGATCAATAGAGTTGCAATAAATACCGAGCCCTCCCGATGCGCACTAATTTGGGCGATCTCACAACTACGCAGATAGAGCGATTGGCCAATCTCAATTTTGCGATCAAGCATCACTTTGACCTCATTTTGACCTTCTTCTGGCTCATTCATGAGAAACAAGCAGATGACTTTCCCTCCCGTCTTCTTTTGCAGCTCAATCCGTGCTGGAGAAACGTGAGTATTATTCAAAACAACAAGTGCGCCGCCTGGAAGATAATGAGCGATATTTCTGAATATATCAAAATGCACAAGATCTCTCACGGAGTCATAAACCAACAGCCTAGATGAGTCTCTAGGCTCTTGTGGCGCTTTTGCAATCAATTTATCTGGAAGAGAGTATGAATAATCCATGATACATAAAGTGATATTTCATTATCGAGTGCCTATTATATAATCAATCTCATATGAAGATACGCTATGTCGCTCTACGCCCAACACAGGCTCACGAAAAACGAGGTGGGATAGCTCTAACACCAGAGCTGCTGGCTGCTACTGGAGCTCGATACTCGCGCAACAACGAAGGACTCGATCAAATAGTCGCAAAAATCGACTGGGCCAACGTGGACAAATCAGTTGACGGGATATTTCGGATGGTCGACTATGGCCATGCCTCGATCGCAGATATGGCACCAGTGGCAATGTTTATAGATGGGGTATCAGTATTCGCCGCATACTACCTTTGGGCCCAATCCCCAACCGGATCAGGCCAAGAATCATCAACCCGCTATATCAAATACAGTTCTACAAGCATTGCTCGACCTGAATCGCTTGGAATACGTAATAAGAAATCATATTTGGCTCACACAAAAAAAGCATTTGAGCTGTATGAGAAAGCCGCTCAGATGTGGACGAATCTCGCAGAAAAAAGTCCAGAGCTCATGAATCTCCCCCGCGAAGTCATTGAGGACACATCAGAAAAGGGAGTAAAGCGGCTACAGCGGATGATTCGCAACTTCGCATTTGATCGTGCACGTGTATTTTTGCCTGCGTGCGCACTGACCAATCTCATGCTCACCATGTCAGCTCGAAACTGGGTCGAGCTCATATCACTTCTCCTGTCCGTGCCATATAAGGAGCTTAATACAATCGGAGAAAAGATGCGTGATGAACTAGCTTTTGCAACGCCCCGACTCATAAAGCACGCCGCATACAAGCAAGAGACGAGAGATGTATTCCAACAGTCATTTGAGGCTCTGAGAGAATATAAAGTAACAAATGGAGCTGATGATGGAGCATATTTGAGGCTTTACGAAGATAAAAAGACAAATCTAAAGAAATATTTATCGAATAGAAAAAATAGATACTCACTTTGTGGGGATGCGGTTCGAATGATGACAGTGAAGTTTGGATGGAAAAGAATTGCATTTGCCGAACTGCGCGATCTCAACCGACATCGAACGGGCAATAAACTAAGCATTTTTAAACCAAATGGCTTTCATGTTGCGATTGATCAATCTCCCAACTCAAAAATGACAAAAGAGCTTGAGATTCTCTCAAAATACCCAAACCGCCTCATTCCACAAATGATCCAAAAAATAAATAAGGGCGATTTCACATATGTCTATGATTACTTACTCGGGCACACGATGCCATTTGAGCATGTCACTACCCTCGAAAAATACATTTACGAAGCCGAGCTGCGTACCGGCATAGGTGCACATTATCGATATGCAGGACATATGAAAAATACCCTCAAAGTACTGTATCGCCTCCACCCTGAGCTCAAAGGAGTTATCTTCGAGGGAAGTGCCGAGCCAGAATGACGTTAGCCGCTGCCAAAACAGATCTTTCCGATATCGACAATGGGCTTTTTGTTATAATCCAACAAACATATTCATGTACCACCTTTACATTCTAGTTGCAGCGGTTTTATGGGGTTTTGATGGCCTTCTCCGAAGCAAGCTGTATACAGTGCAGCCATTTGTCATTGTCTTTGGGGAACATATCTTGGGCCTCATCCTCTTGTCTCTCATAATTCTCATTAAAAGACGCCCTATCGACCTCAAAGGATTTACAAAAAAAATGATGTTTTCCGCACTTTTCATATCACTTTTTTCAGGATTAGTAGGGACACTCGCTTTCACATCTGCGTTGGCACGGGTAAACTACATTCCGTTTAGCATTGTCTTTCTCATTCAAAAAATACAGCCATTATTTACTATCAGCGCAGCTTATATCTTCTTGAAGGAAAAGCCATCTAAGGGATTTTTGATATGGGCACTCCTGGCAATATGTGCTGGAGTTTTCATGACGTTTCCGGGTGGTCAAGTCAAAATTGACACACAATCTCCCTACACTATCGCTGCTGGGCTCGCACTGATTGCTGCAGCTAGCTGGGGTGTATCAACAATATTTTCTCGGTATCTTCTACAAAGAAAGTCTATGTTCACGGTCACTTTCATCCGATTTGTATTGACCAGTATCATCGCTGGTATCGTCGTATTAGCAACGGGGACTCAAAACACTCTGCTGACACTGTCTTCAGATCAGTACATTTCTCTTGGGCTTATTGCATCTAGCACGGGCATGGTCGCCCTTCTCATATATTACAAAGGCCTTCAGCACGTGCCAGCACATGTATCTTGCATCATTGAGCTTGCCTTTCCTATCACTGGACTGGTGATCGATGCGGTACATGGCGCCTACCTCATGCCATCGCAATACCTCGCAGCACTCATCATGGTCATGGCTATGTACCGGATCGTAAAAAATCAACGACCACGCACCAACGAACATACAGTCGTCACGAAAACCCACACCACACATTCATGAAACTGTTTTCAACACATCAAGTATCCGGACTCGGTCGTGGCAAAAAAATACTTGTTCCGACAATCAACGTGGCCATACCCCCAGATTTCGGATACAAGCATGGTATTTATGCAGGATATATACTCCTCACTGACACCAAAACGGGAGAAACAAAACAATATCCAGCAGCCATACATTATGGTCCGAAACCAACATTCACAGATCAAGACATCTCCCTTGAACTAAATATCATTGACGTAGAGCCTCAAAATATCATTTCGTATGATCCAGCGCGCATTTCATTTGCAATGATTTCATATATACGCCCCGTACAAGCATTTGTAGATGCTCCTTCGCTGTTGCGCCAAATAGGACTGGATATACAGAATATAAGAAACGTACTCTCTGGAGACCAGATCAAGGTATAATAGATCATCATGCAACAGATATATATCTGGGAAACTGCTGGTAAGTCCTCAACTTTTCGCGGAGTTGGTAGATATGTTTCACTTCTCAAAGAATCGATCCCCAGTCTCGTTCCTCTATCCAACCTTGCGTCAGCCATCTCTCCATCAACGATTATCCACCCATTTTTTAACTTGATTGGTGATGTCGCTAAGTCGTATATTGACAAGATTAATACGCGGAAAATTACCATAATTCACGATATCATCCCACTCAAGTACCCAAAAGGATTTCCCCTTGGATTTCGAGGCCGACTACGATCACGTGTCAATATTCGATTGGCCCGCAAACTCGATACAATCGTCACCGATAGCCAGTCCTCAAAACAGGACCTGGTCACCATATGTGGTATACAACCTGAAAAGATACAGGTCATATACCCTTACGCAAGCGCGCAAATACAACCTGAGCAAGAACGTACAAATGACACGCTTGTAAAATACAATCTGAAAAAGCAGGGGTATTTCATTTATGTAGGTGACGTTAACTGGAACAAAAACATACTAAATATAGCAAAGGCAATCAAAGATACCCCATTCACACTCGTTTGTGTTGGAAAAGCATTTACCGAAGAAATCCCAAAACATCCACATCCCTGGCAAAAAGAATTGGCCAGCTTCCACAAACTCGTTGCAGATGATCCCCGCGTCATTTGTACCGGCTTGATCAATGATCAGGAACTGGCTCACCTATACAAAAACGCCATCTATAACATCCTCATCTCTCGTGATGAAGGATTCGGGTTTTCATATTTGGAAGCTGCTAAGCAGTCAACTCCCTCAATATTGGCTGACCGCCCCATATTTCACGAAGTATCACAGGACAAAGGGGCAATCTTCGTGGATCCTGAAAAACCTGACGCTATTGTGCAGACACTGCATATATGTGCGGATGATCACGTCCAACGTGAACAAAAAGGTGCAGAGGCATATCAACACCAGACAACATATAACAAAGAGCGGTTTGCCGAAGAC
Source organism: Candidatus Roizmanbacteria bacterium (assembly GCA_037130495.1). Taxonomy (GTDB): domain Bacteria; phylum Patescibacteriota; class Microgenomatia; order UBA1406; family GWC2-37-13; genus JAGOLU01. The sequence goes on from JBAXSX010000005.1 coordinate 37,174, forward strand.
TGGAGAGTTTTACTTGGAGACCTATGACACCACTCCTTCTCTACGTCCTTGCCTGTGTATTTTTTACACTGCTTATTCGCTATGCTGTAGGCAACAGTCGAGGATCGGATACCTTATTGATGATAGGAATATTTACTTTCGGAGGCGTCATTGGATGGCATTTTGAAGCGTATGAGCTCGGCTTCATTTTTGCAGCAATAACCAATCTTCTACTGTGGTAGATGATATAGTTCGTAGGCGTTTGTTGTGGTTTGGCGCGCGACTTCTTCAATCGAAACACCCATAAGATCTGCGACTTTTGCAGCAATAAGCGGAATAAATGCTGGGTGATTTGGCTGTCTTTTCTGGCTTCTCACTGGTTCTGGGAGTATATATGGAGCGTCAGTTTCCAAAACCAACCTCTCAAGAGGGACACGGCGTATAAAATCCTGTTTTAAAATATCAAAAGTGACGTCGCCATCAACTCCAATAAAAAATTTCTGACGGACCGCCAACTCGAGCAATCTGTCGTCACTCTCACAACAATGAAGGACGACTCTATTCTGCAAAAGGGTTAAGTCAGATGGAGACATATCTGCAAAAAACTGCAAGATGTCGTCGCTACACTCACGATTGTGTATCACAACAGATTTGTGTGATTGGATAGCGAGCTGAATTTGCATACGAAAAGCCTGAAGTTGCAGCGAAAAATACTCGGGTGATACGTGCACTTCGGGACCATATTTGGAAACTGTATAGACATGTCGATCCAACCCTATTTCACCAATTGCGACTACATTGTCTTGGGCGAGCATCTGTGTCAGAGTCGATATATCCTTTTCGAGAGCCCCAGGGGTGTCAATGTACGAGAGGACATGATGAGGATGTATACCGACCGCAGCATAACACTGTGGGAATTCATGCACAATATCTAACGCTTTTTGAGACGTCACCAAATCCGTTCCCGGAATGATAATACACGTCACTCCAGCAGCTGCAGCACGGGTGAGAATCTTTTCTGTTCCACCTTCAAAAGCATGGAAGTTGAGGTGGCAATGTGTATCGACGTACATATCGAGTGTAGTATACTCATACTACATATGAAGATCTATATCGCTGCTGATCACCGGGGTCACACCTACAAGGTGGAGCTTATCCAGAAGTTACGCGAGAAACACATTGATATTGTCGATGTATGGGATCATCCACTTGACCCTATAGATGACGACCCAGATGCAGCACACGCTGTCGTTGCAGTGATGAAAAAGGACCCACTCGACTCAATCGGAGTAGTCATATGTGGCTCAGGTGTTGGGGTATCTATAACGGCAAATAGGTACACAGGCATCTATTGTGTCCTTGGCCACACGCTCAAGCAAGTAGAACATGGCAGAGTTTGGGATCATGCGAATATTCTCGCATTGGGCAGTGATTTCACTCCTATTGATGACGCATTGGCCTTCATCATGGCTATGATACAGTCAAAACCAGGATCAGAAGAACGTATGGTCAGACGTGTCGAGAAGATGGATTCAGTCGCGACACAATACACTATTTAAAAGAGCTGAGGAAGTTCGTTTGGTATCCAGCGCGGGTAAATAGGATAAAGGCTACGGCGACAAAGATGAGAGCTATGAGAATGATTGTTTTCAGTTTTTCTGACATACGGATTAACTGATTTATAGTACCATTTTTATTACTTCAGTATGTGTTTCAAGCTCAAGCGAATCATCAAGCGGTTTTAGGCTGATTGAGTTGTCCCTGTACTTCGTCTGAAGCGACTGACTAATGAGGAAATCAGCAAATTGTGGGTTCTTTGGAAGCAAAGCGCCGTGCATATAGCAACCATAGACATTTTTGTGTATGCACCCCTCGACGCCGTCAGTGACATTATCTCCAAATCCTTTGAGCACCTTTCCCAAGGGTTTGAGCCCATGACCAAGCTTAGTTTGGCCACCATGATTTTCGAATCCGATAAGTGTTTTGGGGGATATCGGAAGACTAGCTTCAATCACAATGTTACCAATACAGCGCTCTTTGACCTGCGATCCAGGAGCAACTGTCGTCATATCAAGTATTCCAAGACCTGGTATATGATGACCCGTGGCATCGAGAAAATACTTCCCAAACAGTTGATACCCTCCACAAATGAGCAAGAAGACTGCGTGTGCGTCAACACGAGCTTGTATGAGTTCTGACAGGCTATCTTTTTCGGGGGAAATCTCGTCCCAGACACGCATCTGATCCCGGTCTTGACCGCCACCAAAGAAAAAGAGGTCTCCTGATGATATTTTGTCAAAATCGTCTCGCGTATCAACGGGCACATACTCTATCTCTATCCCCCTCCACTCGCATCGCTTGGTAAGAGCGAGAATATTGCCACGATCTCCATATATGTTCATAAGTTTGGGAAAAAGGTGGACAAGAGTGAGTTTCATAGGGATGTTGATGAATATGAGCGGATAGAAGTATATTTCGACAATACGTGTCTCACGTGATTCATCGCCGTATACGTGACAAGTACCGTATATTGGCCCGATTGCGTTGGGTTTGAAATACACGAATCGATGCATCGAGTAATATCAGGCTCGATCATAGTCTGTGAAGAGCGAATCTCAGCGTACTTGAAACGTGTTGCCATATCATATGAACGGTGTCCAGTGAAATGGATTGAGTGTATGCTTGGGGCTCCAGGTAAGCTTTTTTCAAGATCAATATCCCATATCCAGCTCACATCCCTTCCATCTGCAATCTGATCATTGAGACCAATAATCAGATTTTGGTCAGATATCTGACGTATGAGCTGCCACACCTGTCCGAATCCAGCAGGATTTTTCACGAGAAAAATATGGAAAGAAAGTGGTTTGCCATCGTGCAGAAATTCCACTTTTTCCCCACGTCCATACGGAGCTCTGACCTGCTCTATGGCGTTGATGATGGCACGGTGAGAGAGGTGAAATAGCCTCCCTACTGAGTATGCCGCCAATGCATTGTATACATTGTAAATACCTGGCGGCTGAAAATGAATAAGGCACTCGGACCCTTTCCCATCAATAAGATCATCGCAGGTGATGACACTTGATAAATCAGCGCCTATCTCTATCAGGCGAGCTCCGACTGTTTTTGGACTTTCTATTACCGATCCTTCGTACGGCATAGATGTGCGATATGATGGAGCGATGCCATACGTCACGAGTCGATGAGGCAGTGCCCTGACGAGATCCACAACAAGAGGATCATCGCCATTGATGAGAAGCGTCGCATCGGGACAGCGCTCACACGCTGTGCGGATGTATCGCGAGGTAGTATGTAGCTCGCCATATGCATCAAGCTGGTCGCGAAAAAGATTAGTGATGACGATGACGTCAGCCTGGAGATGGCGGGTCAGTCGCGGCATGGTCCCCTCCTCAACTTCAAGCAACAGAACGCTTTTGTGATGGGGCGGACCAGCGTGCATAAGGGTCGTTGCGATACCGCGCAGCATGTTTGAGCCGCTTGCATTGTGTACGACTTGATATCCAGATTCGCCCAAAATGGCACCAAGTGCATGTTGGGTAGTCGTTTTACCGTTGGTCCCCGTGATCAGGATAGTATGTGAGTATCTGCGCGCAAACTGTCCTATCAGTCCAGGAGCGTACCGCTCGACCCATAATCCTGGCAAAGCAGTGCCGTTTTTCCCAATACGTCGAAGGACCCAGACTGCAAGCCGTGTCGTCACCGTAAAAAGGTATAATAGTACTATCATCGGAGATGATTATAGCAAGGAGCGGGTCAATGGCTTCGCGATTTATCACTACTCTCGAGTGAAATACCTGTATGAAAATTGGATTTTTCGACTCTGGCATCGGTGGCACAACAGTCCTTCGATGGGCTATGCATGATTTGCCCCAATATGAGTACATGTACTACGCCGACAACGCTCACATGCCCTATGGGGACAAATCTCCGGACGAGTTATACAAGCTGACTACCGACGCGCTCCGCGAAATGTTCGACAACGAGTGTAAGCTCGTCATCCTTGCCTGTAATACAGCAACGACTGTGCTTCCTCGCATCCAACAAGAGTGGCTCCCCCGCCACTTTCCCGATCGAAGAGTACTAGGGATCATCCGTCCGACGATCGAGCATATGATTGCGAGCGGAAAGAAGAAAATCTATCTTCTCGCAACTGAGGCGACCGTAAAAGCCGACTCATATTCACACGAACTCAAGAAGCTGGGAAGTGACATTGAGCTTATCGAGATAGCCTGTCCAGAGCTCGCAAGCGCTATCGAAAAGGAGGATGATCTCCAAAAATCTCCCACTATCAGTAATTTATTAAGAGAGTATCTCTCTCTTGTTCCGGATCCCGGTCAGACCATCTATACCGGCTGCACTCACTACGAGCTGGTCCGGGATATGATCTACCAAATCAGCGGTATAAAAGCGTTCACACAGGGATATTTGGGAGCAAAAAGCATGGTTGCGTATCTCAAAAAACACAACGAACTTATCCTGACGAGCAGTGAATCTGATAATCAAAGGAGTCCGCTCGTTATATCAACTGAAAAAAGTAAAGAATATGTAGAAAAGGTCCTCCGTCAGCTGTATGAATAATTAGTTAATCTTCTGACCTTTATAATCCTGCTCGAGCACGATAAAATGCTCAGGATTAAAATAACTGAGCGGTCTGCTGTCTATCTGCGCATATTGATCAATGATCTGGCTGGTGTGACAGAGTATTGCCGCCTTTTTTTTGTCCCACACTGATGTAATGTCGTATGACTCATGTATTTGGTCTAAGGGGTACCCTGGCGGCGAGTAAACGAAATAGTCTGGATTGCGAGAGGGTTTTTGGTCGATACTTTTACAGAAATACATCAACTTTTTACATTGGGGAAGCTGGTAAAAGACATGTGCTGTGACTGAGGAAATGAAACAGTGATCGATATGACCAGATACCCCCCTCGGCTCAATGGTGAGAATACGCAAAGGCGCCTCTGGATGAAGGCGTGAGACTTCAAGAATTTTACTCTTTATGTCATTTGATATCTGATGGTATGCATGATGGCCGATAGAGCCATCTGAATACCCGAGTATGTGCAACCCCGTAACACCAAGCTTCTTCGCACTCGCGTGCATTTCCTTCCTCCGAATGTCCCTTCCATCTGAGTCTGTCATTGCGCATATGAGATATACGGGGATTCCCTTGTTGAGGTAGAGTGAAATCGTTCCGCTAAACATAAATGCCTCATCGTCAGGATGGGCAAAAACAGCGACCAATACTGTTCCTTTTTCTGGAGATGTTCCCATATGGTTTATTTCATGACTTCTAGCCATTTTTGAAGCGTGCGAGGAGAATCAAAGTGCTTCTCGAAATACATTCCGCACTTTTGTGACATATCCCTTCTATACACTCTATCTAGCATTAGTTTGCATACTTCTTCAGAAAATACCATTGGATCGCTTGAGCAAACGAATGGGATCGCCCGCTCATCTGGGAGACCCTCACGTGCATGATCGGTTGCAACGACTGGAACGTGCATGCTCAAAGACTCGAGTAGTTTGAACTTTGTGCCCGAACCACTCAATATGGGCACGATTGAAAATGCTGCGCCGGATATTTGCTCAGACAACTCATCTCTAGAAAGATACCCGAGATACGTCACATTTGAAGTGGTCGAGATTTGATCTGCCTTTTTGATGTCTCCAACTATTTTCAGGCGAAAATCTGGATATTTCTGCATTATCAGGGGCGCGACCGTCTTCAGAAACCACGCGAGTCCTTCACGATTGGGATAGTGCCAGAGTGAAGAGGCGACAAAAATAGAGTAGTCAGAATCCTCACCGTGCCAATAACTTGTCGGTATAGAAATAAGCTGTGGGATATATACAACGCGCTTGAGCCCATAGCTCATAAAGTGCTCCTTGTCTCTCAATGAAACGGTGACTACAACATCAGCAACCTCAAGATTTCTTTTTTCTCGCAGATCAAATGTCCACTGAAATAGCCAGAAAACGACACGTTTGAGTAGCGATTCTCTGTGCATATTCGCCGCTTCGAGCTTGCGATGTATGTCATAGCATACAACCACTTTTTTGATGGTTTGGTCATTTCTAACTGACGTATTGAGGAATTCCACGAACAAATGAGCCTCAAGAAATAGTGTCTTTGGTTTTTTGAGCTTCAAGAATGCTTCTATCTCCTCCATGACCTTCTGTTTTGTAAATCCACGCAAGTCAAGCACCTCAATGCCGAGTTTTTTCGGCGTGCTAAAGTCATATTTTTCGACATTTTCTTCACTATCATCCATTGGCAAGAGTATGATGCAGACTGGCGTAATTCGGGCTAGTCCCACAATCCGACCGTATGAAGCTAGTTTTCCACCGGTATCAGCTGGAAAAGGAAAATATTTGAGAATAAATACGACCGTTCCGTACGTTTGGGCAGGTGTATCCATGTTTAAGGAGGAAGTATACCATTTAATGGTTTTGTGGTAAACTGCCGTATATGTCTATCATCTCTTCCCTCAACGCGCTCGAAATCCTAGATTCACGAGGCAAACCAACCATCCGAGTATTTTTGAAGCTACAGGATGGCAGATTATTCCGATCTTCAGTACCCTCAGGTGCCTCTACAGGAGCTCACGAGGCTGTCGAGCTGCGCGATGGTGATGCAAAGCGCCATATGGGCCAAGGTGTCCTGACAGCAGTAAAAAATGTGAATAAGATCATTTCCCCTGCCCTCAAAGGCATGTCCGTCCTGGACCAGCGAGCAATTGATGAGAAAATGATTGCGTTGGACGGGACAGAAAATAAAGGAAAATTGGGTGCAAATGCGATCCTCGCTGTCAGTATGGCAGTTTCAAAGGCTGCTGCAGCGGTCCAAGGTAAAAAACGATGGGAATATTTGCATGATGCGTTTTTTGCAGATCGTAAGGCGAACTTTCCACGGCTTATGGTCAACGTGGTAAATGGTGGCAAGCATGCAGGATGGAATTTTGATATCCAAGAGTTCATGATTGTTCCAAAATCTAACATTCCGACTCAGTCGACTCGTATCGCAGCCGAGATCTTCCAGCAGTTGGGCAAAAATCTCAAAAAGAAGAAGCTTTCTACACTCGTTGGGGATGAGGGAGGTTACTCACCAGCTCTATCAAGCAATGAGGAAGTTCTCGCTGAGATCATCCAAGCGGCCCAGGATCTGGGATATACAAATACGAAGGATTTCGGATTTGCTCTTGATTCTGCTGCGACTGAGTTTTTCAAAGATGGCAAATATGTTATGCAAAAGACTGGCGAGGTGCTCACTCCCGATCAGCTGACTGAGTTTTATTCAAAAATCGGCCAAAAATATAATATTGAGTCATTTGAGGATCCGTTCGCCGAAGATGATTGGGCAGCTTTCAAGAAGTTTACCGAGTTGGGTAGTAAGTATGAGTTCCAAGTTGTTGGCGATGATCTCCTGGTGACGAATCCAAAGCGAATCAAGCGCGGGATCGAGGAAAAGGCCTCCAGCGCAGTCCTGGTGAAGGTGAATCAGATCGGTTCTCTCTCTGAGACGGTTGACGCAATCCGAATGGCACAAGATGCCGGATGGAAAATCGCTATTTCACATCGATCTGGCGAGACTGAGGACAACTTTATCGCTGATTTGGCATATGCGTGTGGTGCTGAGTTCATCAAAACAGGTTCTATGAGCAGGTCTGATCGACTGAGTAAGTACAATCGGCTCCTCGAGATCGAGGCTGGATACTAAGGCGACAGATGAAGGTCAGATTTTGACTCTGACTGTAGGCAACTGTATACTAAAAATCATACTATGGAACAAAAATCAAACATGTCTCCGTTGGGAGAAGACAAACCTTCTGTTCTGCCAGTCTCTAACAATACTAATCCTCAACCGTTACAACCAAACCAAACAGTAGTTCAACCTGCTGGCAGTACACCCACTATTGTCACTATTCTATTGCTCTTATTTGCATTGCCAATCGGCATCATAGTTATGTGGATTTGGCCAAAGTGGAAAATCTGGGTAAAAATACTCCTTACCGTACTCCCCATTTTGCCATTCCTGTTGATTATGCCGATGGTGATCGCGCTGCTTGCCATCAATCCTGCAGCAAAATTCCGAGAGGCACGGAATATAAGTCGTAATGCAGATGTTGAGATAATTCAAAGAGCTATCGAAGTATCAATAAGTGGAACAGGCCGCGAACTCATCCAGAGCATATCAACAAAATCATCTGGACCTATCAGGTTTGCTAGCTCATCTGGGCCAGATATGATACATTTGTGTGAGTCTCTCACCCGTAAGGGCGGTAATGTATATCTCCCCAAACTCCCCACAGATCCATCTTTGAAAGACAAAAATGGTGCGGAATGGAAAGGATGTGCAGATTTTGATACTGGATATGATATAGCTGTTTCTGAAACGGAGATCACTGTGACTGCCCCGTTGAAGGAACAGACGAGCAAAAGCACGCCAGTCGAGATCAGTCCACAACCTCAAGAGTAATCTTAAATTTGGGAAATTCATATCTATGCACAAACTCGTTTTCGTACGACATGGCAAAACCTCATGGGCTGACAAGTTCACCGGATGGACTGATATTGACGTGACCCCCGAAGGGATTGAGCAGACGAGAAAATTTGCTCCTCGTTTAAAAGAGGCGGGATTTACCTTTGATATCGCATATACCTCATATTTGAAGCGAGCAATCCGAACCCTATGGACGGTCCTTGAAGCGAATGACCAGATGTATATCCCCGTTAAAACCTCATGGAAACTCAATGAGCGACATTATGGTGCTCTGCAAGGACTGAACAAAGCTGAGACTGCTGCAAAATATGGTGAGGATCAGGTTCAGATATGGCGACGTAGTTATGATACCCCACCCCCCCTATTGACAGAAGATGATCCAAGAAATCCAAAACATGATCCCCGATATGCACATCTTTCTCCTACTGAGATACCACTTGGTGAGAGTCTCAAGGATACCGTTGCCCGTGCTGTGCCCTATTGGACTGAGGAGATCATGCCCACCATCAAGTCAGGCAAAAAAGTACTCATTTCGGCCAGTCACAACAGCATGCGTGCTATTTGTATGCATGTCGAAGGGATGACACCAGATCAGGTGATGGGCTTCAACATCGCATACAGTATCCCACTGGTATATGAGTTTGATGACGATATGAAATTTCAGAAGAAGTACTATCTCGCATCGGATGCAGAGGTGGAAGCGGTCATCTCTGAAATCAAAAATCAGGGAAAAGCAAAGAAGGCTTAAGCAGTATATATTGCCTGCAGTGCTTCAATCCCCTTTTCAAACATCTCTAGCGGATAATTTTCGTTTGGAGCATGAATGCAATCATCTGGTTGGGTGAACCCGGTGAGTATCACTGGCTTTTTGAATAATTCCTGCAGTATTCCCGCGGCTGGGATCGACCCTCCCGATCGATTATATTGCACTGGATGGCCAAACACCCTTTCCAGAGCTTGAGAAGTCTTATGCATCCAGGGGTTTTGAATATCAGTGAGAAACGCAGCCTCCTTGCTCATAACACTGAGATTCCATACTACTCCAGTAGGAATTTTACTCGTGAGAAATGTACGAAAAAATTCCTCAATTTCATCAGGGTTTTGCCCAGCTACAAGCCGGAATGAGATTTTTGCAGATGCTCTACGCGGAATCACCGTTTTTGCTCCGGGACCATTGTATCCCGACTCCATACCGTGAATGTCGCATGAAGGAAGAAGTTTTGACTGCAGTGTGCGTGGAAATCTTTCCTTTGATGTCATTCCGGGCATAGTCCCGGAATCTAGATCCCGGATCGAGTCCGGGATGACTGATTGGGGAGGCAAGACAAACTGACCAGACTCATGACGAGTCACCTCATCAACCTCTTGCAGTTGTAATAACCGTGCATATTCGACATCATCTGGATACTGTATATGCTCATAAAATCCGGGTATATTCACCCGCCCTGTTTCGACATCTTTCAAGCGACTAATCACTGTGCTTAGTAGATGAGCGGCATTGTATACGCGATTACCATATATCCCAGAGTGCAGATCACGGCTGCCTGTTTCAATAGTAAGCTCAGTATATAGCAAGCCCCTGAGCCCTGAATATATTTGGGGCACCTGCATATTTCTCATCCCCGTATCCGTGATGTACCACACATCGACGGATGATGGTTTGCAGAGTGTTATTTGTGTCAAATAATCTTCAAAACATGCACTTCCCGCCTCTTCTTCACCTTCAAATATAAATAATACATTGTTCTTGAGCCTTGAACTCGAAATGAGCTCTTTTATTGCGACTAGGTTTTGAATGATATGGCCCTTATTGTCGGCGACTCCCCTGCCATATAGTTTGCCGTCTTTTTGAGTTAAGACAAATGGTGGAGTATGCCATTCAGCTTCTGGATCTTCTGGTTGCACGTCATAATGCCCATAGATCCCAATCGTGCTCTGTGCGTGGAGCACCTGGAGGTATCCCACAACGAGTGAATGGGTCGTACCGACGACTTGTACCTGTGCACCAAGATCCTTTAGCACACCCGTGAGAAAGACTACCGCCCTATCCATGTCACTTTTTCTGCCAGGATCTGTTGAGACTGAAGGAATAGCTATATATTCAGCAAGGAGTTTGAGGGCATCTGCATAGTGGTGCATATATGTATCATATCAATATCGGAGTCAACCTACGGCAAGAGAAGTTTGATTTTCTCGATGGTACTGAGGTCATTTTTTCCCTCGCCAGTAAATAGTCCAACCGCATCGGCAGGAGAGAGTTTGCCATCTCGATTGAAGTCAAAAGGAAGCATGCGCTCAAATTGGACGGTGTTATCTGCAACGAGCATCGTGATAATTTGTTGGCGTGGTAAGTAGTACGGTTTGAGGATGACTATCCGATATCGTTTCCCCGGGATGATATTCGGCAAATGGACTATGTTGCCACGTCCGAGAGTGACCTTGAACTTTTCTTGTGTATATACGAGCCGCTCATCCTGATCAAATACTTGGAGTTCAAAATCTGATGCTGTGCTCAGACCTTTTGCAAAAAGCTCAGCTTTCACCGTCAGAGATGGCTGAGAATCAAGGTGAAAAGGTTGTGGAAGAATCGAGGCTATCATTTTGTCCCCACGTACAAGCTCGAGACTCACTGTGCCGTCTGCGACTGTCGCTTCGCCCGTTTTCAATTGTATCGAGCCTCTCCATGACTCGAAGGGCTTCAGTTCGCCCAATATGAGGGGGGGCATCTGAACATCTACACTCGCGTCGCCCCGTTGGCTCAAGTCCAATGCATACTCTCCAGTTTTCCATATCCGCTGCCCTTGGTTTTTGATGCTAATGGGTATGGAATATGTCGAGTTTTCCACAAAAGCCTTAGGGAGATCGATCAAAATACGTGCATCATCGATGATATCGGGTGACCCAAGCGTTTTGGCCAATGACTGTATGACCGCATACTTTTGATACGGTCGTGCATCTCCAGAAGTTAAGAATGAAAAAGACAAAAACGGCTCTCCTTGGTAGTTCAACACAAAAGGAGTGACTGCGACGACTCGATTGTCGGGAAGCCAGACATCCTGGAAGGCAGTTCTGAAATACTCAGCAGCTGTCGATTGTCCGACTTTGAATGCATCCCATCCTGTCTCGGTAATCATCACGGGATACTCTCGCCCGAATATCTGCCGGTACCAGCCAATCTCGAAGGTATATCCACGGATCGAGGTGCGCGCAGTATCATAGGGAGTCCCACTAAATCCAGGGTTCGGATACGAATGTGCGGAAATATAGTCGATGTAGTCCGCGCACTTTTGGTCGCGTGACTGCAGTGTGTCACAAAATGACTTTGATGCTTCTTGAAGATATTGGTAGGCATCATAGTAATTTGGGGGTGACTGAGGAGCAGCTAAGTCAAATCCAGCGAGCATGATGCGAAAATCTGGCGATTTGCCTTTGAGTTCACGTGCAAATTCGGCCGCAATCTGTCCATAGCGCACTGGATCAACAGCGCCGCCCCACTCAGTCCCGTGGTTGGTCTCATTGAATAGGATGATGTAGCGATCTTTGACTACCCAATGTAGTTTGGCTAAAAATGTGGCCCATCCACTGGCATCTTCGGGATTGGGCGTGCGCCAATTGTCTCCCTCAGGTTGAGTAGCAATACGAATGATTGGTATGAGGTGTTTTTCGCGTAGTTTTTCAAATATTCCCTGCCAATACCCAACATCTCTATTATTTTCCTGGATAACAAGAGTGATATATCCATAGTCTCCCCCATTGCTATTGACGAGATCTGCAGCTTTTTCGATATCCTCATCGCTTGTGACTGCGAGATGGATGCCAAATTTATTGTTAGCCTCGGCTGAGCTCATGCGAGGCAAAAGCACAAACGCTCCTATCACCACAAAAAGGGTGAAAAGTTGACTGAGTTTTTTTATAACACTAATGGATCGGATTGTCATTTCGAGCTTGCCAAGAAATTTTCTTTGTGCGAACTTGTACGCATAGTTTACCCCAAGATCGTATAATAGAAAGCCTAAGTTCAACTGAGAATCCGAACGACTGGATACAATATCAGTCGTATGA
>JBAXSX010000006.1:0-41932 GCA_037130495.1 Candidatus Roizmanbacteria bacterium
ACATACGGAAGGGATTCACGGCTACGATAACTACCGTCATAAGGACTGCAATGATTCCGGTAGCTACCAATAACTCGATGAGGGTAAACCCAGCAATACCACTACGGGAAGAAGAGGGGGAAGAAGAGCGTACCATACAGTCAGTATACTGATTCGAATACACAATAGTCTATATGGTCCAACGTCTAAGGTCTAAGGTCATTCTGATCAGCCTAGGGCTGAGAAGAATCCCATGCCCCGAAGGGGCCACTTCGTGGCTTGCCCGACTCCCCTCTAAGAAGAGGGGTGCCCGCCGACGTAGGCGGGCTTGTCCGCCGATTGAGGCGGGCGGGGTGTGTTGACTAATGCATGACACACCTCCCTCGCCTAAAACGGCGAGTACTCCTCTCAAGAGGAGAGTTCGAACAGGCCTGCCTAAAACGGCGGGTAAGCTGTACCAGCGTCGGCGGGCAGGCTCGGCCACGAAGTGGCCCCTTCGGGGCTCGAAGTGACATGCTGCTCGACCCCAGGTACTGTACGGTACCTGGCGGGCTATCTGGTTATACCCTTTCTTTTGACTTCCTGAGTTTAGCTCAGGAACCATGTGGAGTTTCATTCATGGATCCCGGATCCCTCCTTCGCCCCCGCAAAGCGGGACAAGTAAAGCTACGGAAGGGCAGGCTTGTCCGGGAAGTCAAAAGAGAATGAGTGACCATATGGCGCTGATATATTAGAGGTTTCCATCGGACGTGAGTATACTTATATGTATGGACTCGTATCCAATACCAAATAATAAAACAAAAGAAGTTCTTGCACTCCAGTATTTGCGTAGCTATTTGGTAGTAGCATGTGACAAACCAGTTGCCATATTGATGGCAGGGATACCGGGGGCAGGCAAAACTGAATATGCAAAAGATCTAGCTGATCAATATTTGAAGCAAAACGAGCAGATTCTCCTCATTGATCTCGATGAAATACGCGCGTTGTTCCCAGGTTACACTGGCAAAGATGCGCATAGGTACCAAAATGCAGCGAGTGTAGTCATGGAGCGTATCATCGATAAGGCGATCCATCTCAAATACAATTTCATTCTCGATGGGACTTTACAAAAACTGGATGTAGCAAGAAAGAATCTGACCAGACTCCTCAGTCCTAGACACCCCTACAGAGGAGGTATCGAGATCCATTATGTTATACGAGATAAAACTACTGCGTGGGAGTTCACACAAAAAAGAGAGCGAATCGAAAGAAGGAAGATACTCAAGGAGACATTTGAAGAGGCATGCAATACGGTGATGGGAAATGTAAAAAGTCTTAAAGCTGAGTTTGGTAATGACAACGAGGTACACCTGATAGTCAAACCTCCCGGCAACAAAGAACCATACACCATACAAAACATCTCAGAGAGCCATCCCCTGTTGCAGTCTCAATCTGAATTGTAGTATAATTACCCTCACATGAAAGAACTTATCGTACGAATATTGACTTCGCTTCGGAGCTCACGGAGTAGCTCAAGTGGCTTCTCTCACTTTGTGCGCGACGCATCATCAAGTGAAAAGAGGCGCATCATGATGAAGGCAGCTCATGGATCAATCTCAAGACAGGACACACTTCTGCGTGAATACGCACAACGCTTCCACTAGTATCTGTGCGGGACTAGCCAGCAGGCTGTCCAAGATGGGACTAGCCAGCAGGCTGTCCAAGATGGGACTAGCCAGCAGGCTGTCCAAGATGGGGCTCCTCTCAAGAGGAGAGTGCACAGTTCACTTCTCGACCCTTCCTTTCGACAGGCTCAAGGTAAACTCGGCTCAGGGCAGGCTCTGCTCGAAGTGACATGCTTCTCGACCCCAGGTACCGTACGGTACCTGGCGGGTTACTAAGAAGATGGATCCCGTCCGCCAGCTGGCGGAAGCGGATTTAGACTCTTTCTTACTCCCCTCTTGAGAGGGGTGGCACGCGGAGCGGGACGGGGTGTGTTACTGAACGCGTGACACACCTCCCTCGCCTAAAACGGCGAGGACTCCTCTCAAGAGGAGAGTGCATGGTTCACTTCTCGACCCTTCGACAGGCTCAGGGCAGGCTCTGCTCGAAGTGACATGCTTCTCGACCCCGCAGAGCGGGACAAGTACAGTCGTAAAGTCCATAAAGTCCGTAAAGTCTATAAAGTCGTAAAGTGACACTAAGATCTTTCTCCCGCCACGGCGGGATCAAGATGACGGGGAAAAGCATCTCGCTATATTTGGGCAAAAAAAGAACTACCTGCTTAGGTCCCATATTGCTATGAAAATCCAAGACAGGTAGTTTGTTGGTTATCTGATCAGGTGCAACTTGCGTTGCAATGTGATTAGTAACGGCTTCCACCGCCACCACCACCACCTCCACGATATCCTCCGCCTCCACCGCTACCACCACGATATCCACCGCCTCCGCCACCGCGGAAATCATTGCGAGGTTCTTTTGGTTTTGCGACGTTGACGACCATAGGACGTCCTTCGAGATCAGAATTGTTCTTTGCACTGATTGCAGCTTGTGCAGCTTCTTCAGTGGTGAAAGTGACAAATCCAAATCCCTTTGAACGACCGGTTTCACGATCGGTGATGAGCATCGCTTCTACGATTTCACCAAACTCAGCAAACATTTCTCGGAGTGAGTCACTAGTGACTGTCCAAGGAAGATTGCCAACGAAAAGTTTTTTATTATCCATTATGTATTACACCTCCTCTCCGTCTGACGAGCAAGAAGTGTCTGGACTGTAGTTCTGTAAAGAGAAGCATACGTACACGTAACTCTTGTGTAGATCATACATAGTATAACAGACTATATGATGAAATAATAGCAAGGAGTATATATACGCCTCAGGCATGCCGCCACGATTACAGCCTAATTTCAGCTGGATCTGGTACGATTCGTACGTATATGAAGCTGCTTATCGTCGAAGATGACCTCAGGATCGCTGCCTCACTCAAAAAAGGCCTCCAACAGGACAGATATACGGTCGATATGGCCACAGACGGTACGAGTGGATACGACCTCGCCTCAACCGAGACCTACGACGCTATCGTCCTGGACTACATGTTGCCCGGTATGGACGGACTGCATATCTGCCAGTCCCTGCGAAAGGCACATATCTATACCCCGATCATCATGCTGACCGCCAAAAACAATACGAGCGATATCACCGCCACTCTGGATGCCGGAGCTGATGACTACCTCACGAAGCCATTTTCGTTCGAGGAGCTGCTCGCACGGATACGAGCGGTGACCCGTAGACCTACCTCCCAGGTAGCCAAAGCACTCAAAGTAGCCGACCTCACGCTGGATCCGCAGACATTCTCAGTCGTGCGATCCAAAACTGATGTCCATCTGACTCACAAAGAGTATTCGCTGCTCGAGTATCTCATGCGCCACCAAGGTGTCGTGATGACCAAAGACCAAATCATCAAAAACGTCTGGGACTTCGACGCTGATATCCTCCCCAATACGATCGAGGTATATATGAGGAAGTTGCGCGAAAAGATCGATATCCCGTTTGCTCCCTCCCCCGCTCTCATACAGACGGTGCGAGGATTCGGATATAAAATAATTGAAAATTGAAAATGAAAAATTTAAAATTAAGAAACAGAATCAATTATTTAAATGAAGAGAACAAATGTCAATATCAAATCAATGAATTAATTAGCAATTCAAAATTTGAAATTTAAAATTAGCAATGTTTCACTCAGCACGACTCAAACTCACTCTCTGGTACCTCAGCATCCTCATGATCGTGAGTATCCTTTTTAGTGTCGCTATCTATCGGATGGTAGTCACCGAGGTTGTGCGCTTCGAAGCATTTCAACGCTCGCGTGCAGAGGCACGGATGGGGCAACTTTTCATGCCGTTTCAGGGTGGTGCATTTGTTCCCCGACTCCCCGTGAACGATGAACTGATCGAGGAGACGAAGGGACGGATACTCATGGTCATCGTCATCCTGAACGCCAGCATCCTCCTGACCGGTGGAGGTATCGCCTACTTGCTCGCCGGGAAAACCCTCGATCCGATACAGCGCATGATGGAGTCACAGAAACGGTTCATCGGCGATGCATCGCATGAGCTGAAGACCCCGCTCACCTCGCTCCGGATCGCATCAGAGGTATTCATGAGAGACCCATCATCCTCACTCCATGACGCGCGTATATTGATCGCGGACAATCTGACGGAGATCGATGGACTGCAGTCACTCCTGGAGACGCTCATCCAGATGAACAAACTCGAGTATGACAACAAAGAGATCATCATCAATGAGCATGTCTCCATCAAAAAAATAGTGTCGCAATCGATCCAGACGATATCCGCGCACGCCGCCAGCAAGTCCATCACGATCACCCATGATATGGCAGATCGATCAGTCATCGGCAATGAGCTCATGCTCGTGAAGCTCCTCACCATACTGCTGGACAACGCGATCAAATACTCCACTGTATCCAGTGAGATAGCCATCACGACATCTGATCATGCCTCACATCTCATCTTGAGTGTCATCGACCAGGGGATGGGCATCGATCACAAAGACCTCCCCCACATATTCACGCGGTTTTATCGTGCAGATACTGCGCGCACACGCACCGGTGAGTCAGGTGGCTATGGGCTCGGTCTCTCTATCGCACAAAAAATAGCCGATATGCACGGTACGAAACTGACGGTGAAAAGTGAGAAAGGCTCGGGCTCAACCTTTAGCATCTCTCTTAAGCTCACTCCCTCACTCGGCTCAGATATCGTTGCCTGAATGAATTCATGCAATCATGATTTTGAACATCCCAACAGTCTGAATCATGGCATGTAGATATCGCACTGCTTTAAGCTCTTCTTCAGTCTCGACACCTATACTCCACGTATTATTCATTCATTATATTTCTTATGAACACACACATGCGCAGAGCCATCGCAACGTTTGCACTCAGTGCAGCGTTGATCTCGATCGTACCAGGAACATTTGCTCAGGGATATGGGTCTACCAACCAGGATACCCTGATCCAAAAGATCATACAAAAATTTGGTCTCAAAGAGACTGATGTACGATCAGTATTCACCAGTTATCAACAAGATCGTCAAGAGCAGATGGAAAAGGTCTATACAGATCGCCTGACACAACTCGTGAAAGATGGCAAGATCACTCAAGCTCAAGAAAAGCTTTTGATCGCTAAACATGAAGAAATGCAAAAAACGATGCAAACGCAGCGCACTGCACTGACGGGTAAAACAGCGACTGAGCGCAAAGCGATCATCGATGCACGACAAGCCGAATTGAAAAAATGGGCCACCGATAATGGGATCGACATCCAGTATCTCCAACCTCGCCTCGGCGCGGGTGGCAGAGGCATGGGTGGACGTGGAATGGGTATGATGGGGTGGAATAAATAAAGGGGACATCGAGAGGAGATTGCCTCTCGATAAGACGAGTGCTCCCTCCCTGAAAGGGGAGGGATTTTTTATAGCCTAAAACGGCGGGCTACTGCGGGATCTATGGTTCCTGTTCGTACTCTCCTCTTGAGAGGAGTACTCGCCGTTTTAGGCGAGGGAGGTGTGTCACGCACTCACTAACACACCCCGTCACACTTGGTGTGCCACCCCTCTCTAGAGGGGAGTCGGACAAGTCAGGTCGAAGCTCGAAGGTCATCGCGCAGAGCGCGACAAGTCAGGTCGAAGGGAAAATGGCTATATTGCTAGATTGTTGAATTGTTAGGTGATCGGATCGCAAATGGAACTCATGCATAAGGCGATGCTCACGTAGGATGCGTGAACCATCGACTACTCCCCATCCACTCGCCTGTAGCTTTGGGTCAATGTATTCTGCTCGCGTTTCAGATTCGTTCATAGATTTAGTCTTTGAAAATATCAAGGTAGTCATGATACATATATGATTGACCGTATCTTTTGTCTTGGTCTTTGAGACTTAGTATACCCATATCCACAAACCGATTGATGACGATCTGTGCACCAGGACGACTAAAGCCCGTCCACTTCTGAACAATGTTCACATTCACAACCGGTTGTCCGAAGAGCCGTGGTAATACTCCAATGGCTGTGTCTGCCGCACGCTTGCCAAGAGCAAGGCACTTGAACATATCTCGCTCGCGCAGATCTGTCACCCGATCAGCTATTGTGATAGCTTCAGTAGCCACGTCAATAACTCCATCCAAGAAAAAATCAACCCAGTCCTCTACTTTGTCGAAATGATAGCCGTAGAGTTTTTCATAGTACAGTTCTTGATGTCTTTTGAAATATGAAGAGAGGAAAAGTACTGGTTGTTCCAACATCTTTTCTTTCCACAAATAGAAATTGATCAGCATGCGCCCTGTGCGACCATTTCCATCTAGGAACGGATGGATGGTTTCAAATTGAGCATGGATGAGCCCAGCTTTGATCACTGTCTGTAGAGAGTCTGATGCATGGATGAACTTCTCCAGATCGCTCATCGCCTCCATCATCTCATGGGGGGGTGGAGGTACAAAACGCGCATTATCCGGACGAGCACCACCTATCCAATTTTGACTTTTTCGAAACTCACCTGGATCTGCAAAATGTGTCACGCGGGCTTGGTCCATGAGCTGGCGATGGAGTTCTCTGATAAAGCGGAGGGATAAAGGGAAGTCATCCTTTTTCACCCGATCAATCCCATAGTTCAATGCTTTGATATAGTGCAAAATATCATCCACGTCTGTAGGGATATTGTGCTTGTTACCGACTTCAGCCTCGATAGCATCGATCATAGTGGCTTGTGTCCCCTCTATCTGACTCGATGATGCAGCGTCTTTGCGCAGGTACATGAGTAGGAAAAAGTCACGATCAGGGAGTTTTTTGGTCACTCCATCGAGCTTGCCGAGGAGCCATGTGGCCTCGGTATTCTTTTTGATGAGTTGGTCACTAAAAACAAACCCACGCGATGGCGGGAAGGCATGGGGGATGAATGCATTATACCCAGCAGTCTGGGTGATAAAATTGCCAAGTGAGGTGGATTGCATAGTTTGTTTACATCTCTATTATGAATAGAAACAAAGTATACTAGTTTGTTTCTATTTGTCAAGCCGATAGAAACAAACTAGTATACAGCCCATTGCGGCAAGCTCTGTCTATAGGTTATACCTCCCCTCCTATTTTCATCGCGAGGAGGACATCGTTGGTCGAAAATTGATCGATACCCAACGACAGTGCATGTCTCACCTCATCTTCGGTATCGCAGTTTGCCGCATGGACGATGAAATCATTTGCATGGAGGCGATCAACGAGTATACGCGTCAGGATCCCCTTGGGAATATGGGCGACTTTCGCTGATGCGAGGGTCAGCATATCGATGAGTATCCGATCTCCGGTCACCGGACTCATCCATGACGGGTATGCATCGAAAAAGATCCCACAGCGAGCATCGGGGCGCCGGTGTGCGATATGACAGAGTAGTGCGATATGTGGAGAGGTGAACTCTATATGTGACATGAGTCCGTGTGCGTCAACGAGGGCACATACCTTTTCTACAAATGCAGTTGAGGTGCCCTTGAGCTCGATCTCATATTCGATCTCAGTGCCAAACTCCTGAAAGACTTCATCGAGGGTCGGGATACGCTCTCCGCGGAACTCGGGCGCATACCATCCCCCGGCGTCTGCCTGCTTGATCGTCGCGAGTGTCATCTCGCTGATGAGTCCTGTCCCGTTGTCAGGTTTCCCCAATGCGTAGTCATGATGGACGACGAGCGCGCCGTCCGCAGATAGGTGGACATCAAGCTCTATGGCTCGGATGCCGAGTGCATGTGCTTTGCGAAATGATGCAAGGGTATTTTCTGGTGCGAGTGACGAGGCTCCTCGATGGGCGATGATTTTGGGATGGGGATGTGGGGACATATGAAGTTAAGAGTATGAGTACATTACCATTTTCAAGTAACTCATGGAATGTACACGGTTTGCTATAAACAGTAGACATTGTCAATGGTGATGTCTACTGTTTTGCATCACACTTGTGTGCGCATGTGCTCGCATCAGGGATCTATATGAAGATTGTACAGCAAATCTACGGAAGACTAAATCAAGTGAGGTGGTGCATTTTGCGAAATGATGCGAGGGTGTACTGTTCGAGATTGATTCGTTTGACGGTTCGCAGCATAGGTGCTATTTTTTGGATTCTTCTAATACTGTGCGCACTTCTTTATCGAAGTCAGAGATATATTTCTTGTCTTGCTCTTTTCGATATCTCGTATACTCACCCATCGCTTTTGCTTTTGCGTCTTCCGCGCGTACTGTACCAGAGGTGTGTAGGAGCTTCTTCTCAGATATCGTCAAGAATTCGTCAAGCTTCCGTATCCAGTCCTGCATTTTCATGAGCCGGCCACTCGAGGCTTGGAGTTCAGCGAAGTCTATATAGAGTGATACGATGAGGTTGAGCTGATTGAGTTCCTTTTCAGTCAAATAGTTCTTGGCGATTGTGATGTCGTGAGTAGTGACGTATTCGCTTTTGAAGCTCGTGAGACCCATGAGTGGTTTGTGGTGGTCTGCTCTCAATGCAATGATCTCTGCAGCAGTATGCCCATGCACTGCGTAGTGCATCTTGTTTTGGACTGTAGCAAAGAACTGCTGTGTCATGTCCTCGTCGACTTTGTAATCGATACTTGTCGCATATATATCCGTCACTTTCTGATAAAACATTCTCTCACTGCTTCGGATATCTTGTACTCTTTGCAACAGTTCTTGGAAATACCGTGCTTTCCCGCCCGCTTGCTTCAAGCGCTCATCGTCGATGGCGAATCCCTTGATGAGATACTCGCGGAGCCTCTCGGTAGCCCACTTACGAAATTGTGTGCCCTGAGTAGAGCGTACACGATATCCTACTGCCAATATCGCGTCTAGGTTATAGTGTTTAGTATCGTATATTTTGTCGTCATTGGCAGTTATCCGGAATTTCCGGATAACTGCCTTCTCATGAAGTTCACCCTCCAATAAAATATTACTCAAATGCTCATTTACTGTACGGACATCTATATTAAAAAGCTCTGCAATGAGTTTTTGGGTGAGCCAGACATTCTCATCTTCTATCCGTACTTTTATGGATTTATTATCTCCTGACGATTGGTAAATGAAGATTCGTGACGACGCGCCTCGATGAGCGATGATTTTGATTTCTTTCTGCTTAGTCATAGAAGTTTATGATAATAAATGTGTGTAGCTCTCCCCTATCATACTCTTCTGGCGTGAAAGTCAAATTGAGCACGAGGTATCGAAATATTTAAGTAAAAAGATCATGCCTTCTCTTTGGCGACAATTCTCTCTTTCCAAGGAAAAGTCATTTTAGGTACATATCCGTTTACATAATTGGGCCGAGCATATTTTTTGCTCATCACTTTCGCAACTTTTTCAAGACAACCTTCCGCAAAGATTTTATTTTGAGTTGAAAAGACTTTTCTATCATCGTATGGCTTCATATTCTCACTATTTTGCGTATGGATTCTATTTCTTATCTTTCTTAAGTAATGTAATTTTTCATAAAAAAGCATATTTTGACCAAAAAGTGCATGCTTTCTTGTGCTTGTAATATATTTATCAAAATCATCGAGTTTTTTCGATCTAATATCATCTCTATCTGAAATAGAGATATTATGCACACCTTCGCCAGTATTCTTATTGATCCTCATATGAAAATCATAGAGGATTGCTTCTATTATTGAAACGATTTCAATGATAATCGGTTTATTTAGAAAATATTTATTTTTCGTGTCTGTTTTCTCATACACCGCATAGAGATATTGCAACACCTCAAGAGTATATAGAATATTATCTCCGATTTTGAAAATGCAGAAAAAAGTTGAGTCTACAGTAAAGCTGCTCATAAATTAATCTTCCCAAAGTTTTGCAATGGTATCTTTGGTCTTTTGGTCGTAGATTTCAATCAGTTTTTTGGCGGATTCGACGAGGGTGCGTTCAGCCTCTATTTTTTCTACGATTTGTCTTTGTATAGCTAGAGGTGGGAGGGGGATGTCCATTATTTCGAAATTACCTTTTGTGATATGAATCATTGCGACACCTCTACCACCTTCTAATTTGATATTTTCCGTCTCTTTCTCAAGAAAATAATATAAAAACTGCTTATCCAACTTACTGTTGACTAATATTTTCCAAATATGATAATGATAAATTGATTTTTCACCTTCCCAAATTCTTGGCCCAAATGATGCAGACCAAGCGTAGAGAAGATCTCCTCTATTACAGTACTTATTGTCCTCTAATTCGAGATCCGAATAATACCAATCTCTATTACTAAAGAAGTTCCCAACTCTTAATACTGGGTATTTCCCTGAACCAAGCAGCTCATCTTGTTTATACGCCCGCCCATTAAGTACTTCCGCTACCTCCCCCAACTTTACCTTCTCCCACTTTGGATCGATGTCGATTTTGGGTTTCCAGCTTTGGACGATTTGTTTGGCACCAGCGATGATGCCTGCGTAGCCGTCGAGCTCCGCCACGATTTGCTCTTGAATTTCGGGTGGTGGGAGAGGGATTTTAAGCTTCGCAAAATTTGTTTTTGATATTTCCGCAAATGTGCCTCCACTCGCCAAGGCTTTCATTTCATCAACTAATTCAGTCAAAACCCAAGCAACATATTTATAACTTACCTGATTTTGATCCATGATTATTATATTTTTGAATCCCTGATTTGTTGCCAGCTCAACTGAATTCGTTGCAATTCTGCCTATCGTTGCCCGCGATGATACGAGTATGGAATTAATAGGCAAAAGCTTAGCTGAGGAATTATTTAATCCGTAGCTTGTAATTTTTCTTTGAGTGTCTCTAATATCGGTTATTGCATTAGATGCAGGTAAGTCCACCAATGTAGCCCATGCAATATTTCCTGACCAATATTTTTCATTGTTCGAGTCTGGTGTGCCACCCGACTGGATATCAAAGTATTTTTCGTCACCCAACTCCACCATCGGCCATTTCGCGTTGCTGTAATCGGTTGCCACACGGTAACGATCACCGGAAAGATTGTAGTCTCCATTTTTGGCAATTTCTTCTTTTGAGACGAATTGGCAATTGGGATGTGTGTCAATGCTATATTCTCCTTCTGGCCACCCTCCGATCGAGTATGATCCATTTGAGTCGGCGTGTTTCTTGTACCTAGTCAAAGCATCAACTGCTAGAGGTATGTCACTGCCCAAGACGGGACGTCGCTGTGCTCCCAAATCAAATCCATCATTCTGAATTTTAACAAATAAAATATGGTTAGTTTTTTTTGATAGTTCATTGTCATAGAGTAAAATACTCGTTTTAACTCCGCTATATGGTGCAAATACGCCAGACGGCAAACTCACCACAGCATAAAGCCCATCCTCAATGAGATCCTTACGAAGTTGCTTATGTGCTATTCCTGATTGAAAAATAATTCCTTCCGGCACGATGATACCAGCTCGGCCTTTTGGTCTAAGATGGTTCATGATGTAATCGACAAATAATACTTCAGAGCGACTTGATTGGATACTGAATTTGCTGTTGGGTTTGATCCCACCTTTTGGAGACATAAACGGTGGATTCGCCAGGATGACATCAAACTTATCATTCCACCTCTCTTCATTTGAAAGTGAATCATATTGAAAGATCTTTGGATTCTTGAATTGGTGCAGATACATATTGACCTGTGCGATGCGAACCATCGTCGGGTCGATGTCGTACCCCTCAAAATTTCCCATCAATTTTTTGCGCTCGTCGGGTGTGAGTGGTTTTTCTTGCTTCTTTGGGTCGTCTTTGCCATCGTGCTGTTCCAAGATATGCGTGTATGAGCTGACCAAAAATCCGCCCGTGCCACAAGCAGGGTCGAGTACTTTGTCGTCTTTGGTAGGGTCCACTACATCCACGATGAAATCAATGATATGGCGTGGAGTCCGAAATTGTCCGGCATCGCCTTGGGACGACATGATAGAAAGCAGATATTCATACGCGTTGCCCAGTTCTTCGGGGTGAGAGTAGTCAAAGTAATCAATTTCTTTCAGAAAGAGGCCGAGTGTTTCGGGTGAACGATACGGCAAAAATGCGGATTTGAAAATGCCACGAAAAAGTTCTGGGAGCTGTTTGGCCTGTGAGAATTTGATAAGCGCCTCGCCGTAGAGATTCATGCGCTCCTGGTTGCCCATGCGCGGATCCATAAGGCGCGTCCATGCGTAGTTTTCCAAGTCATCAACAAAAAATGACGGTAAGCCACCGGCTTTGATAGCCGACTGGTCCATATCGTCCATAAACTTATAGATGAGGGCATTGGTGATCTGATCAATTTGCGATGTTGGGTTAGGTACAACACCTACAAGCACTTGGCGAGCGGAATCGATATGTCTTTTGGTATCAGTATTCATACTTATATTCCCTTATAGATTCGTTAAATGATATGCGTAGTCATGGACATATTGAGGAACGATCGTTTTGAATCCGTTCAATTTTTGATAATCTTCGAAATCAAATGAGGCACAATGATAGAAATCTGCTGGTCGATTACGCTTCACAATATCTCGAACTTCCTCATCCACAATAAACGCCTTAAAATAGTTTTTTGCAGGCTGGTAATGCTCTATATCAACGGGATGGACTTCCATGAACTTCCCCCATTCTGATTCGAGGAGATCATCTTTCATCTCGAAGGATTTTTTGTCGCCAAAGGCAACCTGCAAGAATTCTTTGACGGTGATGCGGCGATCAACGCCAAAGATTTTGCGGATTTTATCGAGATTGAGGAAATATTTTGGCTTATCAAAGATTTGTCTTCTTGTAAAATCCTCGGCTTCTTCAGTGTCGCCATTTTGCCACATATTCTTGAGCGTAACATTGCCAAGTATGTCTTCATCGACGGCACGCTTGAAGCCCTCGCGGTCAATACGCATAATCACACCTTCGGGAGTTTCAGTAATCGTGGCGAGTTCGTCACTAGTGGCAAGA
Source organism: Candidatus Roizmanbacteria bacterium (assembly GCA_037130495.1). GTDB lineage: Bacteria > Patescibacteriota > Microgenomatia > UBA1406 > GWC2-37-13 > JAGOLU01. The sequence continues at coordinate 12,919 of JBAXSX010000006.1, forward strand.
TCAATTGGGCCTTTGAAGATTTTCTGACCACTCTCATCAATAAATTCTCCCAGTGTGCCTTTTGATTCTGCAGTCGCTTTGGAATCGCTTACTTTTTTAATTGTCGGAAGTTTTATTTTTTCGTCATAGTCGAAATCTTTTTCAAAGTATTCGCAAGTGGCAAAGAAATCAAAAAACTTGAATTTTTTCTTTGGTTCGGTGATAGGTTCATTTTGATAATCATTGTATTCAAACTGCCATTTTCTGGTGCCCCGTCCTTTGATCTGGACGAAATCAGTCGGTGAAAAGACTGGTCGCATCAAGGCGATATTAAGCAAGTCCTGACAATCATAGCCGGTCGTCATCATACCAACAGTAACGGCAACGCGGGTTTTGCTCGTATCATAACCCTCGGGAGAGTTTGCTTGTCCACCAAGACGATTGTTGGCGAAGTTGATAGTCATCTGTTGTGCGCTCGCTACTTGGGAGGAAACTTGCATCGCAAAATTTGATTCGCCATATTGCTCTGGCCATTTTTCAAAAGCGATTTTGTTCAATATGTTTGTCAGTCGGGCGGCGTGTTTTTGGGATACTGCAAAGACGATAGTCTTCCCAAATAGATCAACGCCGAGCTGTTTGGCAACTGGATCAAAAAGTCCATTATCAACAAGTGCCTTGCACATGGCGATATTAGTTTCGTCATTAAACATTTTGCGTTCGTAGTGGCGTTCGTTGAACGTTTCATCGATAGTTTCACCGCTTTCGGTAAGGGTATGGACGGCGTAGCCTTCTTCTGAGAGAAGTTTTGTGGTAATGTCTGTGCGCGCATCTACGAGTGTCGGCTTAATCAAATATCCATCTATTGCGCCCTTTTCGAGATCATAAGAAAAAGTTGGATTGCCGGATTCGCAGCCAAATGTTTTGTATGTATCGATCAAGAGTCGGCGCTCATACTCTCTTTGACTATCTGCACCCTCGGCATCAAATCCCCGCAAATAATTTTTGGGTGTGGCAGTAAGCCCTAATTTATAACCAACGAAATATTCAAAAACAGCGCGACTATTGCCACCGATTGAGCGGTGAGCCTCGTCTGAAATAACGAGTTCAAAATCAGTTGGCGAAAATTCTTTTTTGTAACGATCGCCAGCAAGGAATGTTTGAATAGTAGAAACAATGACGCTGGCGTTTGCCCAAGAATCTTTGCTTTCTTTGTAGATAGCACATCGATAATCTTTCCCAAGATAGTGAGTGAAAGCCTTGTGTGCCTGATCTTCAAGTTCAAGGCGGTCTACAAGGAAAAGTACTCGGCGAGCATTTCCAGATTTTAAAAAGAGTTTGATTACTGCAGCAGAAATGAGAGTTTTTCCAGTACCTGTTGCCATTTCGAACAAGAATCTCTGACTTCCGCCCTTGGCTGATTCTTGAAGTGCTCTGATTGCCTGGACCTGATACGGACGAAGTTGCTTGAGTTTATTATTTTTCAAAAACGCCGTGCGAGTTGATTCATCTCGAAATGTTGGATCGGCCGCAAATGTTGGGATTTGCGTCGAGACGATATAATTTTCATCAACGATAGTCTGTGCAAGCTCAGCAGGATTCGGAGTATATTTCTCATACTGCGTGATTGAATCTTGCGTTGGAAAACGTGAGATGGTGTCCGGGTTACCATGCTTCGTATCCCAAAAATAATGGATATTGCCGTTTGAAAGGATAACAAAACGAGCGCCGGCATTACGTGCATAATTGCGCGCCTGTTCCTTGGCGGAAAGTGGGTCGACTGCTTCTTTTTTTGCCTCTACCACAACAAGTGCGCGTCCATCTTTGTCGAGCAAAAGAAAATCAATAAACCCATGGGTCTCATTCTCGAAATCATCTCCAAGCTCAGTATATTGTATGCCTGGCTCAAGCCGAATATTTGCTTTGCCTTTTTTGTCATCCAGAAAACGCCACCCTGATTCTTCAAGGAGTTTGTTGATTTTTATTCGCGCTTTTGCTTCTTGAGAATTTGGCATAGTGTCGATGAATAATCTAGAGTTAAGCTTCAAAAAAATCCTCATCCAGCTCTTTTACCTCATACGAGTTTTTTACTTGCACTCCAACTCCATATCTATACATAAGATCTACCAGCATGTTCCCGTCAATCATGATGATCTTTTGTCCTGCATCTCTGGCTTTTTGTATAGCTTTCGCATCAAACGATGAGGTGGTTACAAATATCCCTTTGTTCGTCGCACGTCCCATTGCCCCGATGAAGTTGCGGATCTCTGGCTCGCGGACTTTGTTGTCTGAGCTGTAGCGCTTGGCTTGGATGTAGATCTTGTCCAGTCCGAGCTTATCCTCACTGATGACGCCATCAATGCCACCATCACCTGACTTACTCGTCTCGATGAAGTCACCATATCCCATCTTCTCAAGTAGTAAGAGTATGACTTTTTGGAAATAGTACGGATCCATCGCTTGAAGCTTGGAGAGGAGATCTTTCTTGACTTCTGACTCTATCGAGCGGATACCACTGTCGATGAGATCTTGTGGGGATGACTCGTCGATCATGACCTCGCTGGTCTCTTGATCAGATTTGCGATTGGCAAGAAATACCTCGTCCTTTTTGAGATCTTGTAGGGTAAGCGTCCCCTTACTGAGTACGGCTCTTCCTCTATCGGTGATCTGGACTATTGCGCGTCTGGGTTGCTCGATCATACCGGCCTGTTTGAGATACGCCTTGGCCCACCCGATACGATTTAGGATCAGAATATCACCACTTTTTGTCTTTTGGTCGAGTAGCTCTTGGGGGAGATGGGAGAAGTATGTATTTCTAACTTTAATACGAAGGTCATTGTAGTGGAGTGGACCGCTATCAGCGAGTATCTGTAAAGTCGGGATGAACGCATCGTAGAATTTGGGCATTTCCGTAAGAATCATGTAGGATATTGTACTCCTCTGTCGCTCAATTTTAGGTACGAAATGGACTCGTTGATCCCCTGGCGCGGCAAGCACGATGCGATTCCTCTTGCAAATGGTATCTACAGTCTGGCATACTTTTGTCGCGATGGTATCCCACTCTAGACACCCCGCAAGGCGGGGCAGGCAAGCCTCGAGATCTTCCCGGCACAAACGGGGGTGCCTCACTTTTTCAAGAGATGAGCACGGACACTTCGTGAAAGGGTTCCGAACGCCCACTGATCCTCCAGAAAATCTCTTCACCTTTCAGTTCCATATCTTCAATCCTCTTCACTGGCTCATGAACTATCTGGTGAAACTGGAGAAAAATAAAGATGGCCGCATCAGTGTGAAAATCCCATATTTATGGTTCCTGACCTTTCTCGTGGTGATCATGGGAGGAGGTGGGGTGATGGGCGCGGCCCTGACGGGGCCGCGCACGTATATAGAGGGACAGATCGCTGAGCGGATGGTATGGATCGCAAAGCCGTCGCCTACTCCGGTGATCGTCATCCCCACGCCAGCGCCGGTGCTGGTGACGCGACTCGGAGTCGTGCGGGCGACGTATCAAGTGAAAGATCTCCTGCCGACGGTGACTCCTCCATCCCCTACTGCGAGTGAACCGGCGAGTCTCGTGGCGACACCGAGTCCGACGGTCCTCCGGTATGTCCTCATCGCAGAAAACAACGAGCTCATCTTCATCCATGTGCCCGCTACCGTATCGCTCAATACATATCTGGGGAGTCGTGTGCTCCTCACCGGCTACTATGATGCGGCGACCAAGACGCTGTCTGTCGCGACGCTGGGGGATGTGGAAGCGGTGTGGTAGACATTAGTCCATAAAGACGAAAGTCCATAAAGTCCGTAAAGTGTCAGTTCGAGCCCCGAAGGGGCCACTTTGTGGCCTGCCTGCCCCGCTCTGCGGGGTCGAGAACTGATCTGATCAATACTCACTTTCGTCTGTCCGTTACCTGTTCACATCTCGACAAGCTCGATGTGACAGGAGTATGTCTTCTTAAAACGGCGGGTAGGCCGTACCAGATTTGGCGGGTAAGCTGAGAATAACACACCCCCTCCGGGCGTAGCCCTACGGGCGGAGCCGCCCGCCTACGTCGGCGGGCACCCCTCTCTAGAGGGGAGTACACGCAGCCTGCTCTCCCCTGGTGAGGGGGTGAGCGCTCACCTTTTCACATAAAACGTACATTTGGTCTAGAAATGGCTCGTATTTACGGTTTTTCATCTGATAAAACGTAAATTGGGTGAAGAAACGGCTTATATTTACGGTTTCATAGGTGTGGTCATTGACATAGTACATAGTACACTGTATACTATGTACTATGTCTACACAACCACCTACCCGTGAGCTCATTTTGAGTATATTAGGAAAGCAGGGACAGGCTCGCGTACATGACCTCGCAACCGAAATAAGCATCGGTAAGGTTGCCCTCCACCGCCAGCTCAAGAGTCTACTCGCTGATGGTCTCATCCAAAAGCATGGATCTGCGCCCCTCGTATTTTATGTCCTCAGCAGAGAGCCAGTACAGATAGCTCCTCTACCTGATTTGTCTGAGGCTCAACGCAGAGCGATCGAGCGTGAGTTTCTCATGATCACCCCAGATGGTAAGGTGCTTCCCGGTATCGAGGGATTCACCTATTGGGCAGGTGTGTATGCCAAATCAAAAAATCCTACAGAAGTCGCCGCTGAGTATGTCCGCCGTGTCGAGGATGTTCAGAAGTTAAAAACTATAGATGGATGTATTGATGCTACGATAAAGATTGCCCAGACATTCCCCGACTCACCTATCGAGCGGATGTTGTTTGCTGATGTGTACAGTCTGCCCACCTTTGGTCGATCAAAGCTTGCTCGACTGGTGACGCACGCAAAGAACGCTCCCGATCCGCTCCTCATCAGTATGATCGTAGCGATCATACGACCCCTCATCACCCAGATCGTCACTACCGAGAAGATAGATGCGGTTGGATATATCCCTCCGACGGTGCCCCGCCCCGTGCAGTTTGTGAGTGAGCTGACGCGGAGTCTCGCACTCGCACTCCCCCACCTCGATCTGGTAAAGGTCATGCCTGGCGATATCGCTATCCCCCAAAAATCACTTTCTACTACTGCAGAGCGTATGCTCAATGCACGCCAGAGTATCTATCCTCGAGCCCCACTTGCCCCACAGTATCGAAACATATTGCTGATCGATGACGTCGTCGGATCCGGTGCGTCATTTCAAGAAACTGCCATGAAACTCAAAGCGCAATCAGACCATCCGATAAGGATCATCGCGTTTGCTCTCGTCGGTAATCTGAAGGGGTATGACGTGGTGAGGCAGATATGAATCCATCAGATCAGACGGTTATCAAGTTGTAAAGGTATCAAGTCATCACGTCGAAAGTCATCAGGTCGGAAACAGCTACAAGCTAGGGAAGCTCAAAGAGGATTTAGACTTGTAATTACTCCCCTCTAGAAAGAGGGGTGGCACACGAAGTGTGACGGGGTGTGTTGAACAATACATAACACACCTCCCTCGCCTAAAACGGCGGGTGATTGGTTCACTTCTCGACTGGGCTCGAAGTGACAGAAAGAAGTGAGTCAAAAAAAAGATGTCATCCAGTGCAGACGCGTGAGTGAGACACGGGATCTAGTCCATCCCGCAGAGCGGGACATGTGTGCTCAGGAAAGGTGCTGAGTGGATCAAAATGTATCGACTATATCGATATAGGGCGGTATAATGCTATCCACCTATGCACAAATCACTCTGGCTCCGACTCAAACTCATCCCTTTCTCCATACTTCTCAAGCTCATCGAGCTGCGGGATCAGCCAAACCGTACGCTCAAAGGATCAAATCTACCGGTGAGTGATACGCCAGGCACCTTTCGAAAGGCTGCTCCGCTCCCCTCATATCGGTATGAGTTCGCAGCTGGTGAGCTCAATGGTGACATATATGTCGTGGGAGGAGTCCAGCTCCCGTCGGTATGGTGTCCCACCCGACTCGTTGAAAAATATGATGTGAAAAAAGATGTGTGGACGACCGTCGCACCCTATCCAAAATATGTACACCACACGGGAGCAGTGTCGTGTCTCGGGAAACTCTATGTCGTCGGGGGCAATGGCATACGGATCGTGCCACGGGACGATGTCTATGCCTATGATCCCGCAGATGATACCTGGACCAAAAAAGCATCTCTCTCTGTGGCGCGCGGTGCGCATGGAGTAGTCACGATAGATGACAAGATCTATGCAGTCGGTGGTGGAGTCAACAAAAAGGCAGTGGACATACTCGAGGTATACGATCCACATGCAGACGTCTGGGAGACACTCGCGCCGATGCCCACCGCTCGCGAACACATCACCGCAGTCGGAGCACATGGCAAACTGTATGTCCTCGGAGGATATAGTGGTGATCGATTCAACAATCTTAATACTCACGAAGTCTATGATCCGCAGACGAATACATGGAAAAAGCTCGCACCTCTCCCCTATGTCGTGAGTGGTCTCGCCGCTGCGACGATCGGAGACAGTATATACATCGTCGGTGGTGAGCAAGGATGGGCCGTATCAGGTGAAATCCATGAGTACAAAATCAAAGAAGATCGATGGGTCCGTCGGGCCGATCTGCCGGTCCCCCGCTATGCACTCACCGCGACCCGTGCGGGTGACGCGATACATGTCATCGGCGGCAGCGGATATCTGATGGGTGATGATTTCCGGACCGAACATGATGTATTCACGCCGTGATATTTTACCCATGAAGATACTCATTTTTGCCAATATCGTCCATACCAATACCCTCGCGGGAGGTGACCGCATATTCATCGAGTGTGCGAACAAGTGGATCCAGAGAAATCACGAGGTCACGATCGTCACCAACGAGGTTGGCAAAGCATATAGCTTGAAAGGTGGCATACCACCATCCTCAATCAGCGTATGGTCCGCATCATGGGCGGATGCGATGGGCGTGTATATAGCGATGACGATCAAGGCGGTGGTGGGACTCGTACATGGGATCTTTGCACCAGCACAGGAAGTAGACATCGTGTTTGCATCGTCTTTTTTCGCACCTGATCTGCTGCCCGCACTGCTGGTCAAGATCAAATATCCGCGTGCAAAACTACTGGTCGGCACGTACTTGCTCACTCATAAACGGTGGGGTACCGACTACAGCGCAGGGAAAATGAAAGGACTCCTCTTTTATTTCAATCAGTGTTTTTTGTTTTGGGCCATACACAGATATGGGGGAAAGATACTCACTGCATCGGCGTATGACAAAACGTATCTCATCAGCTCGAGTGGTTTGGATGAAAGCTCCGTCCTCCCCTTCCGCGGTGGGGTCGATTGTGCCTACTATGCCTCAGTTCCGAGTCAGCCGATCACATATGATGCTATTTTCGTCGGCCGCTTTCATCCACAAAAGTGCATCTCAGAGCTCATCGATATCTGGTCTGGGGTAGTTCGCACCATCCCAAAAGCAAAACTTGCGCTGGTTGGAAATGGGCGGCTCGAAAAAGATCTGCGTGCACAGGTAGTTAAGCGGGGACTCGAAAAAAATATCGACTTTCTCGGGCCACAAGAAGGTGTGCCAAAAGCCATCCTCCTCAAATCCTCGAAATTTTTCGTGACTGCATCGCGGTATGATTCGGGAAATATCGCACTTGATGAAGCGCTCGCATGCGGGACGCCAGGGATGGTGTACCATCTCCCCTATCTCCACTATCCCAAAGGAGTCATCAAAATCCCGGACGGTGATCAGCGACTGTATATTAAAATACTAACGTCAGCGATACAAGATGACGCTCTGCGTGCACGACTGGCGAGCCAAGCGCTCGACTTCGTTGCGTCGATCGATTGGGGAATCACGTCAGAGGTGATGCTGCAGTTTGCGTGAGCGGAAGCGCCCCCTATTCCTTCCGCAGTTCTTTCACGAGATATTCTGGATCTCCCATATGATATAGAGGCAATTCTTTTTTCTGTTGATCAGTCAGGAGATGATAGGGAGTTCTGCTTTTTTCATAAAAACTCTTGTGAGGACTGATCACTTCGCCCATCAGGTACTTAAATCCTAGATGAGAAAGCGTTTGCTCAAGCCGGTTGTAGAAGCTCGTACCGATGCCTTTGCCGTGAAGATCTGGACGATCAAAAAAATTTCGAGTCTTCACCGTATTTGGATACTCTCTGATAACATCTGCAGTGTAATCGAGGTACACTTTTTGGTTGAGTCCTATCAATCCTGCTGCGACTAAACTAGCATGTTGATAATGCTTGTACTCTATCCCCTCGGGCACATGTGTCGGCATCTCATAAAATGAATCGCTGCCAACGACTACTGTGCCAGTTTGTCTTTTTTCCCACCAGTCTGCAAATCTCTTGGGATCTGTGAGATTCCTATCAACTGTTTCGACTACCATGAGCTCGATACATCCGGTATATCTGTCGACCAGTGATTTTTGTCCCGAAACGAGGGCATGCACCTGGCGAGAGTCCTCTGCAAGCTCGAGAATGCGTTTGGGGATGAAAACATCCGATATGCCGGCGGGTACAGCCAAGGTAGGCAGTGATGTGCCTGAGGTCCCTTGCCACTTCGTGAATGCGTCCCAATATCCCTGGTATAGGGCATCTACTTGAGCGATCTTCTCTGTTGGATCTGGTGTTTCTGACATATATGTATGATACCAATTGTTTCTTGGAAGGGGGAAAGCGGCTACAATCGATGGGCTATATGTTCACTTCTCGACCCCGCAGAGCGGGGCAGGCAGGCAACGAAGTGGCCCCTTCGGGGCTCGAAGTGACAATGCATGGATCCCGGATCGCACTTCGTCCCCGCAGAGCGGGGCAGGCTTGTCCGGGAAGTCAAAAACTACAAACTATCTTCTGTTCCCGTTCTAGACTATACGTTCTACGTTTTGCACTCTTTGCTTTCCCGACTTGATAACCTGAAAACCTTATTACTTGACAACTGCTTGTCGTTCGACCTGACTCGTCCCGCTCTACCGGGTCTTCAGCATATGTTCAGTATATATTGAGTATAATCCCCCACATGCTACACAAGTTACGGACTTTGCCACGCATTGTTTACGTGGTCGCAGTCGTTGCTCTCATCGGTGTGATATGGTATTGGCGCACGTATGGGAGCTCCTCCAGCTCTACGGTCACCTACCAAACAGCAGTCGTCGACAAAGGCAGCGTCATCAGCACGGTCACTGCAAGCGGATCAGTATCGATCAACAGCGTATCAGTCTCATCACCAGCGACCGGTGTCGTCACCGAGGTCTACGTCAAAAATGGCGAAATAGTGAAGGCAGGCGACAATCTCTTTGCCGTCCAATCTACCGCAACTGCAGCTGATAAAGCCAGTGCATACGCCAGCTATCTCTCCGCAGTCAACTCCCTTGCGAGTGCCAAAAGCAGCAAGCAGTCTCTCGACAGCACCATGTGGTCGAGTCAAAAAACAGTCCTTGACGCACAAAACGCAGTCGATTTCAAAAATAACAACACCACAAACCCCTCTACGAAAACCGGCTACACCGATCTTGAAAAACAAAGTATTGAGTCGACCCTCGTCCAAGCACAAAAAAGTTTTGCAGCTGCTGAACAAAAATACAAAGATGCCGACATGGCAGTGAACTCTTCGCAGGCACAGCTTTCGGCTGCATGGCTCGCCTATCAAGCGACACAAAACGCGATCGCCGTGGCGCCTATTGGAGGAACAGTCGTCAACTTGAATAGTGATGTAGGCAGTACAGTGACCGCATCAGGAAGCGCATCAAACTCCACCGCGACTGCATCCACGGTATTGACACTTGCTGATCTTGCCAGTGTCCAGACCAAAGTAGTAGTAAGCGAAGTAGATATACCCAAAGTCAAAGCAGGCCAAAAAGCCACGATCACGGTGAACGCTTTTTCGGGGAAAACATTTGCAGGACGCGTATCACGTGTTGATACGATTGGCACGACTACATCAGGTGTCGTCACATACAATGCGATCATCCAGTTCACTGCGGTACCTGAGGGAGTGGTCCCCGGCATGAATGCTTCAGCTGTCATCCAGACTCAGCGCAAAGATGATGCACTCAAGGTGCCGCTCGCAGCCGTGAAAACATCTGGGACCGAGCAGACCGTCCAAGTGCTGACCCAGTCGACTCAAACAACAACACAAACTGATCCAGCCGTGACTGCTGCTCCGATCCAAACAGGCACGCCAACCACCGTGACCGTCACGACCGGTATCAGCTCAGACACTGAGATCGAGATACTCTCTGGACTCAAAGTTGGCGATACTGTCGTGACCAGGACTATCAGTGCAAAGACGGCTACGACCAGTACCACATCAGCTTCACCATTTGGTTCGATCGGCGGAGCGCGTGGAATAGGCGGGGGTGGGAGGCCCAACTAGTATGACCACTCAGGCGCCGATCATCCATGCATCTCATCTCTCAAAGATTTACACGACTGAATCGCTCGAGACGATAGCTCTGGATGATGTCTCATTTGACATATTCAAGGGTGAGTTTGTCGCGATCATGGGACCGTCAGGAAGTGGCAAGTCCACGCTCATGCATATCATCGGCGCGCTCGATGTCCCGACACACGGTACATACGAGATCGATGGGCAATCTGTCTCCCATCTGTCAGATGATAAGCTTGCTCAGATACGCAATACGAAAATCGGATTCATTTTCCAAGCATTCAACCTCTTGCCCCGTACCAGCTCGATCAAAAATGTCATGTTGCCCCTCCGTTATGCAGGACTGCCGATAGCAGAACGTGAGGAACGAGCCAAAAAATATCTAGAGATGGTTGGGCTGGGCCATCGTCTCTATCACATGAGCAACCAGCTCTCCGGAGGTCAACAACAACGTGTAGCGATAGCCCGCGGCCTTGCGATGGATCCGGCACTCCTCCTCGCTGATGAGCCAACGGGCAATATTGCGAGCGCTCAAGCAGAAGGGATCATGGCTATTTTCCAAGAGATACATCAGCATGGGCATACTATCGTCATGATTACCCATGAACCAGATATCGCAGCGCATGCAGGACGAATCATCACGATCAAAGACGGGAAAATCATTGAAGACAAAATCAATCATCATCCAACGCTCGCCAAAAAAGATACGGTTGGCCAATAATATATGGAAGAAATCAAAGAACTCATCATCGAAAGTTTCGGTACGCTTGCGATCAACAAGTTGCGTACGGGGCTTGCAGTGCTCGGTATCGTCATCGGTATCGGGAGCGTCATTGCCTTGGTATCACTGGGCCAATCCACTCAGCAAGCTATCCAAAATCAGATACAGTCACTCGGCTCAAATCTCCTCACGGTACAGCCAGGTTCACAAAATGCGGGTGCAGTACGCGGAGCATCAGGAGGCGGACAGACGCTCACCCTCGCAGACGCACAAGCGATCGCAACATCGCCGATGATCACCACCATCAAATATGTTTCACCAGAGTTGACTCAACGAGGACAGATGACCACTGGCAAAACAAATACGAATATCCAAATAGTTGGGGCGACTGAGGCATATGCCATCGTCCACAAGGTGACCATAGATACGGGTGTATTCATCTCCTCACTTGATGATGCATCGATGAACAAAGTGGTTGTACTCGGGCCAACAGTAGTCACAAATCTGTTCCCTGATTCAGATCCTGTTGGGCAAACCGTGCGGATCGGCAACACATCTTTGCGAGTGATCGGAGTCACGACTGCAAAAGGTGGCACTGGATTCCAAAATCAAGACAACCTCGCATATGTGCCACTGAGCACTGCACAAAATATCCTGTTTGGACAGCAATATCTCGGATCTATTGCCCTGGAGGCAAATACCGCAGACGTGATGACTGATGCGCAAAACGAAGTGGGATACTTTCTGCTTGACCGTCACAAGATATCAGATGTGACCAAGGCTGATTTCTCCATATTTTCTCAACAAGATTTGATCAATACGGTCTCTGCTACCACAGGTACATTCACCACCCTCCTCTCAGGTATTGCGGGCATCTCGTTGCTTGTGGGAGGGATCGGTATCATGAACATCATGCTGGTTACGGTCACTGAGCGAACGCGTGAGATAGGTCTGCGCAAAGCACTCGGCGCCAAAAAGAAGACAATCATCACTCAGTTTCTCATCGAGTCGGTTATCCTCACCTTTATTGGAGGTGTGATCGGGATATTGCTTGGAGTTTTGCTATCGTATGTATATTCGTTGGTCACAAGCTCGACATTTGCAGTATCTGTGGAATCGATACTCCTTGCTTTTGCAGTGTCTACGGTGATCGGTGTCATATTTGGATGGTACCCAGCAAATAGAGCGGCAAATTTGCAGCCGATTGAAGCGCTGAGGTATGAGTAAAATAGTCTATAAAGTCTATAAAGTCGAAGAGAAAACAGTTGTCAGGTTATAAAGTTTTCAAGTTATCAGGTAAATTAGTCCATCCCGCAGAGCGGGACAAGTACAGTCCATAAAGTCGTAAAGTCCGTAAAGTGACAGCTGATGGTTCCCGAACTGAACCACAAAGTGGCCCCTTCGGGGTTCGGGAAGTCAAAGATGCTAACTTAGGAAATCAAACAAAAATTTCAAATACCAAATTCCAAATAAACATCAATATCAAAGTTCCAATTTCTAACTAATTTTCAATTGTTAATTATCAATTATTAATTAATTTATTTCATATGCACAATCACCTGTACAAACAAATCATCGTGACAGCAGTCGTAGCGGTCGTGGTCGGAGGTATTTCATTTTATGGTGGGACGCGGTATCAGTCCTCTATCCGAGGAAGTCAGGTAAGCAGATTCGCAGGGATGGGAGGAGTGACCGGAGGACGTACGATGCAGAATCGCCCTGTTCTGGGTGACGTCATCACCCTTGATTCTGACAGCATCACGGTCAAGTTGGCTGATGGGAGCACAAAGATCGTCAATATTGCCCAAAGCACGACCTACACCATCACCACAGTAGGGAAAAAGGATGAGGTAGTCGTCGGGACAAAAGTGAGTGTCATCGGTCAGACCAATAGCGATGGATCGGTCACCGCGCAAAGTGTCCAGATCAATCCAAGTGTCCGTCCAGGGTTTGGCATGGGCCTGAGTCCGAGTCCTACGAACTGATAGGTATTTTATGCCGGGCCGCATGCGGCCCGGCATATGAACGGTGCATTACTTCAGCAGATTTGCTATCTTCACGACTGTATTCCAATTGCGCGTGGTGATCTCCCGACCATAGTGTTTCTCTAGAATATTCATCCCATCAGTTGAGCCCATTTTCGGGTTGAGCTGCAGGACTGAGCAGACCTCCGTATCAGAGGTAGAAATGATTTGAAAATAGTCTGATTCGATTTGGAGTAGTGTTGGAGACGGTACAAGAAGAAAGGAGATATATAGTCGCGTATTTTCATCCGTTTTAATATCGGCAAATGGTTGTCTTTTTACCAAATCCTGTATTTGCTCTTGGCTGCGAATGATGACAGTGACTGGATATCCCAAGCTTGATTCCAGTGACCTCTCTACTTTAGACTGTAATTTTTTTGGTTCTTCGTCGCTGGTTTTGAAAAGGACATTGCCACTGGCGAGCACAGTGTGCACATCTAACATACCTATTTTCTCAAACATCTTTTTTAGATCAAGCATCGGTATCTTGTGATGGCCACCCACATTGATCCCGCGGAGAAATGCGACATACGGGATAGGTGAGATGGTCCGGGACATGTGTTAACGTATGCCGAGTAATCTCAGGACCAAGGGCGCGATCGGATCAGCGCTGGTCCCGTATACGAGCACTCCACCTAGGACGCCCGTGATGGTCAGCGCAATGAGTGCCATGACAACGAGTGGGATACGGATGGGTGCAAACGATATCCAACCTTGATATATATGGATGATTTTCATAAACCATGCAGGAAAATGCATTTTCCTGGTTTTCGATTGAGAGATGACGATAGTCAAAACGACCTCGACGAGAAATAGGAAATACAATGCGAAAGAGACTTTCGCAAACGTCTCATGCCAAGAGAGAGTAGGCATAATCGTCGTGATTTGATCGCGAGCAGTTTCACCTGTTTCTTTTGCAAAAAATGCACCTATGGTACCGATGGTGAGGAGGACGGCCTTTGTAGACTTCCAATCGACTGATTTGATCCAGCGCTGTATATGGAATATTTCAAGCACAGACCAAATGAACAGTAACGCAATCGGAAAGTGAACGATCATGGGGTGAATATTCATATGTATTCATTATACGTGTTTGCCAGGAATATCTAGTGTAAAAGGGTCATTTAGACGACACGTTTCATGCGCATATACGAGAGACGTTTTGCTTCTGGGAGTCGTTCGATAGCATATCTGAGCATCGTACGAGGCATGCATGGTGCGTAGTCGTCGAGAAAGGAGCAGAGAGCCTGCTCGCTCACTCGTTTCCCCATCTCGCGGAGCATCCAGCCAACTGCTTTGTGAATCAAATCATGTTTGTGGTTGAGCAACCGTGATGCGATTGAAACGATCATTTTTTCATCACCATTTCTGATCGCATGAAACGATGCGAGGACGATCGTGCGCACCGTCCAGAGATGTCCACTCGTGATGCATGCATCGATGAACTTCTTGCGTTCATCACGAGCCATATAGTCACAAACGTACGGTCCGATGATTTGTGGACTGGTCTGATCAACCAGGTCCCAGTTGTTCACCTGTTGTATGTGTGATAGATACTCTTTCGCCAGTTCCTCGATAGGATATCGGCGATGCTCTGCAAAATATACGAGGATGAGGAGCGCCGTCAGGCGCTCCTCATGATATCTACTCTGTATGAGATATTCGAAATCATCGAGTGTCGCATCACGGGCATACTTTTTGACGATCAGACGAGTGGCCGGCACGGTGATCCCGAGGAATACATCTCCCTCCGCATATCCTCCAGGGTTGATTTTGAAAAAACGCGCTAGTAAGAGACTCTTTGGCTGATCTGCTTGTGAGCGCAACTCTGTTTGTATAGCATGAGCTGTATGCGCGACCATAGATATCATTTTACCAATACACACGGGTTGAGTATACTTCACTCTATGAGTACATCCAAAGGTACCGCTGAGTTTATTCTCGAACAGCTTGGAAATAGCCCGCGATTCCGTGTCCGGGCGATGTTTGGCGAGTATGCGCTGTATGCAGACAATACACCCGTCGCCTTGATTTGTGATGATACGCTCTACCTGAAGATAACCGAAGCAAACATGCAGTCACTTCGTGATCATGAGCAGGGCCCGCCCTATCCGGGTGCTCGACCTCACTGGATCATTACTGAGCGAGACATGCGGGATTGCGACACCTTTCAGGATATGCTTCTGACAGTCGCCCGATCCATCCCCGCGAAGAAAAAGAAAATCTGATCACTGTATTACCTGATGGATCTTGATCAATTGCGTAAGATGTTCAGAGAGGTGTGATGTCTCTAGCACACTCTCGATAGATGGTGGTTGAGTTCCTGCCGTGCTCTTTTCGACTGACATATCGATTAGTTTTATGAGTTTCTCAACGACCAATCTCAAAGCCTCATCTGTACTCTTTAGCTTTGCATCAAATGCCTCGACTGCTTTTGTATAATGCTCTTCATTTAAAGTGCTATCTCGAAAAATTTCGACGACTTCATTTTTTGCAATCTTAAGCGACTCTTGATATTTCTGCACAATATCCCTACAAACTATCATGGCTTTTTGTATTGTCACACCTTTTAGTTCAGCATACGCATGTACTTTCGAATCGATGTAGATGCGAGTTCCAAGTATGTGAACTCCAAATTTTTTTTTATCTGAAAAAACGTCGGATATTTGCGCATCAACATCTCCATCTTTGCTTGAGATATTAAATATTTCGGCAAGAAGTATCTGAGATAGCTGATCAGGTGTTTTGATGGCTTCAGTATATTTACCAATAATATCCAATAGCATTTTCCTTCGCATTTGTAAATATTCATCTTTAGCTTTTTCTACCCTTTCTTTCACTGCTTTACACCCACCATAAGTCTCAATCGATAATCCAGCCAGTCCTGCATCAGTTATCGGGTCTTGTGATTGTTCAACTCCTTTTAGTTGGAGAATTCGATTGGCTGCATCAGTTAGCGAGGCGCTCATATATCTCCTCGCATCTTTTGCGCTTTCGGTAACTGTTGTTCTGAACAAACCATCTTTTTTCACTTCCTTAGCCGCTTTTCCATTTGGGGTGAGTTCTTTATCGGCGCCCCACTGATCTAGTGCAGAATCATTGCGCATGACGTATGTGAGATTCTTTCTCAGGTATGGGGGAATAGTCTGAGCCCTGTCTATTTTGAGTGTGAAAGAGCTCAATCTATCAAACTTACTCTGAATGGTATAGTTGGTGATCTCGTCCCTGCTATTTCGTATTGCTCCGTCAACGAGCTCTTTGGTGAGTTTTTGTTTATCTTGATCGTATGCTTTTGCAATACGTATACCCTGTGCAGTATCGATCAATGTGACTAGGTCATCTGTTTGTTGCTTGATAGCCTCGATGCCCATCCACTGTATACGTTGAGTAGCATCTTGTGTGTTTTTTCTTTCCCATACAGGAACTCCTCTCTGAATGGCGAACTGAGCTGGATCCTTATACGCTATATTTTCTCCGCCGTTTGTTTTCCATGTCGCCTGTTTGTTTATTTGCAAATCGTGTTGAGACCCTGCTGTGTCTGCAAGAAGATCGGTGATCGCCGGCTCAGAAATATCTTTACGAAGTGGGTATACTTTGCGCATCTTTTGTGTCATTTCGGTCTGTCCACGCAGATATGATGAGTGGATTGCCAGCATATCAACCGTGTCTATGCTGCGTTCTTTGCCCGCGCTAATATATGCCGATAGGTTTCTCTTTGATCGGTCAGTTACTTCTGGTCTCCTAATTGTATTATAGATTTTGTATTGCCTGGATATATCACGTGTAAATGCGATCATAAAGACAGTATTTGCCGCTGCTCTACTCAAATCATCGGGTAGGCGTCCATAGATTTTATCTAGACTATTCGCATCATCTTCACCGGACCATCGGATTTGTTTTATTTCAGCGATTCCACGAGTAATATCTGCTTGGAGCTTGCCCCATTCACTCGGAGGTACACGTGCAAATGCCTTTTCCACGATGCCTTTTGATACTTCGTCAAATACGATACGATCGCCCATATCAAATGCTTCATCAATATTCGCATAGCCATCCTTGATATGTTGAGCAAAGAGGAGATCACGATTTGAGTCATTGCTGATTATAGTATTATCGCGGTTTATAGCACTGATGACTCGTCCTATTTCTGCGACCGCTCCCTTTCGGGCTCGCTCGCTACTTTCAGTTATTTTATTTTTGAATTCAGCTATTTTGTTATTTTTACCCGATACATCATTCTCGTCTAATCCAAGTTCCTTTTTATCTTTTTCTGACAAGTCTTTTAGTGATTCGACCCCCCATCCCATCACCAGCAAATCAGCGAGTGCTTCTTTTTGTCGTGCTTTATCTACTCCTGGGGGTACTGCTGCTATTTCACTGATTATCACGCCCTTGATGACATCCTGAGTGGGGGGTGAGAGTACGCTAAGCACCATAAAAAAGTCGCTACTATTTCGTGCATTGATAGCGCGCAGTGCCCGACCCATGTTGAAAGACTCCATCTGAAGCTTTGCTGGATCTCCTATGTCTTCACGCCCGGTTTTGAGCTGAAGTGTTTTTTCTCGAGTCTGATCCTCACCAGTAAATCCAATAAATAGCTGGGATAGCAAGGCATTTGTATGGTCTTGTAGACGACGCGCACTAGGGAAAAATTTCAGGCGCGCCTCTTCGCTAGACAAATCACCTCCAGAAAGTCGATCAACGAGGTGGAACAGATGTTGACCAATATAGCGCTGAATACCAGTTGCTATCACTCTTTTTTGTCCCGACTCCATGTTTTCAGGAGGTTTGTTGATTACATCAATGTCTTGAATCCCGTAATTGTAATATGTAGCTTTTGTCGTCACTGGTTTGCCACGAAGATATTCACGGACCATGACCACTGTGGCGTACCTGAACATCTGTATTTGCGGGAGTATAAATGCGTCGGATAAATACGACTGATCAGGGCTCAGAGCGATATCTTTTGCCAATGTAGGATGTATAGCAGATGCACTGATATCGCGTGACACAATCTGCAATTGTTCATTGAGAGCCCATGTAATTTTATCTCTACTTATGGGCGATTCCATTTCGCCCGCATCACACATCTGCATCAGTCTCACCATGGCGAGCTCGCGCGCGCTTTTTACGATTTTTTGCAATTGTTCCTTTCCATTTTCACCATTGTCCCTTTCTGGAGTCTTGGCTATCATACTTTTGAACTGGTCAGGGAGCATAGAAGTGGCTAACGTCTTCTTTAGTGCATTGATTGCAGCGAGTGCCTCAGGAACGTCTTTGTACTCTGGACGCCTTGAGAGAGTGTCGAGTGTATTTATCCATGCCTGCTGATTGTTGATAGCGACTGCCACAATATTATCTCCCGCATCCCGAGCAAGTTTTTGGGCAAGTGGTACCAACTCAGCCTCAACCTCAATAGTTGGCTTTTTTTCAGATGCAGAGTTTGCGACTGTATCCCCAACGTCTTCGATGAGCGAGGTCATTTTTTGGGAGTCTTCTCCTGTTGCATGTACAGTTTTGAGATACTCAGCTATGTTAAAGGTGGTCTCGTTCATATAGATGTGGGTAAAGTGATAAATCGCGCAAGCACAGTGAGAAATCCTTTCTGAGCTTCATAGAGGATGTGTTTACATGCGGGCACATTGAGCGTGTATGAGCGAGCATCGGGTGACTTTTTCAACATTTCGATTTCCTCTTCGGAAGTCTTGAGAAAGGAAATATGATCGAGATAGCTATGGATGACCCCAGCGATTGACAGATGATTTTTTTCATCGACTTTTTGGACTTCATGGGTGAGAGATGCTTCTAGCCGCTGCAGGTGGGGAGTGAGATCGTCGGCGAGTATGTACTGATCGAGGTTGCTCGTGTCAACCTGTTGAGTGAGTGTGTTGGACATATATATGTATAAAAATGCACAATCACTATACAGAGTATATGAGTGCAGTGTCAAGAGGTCCTCGTTGTGGCTAGATCCATTGATTGAAAAGTCAACTATCCATGTTTGGATTAGAGATCGTCATCTCTCTCCCAAACACATAGAGCTCATCCTCTGCTCTCGTGATACCGGTGTACAGCCAGCGACGCCACATGAGATCATCCATGTGTTTTGATCGCTCTTCAAATAGGATCACGCGCTTTGCTTGACTGCCCTGGGCTTTGTGCACCGTCGTGGCATATCCGAAGTCAAATAGATCGCCCGTGGCAGTTGCTGCGCGGTTACTCGTGAAGTTGAGTGCGGCCGTCGCTCCAAACTGTTCGCGCGCGATACGCCCGCTATAGACCTTGTCCATATCATCCATCGCGATAGTTGCCACGTACCAATCTTCGCTCATTGGCTCGATTGAGCGGATGGTACCGAGCATACCATTTGCTATTTTCACCTTATTATTATTTCTCAGACAGATGACTCTATCTCCTCTTACCGGTTCTGAAGACTCAAAACCAAGGAGTCCGCGGATATGTTTGTTCAGTTTACTCCGTGTCGCGTTGAATCCACACAAGACAAGTGTTTGATTATCGTATTTGGCGAGGAGCTCCTGCATGCTGTCCTGACTATCTGATGAGGCCATGTCATATTTAATTACGGTATCACTATATGTCCCCATCCGGATGACGCCATGCTCTCGGGCCTGGATAGATAGCTCAATGATTGGATTTTCTGCTGCTTGTCTGTGGATATGGTCGAGTCTGATGTGTGGATCAGACATGAGTGAAAATGATCCCTGGATCGGTGGCAGCTGTCCATGATCGCCAACCACGAGGATAGGTACTCTGTAGGATAACAAATGTGTCCAAATGCGCTCGTCTACCATCGATCCCTCATCGACGATCAGGAGGGTGCGATCGATCGTTTCTTTTTTGTCCCACCCGATGATATTTTCTTTGTCATCCATGAGTGGGGTGTAGATGAGTGAGTGGATCGTTCCCACCGTATCCCCTGGTTGGATGGCATCTTGATCTCGGAGTTTATTTTTCAAAACGCGTGCAGCTTTACCGGTATAGCTTACAAATCCGACCTTGAGCTTTGCATCCAATTCACCCAAGCTCTTGCGCAGGTGTGCAACGAGCGTGCTTTTCCCGGTGCCGGCGTAGCCGCCGAGACTCATATACTGGCTCTCTCGATGTGAATCGCTGTACCACCGCATGATCGTATCATGAGCATGTTTTTGGTCAGGTGAAAGGGTCAGCATACGGGATCAAATATACCCTCCGCATCACAAATTGCTACGGGTATATATAGATATCGCATTCAGAAATATTTCATTTCGTCATACTTCGTCAGGCTCCGCCTCCTTCGACTACGCTCAGGATAAACTCAGGCTACGCCTCCTTCGACTACGCTCAGGATAAACTCAGGCTACGCCCAGAGGGCTACGCCCAGAGGGCTCAGTATGACATAAAGTTTTGCGCAACTGAGACAGCGACGTCCATAAGGTACCGCATGCTCATTTTTAGGCGATTTCATTGCCACACATGCCGGTCTTAGATGAAGTGTATCTGAAAGCTATACATGCCCATACTACAAATACCTTGTACAGTCTCTCCTGCCCCATGAGTTCCCAGATCAATCTCAGTCTCTCCCGTTTGGGGGAGCATTGATTGAAATCCAACGGAACGGATCACAAGCGCTGATGAACAATCAAACGTATTGTCAGTCTTTACGATGAGTTTTGTGGGTATTCCCGATTTCGCATTGGTCACTCGTGGTGAGTAGCCTCCCTTTGCCTCTATTGAAATATATTGTATTTTATCTTTTACACTGATATTAGTAGATCGTGAGTCGTTTTGCGCTCCAGACTGGGCTGGTCCATTCTGCAATAAGAAAATTCCTCCGATGACTACGAATATGACAATGAGAGTTATGAGTATTTTTGGCATATGAAATTAAAAACTTACTAACGGATTGATTATACCCAATGCAGCAAGTGCTGTTAATGCTCCGAGCACCCCAAATCCGATCACTACTATCCCGACTGTTTTATAAAATAAGGGAGCATATTTTGAGTGAGCGATGGTTGATGAACCAAAAGACAGTGCAGACAGCATCGGAAATGTGCCCATAACAAACGCGAGCATGATCAAAAGTCCCGATATGAAAGACCCACTCGAAAGGGCAGCGACCTGCATCGACTGAGTGAAGCCACAGGGGAGAAAAAATGTTCCAAAGCCAAGTATAAATGGAGTCAAAGCAGTATGCTCGATTTTTTGAAAAAAGCGAAACGCACCAGTTGGCAAGGTAATATTTTTCTTTGGGAGTACACCGGAGAGGTCTAGGCCAAGCATAATCATCACAATTGCCGCCACGAGACCAAGTAAGGTGGATAGAGTGTAATTAATACGGAAAAGCCCGCCAACAGCACCTAGTACCCCACCGAGTAAAGCAAAACTCACTATTCTTCCCGTGTGAAAAAAGAAAAAGTTTTTGTATGTCGATGTTTTTTCCTGTGAAACCTTCGCGGAAAGTGAAAGTACAAGGCCACCAACGACAGCAAGACAACTCGAAACTGAAGCAATGAGACCAATGATAAAACTAGTCATCGGTCTGATTGGGCCACCGATGCCGAAGTTAAGTATTCCCGATCTTTGCAAAATGAAAAACAGTCCCAATAGAGCAAAACCGAGTGGTACCGCCATCCACATATCTTTCTTATGCGTTGTGTTGTTCGTTGTTTTTTGAAGTGACAAGGTATAGCCATTCTTGGATATGGACCCAGATAGTGTGGCGGCAAGATCGATTGCACGTTCATCATTTGTTGTAACCACCTCAACGATTTCTTTTTTTAAGTCGACATGCGCCGAAACTATTCCGTCCTGTCGGCCCAAAATATCCTCGATGAGAATTTTGCAAGATGGGCAATGAGTGCCACTTACATGAAAAATGAATTGTTTCATACTATTATTTCAAAACTTTTGTTTTTAGGCGGAGGGAGTTGCTCACGACAGATACACTTGAAAGGGCCATCGCAAGACCGGCGAATACCGGGTTGAGGACTATCCCCCAGAGTGGGTATAGGAGTCCAGCTGCGACAGGGATACCGATGATGTTATATACGAATGCCCAAAACAAATTCTCCTTGACCGTCAACATCGTACTTCGTGATAGATCTATCACTTGAGATATTTTGCTGATGTCACCATGGATGAGGGTGATATCTGCTGACTCGATGGCCACATCGGTGCCAGTCGCCATCGCCATCCCCACTTCAGCCTGGACGAGTGCTGGAGCATCATTGATGCCATCTCCTGCCATTGCTACAACCTTGCCTTTTGATTGCAATTGTTTGATTTTTCCCGCCTTTTCATTGGGGAGAACTTCTGCAATCACTTTGTCTATGTTTAGTTGTTTGGCTATATAGTGGGCAGCGTGAGTATTGTCACCGGTGAGCATGATGACCTCGACATGCATCTTGTGCAATTTCTCAATCGCATTTTTTGCATTGTCTTTCACCGTGTCGCTGAGTGTCACAAGTCCAGCTTTCTTCCCATCAATCTCGACGATCACTACCGTTTTGCCTTGTTGCTGCAGCGCTTTTATTTGGGGATCAGTATCTTCAGATTCAGGTTTGTGTATATATGTCTTGTGTCCATCTGCGATTGCCTTCACACCTACTCCTTCGAGAGCAACAAAATCAGTCACCTGCAGATGAGGTATTTTTTTGGCTACTGCATACCGAGCGATTGATTGAGCGAGCGGATGTTCGGAAAGTTTTTCTACACTTGCTGCGTATTGGATGAGTATGTCGCTCGTATACGATTTGTCATGGACCACGATATCGACCACTTCAGGTGTACCCTTCGTAAGGGTGCCTGTTTTGTCTAGGACCACAGTAGTAACCTTGCTGAGCAGCTCGAGGCTCTCGGCATTTTTGATCAAGATGCCATTTTCTGCGCCTTTGCCAACTCCGACGATGATCGCGGTGGGCGTTGCGAGTCCGAGTGCGCACGGACATGCGATGATCAACACTCCGACAAACGATAGTATCCCATATGACAATGCGAGTGACTGTCCGATGAAAATCGATCCAACTCCAACCCAGAGGATGAGTGATAGTACGGCGATCACCAGGACAATCGGCACAAAAATGGCTGAGATGCGATCGGCGAGGGCCTGTATTGGGGCCTTTGATCCTTGAGCATCCTCGACCATCTTGATGATCTGCGCAAGCATAGTGTCTGTACCAACTTTTGTTGCTTTGCACGTGATGCTCCCTTGTTTGTTGATGGTTGCACCGATGACTGTATCCCCCACAGTTTTATCTGTGGGCAGGGATTCACCGGTGATCATAGACTCGTCGATTGATGTGTGGCCCTCGACGATCGTCGCATCAACAGGTATTTTGCCGCCTGGCTTGATGATGATGAGATCCCCAACAACCACCTCACTCACTGCAATCTCCACTTCCTTGCCGTCTCTCATGACCGTTGCAGTTTTGGCCTGGAGACCGATGAGTTTTTTGATTGCATCACCAGTGCGTCGCTTCGATCGTGTTTCGAGATATTTCCCCAGAGTCACAAATCCAATGACGACGATGACCACATCAAAGTATGTATAGTCTGGTACTTGGATCAGAGCGCGCACCTGTGGAAAGAGGGTGATGATCGTGCTATAGAGGTATGCAGTCAGCGTGCCTATACCGACGAGCGAATCCATATTTGCCACTCGGTGACGGAGGAATATGACAACTCCATTGAGAAATGGCCTCCCCACCCAAAAGATGACAACAGTCGAAAGTATCATGAGCAGGATATTGAATAGCTCCATTGGAATGGGAAGATTCGGCACGAACGAAAATGATCGAGCAAGGATATCCCACATCATCAATGCAAAGGTTACCAGTGTGATAGGTAGTACAAAATGTACTTTGTTTTCCTGTTCACTCGTCTCCTGTTGAGAGTCCATCTGGCTCATATCATGGTGCATATCACCCATATCTTCTGTGAGATTGTGTTTGGGCTCTACCGAGTATCCGTATGGCTGGATCGCCTCATCCATCTTCTTGGTATCCACCTTCTCATCATCGAAAGAAACCTTTGCTTTTTCTGTTGCATAGTTCACGCTTACCTCTTTGACTCCATCAAGCTTGCGCAGTTGTAGGTCGATGATATGTGCGCAGCTTGCACAGTGCATGCCCTTGATTGTGTATGTTTCGGTTGTCATGTTTTAATATAAATTTATATTTTGTACCAGCTCATTCTCCATTCTTTGAGCATAGTGCCACTTGTGGTGAGAAACTGCTCAACCGCGTCGGCGTTATTTAGGATTTCTGATCGAGTTGATTTGGCACGTACGTCTCTGGTCATGACGACTCCTGCTGCATGATGAGCGATGAGAGCGTTCAAAAACCTGAGGTCAAAAGATGTGTCATATGAGCCGAGGTTTGGCACGATGGGATCCTTAACTGATCTCGTGTCGTTGTACCAGGCCTTTTTCCATGCATACAACTCGGTGATGAGGAGTGGTTCACTTCTTTGTATTTCGAGCGCGAGATTCTTCACTTCAGGTCGAGTGCTCACCTCTGCTTGTTTTGCAATGAGGATAGCACCTCGGTGATGGGCAATCATTGCGTCTATATATCTCAAATCAAGCCATTTATCTGCGCGGCCGAGATCCATCGTCGTTTTGTCGTACATCGTGAGCGTGTATTGTGGAGTGAGGAGATATCCTATCCCAATGCCAACGATGGTGCATACGATCATGAGCGAAGTTGCTAAATAGATTGATATTTTGTTCATACATGAATGAAAACAAATAATAAATATGGTTGACGTTTACTTCCTTTTGAGTTTGTAAACTTTGAGTATTTCTTTGGTTGCGGTTTCTGTTTCGCCACTTCTGATCTGATCAACGACACAGTGTTGAATATGACCTTCAAGGAGGGTGTCCTCAATATTTGAAAGACTTTGTTTGACGGCTGAAGTCTGAGTGATCACGTCGATGCAGTATGTGTCTGAGGCGATCATTTGTTGAAGTCCGCGAATCTGACCCTCGACGATTTTGAGATGACGGATGAGTTTGTTTTTGTCAGTTTTCATATACACATGATACCCCCCTGGGGGTATCATGTCAAGGGCGATCGGAGTCAACGGTGCTGGTCAAGTACTTGAGGGTATTTCATCTTTACCAATTGCCACGCCGCGATCGTCCCTGCATTCCAGACTTTCCCTGTTGCGATGGCATTCTCAAACTCTGCGAATGTGAAGGTGACCACCTCTATGTCTTCGGTCACATCGAGTTTTTGAGATGCGTTAAACTCTAGATCATATGTGAGATATATGTGTAGTTTTTCGCTCCCTTTCGTTGGAAATGCAGAGAGAACGGCGAGTGGGTGAAGTGCGTCACGTGCGACAGATATCCCGGTTTCCTCTTCGAGTTCATGCATAGCGCGAGTCATCCTATCCGTGTCATTTGTTTCGAGTCGACCTGCTGGAAACTCCAGAACGACTTCGTCAAGTCCAGGTTTGTACTGATTGACCAAAACCACTTTTTTATCTTTCGTAATCGGCACGATCATCACTGCATCAGCGATCGTCGTTACGAAGAAATCATCAACGATATGGCCATTTGGCAGCTCATATGTTCGATTTTCGAGAGGAAACCACGGACTCGGAGAGATGTCCTTTTTTGAGATAAGTTTCCATTTTTGCGGTGACATAGCATAGTATAGCGAAATAGAGGGTTGATCTGCCACTGAATCAATTAGGAAGTTGTGGACCTCGATTCCTGAATACTGTCGAAAAATACTTCAGCGCACCGCTCAGTATGTGTTGGCGTCTTTTCATCTCAGGCACAAGAGCTGGATATGATCGAGCAAGTCTTTCTTTGCTTTCTTCAATTGAAGCCATATGGTAGATGTGTCCTGATATTGATTCTACTCCCCTAACGTGAGCATTGGTCAGTTCAAAGTCAGGCGACATATATGCCATTGCGGCTTTCCCCAATACGTTGAGGACATCGACGAGCTTGACCCCCGGTATCCCCAACAATTGATGATAGTATGGAGTCGAGTTGGTGATGACGAGTCCATCCAACCCAGCATGTCTATGGAGCTCGTCCCTCACTTTTATATCAGCACCTTGTACCCCTTTAACATGTGTCACGACACCGATCACGGATCGCGCGCCCATGTCTTTTACCTTCCCCGCATCATTAAATAGCGTCCCACCCGTAGCAATCATATCGTCGACTAAAAAGATTGTTCTATTGGAGAATCCATTTGGATTTATCGTGTGTATGTGTTCTACATGAGCCACTCCCCCCTTCCTCGACTTTTCAATCCTCCCAACCACCGGGATATCTGCTGCCTCGGCAAAAAAGTGCGACCTACCGATAGCACCATCATCGGCGATGACTACTCCAGAGTCTCGAGGGATCATACCTTCTTGTTTCAAAGTTGTAGCAACCTCTTGTAAAGCCGTCAGTGTGAGATATGGCCTTCGGATAGCCTCTACACTGACCAGGTCATGAGGATCCAAGATAGAAACGCTACTCACTTTTCCAACATCCCTGAGCTGATCAGCTATCAAGTATGCATAGTGGAGTTCTGCATCACTGATATATTTTCCCGATGCATCTTTGGTAGGCTTGGTACCTCTCCCCTCAAGATCACTCAAATGCATCATCACCTGTTCCGCGCGTGGACTTCGTGGATCGATTGGATTTCTAAACCTCAGAGTATGCCCGATCTTCACGAGGCCATCGAGCTGTGACTCTGCATTGTATCCGCTGATGAATCCGGGCACTACTGCCCGGCTGATACCCTCAGGAGGAAATGGAATCGTCATATGAGGAGTTTGATCAGTGTAGACATCCGGGTGGACGTAGAGCACTTGTGGATTATCGCCATTTGCTGCGGCGTAGATGGCATTCACCATCTGGGGATGTTGTGTTTGGAGATCAGGGTGGAAGATGAGAGCTGGTTTGGCTTCTCCACTCATACATCACCAGTTTAGCAAATATGTTGCAACATGCAAACGAAGATGTGCATCATAGTAAGAGGAAAATAAAAATCAATGCAGATGGACTAGTTGGCCTAGAGAGATACAAGAAACAAAAAAACCATCCTCCATAGGAGGATCTGTTACTCAGGCATTCCACTGCCTACGTAGGACGCCAAAGTGTGTGACAAATAAGACAACTCCCATGACCTCAAAAACGAGTGGAGCAATGAGGTCTGCATTCATCCGATTGATACGAAGAGTCTCGAGATTTTGAACACATCGTGCCTTCTCATCGTTTCTGATTTGAAAATCTTCAGCCGTTGGATAGTTTCCAGGAGTCGTTGGGAGAGGTGAAATACGGAGACATTGTATTTCCTCAGATGAACTAACTTGATATTTTTGAGCTACCATCTGGTTAACAATATACTGAGTGAGCAAAACGGTCCCAACAGCGATCATGATGATTGAGGAAACGGAGATGATGTTCAGATAGAGTTTTCGTAATCCATGCGCTTTGATTGGTTGATTTGACATAGATGTATAGTGATTGTAGCAGTATTAAAGCGCATGAGTCAAGCAGCTGATGTATATGAGCGAGGATCGACTCATGAGTATCAATATTTCAAGCCCACATGAGGGAAATTGACCTCATTTTCTCTACAGGGTCTTCGTGTCATCAGATCTTTTTGGGCAATCTTTTTTTTATCCATCCCAAAAGCTTCCGTACAGCAGCCGAGGCGTTGCTGCCTAAGTCAAGGAATCCCTTGATCGTATGAGGAAGCGTAAGCTTAGCAGCAGAGGTGAAAGTAGGCAAGTCAAGGAATCCAGTGATTACGTTAGGAAGCCTCAGCCCATCACCGGAAGAAAGGTTGCCTAAGTTAAGGTTTCCATTGATCCTATCAGGAAGATTCAGTCCAACGGCAGAGATGAGACTATTTAAGTCAAGGCCCCCCGTGATCGTATGAGGAAGTATCAATCCTTCTGCAAAGGTGAGACCGCTTAAGTTAAGGTCCCCATCGACCGTATCAGGAAGCGTGACTCCAACAGCTGAGGGGAGACTGCGTAAGTCAAGGTTTCCATTGATCGTGTGAGGAAGCGTGACTCCAATACCTGAGGTGAGACTGCGTAAGTCAAGGCTTCCATCGATTGTGTGAGGAAACTTCAATCCATCAGCGGAGGGGAGACGAGATAGGTCAAGGAATCCATACATCGTATTAGGGAGTATGAGCCCAACAGCTGAGGTGAGACTGTGTAAGTCAAGGTATCCATTAATCGTATCAGGAAGCCTGAGCCCTTCAGCAGAGGGGAGACTATGTAAGTCAAGGCCCCCTTTGATCCTATCAGGAAACTGGAGTCCAGTAGCGGAGGTGAGACTGTGCAAGTTAAGGCCCCCATTGATCGTATGAGGCAGTATGAGTCTATCAGGTGAGATGAGACTGTCTAAGTCAAGGCTCCCATTGATCGCATCAGGAAGATTGAGTCCATGAGAGGAGGTGAGACCGCCTAAGTAAAGGCTTCCATTGATCGTATCAGGAAACTTCAGTCCAACAGCGGAGATAAGACTACCTAAGTCAAGATATCCACCGATCGTATGAGGAAGCGTGACTCCAACAGCGGAGGCAATGCTGTGTAAGTCAAGGTATCCATTAATCGTATCAGGAAGCCTGAGCCCTTCAGCAGAGGGGAGACTATGTAAGTCAAGGCCCCCTTTGATCCTATCAGGAAACTGGAGTCCAGTAGCGGAGGTGAGACTGTGCAAGTTAAGGCCCCCATTGATCGTATGAGGCAGTATGAGTCTATCAGGTGAGATGAGACTGTCTAAGTCAAGGCTCCCATTGATCGCATGAGGAAGATTTAGTCCTTCTGTAGAGGTGAGACCACGTAGGTCAACGCCTCCACCTATATATGAAGGAAAATTTGTGTTTTTTGCGGAGGTGAGACCCGATAGATTAAGGCTCCCCGTGATCCTCTCAGGTAGTTTGAGTCCAACACCTGAGGTCATCTTAC
>JBAXSX010000007.1:0-38731 GCA_037130495.1 Candidatus Roizmanbacteria bacterium
CTATGGTAGCTGAGTACAGTGCAGTACCTGTTGCTGTGTATTGTCCTTCCATCCCACCGTTGTCGACGAGGTTGGGGGTTAGGGTGATGTTGTCCAAATAGTAGACGGTAGCACCAGAATTTGCGAACTCAAGATACGCTCCGCTTGTACTAGCCCCGGTCTTAAAAGCTTCTTCGTATCTTAACCAGATACCTCCGCTATTTATATTGCCACCTTTATTTAAAAGTCCGCCAGCGGTATCTCTAACACGAAAATAAGTATTTCCTTTGTACCAAAACGAAACGGTATAATTAGAGCTGCTGCCTACTGATACGGTTTGAGATGCCCCACCATTAGTTAAACCGGTGGTATCAATCTTGAGCGACTGCATATCCGCGAAAACCGTACTTGTATCTTTAGTTATGGCCGCTCCTGCAGCTAAATTAGGATTTGTCGCTGTCCAATTAGTGACTCCAGCCGCTTCCATGTTTCCATCCGCTAATAAGTTCGTTCCTCCAGCAAGTTCGGTCGACTTAGCTGTCATCTTACTCGCACTGGCGCCACCGTTGTAGGTTACGGGTGAAAGAGTGCCGCTGCCATCCATCTTGGCATAGAACTTGAGGGAAGAGTCTGCTACATACCCCGCTTCGTTGCCAGTGCCGGAGTTGTATAAAGAGGTGATTTCAGTGGTGGAAAGAACACGGTCGAAGATGGCGAAGTCGTCGATGAGAGATTGAGATGAAATAGTTGTGTCTGCTTGAGAACCTATGTATAAAGGATTGGCAGGTACTCTCACTGCATATGAGGTTGTTAAATTTGTGCCACCAGAATTACTGCCATTAATATAAACCTCCATATAGTTTGATCCGGTTACTGGATTGTTGGCATTCCACCTAACTGTAACTTGGTACCAAGTTCCTGAAGTCCAACCGGAGGCTGATAATGTGGCAATTCTATACACGCCGGTATTGTCGTACATCACGAATTTTAAGTTGTTACTGGAATCCTTGACAACCCAAAAAGAACCACCGACATCAGAAAAGAGGGTATGACCCTTGTTATCATTCCCATTCCAACTTGGTTTCACCCAAAAGCTGATTGTGCCTTGATTCGTATTAATATGCTCGTAGTTGTTGCCGCTGATCTGCGCCCCACGATTGAAAGTGAGGGTTGATCCTGCTGTCCCTGCCGCATTCCCATACACAGATACTGCCTGTCCTAGTTTCCCTGTATCCAGATACCCACTGGCCTTGAATTGATTGGTATCTGTACTGGTAGTCTCATCTAATCCCCATTGTCCTTTGTATGCAGTAATAGGAGAGGGAGGAGTAATGAAGTCATCAGGTACATATCCATACGTAATCACATTCATTCCTGTTGCATTTGCTAGAGATATACCAGTGGGTGAATACACTCCTATCTTGCCTGATGCATTAGCGACAGCATTGTATCCCGTATTGTATGAACCAGTACAATCTTTCACTACAGTACCCGGAGTAGTAGGATCAATAGGTAATCCCGGTATCTGAGTAGATAAGAGTGCACATAAGTCTGCCTCAGGACCTCCTGAGTTCTTTGCTATACGCTTGGGAGTATTCAAGGGATACATCTGAGTAGGAAACACTCCTTTTGCTGATATGAGATACATATCGAGTGACTTCCCTATGGTAGATACATCAGATGACCGCTTTGTCTGTTGAGCAGCAGCAAACATTCTGAAGGGATTCACCGCTACCAGTACTACTGTCATGAGTATTCCTATGATTCCGGTAGCTACCAAGAGCTCGATGAGCGTGAAGCCAGCACGGGGGGAACGATCGCGAATCATGCAAACAGTATACTGATTCGCATACACAATAGTCTATATGGTCGAAGGTCATCGCGCAGAGCGCGACAGGTCAGGTCGAAGGTCTAAGGTCAACGACTTAGTCTATAAAGTCCATAAAGTCGTAAAGTCTATAAAGTGTAGAACGTAGAGTGTAGAAGGTATAACGAAAAGGTAAAACAGTAAGCGATAGTCTGCAAAGTCACACAACGGTGTCGTCCTGAATATTGTCAGTTCGAGCCTGTCGAGAACTTATTTCAGGATCTTCGCAGTGACACACCCAGCCGCCAAGCTTCGCTATGGCAGGCTGGCAAGCTCCCTTCCTTTGGGGACTAGCCAGCAGGCTGTCCAAGATGGGACTAGCCAGCAGGCTGTCCAAAATGGGACTCCTCTCTAGAGGAGAGTGCGTGGTTCACTTCTCGACCCCGCAGAGCGGGGCAGGCAGGCCACAAAGTGGCCCCTTCGGGGCTCGAAGTGACACTAATGCTTCCCAACAATGTAACCATTTAGCAATGCAACAATTTGACAATATAACTTTACGATCTGATGACGTGATGACGCATTTGGGTGGGTTATTTTTTGATTGTTACGTCGAGTGTTTGCGGCGTAGAGTCCGTCGTCGCCGATCGGGTATATGTCGTTTTGTATATGATGCACTGACCAGGGTTGGCATAGTTGGTGATTGGCGTACCCGTTGGCAAGGTGAAATAATCAACCACATTGATCGGGTCGGCTCCGTTCATATCATCAGCGATCTGCTCCTGTGTCCGTGCATAGTTATAAATGCGCACATCGTCCAAACTTCCTTTGAAGATTGTGCCTAGGTCTGCTCGACTTGCTATCCTCATGGCGCCACCAGAATCAGCAATTGTAGTTGAGATTGTTCCAGAACCATTCGCCACGCCGTTGAGGTAATGGGTAGCCGTTGTCCCTGACATAACGACTGCAACGTGACTCCATTGGCCATTTGCGGGCGCGGTTGCTGCATCGAGGAAAGCATAGAGTGTCCCGTTGCCACGCAGCAATCTCGGCAAGCCCGAAGTCTGTGCTAAATAGAAGTCGTATGGCGCGGGTGTGTTTGTGCTCGTTTTGCCCACAATACCATTCGCATTGACTCTGTCTGTTGGCTTGACCCAAGCGGAAATTGTAAGATTGCCTGTAATTGCGAGGGAGGTGTTATGAGGAACCTCGACATAATCGTTGGATCCATCAAAGCTGCCTGCACCGTTATACTTACCAGAAGATGTAACAGTGGCACCGTTGTAGGATGTCCCACTTGTACTAGGTAAACCCGACGAGTTGATGACGCTCCCCCATGAGGATTCATCCATTTTATACCATGCGACTGGTGGTAGTGGCCTTGGCACATATCCGCCCATATCTGTCACGATCTGTGCCTGAGATCGAACATAGTTGTATATTCGAATGTCGTCAATAAGACCATTGAAATAGCGCACTGCAGTTTGCGAGCCAATACGGAAAACAGTTGGAGTGGTCGGCACACTCGCTGAGGTATTTGCAGTCTGCACGCCATTTACATAGAATTTGATCGTTCCGGATGCTCGCTCCATCGTCACGTGATACCAGGTATTGGTCGTAGCGAAAGTATACCCACTATCGATGTAGGTCGTCCCGGATATTGTCCCTTGAAGCTTGCTTCCCGAAGCGCCAGACCCGTTCCCTATTCCAAATGCATATCCATCACCAGCAACACCGGTGCCATTGCCATTCGAAATGATCGTACCAAGTTGTGGAAGAGCTGATGGGTATACCCATGCTGATAGTGTCCAGTTGTCGGTTTGCGTCATTGGCACTGATGCTCCGACATAATCGTTCACTCCATCAAATTTTCCAGCTCTGCCATACTGACCCGAGGATGTCGTATAGACACCTCCTGATGAGGTGCCGTTATAGGTATTTGTCATTGTGTTTTTCACTTCGTCAGCTGTCCCATTCCATGTCGCTTCATCCATCTTATACCACGCAATTGGGGCTGCCCCCGTCGTGTCCCAGGCATATCCATATTGTGCGCTGTCTACCAAACAGGCGGACGCGACCATACCTCTGATACCAACCTGGTAACCAATTGAAGTATTTGCCGGCAGTGTTGCGTTTGATGTGAACGATCTGATTGTCTCGCTGCTCGTGAGTGCTATGGGTGCGCTTGTGAATGTCCCCGTTATTTGTCCAGCAACCAAACCCACCTCACCATTGGACGAGGTATTGACTTGGGTATTGTTCAGTGCTCCCGTGCTAAAATCAGCTGAGGTTGTATGGACGCCGAGAGTGTTGCGGTCGGCACGAGTTGTTGCATATTGAATGCGTGCGATGATGTATTGGGCATCCTGCTCTACCTGCGCAGATGACAAAACCCTTCCATAGCCTTCAAATGTGCTGGTAAGTGCAACGGTCAAAAGAGTGATGATGGAGATAAGTATGCCGGAGGCTACCAAAACCTCGACGAGAGTGGTGCCTGAATTTTTTTTGATAATCATAATGCGTATGTGAAACGAATAGAACTCAGCGTGGGCTGAGACCCTGACGGGAATGCATTCAAACTTTTCATGTAGACCTTATATCTCAAACATCGCGCAGGATTAACATAGTTTCCAGTTGTTCCTGCGTAGATGATTCCAGATATTGTTGAGTTGGTTGCATTGAAATAATCAGACGCGTCGGTAGTGCCTGCCGGACCAACAAATGTATACTCACTCTCACTTGTAGGACAGATATCACTTCCGTCAGTTGCTTCATTCCTCGTCGCCACGCGTACTTGTATATCTGTATCTGTCGGCTCGTTCACCTCAGCATACAAACTCAGCATTTGGGGAGATTGTCCATGACCAAAGTCCCGAACTGTTGATGTAAAACTCGAATAAATACTGTCATGAACCTCTTGTGCAGAAAGAGCCGCGCTGTATATGGCAACATCGTCTATCTCTCCTATAAAATATGAGTTTGGATACCGATATCCTATGCTGAGAGGATATGCTGTCGAGGGTGGCGTAGACACTGAGCTCGACGTGCCCACGAGCGCGCCGTTGAGATAGTGCTTGATCAGTGACCCATCATACGTCATCACCACATGGTTGTATTTTGCAGCAGTTATCTGCGAGGCGGATGTGTACTGACTGCCTGAGGGGGGCTTGAGATCAGTGAATATGTCTGCGCCCGATCCGAGTAACCATCCTTGAGCACCTACGGTGGGGGTAGGTGTAAGTCCCAGGGTCCACCACTCAATGATAGGTTTTGCTGTCGTGCCTGTGGGCTTGATCATATATTCCCATGACATCGGATTGTTCGAAGCTCCAAGATTCATATTTGACGAGTTGTAGACTACTCTGAGATGACTCAAGTTGGTTTCATCAGCTATTGGAGTGTTGCCTGCCATATCGAGTTGGACCTGAGCCAATGTTCGCGCATAGTCGTAGATGCGCACATCATCCATCCTTCCCTGGAAAAACCTTGTCACTCCTGTGCGATCGAATCCAAATGCAAATCGTGACGTAGCAAAGCTTGGCCAGGCATAGGTGTAGGGTGTGCCAACCAAAGTACCATTCAAATATGCCGTGGTCGTTGTGCCGTTATACACAAACTCAATATGGGACCATGTATTGAGCATACTAACGAGAGTAGCTGCCACACCAACGTTCGCGCCGGCCCCATTACTGCACCTACCTAGAGTGAGTACGCCCGATGCATCTATCCATATTTGAGGATTATTATCGCATGTGGTGGAGCTAGATATCTCTGCCCACACATCATAGATGGTCGCGCGCGTCGGGTAGACCCACATTGACAGACTGAATGGAGTCGAGGGGTTGAGCGTGGCACCATCTACCAAAACTCCATTGGTTGTGCCATTGAACGTGCCTGCGCCTGCACCGTATTTACTCGCCGATGTTGTGGTGGCGCCGCTCACCGCTACACCCGCAGGACCGCCGACCACTGCGTTGGCCACCTCGTTTGCTGTGCCGTTCCACAGAGTCTCATCCATCTTGTACAACGCAACAGGAGGCACCGGTACCCCCGTCACATTGAGTTGGATAGCTTTGCCAAAGCGCGAGTCGACCAGCGGAGGTTGCACGGGAGTAGGAGAATTAAAAGGAAGAGGATAGACGATCGCGGAGTTTCCCCCGACAGGATTGCTGTCGGCTATCCATGATACTCCAGATACTGCATCGGTAACATATGCGTTCATGCTCCACCACGATACGAGTGATGATGCTTTTGATGGATTCGCATTGGTCAATCCGATGGATCCATCATCACCTGGAGTGGGGGTATTGAGGACTGTCCCATTGGTCACCTGTCCCCCCGCCTGGAAATCACTCGTGGTCGTGAATGTAACTGTTTGGATCGCATTGTTTCGAGATATATAAACGACCGATGATGCAGGTGCAGCTGCCCCTGTCCACGTCGTGTTGATGGTGATTTTTTTCGTCGCCGCATCTACTACCGATCCTGAAACCACATCGGTGAGCGCGCCTCCGGCGGTGCGCAGCGCATCTGATATCGTCACTGAGCGAGTGATCCCATCTCTCGCAGTTGGAAAGGGGGTCATTGCTCCATATGTCGATATTGCGGTCCATGTCCAACTAGAGCCGGAGTTTGTGAGAATATATTCACCGTTTGCTGGAAGGTTGTTCCAGTTTTCGTTTTTGATCTGCTGCACAATGTTTTTCGTTTCTTCGGTTATCAGCGTGGAGTTGAAATAGTTGTTCCTTTGGGGCTCAGATTGGTTGACGGTTCCTATGGCGAAAAGAACTGTTGGTAAGATAGCCGCGAAAATCGCCATAGCAAGAACAAGCTCGATTAAGGATTCTCCTTTGATTTTTGGTGTCGTCGCGTCCTTCATTGTGAACGTTATAAATTGGTCAGGTTACCAAGGCTGTTGGCTTGAATGGTTCTTATTTCATCGTTCGATGTGTTGCGCAATACAATCGTGTTGAGTAAGTCAGAGTATCCATAAAATTCTCCGCTTGATGATTTGAAGATGATTTGACTATTTGGCAAATTCACCTGGGAAAAAGTGATTGTGCCATCGAGGGTATAGCTGAAATTAGTCGTATTTGTCGGACTATACAGACAGTTCTCAGGCGTTGCACATTCGAATGCGGTGTATGTTGGTGTGTTAATAAAAAAGCGTATTGCTTGAGTTTTGGTGCTTGAGGATGGACTTGGGCTTGATGTTTTACCAATCATTGCAAGTATTTGCTGTGCTCGGACATCAGCTATGAACTTGTCCGTTGCAGTGTTGATGTTTGTGGTGCTCCGAAGCTGAGTGACTGATATGTATCCAATAGTAGAGATAATGACAAAAACAGCCATAGCTACTAAAAGCTCTATGAGGGTGAAGCCGGCATTATCTCTTTGCACCGATTGATCCAATGAGTCCATATATTGGCGCAACTATTGACATCATCATTCCTCCAACTAATACGGCCACTCCCACCAACATAAGTGGCTCAAGGAGAGTGGTTAGGGTTTTGATTTTTTTACTTGTTTGATAGTCGAGAAAGCCTGAGGCATCAAGGAGTGATTTGTCGAGGGAGCCGCTCCGCTCTCCTACCTCAATCATTTTTTTGAGTACTCCTGGAAAGAGTTTGCCCTTTTTGCTCAATCCGAAGGAAAGCTTTCCTCCTTGGAGGATGGTTTGATATGCAGCATTGATAGCATCGCGTACTTGGGGCTTCACCACAACGTCTTTGGTCAACTCCAAAGCATTGGTGATGGGGATGCCCGAAGCCAAAAGAAGTGCGAGGCTTCTGGTAAACCGAGTCAGGTCGATGTCTCGGACAAGATCTGATATCACAGGCAAACCGAATAGAGCTGTTAGTACCATCTCTCGCTTTGCTTTGAATAACCATACAAAAAGGGCTATTGTCCCCGCAAATATAGCAATGACGAGAAGAGTGTTATTGACGAGTATGTCAGAAGTGAAAATTAATATTCTCGTGGGTAGTGGGAGCGGTATGCTTAGAGACTTAAAAACGGTGCCGATCTTTGGAATGATTCCAAAAAGCATTCCCACAAGAACTACGGTAAATACTATGAAGACGAAGAGCGGATAGAGACCGGCACTTTTAACCTTGTCCTGAAACTCCATGTCTTTGAGCATCGATTCTTTGAGTTCAAAGAGGACTTTTTCCAGCGTGCCAGACTCCTCTGCCGCTTTTATGATGTTCACGTTAACTCGATTAAAAATTTTTGTGAACTGACCAAAACTATCGTGCACCTGTTTGCCCTGCTCGAGATCTTGTCTAAGTTTCGTTAAGACGAGATATAGATTGCCCTTGGAGTCTTCTCTGAGTGAGTCAATAGCCTCAATGATAGAAATGCCCGCCTGCAACATCGTTGCAAGATTGCTCAATAGAGACAGCTTGTCATCTGCTGAAAGACCAATGCGCTTAGGGTTAATGTTGATAATTTTCGGTTCCATAAAAAAAGCGGGGATTATTCATTTTCTGTCTTTGTAACGCGCGCGACTTCCTCGACGGTTGTGATGCCGTTAATTATTTTGATGAGCCCGTCCTCGCCCATAAGAGTCATGCCCTCTTCAATCGCGGCGCTATTGAGCACGTCTGAGCTTGCCTTTTTGACAGTGAGGTCCTTGATCCGAGGAGAAACTAATAAGACTTCAAAGATACCCACACGACCTGCGTATCCTGTCATGCTGCATTTTTTACAACCAGCCCCGAATGAAACTGGAATGCTTTCCTGGACTCCCATATGCTTGTCCACCCAATCCTTGTTGAAGAGGGTTACAAGCTCCTGCCTCGCGATTGGTTTCGTTGAAACGCAGTTTTTGCAAATCTTACGGACAAGACGCTGAGCGATGATCACATTGACTGTTGAGGCAGCGAGAAAGGGTTCCACCTTCATATCAACCAAACGTACCATGGTGGTCGCCGCGTCATTTGTATGAAGGGTTGACAATACCAAGTGCCCCGTAAGCGCCGCGTTCACTGCAATGTTCGCCGTTTCTCCATCGCGGATTTCTCCAACGGACACAACGTTTGGGTCTTGACGAAGTATTGACCGCAACCCTGCTGCAAAAGTGAGCCCTGTTTTGGTGTTCACGTTGATTTGATTGAGTCCTCTGACGCGATATTCGACCGGATCCTCAATGGTGGTTATATTGATGTCACGGGTGTTCAATATGCGCAAAATGGCATAAATTGATGTTGACTTTCCAGAACCTGTTGGTCCGGTGGTGAGCACCATTCCAAACGACCTGGTGTATCCCGTTTTAACACGGGCAAGATCCTCTGGCCTCATACCCAGATCTTCAAGAGTAAGAGGTCTTCCGTGTGTAGAGAGGATACGCATGACAGCCTTTTCACCATCAACGATGGGGAGTATGGAAAGACGCACGTCTACTCCTTCGCCATTGATAGTGGCGCTGATTTTGCCGTCTTGAGCTGCAAGATGTTCATCTGTGCGCAGTCGAGAGAGCACCTTGAGGCGCGATACAATGCGCTCATGTATCGACTTTGGTGAGGTGATCACGTCATGAAGTATGCCGTCAATACGGTATCTGATGAGGCCCTGATTGTCTTGGGGCTCGAGATGTATGTCCGAGGCATTTTCTTTGTAGGCATGCTCGAAAAGCACGTCTACGAGTTGTGATATCGGAGCCTCTTCATCGCTCTCACCTGTATCTCCTTTTTTTTCTGCCTCATCTGACAGGTCTTGAAATGCTTTTTTGATGTCTGTTTTAAACGTGTTGAGGGCACTTGAGATCCCTGCAGGAGTGGCGTAATACACCTCGACAATGAGGTTGGTTTTGCTCTTGATCAGCTCTTGTGTTTGAGTGTCTTTGGGGTCTTCTGCAGCCAACTTTACCTTTTCTGCCGACCTTTCAAATACAATACACCTTTTCTTTTTCGCAACACGCTCAGGCACAACGTGGAGCAGGTTGTCAGGGATAACGATTTTTGTCAGGTCCACAAAGGGGCATGTGTAAAACTCAGCTATTTTTTGACCCAACACAGGGTCTTCAATAAGTTTTCTTTCGGTGATTACGTCATACATACGCTCGCCAGAAGAGCGGGCAAGGGTTTCGATTTCGTTCAGCTTCTCCTCAGACAATAGTCCGCTTTGGAGTATGAGCGTGTGGAACTGGTCCTCATCTAAATGGATCATACTACCACTTTACCAAAAAAACCGCTTCTTGTATAGGGCCTGAGTGGATCTGGGGTTATTTCGATTTTTTTCTCAAAATCATTCCCAAACCCCCGAGCGATCCGAGGAGTGGTAGGATGATCGTTGCAGAGCCCGTGTTTGGGATGCTTGTGATTGGCGTGGAAAAGCCTCTCACTGTTCGAGTCGGAGTTGCACGAATTGGAGTAGGATATGATGTTGGCGAGTTTCCGGTTGATAGAGTTTTTGAGGGTGCTCTGGTTGCGGCTGATGTAGTTGGCACAACTGTTCCAGTTGGCGTGGGGGATGCCTCCTGCACGCCCGTTGGTGTTGGAGTAAGGTTAATAGTTTTTCCAGAAAAGATAGCGGGGAGTGTTAGTTTTGAATTCGGAAAGAATCGAGTAAAAAAACCGAGTCTATAAAAGATAAAGAACGCAACGGCAAATGCAAAAATTATGATGAATAGCGCAGTTAGGCCACGATTAATGTTTTCCATATCTTATAGTATAGCATGTTTCCTCCTCGTTTCAATGACTCCTTCCCCGCCAGTCCTCTTGCGCCAGCCCTACTCCGATCACACGAGTAAAGCCACCCTTCTGCATGGCACGAGCCGTAGATAGCATGGTCGCCCCTGAGGTAATCACGTCGTCTACCAAGATCACTAGTGGGTCGCCCTCCATGGTCGGGTCTGCTATACACTCGAATGCCTCCCTCGTGTTCTGAGTGCGATCATTTTTGTGAGTAGTTTTGGCTTGTGTACTCGTTTTTCTTATTCTTCGGGCGAAATTCCCAACAGGCACACCTGTCATCCTTGACAGTTCGTGTGCAATGAGGTTGGACTGATTAAACCCTCGCTCACTTTCTCTGCTTTTGTGTAACGGTATGGGCACAAGCACTGCTTGGGGCATTTGAGAAATCAACATAAGGTTTTTCAACTGTCCCAAGCTCATCATGGATGGGATAAGGGAAATTAGATTTTTTTGATTGGAATATTTGATAAGGTGTAGGTATTTTCGAAAGGTTGGCGTCAGACTAAATAGCGTGCAAAATGCAATATCGCTCTCACGACAAATACACGCACGAGGAAAGATGCTCGCCTGACCGCACAAGGGGCAGTGCTCTGTGTGGACCGTTCCCATGCTCCGCATACAGGTAGAGCAAACATCACTGCCGAGAGATCCACACAAATGACACCTGTCGGGAATCAGTACGCGCGCCAAATGATTTAACATTGATGTAAAGC
The DNA here is from genome assembly GCA_037130495.1 of Candidatus Roizmanbacteria bacterium. GTDB lineage: Bacteria > Patescibacteriota > Microgenomatia > UBA1406 > GWC2-37-13 > JAGOLU01. The sequence continues at coordinate 11,193 of JBAXSX010000007.1, forward strand.
GATCTAGTTTACCTCAGTTGCATTCTGTGTAAAAGTGTTTATTATTTGTGGATAACTTATCCACAAATAATAAACATGGATTATTCTTCTGCTTGGTCACAGTTCGTTTCGGAGTCTGTTCCTGCAGTGGGTGCCGGCGATGTGTGGAAGAGCGCGCTAGAGCAGCTCTCTGTTGGGTCATTTGAGGGGGGAGTGGTACTGTTTTTGTGTCCTAATAGTGGCGTGCGAACAGTTGCTCAGAATAAACAACGGGACTTGATCACGCTGGCATCTCGCGCATTTGGCACAGAAGTACGAGGTGTTTTTTTTGAAGTAAAATCTGATAAGCCTGTTGGTAAAAAAATTGAAACCCCTCGTGGCGCACCGCTCCTTGAATATGAGCCCACTCTCCAAGACCTCGCGCGGCGATCGGGACTAAACCCTCGCCTCACTCTGGATAATTACGCCGTGTCGCACTGTAATAATGTCGCCTTTGCAGCAAGTCAGGTTGTGGTGAATCAGGTTGGCAAAGCATATAACCCTCTTTTTTTGTGGGGTGGGGTGGGAGTTGGAAAAACACACCTTGCCCAGGCAACGGCCTACCGAATACTCCAGTTGAATCCTTCGCTAAAGATATTTTTCTGTGCAGGGGACAAATTCACTAATGAAATCATTGAGGCTATTCGGGGCAGAACGACTGAGAAGTTCCGCCAAAAATACCGCCGTCTTGATGTGTTGGTGGTCGATGATATACAGTTTATCGCAGGGAAACAGACTGTTCAGCAGGAGTTTTTTCATACTTTTAATGATGTGGTTGAGCGGGGGGGACAAATCATCCTCATTTCCGACCGGCCTCCACAACAAATAGGTGATCTTGAGGATCGACTACGGTCGCGATTTGCTGGTGGACTGATCATTGATATCTCTCCTCCTGATTTTGAATTAAAAACAGCAATCACTCTGATTAAGGCTAAGGAGAGGGGAATAGATGTGGATATTGAGGCTGCCAAAAAGATCGCTGAGCAGGCCGATGACAACCGCATGCTTGAGGGAATACTCTTGTCCTCGTATGCACGGGCTCTTGTTGCGGGACATGGGGAGAATACCGTCACCCTACAATCTCGGGATGTGCTGCTGGGTGGACAGAATAGGTCATCATCTCCTCCTCAGATTGAACAGGTTCTTCAAACAGTATGTCTCTACTATCAGATCAAGCCACTCCATCTCAGACAACCGAATAGAACTGAAAGAGTTGCCCACGCCAGACACATACTTATGTATGTTTTAAGGGTCAAACTCGGACTGGGCCTCGCCGAAATAGCCCGTTTTCTCAAAAGAAAAGATCACACAACCATACTTCATGGCGTCCAAAAGATCCAAGAGAACCTTCTCCACAACACCGAAATGAGGAAGGAGATTGTTGCAATATGCCAAAACACAGGGCTCTCCACAGACCTCTAAAATTATCCCCATATGTACACCAACCATACAGAGCGTCTTGAAAACTCAGACCTCCTCCTATACACTTACCCACGTACCCTACTATGACTACTAATATATCTTTTACTGTAGACAGACAATCACTCACAAGAGCGCTTGTGTCTCTTCAGAAGATGAGCAATGGTCAAAAAAACTCAACCACACACCTCCTCGCTCATGGAGACGCACTTTCTCTCTTTCTACAAACCGATACGAGGACGCTGCTTGTTGATACTTCGATCACACAACTTATTGGTGAGGGAGGCTTCACCACAGATATTAAAAAACTTACCGAGTTTATCCAAACGGTTCATGGCAAAGACATTACAGTGTCGCTCACAGACTCAAGTATGAAGGTTGTTTGCGGAACAACACGCGGCACATTTCCTTTGACTCGTGAAGAGGCCGTTATTCCTCTGAGGGCCACTTCTGGGGCAAGCGTTCCCTTCACCGTTTTGGGGGATGCGCTTTCTCTCCTTTTATACTCTTGTTCAACCGAAACATCTCGACCAACACTCTCCTCTCTTTGTATTCTTCCCTTGAGCGAAGGTGGGGCACGTCTAGTTGCTACTGATGGCTTTCGGCTTTCATTAGTACAGATTACTTCCCCAATAGGAATAACAGACAAAATACTTGTCCCAGCCTCTTTCTTGAGAGATGCCCTCTCAATATTTAATGAAAGTAAAAATCTACAGATTAAAACCTCTGAGGACAGCACCACCCTGATCATATCTCAGGATGGACTACAAGCAACAACAAGGCTCATGGTAGGAGAATATCCTCCATATGAGAAAGTGCTTGTACATGCACACGAGAATAGGTTTGTTTTTAAGAAAAGCGAGATTCTCGACGCCGTCAAGACGATTTCTATATTTGCCCGCGACCACTCAAACATCGTTGTATTTTCGATAGACAAATCGAAAGTTCAGCTAAGGCCAAAAAAAGAAGCGGGAGCAGAAAACTCGACAGACATAGTATTTACGGAAACTGCGCATAAAGGGGAAATGAATATCGCATTTAACTACAGATACCTGGTTGATTTCCTTGGAAGCGTTGATGATGAACTCTTTACAATGAGAGTCAATAGGGCCGATGCACCAATTCTTTTCCTTCCTGGAGATGTCGAGGATGATCAAAAATCAGAAGGGTTTTATTATCAGCACGTGATAATGCCTGTTAGACTGCAAGAGTGAGTTTACAACTCTCCTAGCCGTTCTTTTCTCTCAGCTTCTTGCCTGACGAGATTGAGAAATCTCTCTGTTGAAGATAGTCTTTTGTGCCCAACAATCCGAGCAATATATTCGAGACCTGCCCCATTGGTGAGTTGATGAGCGATGAATGTGTTCCTCAAGTCATTGACAGTGGCGTTTTCTATCCCCACATCTGCAAAGCAACGATCGATAACCTGTCTAATGTTTCTAATCAACATTGGCTTGCCGGTTCGAGTGATAAACACATGGGAATCAGGAAACACAGGGCGAGTCTTGAGATATGCCTTGAGAGATGCCTCAGAAGCCTTATTGAAGGGTATTTCCCGGGCTTGAGATCCTCCTGCGGGACGGATGGTGATACTTCCTGGATGAATGTCCTCTAGACACAGCCCAGCGAGTTCCCCTATCTTCATGCCCGTCTGCAAAAGAAGCTCGATAAGTGCGAGTGTTCGAGGATCATCTTTTGCAACGTCACGTAGGCCACGGTATTCGAGCTTTGTCAAAATACGAGGAGGAGCTGCGTCAAATTTAGGGTGCGAGATCTCAGTGGCTGGATTGCTTGAAATGACCCCAGACGTGCGGAGGTAACGAAAGAGAGTGCGGATAGAGTTGAGTTTGCGTGAGGCAGACTTTTTTGTATATCCTCGGACCTCAATTAGATTTTTTACAAATGACTCGATCACCTCCATAGTAATGAGGGATACATCGGCAATATTTCGTGATATTACGTATTCGAAAAACTGCTCCAGGTCCTTTTTATAGGCAATGGTTGTATATGGAGATTTACCGTGTGACTCGAGGTCTTTTACAAATCCTAATATGACGGGGGTGTACATAGGTCAGAACAATGTCCCATAGTTTATCACAGAGCGTCCTGTGTTACAAGCGGAAAGGCACCTTTCGGTCTACATATGGTGTGGTTGGTGCTGAAACCCACCCGCAAATAAAGAGGGTTGTTTCTTGCTAGGAAAAGCATATAATGCCCAAGTTAACCCCCTATTAATTCGCGCCAACTTAAACCCCATGATCACCCAGCTTACTTCTTCAACTTTTTCATCTTTTATCACAAAAAATAAGGTAACTGTGGTTGATTTTTATGCAGACTGGTGCGGACCCTGCAAGGTGGTGGGACCTATTCTTGAGGGGCTTTCAAATGAACTTACACAGATATCCTTTGGGAAAGTCAACGCAGATGATGAGGGCGAGCTCGCAGGACAGTTTAACATCTCATCGATACCAACCGTGCTCATTTTCAAAAACGGAGCACCTGTAAACCAGCTTGTTGGGGCCATGAGCAAAGACGCCTTTAAACGAGCATTCGAAGCGGTTCATAAATCATGAACTAATGAGCTGACGCTCTTCGTCGCTCGAGATGACTCGAAAACCCACGTGGTTTTGTGCTGCAAAGAACAACCCCTCTCCGACTCCTGCAGATAGGAGAAAGTGCTTCTCTCCTCCAGTGAGATAAAAGGTTTCAGTAATCTTATCAACGGCCGCAGTCGACTGTTTGAGTATGATCTGCAAAGACGAGTTTGTGATAATTGCCTTTCCATCATCAGTAGACAAGAAATCCTCAACATCCTGGGTGATCGTGGTCATGCCCAGGTCATACTTTCTGGCTCTTTTTGCAAAATTTCTCAAATATGCTGCAGAATCCTTGTTTTTGATTAGATACCAGGCCTCATCGACAATCAGTACTCGCCTTTTTTTCTCTCGTCGTATGCGGCTCCAGATATAGTCAAGGATGATATACATGGCCACAGGGCGAAGGTTTTCCTCAAGATCACGGACACCAAACACAGTGAAGGGGTTTTTGATATCAAAGGTCGACTGTTGGTTGAATATGCCTGCGGCTGATCCCTTAACATATTTTTCTAGTCGATCTGCAAGCTCTTTTGCTTCTGGTGACTCCATGCCCAAAAATGCCTTGTATACATCCTCTAGGTATGGTGCGGGTAAAGAAAATGTCGAAGGGTCGGGGGTGATTCCACGGTTTTGATATACACCAACGAGAGCGCGATCAAGCATGGCATCCTGTGTTGGAGAAATATCCCCCATCATAATCTTCATGAGGCTGTGCAGATCAAGTATTTTGTTTTGAAGCTCATCTGGCTCAACTGATTCCTGAGCCAATTCAAACGGATTGATTTTGTACGAAGAAGAGGCGGAAAACTCTACAAACTCTCCATCCATGCTCTTGCATGCTGGGGCATACTCATTTTCTGGATCAATAATGATCACGTCCACACCAATCATCATGAGCCGCAATACTTCTAACTTGACCATAAAACTTTTCCCTCCGCCAGACTTTCCCAATATCACCGAGTTTGCATTTTCGAGCGCAAACCGGTCAAAGATAATAAGACTTCCATCATGTTGATTTGCTCCGTACAAAACCCCCTCGTTGCGGGTAAGCGAGGCGGTTGAAAAAGGAAATGTCATCGCCAGAGAGGTGGTGTCCATGTTGCGCCACACCTGCAACTTGTCAGAAAACGTCGGCAAGGATGAGCGGAAACCACTGTCGTGTTCAAGAACTGCTGACTTTGCAATAATCAATAATGAGGATAGTGATGAGTCAACTTCTTTTGTTACATTTTCCAACTCTTCTTTAGTCTCCGCAGGGACTGTTATATATAGGCCAAACTGAAAGAATCGCTCTGAGCCTTTGGCAAGCTCTGATTGCAGAAGCATTGCATCATCGAGCTGCACTTGCACGAGTGGGTCAACCACCTTGCCTGCTCGCATGTCGGAATCAAGCGTGGCTTGCATTTGAGCGATTTTTTTCCGAATATCATCGAGGACCTGCTTGCTCTCTGTTGGGTAAATAAACATGGACACAAATAATGGGTGGTCAAAGGTGATGAGGTTGTATAACCAGTTCGACGAAACATATCGAGGATATCCCACAACATACAACGTACGATAGTAACGAGAATCGATTTTGACAAACGTGAAATCTGTCTCGACAAAAGAAGGCGCGAGCAAGTCCTTTATTGATACCTGCCCACGAGCAAACACCTGAGGAGCCGACTGTGACTCGGGCAAGGGTGCGGAAGATTTTGATTGTGAAAAAAGTCCAAACATATTTATTGGGTCATAATGGGGTAAGTATATGAGGGTACAGGCGCAAGCTGTCTCCCTGTCGCTGATGGGTTGTACACGTTATAAAAAAGCTCGACAATCTCCTGTTGTTGGAGGGTCGTCGATCTGAGACCAATCTTTGAAAGCAACCTGAGGAGATGGTCGCGCTTTGGATACAGCGAGATCTTTGCTCTACTGACGAGATAATCTTTGTGCATGGATTTCACCCCAGATACCCCCATCTCAAGTGGGTTGAAGGGGATTACAAAGAAAAATCGTTTTTCCAAAACTGTATTTTTCTTTATCACCGACTTTATGAACTCTTGATAGCTTTGCAATCGGCTTTTGATGAGAGGTTGTGGTTGTTGCGTTATTTTCCCATTGAGATATTCGAGGTAGATCGATATGTCCATTTTTTTGGATAAAATCACTATTTGTACAGGAAAGGAAAGAGAGTTGAGCAGATTTCCGTATGAGTAAACCATCGAGCTTTGCTCCTCTGCCGACAGAAGGTAAAAATTGACGGCGCCAACCTCTATGATTGTTGCCGCTGCGTTGCCTTTCATTAGCACCACATCCTCCACAACATCCTCTATTTCGATGAATTGTTGTGTCGTTCCTTTTACGGGGGCTGAAATTTTTTGTTTAATCATACTCATTCAATGCTATACAAAAGGGATCCAACTATCAAGCTGTTATATCACGAGAGTAATTCTCGAGAAACAAACGTCACAATATTTGAATCTCCTGCCAAATTGATATTTTGGGGATCAAAGACATAGTTTTTTGCCGAGTCTGCTGCTTCAAAGATGTATTCACCCAGTGCAAGAGGGTGAAATGAGGCGAAGACTCCATGAGGATTGGTTTTGAGAATACGCAGGACTTTTTTTGTGGTTGGATCTCTCACATAGAGCAATATTCCTGGAAGTGGTATGCGCTTCCGATTGGTTACTGTGCCGCTAATAAAAGGATGGGCGCTACCCTGAGGAGGCCCTGGCGGTTGGGTGATTTGAGCGACTGTAGTGCCACCAGGAGTCGTAGGAAGAGGTGCGGCTTGTGCCTGTGGTGGCTGTGCTTTGAGGAGGCTTGAGACTGCGGCCTGGTGTTGTTTTTGAGCATGATCGGTTGGCGCCGCCTGTTTGTGCGAAAGATATGCGGCTAGTTTTTCTTTGCTATCCACATGTGCAAAGATGATGTGGGGATCCGCCTCGTAATAAAGCCCTGAAAGGAGCGCAAGCGGAGGCTCAGATTTGTGATAAAAATACTGGGTTGGTTTTGAAAGTTTTGCATACAAGTTTTTTATGAAAACCTCCATGGGACGATCATTCACGGGGATAAAAGCAAAAATGAGCCCGACGCAAAACACAGCTACTCCTATGATCTGCCCGAGGATCACAATGGGAGAAATGAGAAAAAATAAATACCCCACAACAGCAGCGACTATAAGATATACAAATTGTTTCAGGGTCATAAAGCCGATGAGCTTAAAACTGAACCCGGTTACGTCTCGCGGTATAGCATGCTGTTCCATAGATAGACAGTATCACAGTGTAGCAAAACTAAACACTAAACACACTCAAAAAAACCCCCAACAAGTGGGGGTGGTTTTTTTGAGTGTGTGAAACTGTGTTTTTAACGATAGAGCACTGGTTTTTGGCCATCTGGCAAAACGAGACTCATGCGTCTTTCAGGTGTGTTGATGCGCTCAACATATACCTGAACTTTTTGTCCTACATTGAGATTTTCATTGCCACGAAGCTTTGAAATGTGGATAAGGCCCTCAATACCAGGGGCGAGTCTCACAAAATATCCGTAGCGTTCTTTGCGCACTACTTCGCCTTCGATGAGTTTGTCTTTTGGATATGTTTCCTCAATATTGCTCCATGGATCGGGGGTAAGTCTCTTGAGAGAGAGATTAAGCTTCATGTCTGTCTGATTCTTTTCTACGACAAAGACAGGAATTGTTTCGCCATTTTTGACGAAGAGACTTGCATCGTGCACTTTTTCCCACGAGATTTCGGAGATGTGGATGAGTCCCTCAACTCCGTTGACTTCACAGAATATGCCAAATTCTGATGTGCCCAAAACGAGAGCATCGTATGACTTGCCAACCTCGATTTCTGCAAACTGCTTTTCAAGCTCTTTGTTGCTCATACTGCTATGTACTGCTTTTTCTGATACGACCAGTCGATTTTTTGCCTCATCGACTTCAAGAACCTTGACCTTGATGCGCTGTCCTGCGAGCTTTTCTGGGGTACCCATATGCTCGGTCATGAGCTGGATCTTGGGGATGACTCCTCGAACACCCATAAAGTCGACGAATAGACCGCCTTTGCCGTAGTCGCCACAAATGACGTCAATTGTTTCTTCAGCTGCCTTCTTGTCGATCAAAATCTTCCACTTACCCGTGTCAAAGAACTTCGATAATGAAACGACAGGATAGCCATCTTTGCTTTCGGGAGAAATCACACGAACGAGTATGGACTCGCCAACCTGAAGATAGGGCAAATAGGTACCGATCTCGCGTGTTTCACGGTCACCAAGGACAGCAAGGGCCTTGCCACCGAGGTCAAAAAGTATGTTATTTTTTGCGAGACTGACAATTTTTGCATTGATCTCAACGTTTTTTTGTAACGTGGGCGACTTCCGCGCCTGTCCTCCGAGGAGCTGAGACATGATTGAGTTAGATGAAGTTTGGGTTTTTTTTGCCATAGAGAAATCTCCTTAGTATGGATATACCATACATATTTGGCCCTATGTTACCGTATAAAGACGATAAATTCAAGCACAAACTCACACTGCCCAATTTCCGCACATAAAACGCACTATTCCCGATCTCCCCATTGAAGCACATTATCGCGGTATACTACTCATATGAAATACTGCATCGACACAAACATATTTTTCTCATTTGAAATAGGCATCGATTTGGGCAAAAACCCACTCGAAGTCATGGGTTTTTTGTCCAAAGCACGTGCTGCTTCCCCCACCATTACCTACCTCATGACCCCCTCGATCGTTGCTGAAATGGAAACGATGTTTGAGATAAAAGACAAAGCCGCGCTTCACTCATTTTTGTCGAATGTATCGATTAAGACCCCACCACTCGGCGAGATGACCGTGCCAGCCATGGTCTTCGATCAGTTCATTAGCGAAGGCAGAAAGCGATCGGGAGAAGGGCTCCATATCGCTGATGAGACCCTCGTAAGAGCCGTAGAGGCAGCACATGCTAAACCCGCCTTGTCGAGAATCGATATTCAAAAATCGCTTCAGCAACCCAAAGAGTCGTTGCGATCGAGATATCGCAATGCGACACGAACGGGTTATCTCGATAGCTCAGCTGACTTTGGACTTATCATGCTGGCTCTTCACGAGAACGCAACGCTCATAACTGCAGACGAGGGTGTCGCGCTGTGGGGACAAAAACTTGGTGTCGGTGAGATGTCTGGAGCAGTATTCGGACACGCAATCAGACAGGCTGCGGGGCAGTGACGGGAGTATCTTCCGGAACGAGGCGAGAAAAAAGCTCAATCAACCTATCGGTAAATGTTCGCGGAGGCTTGCTCAAAAACATGAGGTGTTTTCCCATCACCTCAACCACCTCTTCTTTAACTTCGCTGGTGGGGACAACAAGATACCGATGGCCGAAATATGGAGCTTGCGTGACGAGCACCAAGACTTCGAAGCCGAGACGATTCACAAAATAGTAGTGTGAAAGGACATCCCACCGGATGAGGACGCCTGCACTTTCAACACCAAAACGAGTAAGACGCGACTCTACTTGAGGAGGTGGTGTGATCGCGAATACGTAAAACAAAAACAATAGTGCCCAAATAGGAAGTAGGGTGACAATGTCTCCAAAGAAAAATACTATTGCAGAGATGAGCAAAGCGAGTGCAAGAAAAAAACGCAACAAACCAGCTGAACGCTTTTTGAATGGGCGCAAGGGAGCAGTCCACGAATACAACACCTGGTCTGACGATTCATCCATATGATCTATGCGTACATCCTAGTCGCTTTGCAAAAGTCTGTCAACTCAAAATAGGTAGATCTATACCACATAGTGGTATACAATTAATCCATCACATATGCGCACTATAGACGTCTCCACCAAAACCATTATTAAAATATTCTTGGTTCCTCTCGCTGCCTATATTTTGTGGATGTATCAAGATATTCTCTTTTCGATTTTTATCGCCTTTATCATCATGAGCGCGTTGCGGCCTGCTGTGAACTATCTCAACCATCAAAAAAGAATCAAAAGACCTCTCGCTACAGCGATAGTCTACCTGATCTTTGTGTTTGCTCTTAGCATTGTGATGGGCACAATCATCCCGCCCATCATCAAGGAGACTACCCTATTCATCGAAAATCTCCCGATGACACTTGCTCACATGAACCCCGACATATTGAGTGCTATCCGCCTGCAAGAAATCTCACAGTATCTGCCTGATGTCCCAAAGCAGCTCTTCAGCATCATAAGTAATATATTCAGCAACACTCTCTTTGTAGTGACCTCGAGTGTATTTGGCTTTTATTTCCTCTCTGATGAATTTCTCATTCGCAACCTCATCGAAGACTACATCAAACCAGAGACGATGAGAAAAATAGAAAATGCCCTTTTGCGGACCGAGAGCCGCCTTGCCTCGTGGTTTTGGGGTGAGCTCACCCTCATGCTTGCAGTGGGTATAGCTTCATACATAGGCTTTTATCTCATTGGACTCAAGTATGCTCTCCCCCTTGCTGTCCTCGCCGGACTTCTTGAGGCCGTGCCTAATATAGGCCCCACCGTTGCTGCAGTACCAGCGACGTTGATTGGTTTCTCAGTATCTCCTTTCTTTGGGTTTGCTGCACTCATTTGGAGCATCATTGTCCAGCAGCTTGAAAACAACTTCCTTGTCCCCTATATTATGAAAAAAGCGGTAGGAATACGCCCCGTAGTGACGATGCTTTGCATCTTTTTTGGACTCCGTTTGGCGGGCCCCTTGGGGGTGCTTTTGGCTGTTCCAACATATCTCTGTGTTCAAACACTCATTCTCGATCCTCACGCACACAAGAAACGATAAGGAAATAATACGGTAAATATGCAAGAAAAAATCCCCACCTCAATTTCTTCTTTTGACACAGTTATTTTGGGCGGGGGCGTCACTGGACTTGTTGCTGCTCTTCGTCTGAGTTCTGCAGGTAAGCGTATTGCTCTCATTGAAAAATCATCAACTTTTGGGGGTCTTGCACAGGGTTTTAAGGGGAATGGTTGGGAATGGCCGCTTGAGTACGCCTATCACCATCTGTTTGCGAGCGACTCAGACTTTCTGAGCCTTGCGGCAGAATTGGATATCGAAATGATATTTCGATCACCTTCAACATCGAGTCTCTACGAGGTCGACGGAGCTCCGAAGTCATATCGAGTCGACACTCCACTTGATCTCCTTCGGTTTCCTCTCCTTTCGATCTTTGATCGTGTTCGATTTGGATTCGTGTTGTTTTTACTGAAGCTTTCCCCGTTTATTTCTCAAATCTACGAAACCCAGACCCTAGTCGAGTTTATGCAAAAAACAGTGGGGGATCGAGCGTACCAAGTGATGTTTGGAGGGATGATGAAGAAAAAATACGGTAAATATGCGGAAAAAATCCTTGCCTCATTCATCTGGACTCGGATCAATAAGCGGAGTTCCTCTCTCGGATACCCTCAGGGAGGATTTCAACATTTTGTCGATGTGCTCGTTGAAACCCTAAGAAAGAGGGGAGTGGTGCTTTATGCCGATAAGGAGATTGAGGCGGTGGAACGGATTTCTGGGCGTTTTTGCACTCGGATGCAGGGATCTGATGAGCCTTTAACTAGCTCATCTGTGATTTCTACTCTTCCCTCACCAGTGACCCGTAGAGTGTGCGCTGTGCTACTTTCTTCTGATGAATCTGATCGATTGAGCAAACTCCAGTATTTGTGGGCAACCACACTCATCCTGGAGACAGACGTGCCCATACTCGACACGACATACTGGTTGTCGCTTTGTTCTGACTCTATTCCTGGGTTGGTAATGGTTCAACATACAAACTATATGGATACCGACAAATACGCCAATCATCACCTACTGTATATAGGCAACTATGTTGACGATGGCGATCGACTCCTCAGTATGTCAGCTGATGAAACGCTTCGCTTATATATGCCGCACCTGCAAAAACTACACCCCGCACCCTTCCGTGTCTTGCAGACGTACCATTTCAAAGCTCCGTATTCTCAGCCGATTTTTGATGCATCATTTATCAAAAACAAACCAACCTTTGCTACCAGTACCCCAGGATTCATCATCGCCAATCTCGATATGACATACCCTTATGATCGGGGGACCAATTATGCCGTACGACTCGGCAATGAAGCTGCACAACATGTCCTCAAGCTGTCCTGACGTCGTCAGGACAGCTTGGCCAAGTAAAGACTTCGCATCACAAGAGGGGAGCGGCAAGTGACACGTCTTGTTCGAAACTACGCTCGTTCAGAGGTTGACTGATGATTTTTTCCTCAAGTAGATAGTATGCAGACATCAACTTGTATAGTTTGTGTGGATACTGAACTTTATCGAGTTTGTCAAATATCTCCTTCTCAACTTTGTTGTACGAATACCACTGGGAGTAGTATCCGGGGCGATACCCCTGATGTACCAGGTCATACGAGTTGTCCATGGGCCACATGTTATAGAAGTACGAAGGATGGCCAGCAAAGGTCGCATCGTTGAAATTGGGATACACTGTATTCGTAAAAGGCATGTACTGACTCTGCATAGGTGAGTCAATGGAAATGCCGGAAAGGCACTCTTTATTGTCCTGATTTGCTATTGCGATCATACACGCCTTGATCTTATTAGAAGTCTCCAGGGTGATTTTATATTCAGACTCAGCATCTTTGTTTGTCTTCATTTTTTCATTTAAATATTCCAATCTATTTTGGTATATCCCCAAATGCGATTGCAACAAAAGAATGCGGTTGGTGTTGTACTCATCAACACTCAAATATATATCCTGAAGATGTGAATAGTTGTCTTTTAGATATGCGAGAGTGAGCGCGGCTTTTGCAATTTCTTGTCGGTCATGTGAATCCAGCAGCGGCTTACCCAAAAGATTTTTTGTGACGAGTGTCTGAGTGACTGATATCAATGCTGCTTCCCATCCATCGGCACCATCTGCAGATAGTCGGGCAAGATATCCATAATCGATTTGTTTGTTCACAGTCGGTGGGAACTGCGTCGCTATGATATGATCGGCGGACGTGCCCAACATGATCACAAAAAGACAGCAAATCACTACAACCTCGGCGAAGAAGTGTGCCTTTTGGAAATAAAATCGCAATAAGATAAATGGCACAATACTGAGCAGAGCAGCGAGGACATACGATCCATATACACGAATCACACTGAGACCGTGTAGCTCTACATATAGCCCCACTCGACGAAAACACGAGATGATGAGGATGGAGTAGCATGCTATCAGCAACAGATTTATGACACCATAGGCGGTGGTCATCTTTTTGATATTATTTCGCACTATCAGTGCAAGCGAGATCACTCCAAGTACAACAACTGAGGCGATGATCAATTCAACAAATCCTTTGGTAACATATTCTGAATATGTCCGTACGCCATATTTTTGCAAATCTATTTCACGAGCGACATGGACAAATATATATGGCCATTGGATGACGATGAAAGCACCTAGGACTAGCGTCACTAGTCCACTCATCATGAGCGAGATTTCGGGAGCATGAAAGCGTCCGATCATGTCAGCCACCACAGATGCACGGTGCTCACGTATTTTTTGCACGAGGTAGAGTGTGGGTATGAGAAATATACCCATGAAAGTACTCATACCAATACGTCCTGGTATTTCAGCCAGAATATTTTCTGGGATGATATCTTTTATTTTCTGATAAAAAATCGGATCTGAACTAAGGAGCATAACCAAAAGTAATATCACCGGGATGGAGACCAGAAAACCAACCAGATATTTCATCAATCCGGAGTTCTTTCTCTGTTGCACCGACTCAGTCAGTTTGACAGCCAATCCTCGAGTCAATGTCAGAAGAGCCGCGGCCAAATACGCCTTTATATTTGTATAGAAAACAAAAAACAGTTCAATGAGTTTGGTTGGTTGTATAGAGCTCGTGAGGATAAATAAGGGCAGCAAGATCATGCCTCCGTACCCCGCAAATACGACGGCAACTTTAGATGCAATAAATACCGGTATCACATGTGAGACCACGAGAGTGACTGCAAATAGAGCGGACCACTTATTGATCACTTGCTCGCGCCAATGTATCACGAGCCAAAATGCCAAAAATCCAAGAAGAGAGAGGAGAGCGGGGAGCGGTCCACTCGGCCGCATGAAAAATATGTTCAGATATATCACATAAAGCAAAATGGCTGGGATTTGAGACATGAGAACAAAAGTTAATTAATAATTCAAAATTGAACAATCGTAAATCATGAACCATAGAATATGAAGCAAGCCACTGCTATCATTCTATCTATTTTCCATTATTCATTATTAATTTTGAATTATTGATTCCCCACATCCTACAGTCGAAACCGTGTGAAAACAGGGAAATGATCAGATGCACGATACTCGTCGAGACGCTGAGATCTCTCCGCAATCAAATTTTTTGACAAGACAAAATCAAATTTCCAACGCAGCTTCCACCAGAGGATATTCATCTTCCATGTGTAGAGCACTCCCGCTGATGCTTCAGTCAAACCGTGTGATCGAGCGATCCTCTCGAGGCCACGTTTGCGGAAGGGATAATTAAAATCCCCCATGATGATCGCTGCCTCGCCCGTGTGTAGCTCCAGATCCTCAAACGTCTCCCGCAATTGTTTGTTGCGTGCTTTGTTTGTGGCGACGAGTGCGGTGAGATGCAGGTTGTATACCGATATTTTATGCATTGTACTCCGTGTGACGATATCAGTTCTCAGGGCTGTACGAGGCCCTCTCCATGTCAGCAAAGCTATACACAGTTCATAGTATGTGCGTGGCAAAAAAATACTTTTCGAGCCCATTTGATAGAATCGATTCGAGCGATAAAATGTTGCAAGTCCAAACGTTTTTCCCATGCGGTAAAATGAGTTTGACGTTGCCGCGAGGACATAGCCTGGGAAGAGAGGTTCATACAGATGTCGCTTGCCCAGGTTGACCTCCTGGAGACAAATCACATCCGGAGAATATTTCTTGATGATCTTACCAACTTCTGACAATGCTCGATTGAATTGCACGTTGTAAGTGACGAGGGAAATATATTCGGGCGCTGGTTCGGGAGATGTGTTCATGGATGATTGAGTATTGATCGTGTTGCGATTTTATACACTTCTACCTGTGGCTGGTCAAACGAGTTCACTGCCATATGTCGTCCAAGCATCATCGTCCACAACATGGCTGACTGCATCCAGCAACCAAGACTTTCAGCATCCAAGGTGGAGAAATGGTACGCATCATGCATACGGCCCATTTTGGTATATGCCTCGCGCGTACCTTCGTATATCGCATGGTAGATCGTGCTGAGACTTTTTTGGCCTAGATTTTCGACGAGTGCGAGTGACGGCCGCTCATCAATGACGCAATCTGTGCCCTGCTCAACCCATACAAAAGATGTGTACCTGTCGTTTGGTCCACCGAGATACAGCTGGGCGACCGAGTGGAGGTCCGTTGATCCTATAGAGACGGTGGGGAGCATACCCTTACCATCTTTGCCGAGACTTTCGGCGAGGAGCTGGCGGTACCATTTACCCAGCGTTTCGAGCCGAGGATCAAACAAAAACAAATCATGGATACCTAGGCCTGCATCATAAGCAGTTTTAATGTCTAGATATGCACGGCGCGCTATAGAGTCTGGCGAGTCCAGCCCGTTTATCGCATCTCGAGCACCTCGCAAAAGTGCCTCTACATCGATCTTGAGACAGATGAGGGGAAATATCCCCACAGCCGAAAACACACTATATCTGCCTCCTACCTGCTTGGGAAGAGTGAGGACATTGTATTTCCGATCGAGAGCAAGAGAGTGTAGCGCGCTTGCAGGGTCAGTGATGATGACTATGCGTTCATGAATGGATCCAAATCGTGGCTCAAGTGCCTGGATCAGGATGTTTGCATTTGCCATGGTCTCTGTTGTATTCCCCGATTTGCTAACGATGCATATGACCACATCGTCCACATGAGTCATATTCTGCTCGAGATGATCACAGATTCGCGCGGTCGTGGCATCGTGAACCGTATCGAGGGTGAGCAGGCGAGGGCGCACGATATCTGAGCCATAGACATCATCCATCTTATAAATAGCATCATATATTGCGAGCGTGCCGAGATTGGATCCACCTATACCCACAACGACGACGAACTTGAGTGGATGCGCGCTTGTGATCCTTTGATGGAGATTTTGAGCCTGCTCGACGATATCGCCGTCGAATGGGAGCGACACAGAGCACTCCGGCTGAGTATATGTTTTTGCTCCTGCGGTAGCCATGATGCCTGAGAGATATGTCTCATCAGCACTGTCTAGCTGAGATGGATGGAGCAGAGGATCAAAGGTGATAGGGAATTCTAGCGTAGTCATTGTTCCATCGTAGCGAAAGTATCTGTATAATGCAACGCAGGAAAGGATTCTGTCATGAAACAAATCAACTTAGCAGCTCGACTATTGCGCACCAACCAATGGGTCAAAAACTCCGTGGTCTTCGTTGCCATCATCTTTTCAGGCAAACTATTTGAGCCAGCAACACTCATTGTAACGATCTTGGCGTGTCTTACTTTTTGTCTTCTATCCTCAGGACTCTATATCATCAACGATATACTTGACGCGCCTGCAGATCGGAAACACCCGATCAAAAAAATGCGCCCAATCGCCGCAGGTGAGGTGACGAGTCAGCAGGCGATAGGCGTGTCACTTGGACTCATATTCGTTTCGTTGGCGGTCGCGCTCTATTTTTCATCCTCACTTTTCTTTTTGTGCCTCCTCTTTGTGGGGCTTCACATAGCCTACTCAACCATACTGAAGTCATATGCGATCATTGATATCTTTGCGATCTCTTTTTCATTCATGATCCGTGCGTTTGCAGGTGAGGTAGTATCTGGATTTCACATTCCGGTATGGTTGCGACTCACGATATTTTTCATGTCACTTTTTATTGCGGCCATCAAGCGCAACGCCGAGCTTGCCATCTCGGGACCCGAGTCCCGACAGACGCTGGCCAAGTACAACAAACATTTTCTCGACTTCCTCACCTACACATTTGCGACGGCGACGATCATCGCATACAGTCTCTACGCATACAATATATATGACAATATCGAGCCTGCCCCTCGTGGATACAGCTTCCTGAAGCAGGTGATCAGCGACTTCAACCCAGGCACCGAAAACCGCAAGCTCATGACCGCTACGATTCCGATCGTGGTATATGCCATCGCTCGGTATGGACAACTCTTTTACACTCGTATCCAAGGTGAGCGACCCGAAAAGATCATCATCTCTGACGTGCCTCTCTTGGGAGCAATGATCATATGGGGTATTATGGTCATCTCGCTCATCTATCTTCTCTAGTAAAACAGATCGTGTAAAACGATCCGCAACAGCCCTACGCACTAGCTTCATACAGATTCCATAACATTTTTTTCGTCAAGCACATATGTGGCTTTATGAAGCCCCGCTATCCACATCCATCCAGGTTAAAATGTGCTATTTTTGTGCTCTTAGTCACCCTGATCGCGCCGTGGCGGGAGAAGGATCTTAATGTCACTTCGAGCCTGTCGAGAAGTGAACAGATAGTCCGTCATATTGGGTGGGGATGAATTACTCTCAGCTCTCGAAAAGCTCGAACTGACAATCTGCAAACATCTTGTATTCCCGTTCTACACTATACACTCTACGTTCTACACTCTTCGCTTCCCCAACCTGACAACTTTGAACTTCATAACCTGATAACCATTAGACTTTCGACCTTTGACCTGACTTGTCGCGCTCTGCGCGATGACCTTTGACGTTATAGCCTACCCTGGTTCTCATGTTCTACTTTGACCTCTTGATATCTCACTGCACCTTTTCCATACTGTGCCTATCAGGCAGTACATTGCAAATATTTTTTCTTCTCCTCCTATGACCACTATCAAAGACCCAAAAGACCCCCGACAGATGGCTGTTACCTCAGCTCTCGAAGCTATTCAAAAACAGTTTGGCAAAGGATCCATCATGCGTCTCGGCGATGCTCCTGTTGAGGCTATCGAGGTCATTCCCACCGGCATCATGCCCCTTGATAGCGCACTCGGAGTCGGAGGTATACCCAAAGGACGCATCATCGAAATATACGGCCCCGAGGCATCGGGTAAGACAACCGTCTGTCTCTCGATCATCGCAGAGATGCAAAAAGCCGGAGGCATTGCAGCCTTCATCGACGCTGAGCACGCGCTTGATCCTCGGTGGGCACAGGTGCTCGGCGTGAAGCTCGAGGACCTCCTCGTTTCCCAGCCAGACACCGGTGAGCAAGCACTCGAGATAGTCGAGACGCTCGTCCGCTCGAGTGGTGTCGACCTCATCGTCGTAGACTCAGTCGCTGCCCTCACGCCCAAAGCAGAAATCGAGGGAGAGATGGGGGACTCAGTCATGGGCATGCAGGCCCGCCTCATGTCACAAGCACTCCGCAAGCTCACCGCGGTCGTCAGCAAGTCCAAGTGCACCATCATGTTCACCAATCAGCTCCGCCTCAAGATCGGGATCATGTTCGGCAACCCAGAGACGACACCAGGAGGACTCGCCATGAAGTTTTATGCATCTATCCGTATGGATGTCCGCAAGATAGAGACGCTCAAAAAAGACGGCCTCGTCGTGGGCTCACGCGTCCGTGTCAAGGTAGTGAAAAACAAAGTCTCCCCACCTTTCCGTGAGGCTGAGTTCACCATCAATGCCTTGGGCATCGACCGGCTTGAAGCACTGATTGATACAGCCATCGCAGAGGGCATCATCGTGAAAGCAGGCGCGTTTTTGAAGCATGCTGACAAAACACTCGCGCAGGGCAAAGAGACGCTCAAAGAGATTTTGATCGCAGACGACAAACTGCGCCAAACCCTCGTGAAAGAAGTGCGCGAAAAGATGAAAAAATGACCCTCAGCATGATGTTTAGGCGAGGGTCGAGAACTTATTTCAGGATCTTGTTCCTGGAGGTCATCCCCGCCAGGTACCGTACGGTACCTGGCGGGATCCATTAACCCACCGTTTTAGGCGGGCTTGTCGAGAAGTCTCCTCTTTGCTATACTTATGGCTCTATGTCAGCATATCCGCCCATTGACAATACCGCCCTTTTCTACGATATTCCGATGAACACACTTGATGCAAACGTCCACAAAGATTACATTATTGCACGGATCCTTGAAGAGGGATCGATGACCGATGTCCTTTGGATGAAAAAAAAGTATACTTCGATTGAAATCGCACATGTTGTTGCTACTTCTCGCACCATATCGAGGAGGACAGCACTATTTTGGAAACAAGCACTTGATATTCATCAACACATCGTATGTCTATCTCCCCAACCACCCAACACGCTTTGGAAAAACTAGTCTCGGTTGCCTCGGGACTGATGCACGAGTATGGTTTTTACTTAGCCGGGGGGACTGCGCTGGCTCTCCAGCTGAATCACCGCACCTCATATGACCTGGATATATTCTCTCCCCAGGCATTCGAGGCGATGACACTGCAACAAAGGCTCCAACAGCTATTGCCTGCGGGCAGTCAGTGGCAGACCTCACATGAAACAGTGCGATTCCAACTCGATGGAGTAGAGGTGAGTTTTTTTGGATATCATCATCCTCTCATTGGCGATCTAGTGACACATCCGGCTATACCTCTTGCATCAGTTGCAGACATCGGTTGTATGAAGGTGACTGCAGCAGCAGACAGAGCGCTTTATCGAGACTTCTTTGATATCTATCATATTTGTTTGTCCCTAGGTGGGCTCAAGACACTGATGCAGTTTTTCGAAAAGAAATACCCCCAGAGCAGCGTATATCACTATGTGAAATCTCTTAGTTTGGTGAGTGATTGTGTGGATGAGCCTCCTCTCGCTACGGTCAAGCCAATACATCCCGAAGCAATCAAGGCCTATCTACTCAACGAGCTGAAAAACTTCCTATAGACGCGAGCTCGTGATACACCGCTTTTCGGCCGTCATCGATATTATTGACTATTACAGGGATGACATTTATTTTTCGCCTGATTCTGTTTTTTCTGTCACTTCGAGCTCAGTCGAGAAGTGAACAGATAGTCCGTCATATTGGGTGTGGATGAATCACTCTCAGTTCTCGAAAAGTTCGAACTGACAATCTGCAGATTATCCTGTATTTACCTTCTACACTCTTGGCTTTCCCAACCTGATAACCTGAAAACTGTATAACCTTGAACTTGCCTGCCCTTCCGTAGCCTTGCTTGTCCTGCTTTGCGGGGGCGAAGGAGGGCCATGCCCTATGGGCATATTCCCAGCCGCTATATATAGTAAATCATAGTGTATGGGGACTATTTGCAAATAGAGCTTGACAGAGGGGTACGAGAGGAGTAATATACGTACTATAAGGTAGTTATTTCTATGACAGAAATCCAACCTATAGGTGCTCCATTCGCAGACAGGTTCTCAGTTGAACCGTTTCCTTTGGTTGCCAACACCGTACACACACCTCTCGAAACACACTCCTTTCTCCCCGGACTTCGTCCTGCTCCTGAAATTGTCCCAGCGCCTCAACCGCTCTATGAGTCACCAGCTCCAGTAGCACTCGCTCATACGCCCACAGTAGAAGGCATCATATTTGATGAGTCAAAACAAGTATGGAGAGAAAAGACAGGGCATGACTATCTAACTGTGAACGATCATATGCCTCCCGGCATGATTGGCGATTTTGATAGAAAAGCATTTGATGTGACGCCACAGACGGTTTCCGCTGATCGCACGCCACGCAATATACGTGAAACGGTATCAAACGTCTGGAACGCTGCAAAAGACCGTGTGAGAGGACTGATGCCACACTTTGACAAAAAAGCCAGAGTTGCACTTTCAGGAGTAGCTACTCTCGCCGCCCTCGCCGCATGTGGCGGAGCAGTGCAACCAGGATTCACACCTGAGGTTAGTATGGCCCAAACACCTACGACCGCAACGCTCCCTACCAAGGAGCCCACTATTGCAGCGACCCTGTTTGTATCTCCAACCCCTCCAGCTAGTCCTAGTCCTGAGCCACTGCCGCGTCCTTCAGCCACACCTGACTTCAGCATCGAACCAGTGAAACTTGAGGTAGGAATGTCCATGGTTCAGGAGCTGTCCAAAACTGAGTCAGGAAAGGTTTTCTTGGCACGGGTTGATGCTCTCGCAGCAGCACTTGTTAGTACTCGGGCGAATGTGCTCGATAATTTCGACGTAAGTCAAGCTACCGACCCAAGCACAAATCAAAGTGTGTATACCTATGCAAACGTCAGGCCGGGCGGAGGCTTTGGCGGATTCTCAGTGACAAGTGGACTTGATACAGGCGCATTCTTTGGACCAGATATAAAAGAATTTAAATCGAAACCTGGCGACCCTTCAAACACTCAGTATCCCGTACTCCTCTTAGATGGCAAAGAGTTTGTGGTCAGCACTTCATTTGCCAGAACTGTCGCAGGCGACACAGTTACCAAAATAGTGCCAAGCTTATTTGCTCGCGAATTTACGGCGGTAAATGCCAATGGCGTCGTTCTCGCCAAGGCATCGATGGATATTGATGCGAGTCCCATCAGAAACAAAGAGGGCAAACCGCTTCCAGACTGGAAGCTTGTAGATGCTAATGGTGCTGTCATTAATTCATCCACAGGCATCACCTCAACTGCTGCCGTGACCAAATCCACAGGCATCGAACAATCAACGGGCATTACAAATACTCCACCACTCTCTACGACCGCTGAAGCAAGTATCCCCCTAACAGACACAACTAAAACAATTACAACAACCGTCCCACCGCCCACAGCAGAGTCTGCCACCCCCGTGACAGTTACCGGGCATCTGAGTGTGACCGTGACACCTCCTCCAGATGTATTGACCTCAACAGAAAAACTCACCTCAACCGTCCTGACTGAAATCAAGCGCACAGAGGGAGACAAGGAGACCACCTATACTTTCAACCCCAAAGAATCTGGTGGAGTAGGGAAAGTCAGCATGCTTAATATCACTTTTGCAGATGGCAAGACAGGTCGCCCAGATTTCACTCCCAAAGCCCTTGATGGATTTAACAAAATGACCTTGTCAGCTCTGGTCATCAACCAACAACTTGCAAAAAATGGTGTATTACCGAAACCAGAAGAGATGCCCGCACTGCTTGCGAAGCTTCAGGAAGACATTACTGCTAACAAGCCTATTGATTTAAACATGGCTCTAGCAAAGGCAGGAACGGACACCTTGTCGCCAAATCCAACCATACTACAGCCAAAAAATGGAGCCATTGAAATAGCGGTTGTCGATGCAGACAATCCACCTCCTGGTTGCACAGCTATCAAGGTGGGAGAAAGCAACGACAAAACTCCTTATAATGTTGTTGTTTGTACAGAAGGAAACATGGTGTATCTCGGGGTTGATTTGAGCAATATAGTTCCTCAGTACAAGGCTAACGCAGGTAGAACTAGCGCTGTTACATCAGCATGGCTTCGGGAGATTTCGGGATCTCAGATGGTCCTGGCTCGGATGGGAGATCTCACTCCTGAGAAGACAGGAAAAGATGATGGAGGAAAGACAATCGGAAACACAGATGACCCATTGTATGAGGCCGCAGACTGGGCAGCATCGCTCCGATCTAAAGTGCCATCAAAGGAAATATCTCACCTATTTCCCTCTTATGAAACATTTGACCACTTTGATCAAGGAAAACTCGTGATGGAAGCTGCCTTCAAGGTAGAGTAATTAGCTTTTGTGACATATGCTATTATTAGCATATGAAGTGGTTTCTCAGCATACTTGTTGCCTTCTCTCTTGTCTTCATGTGGAGTGTTCCGTCATATGCCGATCCGGGTACTTGTTTGGGGGGGTGGTGGAAAAAATATGCAACTATAGTCGTAGGCATACCGGATCGGTGTGGTGTGCCAGACTCAAGAGGTAACATAGTTGAGTGTATGAGCTCGAGGACGGTCTGTGACAATCTGGACGCAATAGCTACCGACTACTGCCCAAATCATAGTAATACGAGCCAAGCCGAATGCCTAAGTGTTGGTGCTGGTCCAGAGACCTGCACTCAACCCGTGAACTGTGCGTGGTATCCGGGACCCGCAACCCCAACCCCTCCGCGCCCGGTGTACTATCCGAGCCCTACTGCCGGCCCAAGCGCCACCCCTGTGCCCAACGCCACCGCGACTCCAACACCCCTACCTCAACCAACACTCGCTCCCGGTCTATGTATGCCCGCGGGCTCTGGATATTCAGCTCCTCAGTACTGTAGTTGTGGCAGGAAGTATGAGTGGCAAAGCCACTGCAATGCAGCTTGTGCAAATAGCCAAGATGCGACATCGTGTACGGCTGGGGGCGGGAACATGGCAGATGCTTACTGTGATGTTGGCTGTAACTGTCCTCTAACTACATGCCAAGACGACGGATGTCCTGGCGGTCTCAGTTCGTGCGTTCCTCCTAATGCTCAAGTCTCCCACAATGTTATCGTTGGCAATACATGTGTACCCCAAAACTGTTTGGGGCCAACAAAGCAGACACAAGTCAAGTCTAGTGGCTGCTGGACATTTATAGATACTCAAGACCCTTGCAACGCCAGTCCTCCCTCAGCGGCCTGTATCTGGTCTCGGTCCAGCAGCTGCACTGAGCAGGTCACCCGTACGCTGTGTAATCAAACGGGTTGTTGCGGTGGCGTGATACCTCCGGGACCTTGTGATGCACCATCGACGGTCATCGAGGTCGATTTGCGCGAGCAAACGGGCACGATGACACGTGATCCAGTCGTGCCTTTTATAGTCAGCAACATCTCCGGAGATTTTGGTGCTAATCCCTGCCCGAGCGGTGGAGGCAAACCCTCGATAAACTGTGATAACCAAATATTTGTGTCGGGTGTCCAGCAGACGATCAGGTGTTCGGTCACTCTCCCAAACCTGTGCCCCATTGCCGGGAGCGTGCAGCTCAAGTTTGATGTTGCAGGTCATACGTCTGTGGATCAGCAATACAACTATCGTGATCGCACAACCTATCGATATCAAAACGTCCTTGCCTATACGCCAGCGAACTATGTGAAGCTTTTGGGTGCAGCATTCATGTCTCGTCCGGGCACCACGCTGACAAACGTCATGCCGCATGCACCACAGCCCTACGATACGAGCGATCCGAGCCCATTGACACCTCTTAATTTCGCATTTTCATCGTCAGATGCTGCGGGTGTGGTCACAAACGCCAATGTCGGGGATGTAGTGCTCCGCCATACCAACTCCGCAGTCGGCAACACTCACCACGAGTCATATATTCAAAACACAACCTGGACTATAGATACTATCCTCAATCAAACCAGCATCCCAGGTAGTGCAGTACAAAAAGTGGTTGGTAGCCCTCCGACCCTCCAGCAGGGTCAGGTCTATGAGCTTTCGACACCCACAAGCACCACGTCGACGATTGGATCTCTCAATATTCAGACTGCCGTTTCTGGACGCTTGAAGGGTGTAGTCATCCTCGCACGTGATCCGACTACTCGCGCATTGGGTAATATGAGAATAACTGCGAACATTCCTTCAAGCACACCCTCACTGATGATCGTCGCGAACCAAATCACGGTCGATGCGAGCGTGACAGAGGTGAACGCCATCCTCATCGCGAACCAAATCACTTTCACACCAACCGTAGACTCAGGACTAAAAGTAGTGGGGAACATGGTTGCTCGTCAGGGGTTCGCGAATGGCCGCACGCTCGCAGATACCGCACGACCATCCGTGTTCATGAAATTTGATGCAGCAAAATATTTAGACCTGTTGCCGCTCATCAAAAATAGGAGCGGCGTTGGTAATATGCAGCAGGAGTGATCGATGTAGAATAGGTCTGAACACAATCTCAATATGATATATCCAACACGAAATACACCACCAAGCCGAAAGACATCCGAGAGAGGTCAGGCACTCCTGTTGCTCCTCATGATGATGGCGGTCATCGTCACAATCACCGGAGCGGCCGCCTATCGGACGACAATACAGACCCAAGCCACCAAAGAATCAGAAGAAAGCAAAAAGGCATATCAGGGTGCAGTTGGCTACCTCGAACAAGCGCTCGGAGGGGTGACCATCACACCGATACCTGGTTTCAATACCGGCATCAACCCCGTTGGCTCACGAGCACAGAATAGAGATGGGACGAGCTCAACCTCCCTAACCACCAAGATTGCAAAAGACGGCATGTATACCGTCTACTTGTATGAATACAACCCTGACGAGAACTCATTTACTACTCCTGACGTAGGAGGTGTGCTCTCGTCACTCTACTACTCGATAGCCGGGACAGAGTGTCCGGTATTTGAGCTGACCTTTGTGAGTACAGCAAATATGCTGACGAGACTCGTCACCGATCAGAGTGAGACGACTTTTCCGTGCGGACTCTACAAGTTCACGTCAGCAGAGCTGGGGAATGTCATTGTCCCTGCTGTAGCGAACATGACCATTGAGACGACAACATACAATCGGAGTATCACCATACCCCCAGCATTGATCCCCTCGGGAGCCAAGCTCCTTCTCATCCGCTCACTCTTTACCAATGCGACGATTGGATTCAGCACTACTCCAGCATCACAAGGAAGACGGATTTTTTCAACTGCCCGCACCCAAGAAGGAGCACAAAGGACCGTCAGCATATATCAGTCGTATCCTCAGATCCCTCCCGAGCTCTTCATCACAAGTTTTTGAGCGGTTTCATTCCTGCATTCTCCTCTCGAGAGGAGTCCCGCGTTTACGCGGGGAGGTGTGTTATACATCGGTCAACACACACCCCGCCCGCCTACGTTGGCGGGCACCCCTCTTCCTAGAGGGGAGTAAAAAGAGTCTACATCCGCTTGATGCTTCCCTAGCTAAAAGCTTTTTCCTCACTCTCCTCTTGAGAGGAGTCCCGCCAGGTACCGTACGGTACCTGGCGGGGAGGTCTGTCACGAGCTTCTAACCCAACTCAGAGTGCAGAGTGTAAAATGTACAGTGCAGAGTGTGGGACGCAGAACGAAAAATCTGTTTGACATCATGCCATTATGATGCTATGATGTCATCATGTCTACTACTATTCGAACCACCACCTATTTGCCTGAAGCTCTATATACACAGCTGCGTCTCGATGCAGCCCGTCAAAAGAAAAAGCTTAACACGGTCATTGTAGAAAAGCTGACACAGCGCCAACCTGCACAAAGAGCAGCAAAAAAACGCATTTCAGCTGTGGGGATGTTCAATCTTGGGGTGAAAAAAGAGCACACAACGAGAGACGATATATATCGTGATATATACCAATGACCACACTACTTGACAGTAACATTGTCATCTATCTTCTCGATCGGGGTGCGCCAGAGCATGATGCTGTGGCATCGGTTCTATCTATCGATACCAATCAGCTCTGTCTCTCTACTCAGAATATCACCGAGTCTTGTCACGTACTCACTCGACGATATGGACTCAAGCTGTCCCAAGTGCAAGAGGGGATAATGCGTCTCATCGAGGAATATGCGATGGAGGTGATCACTCCAACGAGTGAGACATTGGGGATATGGCAAAAATTGACAACCACTCATCCTGGACCGGTATTTGATTCATTTCTCATTGCAACGATGATGACCCATGGAGTCACCGAACTAGTCACTCAGAATACCAAAGATTTCCGCATATATACTCCAGACATCATCCTTCATGATTGGACTCTGCCGATCACGGCTGAGAGCAAGAAGAGTGCAAAACGGAGTACGCAGTGAGGTGTTGAAAGCACAGATCGCCCCATTCTCTCCACCTTCTAGAGGGGAGTATCCGTGTATCTTGACTTCTCGGACACGCCTGCCCCACTCTGTCGCGCCTGCCTGTCGGCAGACAGGTCAAACGCGACTTCGCGGGGGCGAAGGAGGGATCCTGGATCCATCTTCCTAGTAACCCACCGTTTTAGGCGAGGGAGCTTGCCAGCCTGCCATAGCGAAGCTTGGCGGCTTGGTATGTCATCGGCTCCTGTTTGAACTCTCCTCTCGAGAGGAGTCCCGCCAGGTACCGTACGGTACCTGGCGGGGAGGTGTGTCACGAGCGCTTTTGCCTTTTTTTGAGTGAAAGTATTGTTTGCTCAATGGCAGTAGTTACAACGTTTATAGACCTCATAGTCTCTAATTCTGTGAAGTGTAGAACACTCAACCCGAGTGATACTAATTCTTTTTCTCTCTTTTGATCCCTATCACTCTTGAGGAAGTGCGTTCCGCCATCAATCTCTATGACGAGCGATAGTTCTGGACAATAAAAATCAACAATATATGCACCAATGGGTTTCTGACGATGAAAATCACACCCCAAGGGATGGGATTTTAAATATTTCCATAGGTAGACTTCAGCCGGAGTCATGTGAGACCGAAGATATTTTGCCTTTTCTTTTAGATCAGAGCGGTACGAAATGATGGGCATAAAATCATCGTAACATACGTCGGCAAATCCGTCATATGTACGGACCCTCCTCTCGAGAGGAGTCCCGCGTTTACGCGGGGAGGTGTGTTATACATCGGTCAACACACCCCGCCCGCCTCAATCGGCGGACAAGCCCGCCTACGTCGGCGGGC
>JBAXSX010000008.1:0-38620 GCA_037130495.1 Candidatus Roizmanbacteria bacterium
TTTTCATACGACTGATATTGTATCCAGTCGTTCGGATTCTCAGTTGAACTTAGGAATCGCATTGGAGCGGTCGGACTCAATAATGATGATTGACTTCGTACGTACAATGCGTCCTCAGATGAGCATGGTATCATGTGCTATGTCTGTAGATACATCAAAAATCATCACCTTTCTTCTCGCTGCTCGCACAAAGACGTACGCAGGGAGCGGCGGTAAAGTCACTCCAGCCCTAGAAGGATCAAAGCAACTCGAATATGCCGAGGGTGAGTGGCTCTATCGAGACATCTACAACCTTGGTCAAGGACTATTCATGGGTTTTGAAACGATATATTTTCAAAATGAAGCAGTCTGGTCGATGGCATATTTCGGTGATTTTACCCAGATGACCGAGGAGGAGATAGATCGTATATTGCGCGTTGCATTGATCGCCAAGCAGGATACCGCTCGACTCTGGCAACGAGTAACTCATACGGTTGAAGACTATGAATATATATGTGAAGGGACTGGATCAATGGAAAAAATGAAGGGTGATGAGATCGTAAAAAAAGCAGACCGCCAAGTCTACTTTTTCCAATACGCGGGTGGTTATATCGGTAAATGAATTGTTCGTATTCCTGCTACAATCTCTGACATGTCTCATTTTGACTTTGATACCCAATACAAGAAGCTGAATAAAGCCCAGAAAGAAGCTGTAGACAGCATAGAGGGTCCGGTTATGGTGATAGCGGGTCCTGGTACTGGCAAGACTCAAATACTGACGCTACGTATCGCGAATATTCTGAAACAGACGCAGATTACTCCAGCCAATATACTTGCTATCACATATACCAATGCAGCTGCTACCAACATGAAGGAGCGCCTCGCAGCGATCATTGGACCCCAGGCATACGGGACAAACATCTTCACCTATCATGCGTTTTGCCAACAGGTGATCGCTAATTATCCCGATGATTTTTGGGATATCCTTGGAGCGAGACTTGCAGATCAAGTCGAGCAAATTGAAATCGTCGAGCACATCATCGATCGAGAAAAATTCAAATATATCCGCCCATACGGCAAGCCTTACTTTTATGTGAGTGCGATCATCAAAGCTATTTCAGATCTCAAACGAGAAGGTGTGGGTCCCGAAGAATTCGGCAGGATTATTGAGGACGATCGTCGAGAGTTTGATGCTACTCCTGACAAAGAAAGCACACGAAGCAAAGGGAGTCTCAAAGTAGCCTTCAGAGATTGGGAAAAAAGGATACAGAAAAACCACGAACTGGCTCGAGTATATGAGCTTTATCAAATCGACATGAAAAAAAATGACATATATGACTATAACGATTTGATCATGCAGGTACTCCACAAACTGACTACAGATCAGGACTTTGTTTTACGTCTCATGGAAAGATATCAATATGTTCTCGTTGATGAGCATCAAGATTCGAACAATGCTCAAAATAAAATACTCGAAAAGCTGATGAGTTTTCATGACTCACCCAACATATTTGTGGTAGGAGATGAGAAACAAGCCATTTTTCGTTTCCAGGGTGCATCGATTGCAAATTTCAGAGGATTTACCAAACTGTATCCTGACGCGAAGATCATCACGTTAGTAGATAATTATCGCTCGACACAAACGATATTGGATAGTGCTATCGCTCTCATCCCCACAGCAAAAGACCAAAAACTGACTGCTCAAGCAGGTCATGCAGATAAGCCCATTGTGATCGTGGATACACCTGACGAGCAAACGATGCTTGAAGAGCTGGCTTCATCGATACAACGTGATATTTCGCACGGAATACCTCCGCATGAGGTTGCTGTATTGGTACGGACAAATAAACATGTTAAGGTTATATCTGACCATTTACAATCACGAGGAATACAGACGTATTCGAGCAAGTCTCAGAATATTTTTGAAACAGTGACGATTGATAGATTGTTTAGACTGCTCCGCGCTGTCAACTCATTTGGTGATGAGGTGATCCTTTTCAAAGTACTTACCCTTGATTTCTTGGGCTTTGATCCACTGCTGGTATATCAGGTGACCCTAGCCGCTCGTCAATCTCGTAGCTCTTTGGCAGAATTACTTTCCAATCAATCTGAACTAGTCAAAATAGGTGGAACAAAAGCAATACCTATGTATGAGTTTTTTCACAAATTAGGATCGTGGTCCATGCTCGCACATAATACCGATGTGCACACGCTCATCCACACAGTGGCCGAGGAGTCAGAGCTGCTCAAATATCTTGCCAAGTCAGAGAATCCAATCGAAGCTTTTGCACCGCTTCGACTCTTGTATGACACGCTCACTTCTCTTGACCGCGAAGCAGACTGGAAACTCGCTGACTTTTTCGCGTATTACGCCAAGGTAGAGGAACATGGAGTTCGCATACCTGTCGAGCTGTTTACGATACCGACAGGCAAGATACAAGTCATGACAGCACATGGGTCAAAAGGGCTCGAGTTCGATCATGTGTATATTCCTTTCGCGCAAGAAAGAGTGTGGAGTGGGAGAGGGAAAGCGGATGGATTTGTGTTACCGGTGACGGTCTATGGCATATCATCAACTGATACGCAACCAGTTGTTTCGCAAAGCGATGATGAGGATGAATACAGAAGATTATTTTTTGTTGCTCTTACACGTGCTCGCAAGCAGTTGATCATTTCATTTTCACATCACAATAGTACTGGTGAAAAAATACTTCCAGCTGTGTATTTGTCTAATATCAGCGATTCACTCAAGACGTGCGTCACTATCGAGGGGACCAACGATCAGACTTTCAATTTTCAAACATCATCAGCCAATCCGGTCATTTCGTCGCGCACTCGTTTTCTCGACTTTGTTCATGGATCATTTTATCGATATGGCCTATCAGTGAGCGCTCTCAACAATTACTTACAAGATCCATGGAAATATTTTTATGTGAATCTAGTTCGCGTACCGCAAGGCAAGAGTGAAACGCTCATGTATGGGAACGCGATACACAATGCGCTGTCATATTTTTTCATACATTACAAAGAGTCAGGTGATAAGTCACTTGACTACTTACTAAATGCTTTTGAGATGTCGGCCAAAAAAGAACATTTTTCGACAGATGAATTGACGAGGGCACTCGATAGAGGTCGAGAACATCTGCGAACGTATTATTTCGCATATGAAGATGTCCTCCCGCGCAATGTGCGAGTGAAACAAAGAATCAAAGTGGAGTTACCGGGGTCACATCCAGAGCTCCAACCAATACCCCTCAATGGAGAGCTCGACCTCATGGAGTATTTAGATATGAGTGGAAAAAGACTGAATGTACGTGATTGGAAAACGGGTAAGGTACGTTCACGCAATGAGATCATGGGTGATACCAAGGATGCTGATGGAGGATACTATCGTCAGCTTGTTTTCTACAAACTACTACTCTCTTTACAGTATCCTGATCTCAAAATGGAGTCGGGAATGATCGACTTTGTGCAAGCAGATGAGAAAGGCAAGCTGCACCAAGAAAGCTTTGAGATATCCACTGAAGAGGTCGCTGAACTCAAAAAGACGATTGTAAGAGTCACTGACGAAATACTCTCACTTTCATTTTGGAATACTCCCTGTGCTCCTGACAGTGACTGGTATACGTTTTGGAACTCACTCCAAAATAAAGAGTTTGAAGAAGGGCTATTTTGATAGCGCTGTTAAAGCAGCGAGCGCATACTCTTTCGTTTGTGCCTTAATGACCTTATTTTGCCTGATTCCATCGTCGGTGAGCCATAAATAATCATCTGACCGATCATCTTCGTACGTAGGTTTGATTTTATCTGTATCACATGTAGCAAAGTAGACAAAACTCATATGCTGGTGCCGGTGAGAAAGCCCAGGAATATCATGAATATTCAAGAATTGCGGAGGGATGAGCTCGTGACCATTGTCGTTTGATATATCCTTGAAAGTTGGAGGGATATACAGCTCGATATCTAGACCTGTCTCCTCTTTTGCTTCACGAACAGCAGCTTGTTGTGGTGTTTCATTCAGTTCGATATGTCCGCCAGGGACAAGCCACAAATGATACTTCTCGTGGAGTCGGAGCAAGACCTTTTTCTTGTGCACGATGTATACGTCGACCGAGTAATCAATATCAGTGTGAATATGTGGCATAGTGAGATTAGTTCGGGGAGTATATCAAGTCCTATTTCGGATGTACAATAGCTATATCCATTCGATCAATCATTGATACCCATGTCAAAAAACCATCCTGACTCATCATTTTCATGGATAGATTTAGTCCGCGCCTTTTATACTCTCATTGGTCGTCATAAATGGCGTCATATCGGAGCGAGCATGGTGTTGTTTTGTCTCTATTTTCTATTCCTTTTCCCCACATTCATCACCGGTCGCATCATAGATGAGCTTGGTAAGGCTACTATTTCATATCCCACTATATTTCAGCTTGCAATAGTGATGGCCGCGGTGATGGTGGCCGCATCATTTGGAAGGCTTGCCCTGAAGCGATGGCTGGGGGATATACGCTCTCATATATTGTATGAGCTCAAAACAGGTGGATTCGATCATCTGATCGAGCGAATGGTCGCCAAAGATACAGGGATTACGGTAGGAGAGCAGGTCCAGCGTTTGCAAAACGGACTCGAGCAATTCAAAGTAGTCTGGAAAATATATGATCAGGTTATCTTGACTACCACAGCAACATTATTGGCGACTTTGATCACTTTTACTTTCATGGCTCCGTGGTATTTCTTTTGCATAATCATTGTCTACATCTGCATAATTATCGGAGTCACTGATCATTTTACTCGTCTGCGTTTAGTCATCATCAGGGCCGCCTATGTGAAGAGTGAGGGGACCTCATCCGCATTTATCGAGGGCATCTCCAATGCATCCACTATCAAGGCTCAAGGCGCAACACAGGCATTTAGCGATCGCGTCTCGACAGATGCGAATTTTCAAAAAGAACTTGAGATGAAAGGGCGCAAGATTGTCACTCTCATGTGGCAGATATTTCGTATGCTTGATGCGCTTACCTATGCATTCATTCTCATCCTCGCCGTTTGGTCATTTCAGCATCACATCATGAGCCTTGGGGCCATCGCTATCGTCAGTGGATACATGATGCGCATCACCGGCAACTTTGTCGAATTTGTTGAGTCGTATGACGAATTACTCGAGGCACGAGAGGGTATTGCTCGTATGATGCCCATATTCCGTCCAGTCTTGAGCGGCTGGACAGGTAAAAAACCGTTCCCTCATCAGTGGAGCAAGATAGACTTCAAACAAGTCACCTTCGGTTATGGTCGTGATAAGCCGATACTAGACCAACTCGATCTTACGATAGTTCGTCACTCGCATATTGGTATAAGAGGTGAAACGGGAAGAGGAAAATCTACATTGATTAAGTTGCTTGTTGGACTCATTCGCACATCAAAAGGTCAGATCAAAATCGGCACCACGAATCTCTACGATATCGACCAAACGATGCTTCTCGAAAAAATTGCCATAGTACAGCAAGAATGCGAGCTTTTTGCCATGTCACTCCGTGACAATATCACCTTGCTCCGTGATACTGAAAGCGGTATTTTTGACCAGGCCATATCAACTGCACAACTTGCAAAACTCATCAAAAAACTTCCTCAAGGACTTGATACATTGATTGGTGAAAAAGGACATCGTCTTTCTGGTGGAGAGCGCCAGCGCGTTGCGCTGGCGCGTGCTTTGTGCAAGGCGCCCGAAATACTCATACTTGATGAAGCCACCTCATCTCTGGATCTTGCAACAGAGGCAAAATTGGTTGACGATCTTGAACATACATTTCCAGATCTTACGATGATCATCGTTGCCCATCGTCCACAAGCACTTGCACACTGTGACAAAGTATATGAGCTTATCAATGGCAAAATGAGACGGGTAGATATGGTCTGAAGCTGGCCTTTTTCCTGCTGAGGTAAGATAGTTCATCGTCCTCATGCGTTTTATTTGATCTTGCTGCTCTGCTCCGTTACTATTAGAGTATGCCAGCAGTTTCGACCAACCACGCGACCATGTTCGCTCTTTCAGAAGATCCGACTGATCGCATCCTCGCAATCGTTAATCGATTTTTGGCCATCGTCTTTCTTATTATTACTACCTATATTTTGTGGACTCCGTTTATTGGAGAAACGCTTCGAGTGATCCGCAATGCCACCGATAAGACGAATGGATATATGTATCAATCTATACTCGCTCGAGAACATATCAGAAGCGGTGCCATTGTCATCGACAAAAACTCACTGAAACCTATTCCAACAGTCAACACGCTCGTTATTCCAAAAATTGGTGTAGATGCTCAAGTCGTGGATGGTGATTCGGCGGAAGCCTTAAATAAAGGATTTTGGCATAGACCAAATACCTCTACCCCAGACAAAGGGGGAAATACGGTCATCGCCGGCCATCGCTTTCTATATACATCGGGAGCAAATACGTTTTACAATCTGGATCAGATAAGTAAGGGTGATGAAATCATTTTGTATTGGAAAGGTACAGAATACGCCTATCTAGTATCCGATACTCGAGTAGTCGAGCCAACTGATATACAAATCGAGGAATCGAGCTCTGATCCTGTCCTTACGCTCTATACATGCACACCGTTGTGGTCATCAAAGCAGCGACTGGTGGTGAGAGCCATACCAATAGTCTTGTAAACTTGCATTCGGATCCTAAAGCGCATATAGTGATAGGTGTTAACTGAAACAATATACATTCGACTACGATTTATGCGAGCACTTGTTCTCTTCATTTCTGCGTCCATAGTAAGTCTTGTTGTCACAACTTTTGTCATTGCAGCACCAACAGAAGCAGCACCACTGGTTGTTGAAAAACGAATCGTTTCCTCAGAAAATATCGAAGGTGGTAAGACGAGGATATCGTATATGATCACGGTGAAAAATAGCAGCACGACAGAAGATGTAGAAAATGTCCAGATCACAGATGACATCAATGCTGATCAGGGACCAGTTAGTCTCGTGAGCGACTCACTCTACGGGATTAATCTGGGAAATGCACAACTTGACACCGGGTTCAACGGGGGCACAATGAAAAAGCTGTTTGTCGAGACAAATACATCGACGGGCCTGACTCTTTCTGTATATCCCTCAAGCAACTCGTATGTAAGTGTCATGTATGCGGTAACCTATCAACTCGGATCGAAAGATATGGCCAGTCTGTGTAATACTGCAGAGGCCACAGGCACCACCTCAAGCACTCTCACCGTCACTACTGCTTCAAATCAGAAATGCATCAATATCACTCCTACCCCGACGCTAACACCGACCAACACTCCGACAGCAACCTCCACACCATCTCTGACCCCAACACCGACAGCTCCTCCGTCAGCTACAGCGACGATCACTCCTTCAGCGGCAGTGACGACGACTCCCACTCCAATCAGGGTCGATCTAAAACTGACCAAGTCAGCGAACAAATCAAAAGTAAAGATTGGCGATACTATCGAGTTCACCGTCACTGTGGCTAATGAGTCGGCAGTCACCGCCCTCAATGTCAAGGTCAAAGATCTGCTCACGAGTTCATTTGCGTATATCTCCCACGAGACGACCTATGGACAATATAACCATTTTGACGGCATCTGGACGATAGGCAATCTCAATGCGTTGAGTACTCAGACGCTAACCATCAAAGCGCTCATTGCAAATAAGGATTCACTGAATAGTTATGCAGAGGTGTATCAGGTTGAGCAGAGTGATTCTGACTCAACTCCGAACAACTGTGACAATGGGAATAATAAAGAAGATGACTGTTCACAAGTAACACTATCATTTGATGGCAATACAGCTGGAGTTGTGACGAAAGGTGGTATCCTCGCTGACACGGGAAATAGTTTGATTGCTCCCCTAATCTTTGGAATACTCGGATTTGGCGCTCTATTCATCATTTTGAGATCGCGTTCAAAGCACGCTGTTATCATTCAACCAGTTGGAGTGAGCGGAGCTAAACCCCCATCATTTATATCGCGTCTTTTGGCACATCAAGTGATAGCTGGAGGTGTCCTCATCGGCAGCGCACTTCTTGTGGGGGCGAGTATCATCAACGTCGCCAATACCGTTCGCATTGCTCAACTGCAACGAAGTATAGGAAGTCAGGAGTCGAATATGACGTTGGTAGGGGCTGCGGGAGAGACGATCGCGAGAGAGGCACGATTTGACTGTAGCATGACTCAGCAAACTGAGATATCAGTGGTGAAAGATGAGAATCTCGCCCTCACTTTGGTTAACACCTCAAATACTCCAGCCTACATCACTATCCCAGGGTATGACGTGCTGGCTCAAAGTGGATTGATCGACGATCCAGATGCTCCAGATGACTTTATTTATGAAGTGACAGGAGAGAGAGTCATTACATTTTTTCCCAAAACTACAGGCAGTTGGTATCTCACCAATGCGTCATATTGTAAGAAATTGGGTAAAACCAATAGTTTCAATATACAATCAATGATTGTCGCTGATGCTCCTCCGCCAACTGCTGTCCCACCCACTGCTGTCCCACCCACTGCTGTCCCATCACCAACAAGTACCTTATTGGCGACTGGTGGAGACAAAGTAGAGGATAGAAATGGATACCGGATTCACACCTTCACCTCATCTGGGGCGTTCATTACAAATGGTAGTGGACAAATCGAATATCTTATCGTGGCGGGTGGTGGCGGCGGCGGAAATAATAATGGTGGCGGTGGCGGTGGCGGTGGCTTTATTTCTAATAATTCAACAATCGGCAGTCCCGGTGCATATTTCGTTGTCATCGGAGAGGGCGGAACCGCCAATGGCGGAAAAGGTGGCGATTCATCCTTTGCAGCTGCTTTTGCAGCAGGGGGTGGTGGCGGCGGAACAAGCGGGGCAGGTTCGGATGGCGGAAGTGGTGGAGGTGGGACAGGAGGAGGTAATCCTGGTGGGCTAGGCGATATACCCAATTGGCACGTGGCCCAAGGATACAATGGAGGTGGCGGAATCCTTGAGTATATGCATAATCCAGGAGGAGGCGGAGGCGGCGCAGGTGGCGTTGGTCTTGATGGAACATCTCAGAAAGCGGGAGATGGTGGACCCGGCCAAGCATCTGATATAAGTGGAGATACGGTATATTATGCTGGTGGCGGTGGAGGAGGCATACAATTTGGAACGGCAGGAAGTGGTCGGAACGGTGGCGGAAATGGCGGAGCAAATGGGCCTGGAACTGCCGGAGCTGATAATACGGGCGGCGGCGGGGGAAGTGGCGGAGGTAGTTTTGCAGCTTCTGACGGAGGCAAAGGTGGCTCAGGTATCGTCATCATACGGTATCGATACCCAGCTCCGTAAGTCCGACTATAGTGCACACCCACCGATCTGAATTCGTACATGATCCTCCTGTCGGAGTCAGAGTCATCCTTCTTTTTTCGGCTTCTTCTGGTATACTTGCAGGGCCTTATGTCTATCCGAAATATTGCTATCATCGCTCACGTCGACCATGGTAAAACCACTCTCGTCGACGCCATGCTCAAACAGACCCACACGTTCCGCGACAATCAAAAAGAGATGACCCAGGAGCTTATCATGGACTCAAATGACCTCGAAAAAGAAAAGGGTATCACCATCCTCGCCAAAAATACATCCGTTCAGTACCACGGAACCAAGATCAATATTATCGACACCCCAGGCCATGCTGACTTCGGTGGCGAAGTAGAGCGCGTGCTCAACATGGCTTCAGCTGCCATCCTCCTCGTTGATGCAGCCGAAGGACCCCTCCCTCAGACTCGTTTTGTACTCAAAAAAGCGCTCGAAAATCATCTCAAACTCATTCTCATCATCAATAAAATCGACAAGCGCGACGCACGACCTCGTGCCATCATGGCAGAAGTTGAGAATCTGTTTCTCGAACTGGCTCATGATGAAAACTCATTGAACTTCAAGACTCTTTTCGCAGTCGGTCGCGATGGGAAAGCATTTCTCGAGTTACCTGAGACATATACCTCATCTGATCCTGGTGATTTGTCGCCTCTGTTTGACACTATCATTAAAGAAGTTCCTGAGGCAGTGAAGGATCTCGACAAGCCATTTCAACTCCTTATCTCGACGCTTGACTCTGACAACTATGTCGGCAAGCTCTGTATAGGTAAAGTTACCCGAGGGCGTTTGAACAAAGGTGACAGAGTCACCATCGTCGATCAAACCGGTATCAAAGGTAATTTTAACGTAACCAAACTGTATACGAGTCGAGGACTTGCTCGTGAGGAAGTCTCAACTGTATCGAGTGGAGACATCATTTCTATCGCTGGCATCAGTGAGTTGACCATAGGTCAAACTGTCACTGATCCAAAAGAACCTGTTGCCTTACCCTCAATCTCTGTTGAGGAACCAACAATCAAAATCACCATAGGCCCAAACACTTCACCTCTCGCAGGCAAAGAAGGTAAATACACGACATCACGTCAGATCAAAGAACGTCTCCTCAAAGAAAAAGAAACAAATCTTGGACTCAAAATAGAAGAAAGTACGGAATCCGTTGATTTCATCGTGTCAGGACGAGGAGAGTTGCATCTATCGATACTGATTGAGACGATGCGACGAGAGGGATTTGAGATGCAGATATCAAGACCACAAGTCATTTACAAAGAGGTTGACGGCAAGATGTGTGAACCTTTCGAAGAAGTTACTGTCGATGTGAACCCTAATTATGTCGGAGCTGTAAATGAAGAAATGGGCAAACGCAAAGCGGTGATGCAATCGATGCACAACGAGCTGACCGGAAGTGCCCGCCTAGTCTTTAAAGTATCAAGTGCAAATATTCTCGGTCTCCGCAATATTATGTTGACCAATACGCGAGGTACGGCTGTCATATCTACGTATTTCCTCGGATATGAACCAAAAGGTAGCAAGCTCGAATCACTTCGCAACGGTGCTCTGGTAGCTACCCAAACGGGATTTGCTGCGAGCTATGGACTCGTTGGAGCTCAAGATAGAGGAACGCTCTTCTTGAGTCCCGGAGATCCTGTGTACGAAGGCATGGTGGTTGGTGTCGCCTCAAAGCCCATGGATATTGAAGTAAATGCTATCAAAGAAAAACAACTGACAAACAATCGATCTTCAGGTGAAGGAGTCAAAGAATCACTAACCTCGGCAAACAAACTATCCCTTGAGCAGTCCCTCGACTTCATCGAGGATGATGAACTGCTTGAGGTGACCCCGATTAGTCTGCGTATACGCAAACGATTCCTCACTGAGGCTGATCGACGCGTAGCCAAACGCTCTCAGACTAAATAACTCCAGTGATACAGCGTTGGTAATAAAGTAAGTCATATGTCTGTATAATGACTCTAGTATGTCTGAAACTGAAGCTACTAAAGAACGAGGATCAAGCAGTGGAGGTGGAGGATCTGCTGGATTTATGACATTGCAAAAAGCCGTCGAACTTGGTGAGTACAAGCCTGAGGTATTATCCCAATATTCTGACTGGAAATTATTATCCAAACACGGCCAACTTCAATTTATCCGTACCGGACTCAGATATCACAAGGGTCAGCTCTTGACCCAATACGCTTCGCTATTCAATATTCCCAATTATTCACTCAAAGCAGATGAGCTTGAGCCCAAACTCAATCATATCCTTGATTTAGTGAAGGAAGTTGATCGGGATGAGGAGTATTATTTAGCTAACTATGTCTAAATCAAAACTATTCGCATTTGATCTGAATGGAAAAAAACAAAAGACACTTATAGGTGTTGTCTTGATTGTGTGCATTGTCTCTATCGGATATGGGAAGTCGATCAATCAGCGTGTGCAAGATGTCGTGGGAAGATGCACCACTCATCATGCAAATTATGAAGTGATTACGTACATGCAACAAGCTAAAAATTATAATCTACTTGTCGCAGACACAGGAGAAAAACAAGAATACGGGCTCATGAACGTGAGTTCAAAAGCAGATATATGTGGCTATGATGGAATGATATTCCGCTATACCAGTGCCCAAATCTACCCGTTTTGGAATAAGGATACTTTAGTAAATCTTGACCTGACATGGCGCAATGATGTGAGCGGATATCAGTCAACTGTAAAACTTCCCAGTGTTCTCGATCAAGGGGTACAGACAGTGTCTCCCCGGGCACCTATAGATACTGTGATCGAGATCATTAGATGAGAATTCAGTTCACAGGATGGTCGGTCGAGATTGACCACAGAGAAATAAATACGTTTATAGGTGTTTATTTAGACAATGCTTCGATGCCGGGTAGGGTTCCTTTCTCGATGAACTCGAGCATAGCTCCCCCTCCTGTTGAGATATGAGTGATTTGCTCGAGATGTTGCTCATTCGCGATTGCTGTGATTGTGTCGCCACCACCAATGACAGAGACTGTGCCTCGGTTTGTAATGA
This sequence comes from Candidatus Roizmanbacteria bacterium, assembly GCA_037130495.1. Taxonomy (GTDB): domain Bacteria; phylum Patescibacteriota; class Microgenomatia; order UBA1406; family GWC2-37-13; genus JAGOLU01. The sequence goes on from JBAXSX010000008.1 coordinate 12,372, forward strand.
TCGCTTCGTACACTCCATCGGTACCTTTCGCGTATCGCGAATCTTCATTTTTTCCCATGGGTCCATTCCACAGTATCGTTTTTGCTGTGGAGATAATTGACGTATATTTTTTCACTGTTTCGGGACCTATATCATATGCAACACCATCGTCACCACGAATATAGTCGACCGGTTTGATTATTGTCGGTAGGTCAGGGAGGCCACTTTCAAGAGCGAGTTTCCCCCCAACAAGCACGTAATCTGCGATTTTTGAAAGCTTCGTGATGAGACCAAGCTTTGTATCAACCTTTGCTCCCCCAATGATTGCAATAAAAGGATGAGCAGGGTTTTCTATTAGTCTTCCGATCATGTTGATTTCTTTTTTCATTAGGAGTCCTCCATAGTGAGGGAGAAGCGCTGGTACACCAACTACCGAGGCATCTGACCGATGAGCAACTCCAAAGGCATCGCCAACATACACATCAGCCATTGACGCAAGCTTTTTGGAGAAGTCTTGATCATTTTCTTTTTCTCCAGAAAAAAATCTTAGATTGTCTATCAGGGCGATTGAGCCATCAAGAGTAGCTATATCTTTACTCCATACATCAATATTTTCACTTGATGATTTATTTTGATCATATCCATAAAATGTTACCGGCATATCGATGAACTTTTGCAGGCGTACTGCTATGTTTGTCAGACTTGAAGCAGCCTCATACCCCTTTGGTTGACCAAGATGAGAACAAAGGATTAGTTTGTTCCCTCCTGACAGAAGATGTTTAATAGTCGGTATCGCTTGACGTATCCGCTCATCATTGGCAATGGAGTGGTTTTCGTTTAGTGATACGTTAAAATCAGCTCGCATTAAAATACGCTTATTATGCAAGTCTACTTCGTCCACATATTTGATGGCCATATTTTGGAATGAATTTATACAAAAGGAGCAAGCTTGCTCGTCAAGTCAACGACTCGATTGCTGTATCCCCACTCATTATCGTACCAACCAAATATCTTTACCATATTGCCGCCAACTACCTTGGTATAGTGTGGGTCAAAAACGACAGAATTAGGGTTTCCAATGACATCTGAAGACATGATGAGCTCGTGAGCATACTCAAGCATATGCTTCATTGATCCCGTTGCTGCAGACTGAAACGCGGCATTTATCTCATCGGCATTTACATCATGACTGAGCTCAACCGAAAGATCAGATGCGGATCCTACTGGTACGGGGACACGTACTGCAAACACTTCAATTTTGCCCTTCAGATCAGGGATTACCTTAACTACTGCTTTAGCTGCGCCAGAGGTTGAGGGAACAATATTCAGCACTGCAGATCGAGATCTCTCAAATTCTTTGTTCGCATCATCCATCATGCTTTGGGTCATGGTATATGCGTGGATAGTAGTCATATGGCCTTTCACGATACCAAAGTTATCATGGAGCACTTTAAAAAGTGGCGCTGCACAGTTGGTGGTACAGGAGGCATTTGAGATCACAGAATTATTTTTCAATACCTCATCTGTATCATTAACCCCTATCACTACAGTAGCCGTCTCGTCTTTTGCTGGTGCAGTTAGAATGACTTTTTTCACAGTATCGTGAATATGTTTTTGCAGGTCTTCAGACTTTGTAAATGCTCCCGTTGCATCGATTACAACTTGTGCACCGTACTGTCCCCATGGGATCTCCTCAGGTGTCGCAGCTAGCGAGCAATTGACTTGAACGCCATTGATCATGAGTCCTTTTTCATTCGACTCAACTCTCTGATGATATCGGCGATAGACAGAATCATTTTGGAGGAGATATGCCATAAGACTGTTTTCTCCTTTTCGCGTGTTTATTACAACCAATTCGAGGTCATCACGATCCATGATAATTCGAGTGACTGCTCGACCAATACGACCGAAACCATTTATCCCTACCTTGAGTTTTGACATATGACTTCAATAAAACAATGACTAATATGAAACCGTGGAAAGATCTAGTATCACTATACCAAAAATGAGCGTGAAGAGCAAAAAATTCATCTAATCATATACGGTGAGCTATAAGAAGCATTGTTGATGCGAATATAGTTCTATGAGCGCAGGGCTCCCAATCAAGAAATTAACCTTTTGATGGAGATCTGAAGGCTTTCGATCAAGAGGATTTGACCCGTCACTCAACGCTTCTCCTCAAGCTATCTCACAAATGAACGAGATTGGGTTTGCCTCATTAAACATAAAAATGATCAAGCTCATTATTTGCCAGTCTAGTCATCAACGACTCAGCCCACCATACTCATAACATCTGCCACTGACTTGTTGTCTACGGTGATGCCATAGATTGCGTCACAGAGTTTTACTGCATCAGTGAGTGATCTTTGGTGGACATTTCTTCCAGTTGCGTTTCCGCGACATCCTGCGACATGAATCTGATCATGGAGCGACTGCAAAAACTCAGGGATAGGCTGTGATGATCCTCCTGCGCAGATGACACCTGTTCTGCCTGCTGCCTGAACGGCTTCTTTAAGAGCTTCACCCTGTGATGTAGTTTCAGATTTTGGTGGATTCACTTTCACAAAATCACTACCGAGACAGGCGCCAATTCCTGCACATCCTGCAGAAATGTGGGGGTCCTTTTCATTTACGACAGCTTTACCTCGTGCATATGCCCAGATGACGGTAACGAGTCCATGTTGATGAGCATCATATATGAGCTGTGAAGCCTCTTGGTACATCAGACTTTCATTTTCACTTCCCGGATAGATAGTGTATCCAACACCAACGATATTCAACCCAGATTGTTTTTTGAATTTCATCAGTTGTTCGGTTGTTTGCCATTGACGTGAAATTGGTTCGGCCTGCTCAGTTTTTACTCGATCAGTTTTTGCATTCATTTTGATGATATAGGGAACATCCTTGTAGTCTACGCCATACCGAGCAATCAATCCCATCTGTGAGGCAAAGGCACCAACTTTAGCCTTGCTTGCTATCCGAAAAAGATGTTCTGGATTCGCATCATCTGGATGAGTATTTGGGCCGAAATAATCATCATTCATATGTTCAAGTTTTTGGTCTCCTGCAAATAAAAACAAACGTCCAGTACCGTATGTAATACGCTCCATATTTGCTTCATAGACGAGGCGTGCACTTGAAGCGACATCAAGGGGAATTGAGAGGTTCATAGGGGTATTTAAGTTATAAAGTTACAGAGAATCAGTCGTCACAGAGTAGTACCGAGAAGGATGAAAGTCAAATATACACAAGCTGCGAGCCGCTAGCTAAAAGCCACTCATTTCCCAAAGTTGCGTTTTTGTTCCTGATACCAGAGTATTGCCTCATCTAGTTGTTTCGGACCAAAGTCTGGCCAATATATTTTGGTAAAGTAGAGCTCGCTGTAACTAGATTGCCATAAGAGGAAATTTGACAGTCTGACCTGGCCGCCAGTGCGGATTACTAGGTCTGGCTCATGCTGATCCTTCGTATAGAGCCTTTTGGCAATATCACTCTCCGTCAGCTTGTCGATATCGATTCCATCCTTAATGATGGCTTTCACTGCATGAAGTATTTCCTGTTTGCCACCATAGTTAAGAGCAATATTTAGAGTGAAAGAGTCATTATCTTTATACGATTGCTTGAGTGAAGAAATGAGTTTTTGTAATGTATCAGGAAGTTTCGTAACATCTCCAATGACGTTGACCCGCACACCGCTGTCGACAAGTTTTTTTATTTTATGTTTGAATCCCCAGATGAACAAATCAAAGAGACCTTGTAATTCGCGACCTACTCTACTTGTCAGATTTTCAGTTGAAAGTGCATAAACCGTCAGTGTTTTGACTCCGATTGATGATGCATACTCAGCCAATCGCTCAAGATTTTCTGCCCCAGCCTTGTGACCCTCGAGAGCTTCCTTGCCGTGTGATTTTGCCCATCGACGGTTCCCATCCATGATGATGGCGATGTGTGTAGGTATGAGCTCTTTTTCTTCTGGCATGTCGAGATTATAGCTCATCATTCTATTACCCCATCCCAATCGCTTACAAACTTCGTGAGGCCTTGATTGAGCAGTCCACCCTCGCTCTGATCGATTGAGTAAGTGGAGAAGTCATCTGTGTAGCTCAGATCATTGTAAGGCAATGGCCTCAAATTCTTTGATATTGTATATGTATCAGGTGACTTTTTGCCTTCTGCAACCCATAGTTGAAATGTTGCGAGGGGAGCGGTGATGATGTCAGCACCATACGCAATGGATGCATAGAAGTGATCCATATTACGAATTGATGCAGCAAGTACTTCTACATGAGGAATACTTTTTGCTGTTGTGCTAAACGATTTGTACATCTGCACAATATTTTTAATCAGGTCAACGCCTTGATATCCCCGATCATCCCATCGACCGAGAAAGGGTGACACAAATGCTGGAGAGCGAGTATTTCTAGTAGCACTGTAGACAGCTGCTGCTTGGTCTTGGTCAAATACCAGTGTCATGTTCACTCTGCCTCCCTTTGATGTGAACTCATATGCTGCCTTCAACCCTTCGGGGATAGTAGGGAACTTCATATATGCATTGGGAATCCATGTATACATACTCTCAGCTTGCTTGAGCATATCTTTGGCTGAAGTATCCCAGTTAGCATACACCTCTATCGAGATGGCGCCATCAGGGATGATAGAGCTGATATCTTGGATAGCTTCCTTATATATAGTGAGCAAATCAGCTTCTTTGATCTTGCCACCCTGGATCCGCTTTTGGACCTCGGGATTTTTTACAAGAAGGGTGGGATTGGTCGTTTGACCATCGATTTTGCCGACCGTTGACTTCATCTCACGGGTCGCAGCTGGATCACATGAGTCGAGGAAAAATTTGGGAAGCGACATACGTATTTAAAGTGAAACGTTTGTAATGTATCACCAACTTAAGAAGTAAATAGTGATTATTAGTATATATGCCAGAGAAGTGTATTACAAAAAAATCCCCCCGCCGAAGCAGGGGGTTCAGTTTCAAAAAAAGAAATATTATTTCTTTTTCTTTGAAGCTGTCTTTTTCTTTCCGACGCGCTTCACTGTTTTCTTGGCTTTTTTGGTTGCCATAGGGTGTACACCTTTGAGTGAATTTGTAATACTTAAACTACATCATAGTGATGTTTTGTATACATGTCAAGCTAGACCTTGTAATCCTACTAGTACACTAGTACCATAGTATATATGTCATCAGAAGCTCATGAAAAAACCGAAATGATCGCCAAATTATTTCTTAGTACAAAGGGTATCGCATCAATGCGCAAACTCATCCATGGATTATTCACTGAAAGTGAAATCCTTGAGTTTGCACAGCGACTCGAAATCGTTCGGCTTCTCAAAAAAGGTATGCCGCAACACAAAGTAGCGCTTCAATTGAGAGTAGGAGTAGCGACAGTGACTCGAGGTGCAAAGGAAATCAAACTGGGCAGATTTGCGAATGTGTGACAAATATTTCGTAAATACCGATCGGTATTTATATGCACACCTTAGGACCTCAGTGACATGAGAGGATCTGCTTGACTCCGAGGACTATGCCTTTCATTGATCCATGAGTGCGAATTTGGATAATCATATTTTCACTACATGTTGGATCATATTTGCAGGTATGTCGGGGGAAGTGAAGTGACCGCATGATAAAGTCCCGCACCGGCTCAAAGTGTTGGTAGAGTCGGATGATATATATGATACATTGTCTTGTCATGATGCTATAATAACTCATCGTATTATCTCATATTTCTATATGCGTATCACCATACTCACCCTTTTTCCGGATATGATGCGTGGGATCCTCGATACATCTATCGTAGGGAAAGCCCAAAAAAAAGGCGTTGCCACCGTTGACTATATAGATATTCGAACGTTTTCGTCTGATTCATACGGATCAGTTGATGATCGACCATATGGGGGAGGGCCGGGGATGATCATGAAAGTTGACGTACTCCATGCCGCTCTCAAATCAGTCGTTACAGAAGAGTCATACGTCATACTTACCGCTGCAGGGGGAAATCTCTTTACCCAAAAAAAAGCTCGTGCATATGCTGATACCAAAAAACACCTTGTCATCATATGTGGCCACTATGAGGGAGTTGATGCGCGCATTCTCACATATATTCATGAAGAAGTTTCTATCGGTGAATATGTATTGACGGGTGGCGAGTTGCCAGCCGCCATCATCACAGACGCCGTGGTGCGATTACTCCCTGGTACTTTTGCAAAAGAAGGAGTAGCTGAAAATGAGACATACACAAGATATTCCAAAGAACCTCCTCAATATACGCGACCTGCAGTATACGACGGTCAATCAGTCCCCGACGTGCTCATGGGAGGAGATCATAAGAAGATTGAGGAATGGAAAAATCAAATTCAAAAAACCTGATTCATTTGGACTCCTCGTGATTATTGTGCGTGACATGCCTCATGTTGTATGATGTAACCACTGGGTTTGTCTATTTATTTTATTCATAGTATGTTTACTCCTCGAACACCTCAAACTTTCTCGCCAAAGATTTTCGAAATGTCGGGAATTTCAAAAAAAGCAGTCGAGGAGCATTTGAAGTTGTACCAAGGATATATTGCAAAGTATAACGAGATCAATGCAAGTCTCGAAAAATTGACTGACGATGATTATGCGAAGGCGAATCAAAGCTACTCGCTCATTCGAGAGCTCAAAGTAGAAATGACATTCGCATATGGAGGGATCACCAATCACGAACTGTATTTTGGACATTTGGGTGGGGTAGGGTCTGCTCCCAAGGGATCATTGATGCAACAGATCGAAATAGACTTTGGATCATTCGACTCGTACAAAAAAGACATGAAAGCCACAGGGATCGCTGCACGTGGGTGGGTCTGGACTGCTTGGAATGATGCAGAAAAGCGTCTATTCAACTACATCGGCGACGCTCAGAATAGCTATCCTGTGTGGGGATGCACGCCCATTGCAGCTCTTGATACATACGAACATGCATACTTTATGGACTTTGGAGCTGCTCGCGCTACATATATAGACGCATATTTCGCACATATGGATTGGACGGTAGTAGAAAAAGCATTTGATACGATCAAGAAGTAGAAAGAGATCCAATCTGATATAGTTATACACATGAAACACTCTTCAAACTCTAAACCATCGGCTTATCAGCGATACTTTAACACCGTCACGCCACTCTCAAAGATTTTGACAGCCGTGGTATTCATCGTTCTTCCTGTAATTACTTTCTATATCGGCTTATATCTCGGTATGACTCGATGATATGTCTAGTCCCATACCTACTCATGTAGTAGCTGTTTTCGCTATCGTATGTCGGGGTGAGCGCTTTCTCCTCGCCCAGCGCAGTTATTCTGATGATCAGGCTGCGGGACAGTGGTCATTTCCTGGGGGCAAAGTAGAAGCAGTCGGAGGATACGATATCATTGAAGATACTGTTCGTCGTGAGGTGTTTGAAGAAACAGGCATACAGATCACTGATTCAATCGAGTACATATTTTCTCAAGGATTCATACGATCGAGTGGTCATCATGTGGTTGGCCTTCTGTTCCTCTGCGAATGGAAATCGGGCGAAGGAAAGCCAATAGAGGATCTTGAGCAAATCACATGGAAAACCCTTGACGAGCTTGTCTCCATGAAGCTTTCTCTCCATATGCATGATATGGTTTTGCGTTTACAGCAACATATTCGAACGGCGAAACGATTGGCTCATTCATGAAACATATCCGCGATATGTCTGCAGCATATATATTCTTTCAATATCAATCCTCTATATAGAATTGGATTGTGCTGATTTCTGATAGATTCCCCATGATCCACTTTGAACTCGTTGCAAATGCTCACTGATTTTGGTACAAGTACATCCTAGGATATGATCAATCTCATCAATGTAACCAAAAAGTTTGGAGAAAAAAAAGCGGTAGACTCTCTGAGCATCGAAATCAAGACGGGGGAAGTCATTGGATTTCTTGGAGTCAACGGAGCTGGCAAGACCACTACGATGCGCATGATTACGGGAGTCCTCAAGCCCTCGCTGGGAACGGTATCCATCGATGGGGTAGATCCAATTGATCATCATATAGCAACTGCCAAAAAGATTGGTTACCTGCCTGAGAACAATCCACTGTATCCTGATATGAAAGTATCTGAATATCTTCACTTTATCCGCGAAGTCAAAAAACACGGGAGCTATCTAGAGATAGCAGAAAAGGTGGGTCTCAGTGATATGTTAGATACCAAAATCGAAACCCTTTCACGCGGATACCGTCAACGCGTAGGCCTTGCTGCCGCTCTCCTTGGAGATCCTCATATCCTCATCCTGGATGAGCCCACATCAGGACTCGATCCGATAGAGCAAGACCGTATCAGAGCACTGATCACCGAGCTTGCGAAAGAAAAAGTCATCGTCTTTTCAACACATATTTTATCTGAAGTCGAAGACATCGCAACTCGCATCATCATCATCAACCGTGGAAAAAAAGTATTTGATGGTCCCAAACCCAAGGGAAAGGGAGCGGTCGAAAAGCTGTTCAAGACAAAAGTGCTCGAAAATGAAATAAAAAAAGATAGCTGAAGCTTGATACACTCAACTCGTCAGAAAACGATTTGAGATAAGCAGAGGTATTTAGCAGTATTAATCAAACATGAAAGCGTTAATCAAAAAAGAACTTGGCCACTACCTCAATAATCCCTTTGGATATATTGTCATCATACTGTTCGCAGTATTTGCAAACTTTATGTTTATGAAGGATGTGTTCGTGGTAGGACAAGTATCAATGAGACAGTTTTTCGCATTGCTCCCATGGATAGCTATGATTTTCGTTCCAGCGATCACGATGCGCGCTCTCACTGAGGAGCGACGAACGAATACCATGGAGATATTGCACACGATACCCCTCACAGCAGCTCAGATAGTCATGGGTAAGTTCATAGCACTTGTGATAGTGGCGATGATTGCTCTTATCTTGACTCTCGGTCTCCCGGTAAGTCTCAATGTACTTGGAGCTGGTTCAGGAAGCAGTCTCTATCTACCGGAGGTGTTGATCGCATACGTAGGCGTGGTTCTCTTTTTTGCTATGGCTATTTCGGTCTCATTGTTTCTTTCCGGTGGGACGAACAATCAAGTGGTTGCATTCCTCCTCGGTGCTCTTGCTCTTTTTTTCCTCAATGTCATCGGCACAGATATGATCAACTCACTCGTGCCTCGGGCAGTGGAGGATGTGCTGACACTATTGAGTCCTGCAAACCAGCTGGACTCGTTCATCAAAGGCGTCCTCGATATACGGAGTATTTTCTATTTCATCAGTACTACAGCAATCATGTTATTTTTGACGATCATGGATATTGAAAAAAGAAGTTGATCTATTTTATATGAAAATCCAATCTATCCTCTCCAAACTCCATCTAGGCAAATCATCCCGTGATGTCGTCGTTGGAGTCATCATAGCTGTACTTGTTGGAGTCAATGTCCTCATTGCTCAAGTTCCTTTCAAAGTAGATTTATCGCGGGGACGAGCATACACGCTGTCAGCAGCTTCTCAAAAGATCGTTAGTGGGATTAAAGATCCCATAGAGATCACCTTTTTTGCGAACGGTGACCTCCCAACAAAGTTTCAAAGTACTCGGACCGAAGTATCCGATCTCCTATCAGAATATAAGCGAGCGAGCTCAAAACTTACGATCAAGACGGTTGATCCCAAAACTGATGACTCCGCAAAAAAACTAGTGACTGAGTTCCAGATACCCCAACTCGAATTTTCATCCGTGGAAAATGATCAGTTTGCGGTGAGCAATGGATACTTTGGCATTGGTATCAAGTCCAAAGACAAAACTGAGTCAATACCAGCAATTGACACGCAAACGCTCGAATACAACATATCCTCAGCCTTATACAAGCTGTCTACAACGAACCAAAAGAAAATAGGCATGTTTGGTGGTGGACCAGATCTGAGTCAATATGGTCAGCCAGGATCAGGCGAAACGATCGAGACCTTGCGACAGATTTTATCTCAGCAATCTGTCGTCGAACAAATCGATCTCAAGATGCTTGATCAAAGTGTACGTCCTGTCATCGTATTGGATGGTGCGAAATCGCCAATTACAGAGGAAAGTATTGCAGGCCTCAAGGCCTATCTGAACAAGGGAGGCGCCGCAATATTTATGACTGAGGGCGTGTCGGTGAGCAATGACCTCGTTGGCACAACTGCCCCGATGAAACTCAAGTCGCTGCTTGATGAATATGGTATCGCAATCCAGCCCAATCTCGTCCTGTCAAACCAATCTGAAATAGTGAACTTCGGTACAGATCCGAGCCGACAATATATTTCAAATTATCGTTACTGGATCAGGACAAATATTTTCAATCCTGCCGCATCATATATGTCCAATGTTGGATCACTCACTTTCCCCTGGACGTCATCTGTCTCTGTCCAAAAAAAATCAAATGTTACCCAAACTGATGTTGTCCGATCGACAGCTCAATCGTGGACGACCACTGATATATCCGATCTCAAGCCAACCACCGAAAAAAAACCTACTGATACTGGTATGAAGAAGCTGATTGCCTATGCGAAGAATCAGAATACAAAAGGAGAAATAGTCGTCATCCCATCAACCCGATTCGTCCAAGATGCATATCTGGGTCGATCAGGCAATCTCGACTTTATGATCAACCTCGTCAATGAATTCTCATCAGGAGGAGCATTATCAGGTATCCGTGCACGAGCAATTCAGACATATCCTTTGCCATCTATTGCCCCAGCACAAAAGGACTTGTTCAAATGGGGCAATGTGTTTCTGTTGCCTGTTGTATTTGTGCTCTATGGGATCCTCAGACTGCGCAAGAGAGTCTAATAGAAACGGGCTTAGTCCCAACTATTCCTTACTGTGGTATCATATCTCACATGATTGTTCGTACTCGGATCGCGCCATCACCAACTGGATTTCCCCATATTGGCACTGTATATCAGGCTTTGTTTGATTGGGCGTATGCGCATCGCCATCAGGGGCAGTTTATCGTCCGAATAGAGGATACTGATCAGTCACGATTTGTAGTTGGCGCTGAAGATAAGATATATGCAGCCCTTGACTGGTTTGGGTTGGGCGAGGATGAAAGTCCACGCAAAAATGGCGCATTCTCACCATATAAACAATCAGAACGCTTGGACATATATAAAAAGTATGCCGAGGAGCTCGTTGAAAAAGGTTATGCATATTACTGTACAAAGAAACCTGAAGAGCTCGAAATCCTGCGTCAACAAAAGCGAGTGAGGAAACTCCCCCCCGTAATCAATGAAGAGTTGCGGATGCAGAAGCACAAAAAAGATTCATTATCTCCTGGCTCATACGTGATACGAATGAGAATCCCAGATAACGAGAGAATCATCGTAAATGATGGGGTAAGAGGAGAAATAGTGTTCGACTCAAACTTGATCGACGATCAAGTTATACTCAAATCAGATGGATTCCCGACATATCATCTAGCTGTCGTAGTAGATGACTATTTGATGAAAATCACGCATATCCTTCGTGGGGAAGAGTGGATCAATTCAACTCCAAAACATATATTGCTTTATCGTTTTTTTGGATGGGAACCACCTCTATTTTTCCACACATCGCTACTGCGGAACCCTGATAAAACCAAAATGTCCAAACGACACGCACATGCAAGTGTGGATTGGTACAAAGAGCAGGGCTATCTGCCCGATGCTATTTTGAACTATCTTGCTCACATGGCATGGCGTCATCCCAAAGAGACAGAAATATTCTCACTGGATGAGTTTGTGCAGGTGTTCGATTTTGCAGATATGAAAGCCGTTGGTCCCGCTTTTGATCTCAAAAAGCTAGAGTGGATGAACGGTGAATACCTGCGTGCGACTGAAATAAATAATTTAAAATTAATAATTGAAAATTACCTAAAAGAATACGGTAAAGACTCCTACGAATTGGCCAAATCAAAACAAAACCTTTTTAATGCTTCGTTACCTCTTATCCAAGAAAGGATCAAAAAGCTTTCAGAGTATTGGCCCATGTGTTCTTTCTTTTTCACTCGACCATCCTCATACGAGTTGAGTATGGAGTCATACATTTCCTCGCTCAAGAAGACAATAGAGGGGCTTCAAAATGTGTCGGACTGGAATGCTCAAGTTATTGGTGAGAGTATGCAAAAAACGTGCGAAAGTCTCGCTGCGAAGAAAAGCGACTATTTCATGATGATGCGAGTTGCCATAACTGGGCATAAAATCTCTCCACCTCTGAATGAGAGCATGGAACTGCTTGGTAAAGATGAGGTGATCGACAGACTGCGACTGATTTGTGGATGATGTAATATGTTGCGAATAGTGATCTGAATATATTGGCACTTGCATGCGCATTTGCAGAAGTGTATCATGGTAACTCAGAGGGTTTCAGATATTATCATTCCTATATATGTCGACAGACGGCTTGTTGGAAAGCACCAAATCAAACAATGTCCATATCAATGGAGAGCACTCTGTTTTCAGAGGGTTGGGTGTATCTCATATAGATGGCGAGATATACCTCTTGATTCATGCGAAACAAAATGATGCGCACCATTTTCAAATCACCCTCTCAAAAGATGCTTCTGATTTTAGAGTGATCGAGGAATCAGTCAGTATTCAAATAGCAGATGAATGTGAGGATATTTCCACGGTGGCGAATCTCCATCTCTCCAAGACTGCTGCAGGCTATGCACTTTTTTATGAAAAAACAGTAGGGACTTACAAGCGCGCATGCTTTGCGACAGCAAAAAAACTATCACAATTCGTTTTCCAGGGATATATAGATCATTGGAGCGAGGTGGGAGCAGTAGTGCGAGCGATACCAACAGTTTCGGGATATTTGAGCATCCATGCTAAAAACGGAAAGATTATTCTGTCTGCTTCATCTGATCTTTCTAAATGGACTTCACTTGATGGAAAAGAACACGAAATACACGACTCCTACTCAGCCATCAATGTTCAGCATATATCTTGTATTCAACGTGATGGTAACACCTACTACGTCTGGTTTCATTTCATCAATCCTCACTTTTCCCGCCCCGTATGGTCGGTCGGCTGGTTCAAACTACAACTGCTCAACTCAAAAGCATATGTGTCTCCCGCACATCATGTCTGGGAACAGCCACATGACTGGCAAAATACAGATGTGTATCCTGTCGGCGCAGTGAGCATACAAGATGCTGTTGTTGGATACTGGGGTGTCGTAGGAGTAGGACTGTTCTCAGTACGATATCGACGCTACGCTGATCGACGCTCATCCACAGATCCAGAGGTTACTTTGACCAAGCACGAGTCCAACCCTATGGTCGCTCCATCTCCCACTGTCAGTTGGGAAGCATTTAACACACTCAATGCTGCAGTAGTTCAGACTGAAGATCAAAATGTGCATATTTTATACCGAGCTCAAGGACATGACTATGTTTCTGTGCTCGGGTATGTGAGATCGAAAGATGGCGCGAGTATCGATTATCGCTCTCCAGTCCCTGCCTATACGCCATATGACGATTTTGAGAAACGTATACCAAATATCCAGATGACCAAAGGCATGAACTATGCGTCTGGTGGAGGATACGGAGGTGTTGAGGATCCCCGGATCACCATCATAGGCGATCGGGCCCACATGATATATGTATCGTACGATGGATATTCGCCGCCACGCCTTGCTCTCACCTCAATCAAGCTGGATGACTTTCTCGCACAACGATGGTTATGGGAAAAACCAGTTCTCATCTCTCCTCCAGGAATCGTAGATAAAAGCGGGTGTATCCTACCTGAAAAAGTTAATGGGAAATATGTGATCTTTCATCGGATTTTCCCAAATATTCTCATAGACTATGTAGACACTCTTGAGTTTGATGGTACATCATGGTTAAAAGGAGAGTATGTCATACCCATTCGAAAAAACAATTGGGATAGTCGCAAGATTGGCGCAGGCGCTCCCCCGATCAAAACACCCTATGGATGGCTGCTCATATACTACGCAGTTGATGAGTTGGACGCTGGCCGTTACAAGATAGGCGCGATGCTTTTGGATCTCAAGGATCCATCCAAAGTGCTTCATCGGACAAATAGTCCCATACTTGAGCCGACTGAGTGGTATGAAAATAATGGATTCAAGCCAGGCATAGCCTATCCATGTGGAGCAGTAGTGATCGGCGAGACGCTCTATGTATATTACGGTGGATCAGATACCTATGTCTGTGTCGCGACGGCGAATCTTCAAGATTTTCTCAACAATCTACGCTATCATGAGGAGGCACATGTGAAGGGGTCGGTCGTTCATAAAGTGTTTCAACATTGAACTAATTGGTTTATTTGATACATATTTTAAAGTAATGAGTATATTTACCCTTACCCGATCTGAAAACAATCCCATCGTCAAGCCGAATCCAAAGGTTTGGTGGGAGGCGCAAGCTACTTTCAATGGGTGTGTGATCAAGGAGGGTGATCAATTCCACATGTTGTATCGCGCTTTTTCAGAAACGATAGTCATCGAAGGCAAAAAACTGTCCTTATCGACTGTGGGATATGCCTCATCACCTGATACGACACAATTTACCGGCAATCGCATGCTCATCCAGCCCGAAGCTCCATGGGAGGAATATGGCGTAGAGGATCCACGGATCACGAAAATAGACGATGAGTACTTCATATTTTATACAGCTCTCTCTCAATGGCCGCCCAATAGAGATAGCATAAAGGTTGCTGTAGCAATCACTACTGACCTTGCAATCATCCGGGAGCGCCATCTGGTGACCCCGTTCAATGCCAAAGCTATGACTCTTTTTCCACAGAAAATAGGAGATAAATACGCAGCTATACTCAGTGTGGATACTGATCCTGGTCCATCATCTATCTGTTATGCAACGTTCGATACAAAAGAAGAGATCTGGTCAGAAGCATATTGGAAAGAGTGGTATGAACACAAAGATCAACAGGTGATCCCCCTGCGCAATCAGACGGTTGATCAGGTAGAGGTAGGTGCTCCTCCCGTATGGACACCGTATGGATGGCTACTCGTCTATGCTGATATTGAAAATTACTTTAGTAATGAAAAAGTTTTTAAAATCAAAGCAGTGCTCCTAGATATTGATGATCCTCGTCGCATCATTGGACGTGTTCCTGAGTTTGATTTCAAACCAGAAGCAGAGTATGAACTCAAAGGCATGATCAATGACATCGTGTTTCCTTCGTCTGTCGTTATCGATGGAGAAACGCTGTATATGTATTATGGTGCAGCTGATACGACCTGCTGTGTCGCCTCGTGTAGCATCCACGACTTGTATGCTCATCTGCAAATGGAGGGAGCCCGCTCTATCAGACTTCAGAGATATGATGCAAATCCGATACTAGAACCAAAAGGAGATGGAGGATGGGAAAGTCAATGTGTTTTCAATGCTGGGGCAATCGATCTGGATGATCGGATATATATAGCGTATCGTGCGATGTCTGCTGATAACACGTCAGTAGTCGGTCTCGCAATATCCGACAATGGCATTGATATCGCCGAGCGATTGCCAGAGCCTATATATGTCCCACGTACGTCTGCAGAGTTGAAAAAAAATCCTGGTGGGAATTCTGGTTGTGAAGATGTTCGTATGACCCTCATCGATGACACGGTGTACATGTGTTATACGGCATACAATGGCGTTGAAGCGCCCCGGGTAGGGTTGTCGAAGATCGGCAAAGGTGATTTTATAGCTCGTGACTGGCAAAGGTGGTCGACCCCGCAATATATTTCGCCAGTTGGATTTGATGATAAAGATGCGTGCTTCTTACCAGTGAAAGTGTCAGGAAAATACTGGATATTGCATCGTCTCAGCCCTGATATTTGTATTGATTTTGTAGATGATTTATCAGTATTTGACCAAGGGTATACCCTCGATTCGAAAGTCAGGATAGGACCACGTCTCGACAAGTGGGACAATCTAAAGATTGGGATCAGTAGCGTTCCTCATTTGACTCCATATGGCTGGCTACTGATCTATCACGCTGTATCAAGATTTGACCAGGGGTATCGACTCGGAGCAATGCTGCTTGACCTCAAAAATCCCGCACATGTAGTCGCTCGCAGTGAGGTGCCAATACTTGAGGCAGAATGTGAATGGGAAAAGAAGGGCATCGTCGACAATGTCGTGTTCAGTAATGGGACGGTTATCAGAGGAGACACGCTATATGTATATTACGGTGGGGCAGACAAGGTGCTGGGAGTTGCTACGGGGAGCGTGAGCGCAATTCTTAGCCATCTACTATATCAGTAAGAACCGTTGATTTATTCAGTCACAGACTTCAAAGCGAATGATTTTCACTTCGTCTTCGAGAGTGATGTCTCTTGAATAGTATTTTTTGTATTGGCTAAGAATATCTATAATATCTCCAATTTCTTCATGTCCTTTACGATCAAGATCATCAATATTCTTCAATTTCTTTCTGACAACAGAAGTAATAATCAACTTTGCATTTGGTTGACGAGTAAACTGGTGGACACAAGTGACAAACTCACCAGCAGTAATATTCTTATCGTCAAAAAATCGCCATGTTACCGTCTTTGACCCATTCAGCACGAGGGGGATGAGATGAGGTGCAAAACCAAGCTCTTTCATATTCTTCAATATCCATCTGCAACTGCGGAGTGCTCGTAGAAAGTGATATGTGATTGTGGGGTTAGATTTTCTTCGACGGTAAAGTCATCATAAAAATCATATCGCTTATTCTTCACATCATCCTTTGTGATCCAAAAATTTTCCTGATGCTGCGTCTTCGTGATCATAGATCCTGTAAAATCGCTTACCAAAAATATGTAGAAAATGACATCTTGGACATCTTCTCCTGATGGACGATGACGAAGTTTGTGATAGATTTTCTGGAGATTGAAGTTTTTTGCTGTGAGTCCTGTTTCTTCATATAACTCGCGCTGAGCTGCTTCGACAAGCGTCTCGCCAAATCTGACCTTTCCAGTGATGCGACCAACTTTGCCGTAGTATGGATGACGAAGTCGTCTATTTACGAGATGTTCGAGTGTATTTGCATTTCCACTTTTCCTTACACCCCAGATGATGATTGAAGTTTTTGGTTGTTTCTCAACTGTTTCTATAAGGTCATCCATCCTATTAGTAAAATCTTTACCTTTATCCGAAAGAGTATACAGAGCATTTTCCTTCATAACATATCCCATATCAATCAGCTGCTTGAGATGATAGTTCATGTGTTCACTCTCAAGACCTTCAACGATGAGTCGATTGAATCTCTCTCCCTCAGGACAGGTTGTGAGGGCGCGGAGGAGGGCTTTTTGATAATAGTGAATATTTTTATTTGTATTCATATGTACATATTATGTATTCGAAAGGAAATAAATCAACTGAAGAAGATTTGAGCAGAGTCATTCCTTCTTAGCGAACAATATTTCGACAATTGTCCCTTGAATCCTCACGCATACCTGGTTCCAGTTTGGGTCCAGTTGATTCGACCTATGCTCTTCATCTGCGTCAAAGATCCACTCAACTAGATGTGTTCCTGTCAATCTATATCCGATACTATTATTTTCGCCAATGGATACTAGGCCTGGCAAACTTGACCAGTTATCCTGGTTATCCAGATACTTTTTAAATCCTTCGTGTGCATCTAGTTTTCCCAAGTCACTCAACTCATATATTCGTACATCTGCAAAATGGCAAAGACCATCATTGTTTTGTAACTCTGAAACATTGTGAAGTTTACGATACAGATTAAGTGCATCGGTAAGTTCTGCAGGAGTTGACATGATTGGATCTTTTCCCACGTTGATTTGATAGAGATGATCGGCAATCTTACTTGCTACTCCCCATTGCATAGTTGGTATGACAGCCGGTATTTTTAGTGGAGGTGTAGTGGGAATAGGTGCTGCCGTTGATGTAGGAAGCATGGCAAGCGTTGTTGGTATTGGACTTGGTTGAGTTGTCGGTGTGAGTACGGGGGCCACAGCGATGTAGGATGCAGGTTTTGGAGGAAAGAGAGATTTGCCAAGTGTGGACATGCTCACTACGAAACCAGCAAAAATGCCGAGTAATGTTTTGAGTATGGTGTTTACCATTAGTTCATTGTACTCATATTTTTCTGACAAATCAGCATTGCTACATCCACCTCGTCATATAAATCAAGATGGTTAATTTTGGCCATCGGATATTTGAGCCTGCATATACTCATCATACTGTTTTGCTACCTCTCTGGTTATTGGGCCAACTATACCGTTTCCCACTGTATTGTCGTCTATTTTCACAACTCCAATCACGCCTCTTCCGCTTCCCGTGAGAAAAACTTCTGTTGCGGTCGCTAATTCAGCCAATGAGATATCACGGACCTCGATCGGAATAGGCAAGTGGAGTATTTCGAGGAGTATGTTTCTTGTGATACCCTCGATAATATTCGTTTTGGTTGTCACTAAAATATTATGTATGACAGCAAAAATATTATTACCCGCTCCCTCAGTGACTCGTGAATGTTCATGGTAGATGATATCGGTCACATCATTCTTATCCATTTTTGCTCTTTGTCTAATTGCCTCAATGTAATTAGTATGTTTTGCTGCTGGATATGACCGTTGAAAGTCTACAGTAATAGCCTTGACACCTTTTTCATAATATTCCGATGGATGTGGTCTGTATCTATCTACAATTATCACGATCGTCGGAGTCTCTGCTTGAGTAAGTGATTTTGATACTCCACCTGAGATGATTGTTTTGAGCGTGATTTCTGATTCAACATCATTTCTTTTGATCGTTTCACGTATCCAGTCTTCCAGTTGCTGTGTGGTCCAGGGGATATGGAGACCGATGACTTGCGCAGATCGAAATAGTCTCTGTACATGGTCTCGAAGCTTTATGACGTGATGATTATGTGTCACTATGAAATCAGCCACTGCATATCCACGCATATACCCCAAGTCTCGTGGAGAGATGAGTAGTTCGGTCTCTGGAACAAATTTACCGTTAAGAAAGTGGATTGTGTTTTCCATGTGGCAAGTATACCGACAGAGAGCGATGCGCGAATTTAAATACTTCTCATACGTGTGAGTTCTCCACGAACCTGCGGCTGGGAAAAGATGGGTGGCTAACGGGGCTTGGTTCGACGAGCTCACCATAAACTTCTCGCCCCGAAGACTCTGGGTGGCTAACGGGGCTCGAACCCGCGACAACTGCTTTCACAGAGCAGTGCTCTACCAAACTGAGCTATAGCCACCAATAGAAAGTACTAATTAAGTCATCAAGTCTAAAGTCTATGCAATCTTACCGTCCACGAAACTATACGTTTGACACTGTCCACTAAAGTATATCTCCCATAACCATGCCCGTTCCATTGGCACAGAAACGGGAAATACAGAAATATTCTACCATATTTTTGGGTTTTATGTTGATGGGACAGTCAAAAGTCTTTCCTAGGATTTGTATTGTCCGAGCAAGTAGACTACAATAATAGTCATGTCTGAGACCACCATAATCATCTTACACGGTTGGGGTCATTCCCGTGAGTCGTGGGCACCATTTGCGCGGATGTTCCAGAATGTTCATGTAGAGGCAATAGATTTGCCCGGGTTTGGAAGTGAACCGCTTGTATCACCAGATTGGGGTATACCGGAGTATGCACAATGGGTAGTTGAAAAACTCAAAGCCATTAGCACCAAGCGGAAAATCACCTTAATTGGACACTCATTTGGTGGACGGATCGCAGCATATATTGCGTCGCAGGATCCGGTATGGTTGGACCGATTGGTTTTAATTGGGGCACCTTGTCTCTATATTCCGAGTCAAAAGGTCCGCATCCTCAAGCGTATTGCAAAAGTGGCAAAATTGATTGGTCTCGATGGCAAATCGCTATCTTTGAACAGTGAACTAACTGATGCGGACAAAAAAGGTTTGGGTGAGATTTATCGTCGGGTCGTATCATATGATCAAGCAGAGGAATTGCAGAAGATCAAAGTTCGCACGCTTATTTTACGAGGGAGTGAAGATACCTATCCAGATGACAGCATCTGTGCTCAAATGCACCGCCTTTGCCCTCAAAGCGAGTATACAATCGTGCCAGACATCGGGCACAACATCCATTTAGAAAGCCCAACTCTTTTGTACGGAAAAGTACAAAAGTTCATTGAAAGCACGCATTGACCTCGTTTTTGATGATCAGTTAAGCATTTGCCCATATAGACATGATCAAATTAATTACAAACACACTATTTCCATTCACAGACTTTCTCTACATTCTTCAGATGGAGGAGTATTCAAGCAAGCGATATCTATACTGGTTTAAAAACTTTTTTTGGCGACGAGGGATACAAAAACGTCAATTTCTCATGTTGACAGCACGTGCACGGATAGTTTACATACTAAGCGTGTTTATCTTTGTTGCAATGTGGCTAGCTTTTCTTTCGATTATTATCCCAAACTATTTGCTACTAGGATATTGCACCGTTGCCTCTCCGGCATATATCGCCGGAATCTCTATATGTACGCTGATTTTTTCTGAAAACCTTATTGCTGTGATGATGCTGCTTCTTTCATTTATTTATATCCCTTATATCGTGCTCTTTGCTCATTTGATTACGTGTCCCTTTGTTGATATTTTCATCAAGAGGAAAATACGTCATGCACAATCAGTCGTTGCTGCTATGGAGGATTTAAGAATCATTGCTATAGCTGGGAGTTATGGCAAAACATCTGTTAAAAACTACCTATTTCAACTTCTCCAGCATACATACAAGACGCAAATGATTAGTGGCAACATCAACACCAACCTCGGTATTGCCGACTGGGTACTGACGCGTATCCATTCAAATACCCAAATTCTTATCGTTGAAATGGATACGTATCATCCTGGAGAAATTTGTCTGAGCAGTTCTATTACACCTCCAGATATCTCTATATTGACGAATATTGGAGACCAACATCTCATACGTTTTGCATCAGATAATGATCATGTTCGGGCGCTAGCTGAAATATTCACTTGTGCCAAGCCAGCTGCCCTATGTGTGGCAAGTACAGACACATGGAGAACCATAAAACGACTCCATATACAGACGGATGAGAGAGTTGCTCTGTGCGTGGTGGATAATGATCGTCCATATCCTGAGGTAGATACATCTCATCTATCGCTCGCCCAAAGGTCTAACCTGACCCTGGCTCTGCGTGTTGCAAAACATCTCGATGTTCCCTTGAGATTTGCTACCGATGTTGTGCAAAACCCGTTGCAAGTTGATCGAAGAGGCGCAATATCAAAAATATACGGATACGAAGGAATCGATGATTCATATAATATTTCATATACTACTGCATGCATCTCTATTGAGCGGGCATATGCACTAGCAAAAGACAAGCAAAAAAAACTACTTGTGGTCACGGCTGGAATACCAGAGCTCTCACTAGCGAATCATCACAAAAACCAATTGTTGGGCGAGTTATTAGGAAAGGTTGCTCAGTTTACTTATGTCCTTGCGAGTATATTTTCGGATGAAATCACCAAGGGGATAGGGGATGAGGGGAAGTATATGGTAGTGGAAAATCTCGCTGATTTTGTATCACTGGCACAGGTGAATCACCCTACGAACGAGTACATACTACTCGTCTTGCCAGAGTTGAACGATTTGTATTATTGAGTGATAAATTTGTCGACAATATCACTTTTATATTCCAAGTTGAGCGATGTTTTCGCAGCGTGGTCCTTCACAGCCTGCTCCAATAGATCGGTTATTTGCTCTTGGAATGATATCCCCGATGCCTCCCAGAGATAAAATGCCATCGATCCGGGGATAGGATTGATCTCGGTCAGATACAACTCACCTTTTGCAGTGTACATAAAATCTATACGTACCATGCTCGTGCACCGACAAGCTGTAAAGGCTTTCTTTGCAGTCTCCTGAATATTCAGCTTTAACTCGGGGGAGATCTTTGCAGGAAGCTCACGCTCGAGCGATGCCATACCTGATGCTCCCGTCTTTTTGCCTCCTCGTTCATATTTGTCTGCAAAGCTTAAGATTTCTTTTGATGACAATGGCCGTTCAATCTCACTTGCTTCCAATGTGCCACCGATTGACCGGACTGCACAGTTGTACTCCTTAAAGTCAGTCAGATACATTTCTACCAGTATCTCGCTGTCCATATATGATGACTCAACGAGCGCTTTCTCAAGCTCGATTTCTGTATGCACTACCTTGATTCCGATACTTGATCCGAGATGGACAGGCTTCACGATGAGAGGGAGAGTAAAGTTCGCCATAATATTCTGCGTCAACGCATGAGAGTCTCTCTGGATCGTCTTAGAAAAATAAGACTTCCCTGGCACAGTAAGAACATGTTCTGTAGCAAGCGCAGACTTCGTAAGCTGCTTGTTCATTGTGATCACTGCAGACTCCTGTGATGGACCCGTATAGGGTACTCCGATCGTCTCCAAAAATCCCTGGACGGGTCCGCTTTCTCCTGATCCACCATGAAAAGCCATATATGCTGCTGATGGAGAAATCGATTTTTTGATGAGACCTGTTGTTTGTATAAGCGGATCTTTTGCATCATGATGGCCGGTGATCGCAAGTCGTCTGCATGCCATAAAGTTTTTTCGTGACGTGAGCGCTGGCAGATATAGCATCTGGCCATTTTTGCTGATGTATATTGCATGAGGAGTGTAGCGAGTACGATCAATTTTTTCAAAAACCTGGAGCCCTGTTATGATAGATACTTCATGCTCAGCTGAGATGCCTCCGAACATGATGAGAATGTCTTTTTTCATATCACCAAGTATAACATCTCGTTATGCGAGGCATAATATTCGTCAATACCTCATAGTCTATTGTGCTCGATTCGTTAGCTAGATCTGACACGCTGATATGACTGGATCTTTCTGTCCCGATGATGATCACTCTATCTCCGACTTTTGCCTTAATATCAGTCACATCGATGGAGCATTGGTCCATCGAGATGCGTCCGACAAAGGGGACCTTTTTTCCAAGAACGATCATTTGCCTTGTGCTTTGGCACTGTCTCATGAGGCCATCTCCATAACCGATGGGGACTAGGGCAATCCGACTTTTTCGGGTAGTAGTATATGTGCTCCCGTATCCAATATGCTCACCACTCCCTAAGGTGCGGATATGTATGATTTGCGAAGTGAGCTGAAGTATGGGCAAGAAATCATCAGACACTTTTTTATAAAGGGGGTGTCCTTTTGGCAATGGATTGATCCCGTAGGTGATGATCCCTGGTCTGACCATAGTGAAGTGCGTTGATCGATCGGTCAGCATGGCTGCGCTATTTGCAGCATGGATCAGTGGGGGAAATATGTTTCGTTTATGCAACTTACTCACGATACTATTAAATAATTTGAGTTGAGAATGCATGTGGGTTTGGTCAGGATCTTCGCCGTTTGCAAAGTGAGTGAATACCCCTTCAAGTTCAAGGAACGGTGATGAACGAATCAGATCGACCAGATCGTCACATTCATCAGGGTCACAACCTGCACGGTGCATTCCCGTATCGACTTTCAGATGGACTTTGGTTATTTGACCTCGTTTTTTTGACAATTTTGCAAGGCAAGCTATCACTTGCGGATCCATAACGGTGAGGGTGAGGCTGAGATCAAGCGCTTCATCACATGAGTCTGGGTCAATATAGTCGATGACCATGATGGGATATGTTATCCCAGCCTCGCGTAACTGCCTTGCTTCATAGAGACAGGCAACCCCTAGATAGCGCACTTTTTGAGCAGCAGCTGCCTGGGCAATCTCGATGATCCCATGGCCATACGCATTTGCTTTTACAACTGCCATGATCGAAACATCTCTCCCAATTTGGGATTTAATCTTCGACAAGTTTTGTGTGTACTTTGCTAGATCGATGTAGGCAGTTGTGAGGCGGTCTGACATATGATGATATGACTCTGACTGATAATTACGCCTTTACTGTAGGTTGAGAGGACAAATAGATGAAGTGATTATTTTTTGAAGGTGATCGTGAGCATTCGCATTGAGGGAGATATGGGGTGTACCCAGAAGTGAGTGAATGAGTTTGTGCGATAGCGGCACTCATAAAATAGACGAACTGTCAGGTATAGAGCTCCTGCCAATGCTTGTCCACCTCGACAGTGAGGTCGAGGAAGATGTGCTTCTTAGTTGCGAGCTCAATCTCTTTTCGCGCATACGCACCGATCTCTTTGATCTTTCGTGCTCCTTCGCCAATGAGCATCTTGCGATAGCGGATATGTGTGGTGAGAACGCGTGCTTTGATGTATGTGGTGTCACGGTTGCGAGGAGTGATCTCATCGATCACAACAGTCGCTGTATATGGCACTTCATCTCCGTTCATTAGGAAAATCTTTTCCCGAATGAGTTCGCTGATGAAGATGCGACTATCCATGTTTAGGACCGGGTGTGTGAACGTCTCAGAAAGTCTATTGTCTGTCTCCTCTTGGGTGGAATCGGGCAAGAGCTCAAATAGTCTGTCAATGAGAGGCTTGAGGTGTTTTTGTTTGAGAGCGGAAATTTGGAATACGTCCTTGAACTCATCTTTCATGAACTCATATTGAGCCAGATATGTTTTTTCTTGGAAATCAATCTTGTTGATAACCAGAATCACAGGTTTCTTGATTTGACGAACGAGACCAAGCACTTTTGCTTCTTCCATATCGCGACGTCTCGTATGATCGACCATATAGAGGGCTACATCAAAACCATGGTTGAGGGTTTTGAGAGTCTCACGGTTGACTTGTCGTGAGAGTGTATCGTGGACTTTATCGAAAATACCTGGAGTATCGACGAATACCATATCTCCCCGTTCTTCAGCGTAAACGCCACGAATAGGGAAGCGAGTGGTCTGGGGCTTGGGGCTCGTGATGGATACTTTGGTCCCAATGATATTATTGACAAATGTCGACTTTCCGACATTTGGACGTCCAATGATGAGTACTGTACCACTTTTCATAGATTAGCTTACCAGAAAGATCTGGATTGATAGATAGTATACCTCATTTATATCGCTTTTTGATACGAAAACGAGTACTATTCCCTCATGCCCGAAGACAGAGATGTTCTACGCCAAATCAAAGCAGGAGATATTGACCGATATGGCCATTTGGTCGACGCGTATGAGCCTGCAATCAGGCGATATATCCGTTCGCGTCTGTTTGATCGAGACCACACCGATGATTTGGTCCAGCTCGTTTTCATCAAGTTTTACAAATCCATCGACTTATTCGATGATACTCGCCCAGTCCTCCCGTACCTGTACGCCATCGCAATCACTGAGTTAAAAATGTTCTTCCGAGCTCAAAAAAAGGGAAGAGTATCGCTCGAACAGGTTCAGCACACGCTCGAAAGCGAACAGGTGGGGGAGGATATCGTTCACCAGGATGAAGTTGTTCAAGCACTCGATCAGCTCTCGCATGACCAAAAATCTGCACTTTTGATGTATGCTGAAGGATACAAATATCGCGAAATCGCCGCCCGACTCAGTAAGCCAATTAACACGATTCGCACGCTGATCAGGCGTGCACGATTAACAGTCACATCCAAACGAACATGACCACCAATCATACCCATGAGATCATGGCACAGATCAAATCCTACGAACGGCGATCGATCGTGATGTATTTTATCATTCGTATTGTCATCATCGCCGTCTCGCTGGCAGTGAGTGTGCTCACTGCCCAGGCTGCATACACCTTCTTTGCCGAACAGGGGAGATTTGAGTTCCTTGAGTTGATATCTGTTGATACACAGATGCTACGTGAGTTCCTCGCTGGCGAAATCGTGAGCATCATCGCCGATCTAACGGCGGCAGAGCGCATCACTATAGCTGCAGGACTTCTCATTGGCTCATTTGTCGCTTATCGGCTCATCTGTGCACTGCCGGTACTCACTCGTAAGTGGTCCGCTCTCCGGAGGATATAGAGGCGGAGATATGGTAAAATGCTAGCGTGCTCCATGAATCATGAACCATGAAATATGGAACATAAGCCCGCAACTAGAAGCTAGTAGCTTCCCATGCTTGTAGCTTTCTTTTTGCCCAGTGTCCGACCAGAGGGAGTCCCGCCTTGGCGGGATAATGGTACTTGAGCGCAAGCTCAAGGAATGAGCCCTAGGTAGGATGAAAGTGTGAGGTGTGAGATCGGTAGATGCCCAGTGTCCGACCAGAGGGAGTCCCGCCCTGGCGGGATAATGGTACTTGAGCGCAAGCTCAAGGAATGAGCGCTAGGTAGGATGAAAGTGTGAGGTGTGAGATCGGTAGATGCCCAGTGTCCGACCA
>JBAXSX010000009.1:0-34339 GCA_037130495.1 Candidatus Roizmanbacteria bacterium
CAATCCACGTTATTAATTACTCCTATCGTTCGGATCCAGGGTTGAATGTAGGAAGTGTGTATACTGATGTGCTAGTCAATTATATATTTTCAATCTTTTCTATGACAGATATTCTCAGTAGTCTCAATTGGAGATATGCAACCAAATCCTATGATCCAGCAAAAAAGTTATCTTCAGACCAGCGAAAGCTCATTATGGAAGCTTTACGCCTATCACCATCCTCGCTCGGACTACAAGCATGGCAATTTGTTCATGTGAGTGATCCTACAACTCGTCTCAAGCTCCTTCCTGCATCTTATGGGCAGACGCCAGTCACTGAGGCTTCAGATCTGTTTGTACTCGCATCACGTCTCTCTATCAACGAGGCATATGTAGATAGTTTTATGGAAAGTATTGCAAATACACGAGGACTCAAAGTAGATACACTTGCTGGATACAAGGGTATCTGTATGCAGCAAATTAGTGGGAAAACGCCAGCACAGCTTGAGGAATGGCTTGCCCGACAGGTTTATATACCCCTTGGTGTCGCTCTCACAGCGGCTGCAGTCAATAACATTGATGCAACGCCAATGGAAGGCTTTGATCCTGGACAGTTTGATCAGATCCTAGGACTAAAAAAGCTAGGTCTTTCAGCTCGAGTCATGATGGCCGTAGGTTTCCGATCGGCTGATGACAAATCTCAATATGCGAAGAAGGCTCGATTCTCCACTTCAGAAATGTTTATTGAGAGATAAGACAGCAGATAATCCGCATATGGCGGGCCATTTGGCCCGCCATACAAATACGATGAGTGCGTCAGCATGGAATCGAACCATGGACCCCCATTTTATAAGAATGGTGCTCTACCACTGAGCTAATGACGCCAAATCATCCCGTTGCTATTGTAACAAATAGTTTGTCGCTCACGACACAGGTTTTAGGCTAGCAAATGGGTTTGACTCAAAAGTTGCATGACTTATCAAGCTCAGCACCTCTTTTCTATCAAGTCCATACACGCTCATATATATCTCAACAACTGCATCATTGAGCCGCATTTCCCAGTTCAATCCCAGTTGACCAGCTACTGATTGAAGCGTTTTGCCATCAACCGTCTCGATTTCGACATAGGGCTTGAGCCCTGGCCATTCATCAATCTCAATCAGCGATTCGCCGAGTTTCCATGTTTCGCGTTTCGTTTCTTGATAGGCATTTTGGATCAGTCCTGTTGCTTTTAGTATGGCAACTGCATCGTCAAAACTTGAGACTTTTACACATGTCTCCTGTTGCCATTCCTGCCCTTCATCAGGACGTGGGTAATCCTTTGCACTCATTGTGATAGAGTCTCCTTCATCACGTACTCTGATGTAGCGTATATTCTTTTTCTCTAGTATTGGGTTATGTCGATGATCAAATATCATGCGCTTCATCAATCGCTCGGGATGGATGCATATTGCTCCAATGGAGGCGAGCTTCGAACGAAGGTCGTCCTTAACAACCGGATAAAACTTTGACTCTATTTCGTTTTGCATACTGTGTATACTCATGATCATCAGATCACCGAATTATAGTGGTGGACCCGAGCAGAATTGAACTGCCTCCTCTGCAATGCGAATGCAGCGTTGTACCGTCTAACTCCGGGCCCAATATGAATGCAAAGTTGAAAACGTACAGTGTATAACTAAAATCTATACTAGGAATACTGGTGTGCCTGAGGTGATTTGAACACCCAACCTTCGGCTTCGGAGGCCAATGCTCTATCCAGTTAAGCTACAGGCACTCATCGATCAGCGCTCTACCTGCCCGCATTGCTACGCGAAAGCGTTGCAGGCGGGTCCAATTAAGCCACGTGAGCGTTCACCGGGGAGCCGCAAACCAGTAGCTCACCGCTAACAAGATTATACCAGCCACTATACGATAGATCCCAAAGACCCGCAGTGTCCTCGATTGTAGATATTTGAGAAGCCATCGTGATGCGAAATACCCTGCTATGAATGATCCTATGAAACCAAGCACTAATATGTCGAGATTCTTTGAAAGCTCCATGATCCCGTTTACTTTTACAAACTTGAACAGATCATACCCAGATGCGGCAAAAAGCGTTGGTACCGAAAGTGCCAGCGAATAGACAGCAGCATCTGCACGGGCGTACCCCATCAACAACATGCCAGTGATAACGCTTCCCGATCTCGAAACGCCTGGGACGAGCGCAAGAGATTGGATGAGTCCTATGATGAAGGCCTGAGCATAATCAATCGAAGAGAGACTTCGCGAAATCTGGCGTGAAGGTCTTGCCACAAAAAACTCAACAAGAATGAATGCGACGCCCACAACGATGAATACGATAGTTGTTGAATACTCAGCAACAAAGAGAACGTCTTTAATATAGTTATGTAGCAAAAATCCAAGAATCATCGCAGGGATTGTTGAAACGAAAAGCTTCAAGTATCTTCTTTGGTCAAGCCAAATCTCTTTTGCAAAAAGGAAAAATAGGGCACTCGCTGCTCCAGTTTGGATCACAACCTCGAATAACTTGATGAACTCGGTTTGCTGGAGCGAGATGAGTTTTGAAACCTGTATGAGATGAAAGGTCGATGAAACAGGTAGAAACTCTGTGATACCCTCTACGACAGCGAGGATAATAGTTTGGAGATAATTCATATGATTCAATGAAGTGAAATATCTAAGATGATAAGGAAGTATAATCAATATGCATGAAAAATGCACTTATCCTCCACGGCACCGAAAGCAGTTCGAAAGAAAATTGGTTTCCCTGGTTAAAAACACAGCTCGAAGGACAAGGATATCAAGTTCTCGTTCCCAACCTCCCTCGCGCAGACAAGCCAAATCCGCGCCGATACACTGATTTTTTACTTCATAGTGGTTTTGCTTTCAATAGTGAGTCTATTATTGTTGGGCACTCATCAGGCTCAGTTGAGATACTTCATCTCCTTCCTCATCTTCAAGTTCGTATACATGCATCCTATCTCGTCGGGGCATTCAAAGATAATGACTTTCTCAAATGGGAGCCAAATAGTGAACTATTTGATGAGCCTTTTAACTTCAAAGGCATTCGTTCACACTGTGAAAAGTTTATATTTCTTCATTCTGAAGATGATCCATTTTGTCCACTCACACATGCATCATATCTTGCAACAAAAATAGGCGGAGAACTCACCATCATTCCACATCAAAAGCACTTCAGTGTAAGCACAATGGGTGAACAATATCGCACATTTCCAGCACTACTGGAGCGTATAATAGCCACATGAAGATTGCCATTGTTCATGACCAACTTGCTGAGTTTGGAGGTGCAGAACGAGTCCTCATATCATTGAAGCAGATGTATCCTGCAGCAGATGTTTTCGTGTCATTTGTTGATGTCAAAAGACTCGGCATACATTTGAGCAAGTTCAAAGATTGGAAAATCATCCAAAGTCGCGCACAATATATTCCTTTTTTTACCAGGTTATACTCACCCCTTCGTTTTCTCCTGCCTTGGGTATGGCGGTCGTTTAATTTATCGTCCTATGATTTGGTCATCTGTAGTAGCTCGTGGGGTATGAGTAAAGGAGTCAGTTTGCAGAAATTAAAACTTCAAAAAAATATTCCCACATATGTGTGCTATCTCCACACACCTCCTCGGTATTTATATGGTTACGATGAAAGTTCACTAAAAAAATATTTTGTTGTGAGACTATATGCACAGATTGTGAATCATTTCCTCCGCATGTATGACTTCGAGTCGAGCCAAACTATTGACCAGTTTATTTTCAATTCTGAGGAGATCAGAAAAAGATCGCTCGCATTTTACCGAAAAGACGGGATTGTCATCCATCCGCCCATTTCGACAACTGTAAGTGAGCACCAATCCAATTCCAATATACCAAACCCTAAGGATTCTTACTTCCTCACTATTTCCCGGCTCGCACCGACAAAGCATATTGACATCCTCATCCATGCATGTAACAAGTTGGGCGCACCTCTTATCATCGTGGGTACGGGTAATCAGATCGAGCACCTTCAATCGATAGCAGGGCCAACAATCACTTTCAAGGGACATGTGCCAGATAGTGAATTTGCTGAGCTGTACAGAGGAGCCAGAGCCTTCCTGTATGCTTCTGTGAATGAGGATTTCGGAATGGTCCCTGTTGAGGCAATGTCATTTGGCGTGCCTGTCATTGCATACGCATCTGGAGGTGTCAAAGAAACGGTGACTCATCTTGAGAGAGGGGTCCAATACAAGGAGCTGACCCCCGATGCAATTTGCAAGGCGATTGCAGAATACGATAATCTTTCTGAATCCGAGAAACAACGAATCCTCGAGAATGGCCGTGCATTCGCACTAACCTGCAGTGAGGGGGAATTCACC
The DNA here is from genome assembly GCA_037130495.1 of Candidatus Roizmanbacteria bacterium. Taxonomy (GTDB): domain Bacteria; phylum Patescibacteriota; class Microgenomatia; order UBA1406; family GWC2-37-13; genus JAGOLU01. The sequence goes on from JBAXSX010000009.1 coordinate 4,349, forward strand.
TCAAAGATCAGGGCATACATCGCATCATTGACAAAAATGCATGATCATACGTGAGTATATATTTCGGAGAACTATCTTCCTCGTACAGCTGTACCTTATCCATAGATCACTCATAACGAATAGCTTCGATCGGAGATAGTAGAGACGCTTTGCGTGCAGGAAAAACGCCAAATATAACTCCAATAAGAGATGAAACACCCAGCGCAAGGGCAACTGATTGCACATTGATATATGCTGGGAAAAAGCTTTGGACCCCGGCAACGATCAGGAATGCCAAACTAATCCCCAATAGTCCTCCAAACAAAGACAGTGTCACTGCCTCGATCAAGAACTGCCACAATATGTCCGCTCTTCTAGCTCCCAGCGCGCGCCTCACTCCAATCTCCTTAATGCGTTCAGAAACTGACACGTACATGATGTTCATGATTCCAACACCCCCAACGATTAGCGAGATCGCAGCAATGCCCGTCAGAACGGAGCTGAGAATCCCAAATATGCTGGTGACTGCACCTTGTATTTGTGACAGTTCGACTATCGAAAAATCATCCTTTTTATAATCTCGCTCGAGCGTCTGTGTTATTGCCGTCTTTGCGGCTTCGAGCTTGGTTGGGTCACGGACTACGAGTACCGCAGCCGAAAACTTCTTATCAGGGTTGTAGATATATCCTGTTCTAAACGGTATGGTAATGTTATTATCATAATCTGGCCCACCAAATCCTCCAGATCCTACCTTTTTTACCGTGCCGATCACAGTCAATGTCTGCTGTTCTATTTTTATTTTTTTACCCAGTGCATTCCCCGGTTCATCAAAAAGTTTACGTGCGATCTCATACCCCAGCACTGCAACTTTTGCTCTTCTCTGATCGTCTTGCTGGGTGAAAAATCGACCCATTTCTAACCCAAAATTTCTCACAACAAATACATCCGCCGCTGACATAACCATATCAACTGGCTCTGTTTTACCGTTTGCAATGACAGTAGTCGATCGTTGGACTGAGGGGATGGCATATTTAAGTTCCTTCAATCGCTTTAAGTTTTCTATGTCTTTTTCAGAAAAACGGGTTACGGCTTGATTGCCTCCACCGCCCTTGAATCTCCCGTTTGAGAGAACTTGGCCGGGGAAGAGTATAAGCTGCCCTGAGCCAAGTGATTCGAATTGGTCATTGATAGATTTTTTCAATCCGAGTCCAAATGCAATGATCAAAACAACGGATAGAACGCCTATCAAAATCCCCAATGAGGTGAGGAGTGTGCGGACTTTATTTCTACTAAAGTCTTCGAGCCCTGATAAAAATATGGTGAGTAGATAGTACATATCATGATTCGAAAATTTGCCCATCTTTCATTTTGATTTGGCGCTGTGCTCTCGCGGCGATATCTGATTCATGGGTAACGACAACAATGGTTATCTTATCCTGAGTGTTTAACTCAGTAAATAGCCTCATGATTTCATCTCCCGTTTTTGTATCAAGGTTCCCCGTGGGCTCATCTGCGAGGATGAACTCAGGCTTCATGATCAATGAGCGAGCAATGGCAACTCGCTGTTGCTGACCTCCAGATATTTTGTTCGGATATGATTTGGACTTCTCAGTCAGTCCAAATCGTTCGAGTAAATATGCTCCATATTCTTTAGGGTTATATGTGAGTTTTTTTCGAGTATAGAGGGTTGGGACCAAAACGTTTTCGAGGATAGTGAGTTTATTTATGAGATTGAACTGTTGAAATACAAATCCAATATATTCGTTGCGATATCGAGAAAGCTCATTGTCAGACAGATTCTCTGCCTCTCTTTTACCGATGATTACCTTGCCTTTTGTTGGTTTATCGAGGAGCCCAAGTATTTGCATACATGTCGATTTGCCACATCCTGAAGGCCCGGTAATCGCCACGAACTCACCCGCATCTACTTTCAGGGTTATTCCTTTTAGCGCGATGAATTTTTCTTCGGTATTGATTTGATACTCTTTCCAAATATCGTGAAGTTCGATCATGGAGACAATATAGTTATAACTCGATAGTCTACTTCGTTTCAACGATCACGTCGCCTGGTGCGAGACCTGACTTAATCTCTATAGAAGAATCTCCTTCTACGCCTATTTGTACCTCTATCTTCTCTCTTTTGCCATTACCGATTTTTGTTACCACTTTTTTCCCATTTTCTGTTTTGACATATTGGATAGGTATGGCAATAATATTATTTTTTTGGAGAGTTGTAAACTCCGCATCACCAGTCATGCCAAGTCTGTACTTCAGATTGTTATTGTCAGTCACAAACACCATTTTGACTTCATACACTGTGCCCGACTCGCCAGCTTTAGGGGTAAATGCAATCGATTTGACCGTAGCGAGCATCTTCTCATCCGTGTATGGGTCGAGGATCACTTGCGCCGTCTGTCCGACCATCAAAGTGGGAACTTCTGTTTGGTCAGCACTTGCTGAAAAATAGATAGTTGCGGGATTGATGATTTCAAAAGTATTGGCTGGGGTGATGATGACTCCCGTTTCAGCGACAGACATGCGAGTAACTACGCCTTCGATGGGGGTACTCAAATATGCATACTCCCTTGTGAGCGTTTGTAGCTCAACATTAATCACAGAGTTGTTGAGTCCAAACTGGGCCTTATCAACGATTCGCTTCATCCTATCTCCAATATCTCCGTCACGATATGGGGCATCTTTGTTATCTTGTTTTGTTTGATCAAAATCCCAGCGAGTCATCATGTACGTATTGAGTTGGCTCTCCAAGCTTTTTTGGAGCTCGCGCTGATCGAGACTGGCGATACCTTGACCTTTTTTAACATAGTCTCCTTCCTTTGCTCCCAACCAAGTGAGGCGTCCTCCTGATTTGAATGCGAGAGTGACTTTTTCTTCGGCATCAATCTTGCCTGATAAAGTCAGTGTATGTCTGAGAGTGGTCTTTTCGACTGTAAATGCCGTTTCACCGTCAGCAAGTGTTGCCGCGTTGACTATCTTTGTTTTGTAGTATGTGTATCCACCGATTCCGAGGAGTCCGAGGATAACGAGTATGATGATGATTCTTTTCATAGGAATGAGGTTATAATTGAGTTTACAGTATGTTTCCCCTCACGTCTAGCACTAAAAAAATTGGCGCTGTGATATTACTTTCTTTGCTCCCCATTCTATTAGTATATGCACCATTTGCTTTACACCTAAAGCACTTTTATTTCATTGACCTGAAAGATTCGGGACTGCAGCAGATTTATAAAAACTGGGATGGCCCCAATTACGTACTCAATGCAATCACTCAGTTTGATCCTATTGAGATAGGGAAACGAGCTTTTATGCAAAGACCAAATGAGTACTACGCTGCTCACTTCCCCATATACAGTTGGCTTATAGCACCGATAGGCAAACTGATTGGATATTTTCCCGCCGCCTTAGTGATCAATCTATTGAGTAACATGCTTTTGAACATTGTGTTTTACCTTTGGATAAAACAGTATTCAAAACACCCCCTGTGGCTCACCTTTGTACTAACTGTTTTCCCACCTCGGTACTGGATCGTTCGAAGCGTCATCTCGCCTGAAATGTTGGTTGGCGCATTGATACTCACTGCTCTATGGAAGTGGGAGCGAGGATATTATTTTCGTGCAGGATTATTAGCTCTTCTTGCTGTGATGACTAAATTTCAAGCGATCATACTTATGCCAGTATTTTTCGTCACATCGCTTGTTCAAATTGCCCCTCTCATAAGCCATGCAACGTGTGATTGGAGAGCACAATTTCGTACCCGTTTTAGTTTAGGCATGTTTTTCGCCATCCTGGGTCCAGCTATCGGTTACTTGATCGTTGGGCTGTACTATCAATCGACCCTAGGCACTTTCAATGCTTACTTTCAGGCACAGGCCATCGTTGGGATGGGAGCATCCTACCCCTTTGGCATGTTCAATTACGCAGCCCGATGGATCCAAACAGGGTGGCTCGAACATACTGCTTTGTATCTCGTAGCTTTGTTTATCCTTGTGGGGAAACTCTGGACACACACTTTTGGTAAAAATGGCCAGATTACTGCGTCAGATAAAAATAGTCATTCTCCTCATCCCATCTATCTCATATTCACCGTCTTGTATACGCTCATGCTTTGTCTCATTCCTCAGATTGACATTATGCGGTTGGCTTTGCCACTTGCACCACTATTTATCATGGCTTTTCATGATTTCTTTGAGTCAAAACCCTTTCGAATTGGACTCATCCTGTCACTTCCTATGCTCTATCTCTATGTGCTAAACTTCATCATGAGTAACCAGGCCCCCATCAGTGATTGGGCTCTCTTTTGATAATCCACAATATGAAAAAATCCCATCTATTCTGGTGTCTCGCACTCGCTTTGATAGTCTTCGCTTTTTTTCTCCGCGTTTACCGCATTCCAGAATATTTGACTTTCTTGTCTGACCAGGGTCGCGACGCTATCATTTTAAAACGGATTGTTACGCTTGAGAAGTGGGTTTTTGTCGGTCCAACAACATCTATTGGCAATGTCTTCACTGGTCCATTTTTTTACTATCTCGTCGCACCATTTATGCTCCTGTGGAGACTTGACCCTGCAGGACCCGCATATGGGATCGCAATCATCAATACTATTGGTCTCATACTTTCTTTTGTATTTGTATATAAAAATTTTAGCAAAACTACATCAGTCATCTTCCTTGTTCTGGCAGGATTCTCGGCAAACCAAATATTGCAATCACGATTTAGCTGGAACCCAAACCCCGTCAGTACATTCAGCTTTCTCGCACTCGCCTGTTGGTACTATTCGATGAAAGAGGGCAAAATGAGATGGTTTGTAATAACCGGCGTAATAGTGGGTCTCTGTTTACAGCTGCATTATATGACCGTGCTTCTCCTCCTTCCGATGGGAATCGAGGTACTCATCACCAGCTTCCACTTATTACGATCGAAAGCGCACCCTCATTATGGGTCGCTGATTCACTATTTTCGAAAAATTTCTGTAGCAATCATATCTGGCGTCTTTACCTTTATTCCACTGATATTGTTCGACGTAAAGAATCATTTTATAAATCTGAAAACACTATTAAGAGCTACATCAACCGGTGAAATTCAGGCGAAAAATATCGCATATCTAGATCGGTTCAATGATTCATTGCGGAGCATGTGGCATCATGCACTAGGTGTTGATTGGAGCACTGACCTATCTCTTCTGCTTCTCGTGGGGTTAACGGTAGTAGTCTGCTTGATCGCCTTCACGCAATATCGAGATACCCGTCGTCGCTTTCTGCTGGGCTGCGTGCTGCTGGTAGCATCCTTTATTCCACTCTTTGCGCTACTTGAAACCGGTCGTCATGTGCACTATTACAATCACCTCTATCTTGCACTGTATGCATTGATGAGTCTTGTGGGAACATGGATTATTGATTTAATAATAAAAAGAGTCCCCCACAATAAAGCGCCTCGCACAATAGCTCACGTCTTCCTCTATGGTATATTGGGATTCTGCTTGTTTGCTTATGCTCGATCACACATCTCGACGCTCATCTATTTGACTGAGCCTCATAGACAATATACGCAGATTGGAGATGCTCAGACAGTTGCTCAATATATCATTGGTCAGCAGCCTGCTGAAGCATATCAGGTAGTTGGTCTCCCCTATTACGAGACCGAAGGCCACTATAGGTATTTTCTTGAATATTACAATAGGCGCCCAATGACCGCGGATACACTCGGTGACCCAACTGAACTCTATGTGATCTGTCATGAGGAAACAATTAAAGCCTGTCAAATACCTGGAAACCCTCAATGGCAGCTGGCAGATTTTCAAAATCGTCATCCAGAATGGAAGACAGTATCAGAAAAAAAGGTAACAAATGTTTGGGTCGTGAAGATCATAAAATAAATATGTTCCTCGATTTTTACTATCCAAAGAGATACAATATGTGATCAAGTTTTTGCCTAGTAGTTACATATACTTTAGCCACAACCATGCGAACATTTTCCCTCATCATCCCCTGCTATAACGAAGTGTCTAATTTCCAAAAGGGTGTTTTGGATAAAATCGGGAACTATGTCCGAGACGATGACCGATTTATAGAGGTGCTTATCGTGGATGACGGCTCTATCGATGAGTCTCGTGAAGTAGTAGAAAAAAAGTATCTTAGACAGTTTCCCAAATTTCGTCTCGTTGCATGTCCTCACCGTGGCAAAGCACCAACCGTCATCTCAGGCATTCAAGAAGCAAAGGGAGACTTCGTTTTTTTCACCGATGCTGATCTTGCAACGCCTATTGAGGAAGTTGAGAAGCTCATTAGTGCCCAAGAGGCTACTCATGCCCCACTTATCATCGGTTCTCGTGGAGCTGTGCGTCCAGATGCACCTTTCACACGAAAGATTATGGCCCTCGGAATGATCACCATTCGAACCCTCATCGTTGGTTTGCGTGGGATCAAAGATACACAATGCGGCTTTAAGCTATTTGATCGGAAGTCTGCGCTCCACGTCATCGACAAACTCGTCGTCTTTAAACGCAAAACAGTCGGAAGTCAGGCATCTGTATCAGCGATTTTTGATCTAGAGTTTCTCTTTATCGCAAGTAAGATGAAATATAAGGTGATCGAGGTCCCTGTGTTCTGGCGTCATGTAGAGACTCGTCGTGTCAGCTTCTTTAAAGATGTGTACGAATCACTCACTGATATGGCACGGTTGAAGTGGTATGAAATGAAAGGCAGATACAAGCTCAAGGCCTAATCTCCGTCATATATTGTATGAACACCGAAGCTCAAATCTCCCCACCATCCCCAATAAAAGAGAGGTGGATTGCTCTTGATGGGCTACGCGGACTCGCTGCATTAGTGGTTATGTTCTCTCATGTGGGATTTGATTTTCCCGCCCTCCGCTCGACAGGATTACTCGGCAATCTCGTGAGTTCGATCCTCTTTACCTTTTTTGTTCCAGGAGGAATGGCCGTTCAGATTCTTTTTGTGCTTTGTGGATTTCTTATGGCCTCTCTGTATCCACGGATGAGATCACAGACTCACTTTTTACTCAAAAGGTATTCTCGTATTTTTCCGATTTACACTGCTGTAGTGACATACGCATCAGTCAAGCAGAATTTTACAGATGGGTATGGACCGATCGCAAATATTGTGATATTGATCGGGATTCTTGTCGCATGGCATCTTGTATGGCGCATCATCGCAAGGAAAGATGAGAGTGGGAAAATGAGATTGACTTTATTTTTGACATTCATTGCTGTGCAAATTGGCCTGGTCCTATTTGATATTGTCATTGGTAGCCGTTTCATCAAAGATAGTACACTAGCGCTTCCACCGAATCTGAAAGCTATCCTCATGTATGCGAACAATATCGCTCTCACCACTCCATTTCTGCGATACATTAACCGCTATCAGCCTACGTATTGGAGCCTTGGACTTGAAGTGCTATTTTATGTCGCATATGCGCTTGGCATAGGTCCACATATCCAAAAACTTTCTCGGCTCAATATATGGCAAGGAGTATTGGTGATTGGGGGATGTATTGCTATATTGTTTTCACTAGACAGTGGCTTTCGAACAACGCTGGAATTAGTCAATTTGAGTTTTAACAGATCGAGTGGATTTTTGGTGGGAATTGTTCTTGGCATAGCATATGCACAAAAAAATATTCTGCACCGTGCACTAGAAAAAATATCAAAGTTACACGTCCTTATGTTCATCGCAAGTATCCTCGTATTTGCTTGTTTGTACTTCGACAGAACTATTCCTCATTTGGCTAGTTACGAAGGCATGATGTGGTACTGGTTATGCGTAAGTATCGCCATTGGCATCACTTTATATATGTGTGTTTTGCCACACACGTTCGCGCAGCGTCTTTTTTCAAGTAGATTCCTCGTGTATTGGGGCATGATCAGCTACTCATCGTATTTGCTCCATGAACATATGTTGCCGCTTGTTGAATTATTTCGATCACCGTTTCCCATAACCGATTCCTTACTCCGCAATGTGTGGGAATTTACACTCACTGGTATCATTGCATCAATCGCATACTACCTCGTTGAGCGTCCATATTTCATCTGGAAAATACCTCCAAATACAGTCTCCCTGGTGTCGACTAAAGTGCACTGCCTAATTACTCTCCGGGTCACAAAGGGCATCATAATAATATGCGGTGTTCTAATCGTTCTGTTGGCCATCTCAGCAAGCTTCCAAGATGCACTGAGCCCACGTATGCGTGGATATTACATGCCGCTTACTAGCAAGTGGTCACTCATTCCAACTGCGATAACCAAGCTCTTGCCCGACACCTCTCATACATATGCATTTACATCTCCTGATAACTATCTAGCAAGTATTGGGATCGATATGCAATACTTCGGTGAAAACGAAAAGTATCGAAAAGACCCGAACGCAGCTCATTTCATCATTCAAATATTTGGACCTGACTCATCTCAACCACTCAGTACTTCAGATCGGGTATATAGGTCCATTTTGTGTTGGTAAATACCATACTTTGTGCTGTAATATCAATGTAAATCGATAATTATCATCAAACCACTTTGAATATGACTAAAAAAAACATGTACGAATTGTGGTTCTTTTAGGGTAGTGAAATATGGGAAGACACAGAGTAATAATCGACAAAGATACCTCTGTATAGACTGCAAGAAAACACACATAACTCATAATCCTCATGTGAGGATGTGTAATCAAAAGATCTGGTTCAAGCGGTGGATTACAGAAGGATACTCAGTAAGACAACTCTCAAAGCAGAGTGGTCTCAGTCTGAAAAAGATGAAAGAGATCAAATCATACTGGATGTCGCAGGAACCACCCACCCTAACCACCTCATTTGAGACTGCTCGCTATCTGATCTTCGATGCTACATATTTCAATCATGAGAGATGTGTTATGGTAATTCGAGATAGTGAGTCTCGAAAGGTGATCTCTACTCAGTATGCAGTACGAGAAGACTATGCTCACACCATAGATTGGTTTCGATACTTACAAAGACAAGGGCTAACCCCATACTCTGTCACTATGGATGGGCAACTCAAAGTAATCAGAGCTATGACTGAAGTATGGTCAGCCTGTATTATCCAAAGATGTACCTATCACATTCAACAACAGGGTGAGTCATGGTTGAGAAGGTATCCAAAGACTCAACTAGCAAGAGACTTAAAATCTATCATCCACAAACTATCATCTATTGATACTGAGCATGATAGGGATATATGGCATGAACTGTTTCTCTCATGGAGAGCGTTTTACTCTCAACAACTACAGCTACTCAATCCTAAGGATGCAATAGAGGGAGATACCATTCATGCATACCGGGTAATCGAGAATGCATATCCCAATATGTTCCACTATTTAACAGAGAAAAGAGTACCCAGAACAAGTAATGCTCTTGAAGGATACTTCTCACATCTAAAGCGATTGTATCGTAATCATGCAGGGTTACGAAAGATACATTTAAACCAATATCTGTCTTGGTATATATTCTTCAAAAACATGTCGTGAAATCAACACAAAATGGACCTATATACCCAGATCGACTTGCCCTAGATGTCGCTGGCCAGCCATATTACCCCGTTGGTATACCACTTCAGGAACGCTCGCGTGGGAAAATATACACCGTGAAGATTGTAATACTTAATGGTCATATTGACGATTATTTGGTCCTTCGCGCATCCCGACACAATCTTGTGACAGTCCACCAATATCCGCTCGCAGACCTCAAAACTCCCATGGGTGCTTTGAGGCATATAAGCAACAGGCTGATATTCGGACTTTCGCATACGAATGCTCTTTTCATCCTTCTTTCCTTTGCTCTTATTATGATTGTCATACAAATGCATAGAAGTAAACAAATAAGTCATCCACAAGAAGGTATAATAAAATCATGAGCAAATTAAACAAATATCTTCCCGTATTCAAAAAATATCTTCCCTTGTTCTTTTTTATTCTCATCATTGGCGGCCTATGGATCAGATCGATAACGCTATCCTCGGTTCCATTCTTTGAATGGGATGAGTCAATATATGCCCAAGTCGCCAGGGAATGGCTCCGTCATCCGGGATTAACACTCCACTACAATGGCTCTCTCTGGTTCGAGAAACCCCCACTTCTCTTTGCGGTAATTGGAATACTTTTTCAAATATTTGGGGCAAGCGAATTCATCGCTCGCTTACCATCTGTATTTGCAGCCATATGTTGTGTGGTATTGATATACCAGATCATCGGTCACATTACCAAAAATACATTTGCTCAGATTGCTGGCATGCTCTTATTTGCTAGCACACCCTTTTTCATCGATCGAGCAAGTATTGTTAACGTTGATATCTTTCTCACTTTAGGATGGCTCCTGTATGTGTGTGATGGCACTTTTGCTTCCAAATTTATCGGAACTATTGTCGGGGTCTGGACCAAATCCTTTCTTGGTCTCTTTCCACTGTGTGCTGATATCGCACTTTCAATATACTATCATTCCGTAACTCAGAAAAAGATCAGGGAGTGGGTCGTGATTGCTTTGGTCTCGCTTGCATGGCACATTATCATGTTGGCCCAGTACACTGACCAGTTCATATCCTCTCACATTAAAGACCACCTGATCTCTCGCGTCACGACTCCCATCGAACTTCATTTTGGCGGCAAATTTTTCTATATTGAAAAGTTGTGGGAAAATTATCCATTGCTACTCGCGGTTGCAGCAATAGGCGTATTGCTGTGGATCTTTATGCATATCAAACGTTATGATACGAAAAATGCAGACGTGCTCTTTCTTTTGCCGCTGGCCTATTTTGTCCTGCTAACTGTTGGCAAGTCCAAGCTCTCCTGGTATATCATGCCCGCGCTGCCGTTTATATCGATATGGATTATATTTGCACTACAACATATCTCGCGAAGGTTTGTGCAGAATCTTTGCTATGTAGGATTGATTTTGTGGTCTGGATCCATGGTCGCACAACAAACATACGGATTTACAATAACAAATCCTCGTGTTCCACAGCAGGTATCCTTGGCAAGATGTCAGCAATACATGCCTCCGTTCACTCGAGTCGCATATCTCGTCTCACCGACACAGCGCAAAGATGCCCAAGTTATTGAAGCTGCCCAAGTAGCCATCGCTAGCTCATTTATTTATGGTTCTGCTCCATCATTTGTATTTTATATTGATAAGCCAGTTACTTTCTTTTATAAACCTGTGGAATTCTTAAATCATGTTCATGAGTATGATGCGTTTGCCATGCACATCGACGACACAACTCTCCTGGGAGAAGGAGCTCAAAAAGCGTTCACCCCCCATATGGAAGTGATCACCGAATGCGAACGAGGCGACTGGATCCTGTATAGTCGAGATACCGTAGCAAAATAACAATGAGTGTAGTAACAACCAAATACGCTATAATCATAGAATATGTTTTCAATAACTAGCCAGATTAGTATTTTATGGCGACGTAAAGACACAGCATTCATCTTGATATGTATTGGTCTCTCAACTCTTTTTTTTGTCTCACGCTTTTTTCACCTCCTCGCTTTGCCCATATTTTCTGATGAGGGAATATATATCCAATGGGCAAAGATGGCAGCTCAGGATGGGGGGATGCGGTTTGTTTCTCTCACTGATGGTCGTCAACCACTTCAGACATGGGCACTAATGCCCCTAGTGAAACTGTTTCCAACTCATTTACTTTTCGCATTACGGACCCTGAGTGTGGTTGGTGGGTTTATTGGATTTATAGGAGTTGGCAGCTTAACTAAGTATCTTTTTGACAAACGAACATCGATTATTAGCATGTTCCTCTATATTTGCGTTCCCTATTTTCTGTTTTATGATCGCATTGGTCTTATAGATACATGGGTTTCTGCTGCTGCTATATGGATACTATTGTTTAGTTTGATTTTATCTCGTACCCAGCGCCTGGACATAGCCCTATTGATGGGCTTGATGAGCGGCATTCTTCTACTTGCTAAGTCATCTGTGATGCTGTTTCTCATTCTTGCCATCTGCGCCCCCATCATGCATCTTGTCGAATGGAAAAAGCCTACAATCTTTGTGAAAAAAACTGTCGATTATCTCGTATTGATGGGAGTAGTTTTCGGGATAGCCTATGCCCTGTATAGCATCCAGCGACTCTCGCCCTTTTATCATAATATCGCCCTCAAGAACTATACATTCATAGATCAGCCACTGACTATCCTGCTCAATCCATTTAAGAATGTATTTAACAACCTAAAAGTCGCACCACTATATCTCGCGTGGGAGAGTGGATGGATCTTGACAGCATGTGCCATCATTGGATCGATCAAGCTCATCCGCGATAAAAAGTTGCTAGGTATATACCTCGTCACGTGGATACTTGCGCCGTTTGCGATCATTCTTTTTTTTAACTTTGTACTGTATCCTAGATATCTTCTCTTCATCGCAACACTATCTATTGTCCCTGCTGGATATTTTCTCGGTCGCATCTCAAATCGGTACCAAAAACTGATCCTTATCCCCATCTTTTTTGTCTTTATATACCTATCTTTTCCCATAATTACTGATGTACGAAATATCTCGATGCCTGATATAGATAAGGGCCAATATATCAATGGTGCCACTGCTGTCTGGGGTGCACCTGAACTGATGGAAATCATTCGGTCTTCTACTACAGATGGTAAGCGAGCACTCGTCTTGGCTGAGGGTAATTTTGGATTGATTGCTGATGTACTCACGGCATATATTCGGCCCGATGATAGAATTGATGTCAGAGGTTTGTGGCCACTCAACGAGTCAGATATTCTTGTTGCTCAACAAGAAACAGTCGATAAGCATGTTTTTGCCGTATTCCCACATCGCAATGATTTCCCCATCGACTGGCAACAGAATTTGATTGAGGAGGTTCAGACATTCGGAAAACCCAATGGGAGTCCTGACAAAGTATATCTTTTCCGCGTACGTCCACCTGCACACTCAATTAGACCCTGATCCTCATGACCATGCAAAACTTTGTGCTAAAACTAAGTCAAAAGGTCAATCTGATTTTTATTCTTGCACTTGGGATTCTCGTTATAACAGTTGGTCGCAATCTCAATCCATTCGCAAAAAATTTCTTTTCTTATCATGACGTATCCCAACCATCACGCATTGAGCAGTTTACACATGAAGTAGTTCGATTTAATATACCTCCCCAGATTGCACCTGACTACGCATTTAGAAATGGGTACCCCGTCTTCACTTTCTATGCACCTACAGCATATTGGATTACAAGCGCGCTGCATCTCACTGGATTTGAAATCAATCAGGCCATCAAGTCATCTTTTTTGCTCAGCATACTCACTGCTTTTGCGGGAATGTATATGCTTGTTTCGCACGTGAGCAAAGATCGGATATTGCGCCTTCTTCCAGCCTTTTTATATGCCGCATCACCGTGGATAGCAAGCGAGATTTTTGTCCGGGGGAACTTAGCTGAAATTTGGTGTCTCGCCCTCCTCCCTTGGGGTGTATGGGCCCTCATGCGTCAAAATGGATATATTCTCAGTTCAATTATCTTGTCAGCACTATTCACGAGCCACAACGCATTGTCAATCGTGGCGATCGTTTTTTGTGGGTGCATTGCATACGTTCAAAACAATCGACGCTTTGCACTGAAAATATACGCTACAGCGCTCGTGTTCAGTATGTATTTTTGGGTACCTGTTCTCATTGGTCTTTCTGGCACTTACGCATATGACATAGCAAAATTAACTCGATATTACGATCACTTTTTATGTATTCAACAGATTTGGACGACACCTAATGGGTGGGGGTATGGCGGATCAGCTCCTGGATGCCTGCAGGACGGTGTGAGTTTTATGATAGGAAAGGTGCTCATCTTAACTGCACTAATTGGACTAATTGTCTTTTTGATCACTTATCTCCGAAAGTGCTATTCGAGTCTCGGAAAGTCAAATGTGACACATGAGTCTTCGGCGCTCATAACGACAGTTCTGATAGTCGCTCTAGGTCTCGGTAGTCTACTACTCACTCTCTATCTGTCACAGCCAATTTGGTCAGCAATTAGTCTTTTACAATCCTTCCAATTCCCCTGGAGATTCCTCATATTTGTTCTTTTCTCAGCATCGTACATGAGTATTTTTGCATTCACGTATTTCCAAAGACCGAAGCACTTATCCTATGGCGCTACAATCATTGTTTGTATCCTTGCCATAGCAATGAGCAGCCGATATTTCGTAGGCCAGGATATATCACCAGATAATGCGTATAAGCTATATGGTCCTGAATTTACGCGTCAAAAGGCAGCATATACTATCCCAGAATATCTCCCGCGCACGGTAGATCTAAATCTCTGGAACCGATTGCGAACTAGATCCGGATCAAAAGAAGAATATGCACGCCTCACAGCTCAGTTTGCTGCGTACAAACCGCCAACTGTCTTGTACACTATCTCACAAGCACTGAGTTTGGGTGCATTGGGTTTTCTAATATGGAATCACATCTACAAAAAAATACAAAAAAAAGTCTAATCTCCCTTTTCTTTCAGAGTGGTTACTCTGCAGTGCTGGGTCTGATCGCTAACATCATCATCACTGCTCTGGAGGCAAAGGAAGTATTTGGTATATACGCCGCAACCCTTGCGACAATAGGTATATTCAACTACCTCTCTGATATTGGACTTGCCGGTGCTCTTATTCAAAAAAAAGAGGTGAAAGACGAAGATTTGCGGACAGTATTTACGATCCAACAAGCGCTGATTTTAACACTAATTATTGTTGGTTTTAGTGCTACAAACTTCATTCGCGGATATTATCACCTCCCATCCACTGCAATCTACTTGTACTGGGCAGTTCTGGCGGGTTTTTTCATCTCTTCACTCAAGACAATACCTTCTGTTTTACTTGAACGGTCGGTGAACTTCGCAGGAATTGTTAGGATCCAGGTAATTGAAAACACTCTCTTCTATCTTGTTACATCTATCGGGATCATTCTGCGCTTTGGTCTCATGAGTTTTGCGGTTGCAGTCATTGTCAGAGCGCTGGTGGGAACATTTCTCATGTATAGGTCGTCAACGTGGCGTCCTCAGCTGGGAATCAATAAGCAATCATTTCACGAGCTCATATCCTTTGGACTACCATTCCAACTTAACTCACTGCTTGCTTTGTTTAAAGATGAGTTTGTCGTCATTTTCCTTGGCAAAACTCTCGGCCTCGCGACACTCGGTGAGATAGCATGGGCGAAAAAATGGGCAGAAGCACCAATACGAATAGTGATGGACAATATTTCAAAGGTACTGTTCCCAGTACTTTCCCGTCTGCAGGATGATCAAGAGAAATTAAAGCGAACGGTAACGATGACTATTTGGGCTCAGACACTCATACTGGGGCCCATACTTCTGATTTCGGCCTTCGCTATGCCCTATGCTGTCCATATCATCCCCAAGTATGCGAAGTGGGAATCAGCTGTACCCATTTTCCAACTCTTCTGTATTTCTGCATTTCTTTCCACCCTCTCCACTCCTTTTATGAATATATTTAATGCCCTTAAGAAGCCCCGCATTCCATTGGCTTTCATGGTCTACTGGACGGCCTCTACGTGGATTTTGACCCCACTTGCAGTCAAATCATTTGGTGCGATCGGATTTGCCTATGTTCAAGTATTTCTTTCATGTAGTTTCATTGCTGTTATTGCAGTGGCTCAACGATATCTCGCGCTTAACTTTTTTAAGTATCCCCCAGGTGAGATCTTCAAAACCTTTCTTAAAGCATTTCGTGGATAAACGAATATCTACTCAAGGCATGTTTTTTAATTGCCTTTTGCGAATAATACTTTGATTGCAAACCGAATGATTCGTACCTGTCTTCCCCAACGCCATGGTTGCGTGATGAGTCGATAGAGCCATTCAAAACCAATATTTTGAACGAACTTCGGAGCTCGAGGAGTGAGGCCAGTGAGCATATCAAATGCACCGCCTACACCCATACAGACTATGTGGGATAACTCGCTACGGTGATCCTGTATCCACTTTTCTTGATTCGGGCTACCAAGAGCGACAAAAAGTAAATTTATTTTCAAATCAACTATCTGTCTGATGATTTTGGAATCATTTGGATCAATGTCTGGAATATCAACAAATTCCACCTGCAAACTGCTTGGGTATTTTTTGCGACACTGGTCAGCTAGTCGCGTAGCAACACCTGTTTTTCCACCAATAAATCCTATGACTAGAGGCGAGAGGAGATTATTTTCTGTCAAATTATCAACCAATTTTGCCAATAGATCTACTCCTGTCACCCGCTCATAATCAGTTTTATACTCGTCGGTCCATCGACTTGCCAACAACACCCCAATACCATCGATGATCTGAATGTTAGCGCTATTGAGTATCTCCTTGAACTTATCGTCAGTCTGTGCAGACATCACGTTTTCAGGATTAAGCGAAACAACATGAAGGAATGATCTGCGAGATAGAGCTTCTCGAACAGCATCTATAGCAGCATGTTGTGATAGTACGCGATCCATCTGAATCCCTAACATGGTCTAAGTATACCTCGAAACACCCTCTGACGGGCATGATGGCGATGAATAAATGGTATAATCAAATGTGATATGAGAATCTCAACTATCGTAGTGGCTGAGGGTTTGTGCCCTGACATTTCGCTTACGCTTAGCAGCGCAAAGGACGTATCTGCCGAGGTCATCCTTGTAGACATTGGACTTGAACCAAGTATCCGTACTCAGCTCGAGTCAGACAATCCGGATATCAAAATATTCTCACTCCCAAAACCTGATTATGTTGAACTCATCCGCCAGGAAACCCTTGCATACGCAGCTCATGATTGGGTACTTTTACTTGATCCTGACGAATATTTATCTCCAGAACTAGTCAAGCTTATCCGAGAATCAGCGCTAGATGAAGGATATACACATCTCAAAATCCCCCGACAGAACTACATATTTAACAAATGGATCTCACACAGTAGATGGTGGCCTGATTATCAGATACGTCTATTCAGAAAAGATTCGATGAATTGGCCGAAAACCCTTCATGCTCAGCCAGAGCTCACCGGAAAAGGTTTCATCGTTGGAGCTTTTGAAGATCAGAAGTTGGAAATGCGTGCTTGCGCAATAGTTCATCACAACTACACGAGCATACTCCAATACCTCGAGAAAGCCATCCGCTACGCACGCGTGGATGCAAATTCGATCACCGTGAGCAATGAGCCGTACACTATTCTCGATGCATCTAAGCGAGCCACCAGTGAGTTTATCTCTCGTTTTTTTGCGGACAAAGGATATAAAGATGGCGTGCATGGACTCATCTTGGCAATCCTCCAAGTATTTTACAATCTGCTCGTGTACATGTTCGTCTGGGAAAAACAAAGTTATCCAGAAGTGACTCAGACAAACTTGTTCAAGGCAACATACCAACTCTTTATCACCACCAGCAAAGAAATGCTCTATTGGATGAGTCGCGAAAAGATCGTCAAAGGGCCTCAAAAAGTGATGAACTGGGTAAAGCGTCGAGTAATGTGATGGACAAGATCAAGCGATAATATATGCTCCATACTTTCGCCAAACATCGCACGACTATCATACTCCTTGTACTGTGCACTCTGATAGCTATCAGCCTCCATCTCTTTTATTTTAATCTCCCTCCTCTCAACTCAGATGAAGCAGCCCATGGATACAATGCGTACAGCATCATGAAGACTGGCAGAGGTGAATTTGGCGAACTTCCTATCAGATTTGCGTCTTTTGGAGAACAAAAACTCCCCATCACCGCATTTCTTATGATTCCAGGGATAGCTATTTTCGGACTGCATGACTGGGTGATTCGACTACCGACTCATTTAGCAGGCATAACATTTCCTATTCTTTTTTTCTTCTTAACTACCTTGCTCACCCGTTCAAAGCGCGCGGGACTACTGAGCGCATTGTTTGCAGCAACATCCCCCTGGCTTCAAGTGACCAGTCGTCACGCACATGAGGGCATTATTTGCCTCTGGTTTATTCTAGTTAGCATAATTGCAACAATCGTATATATTCGCAAAAGATCCATACGCTTTCTTTTTATTGCGACGGTGTGCGCGGGTATTTCGCTCTGGACATATCATATTGCAAAAATATATGTTGTGATCTGGCTTATTGGAATGTTCTACGAACACTTTCTGCTTAATCACCAATTCCGATCGATATGGATAGGGGCTTCAGCGATTGGTTTCGTGCCCTTTTTTATTTCTGAGTTAGTCTTACCAACAAATAGAGTGGGCTCATTGTTCTTCTTCCATGATCCACTGTTCATAGCTGCTATCGAATATGGAAGGAATCATGGTGGATCCGTCATTTTTTACAACCGTTATGTATATGCAGTATACGAGTTGATACGCTCGTCCGTGGTGTACTTTACGCCACAATTCATCACCCAAAATGGCGACTTCAATCCCCGATTTGGCTCGCCTGGCATTGGCCCTCTTTCTATTGTTGTGTATCTTGGTCTGTGGATAGGGCTATCGCGTGTTTTTAAACTAGGATGGCGCAAATGCTTAATCACCGTGATACTTCTACTCGTAAGTATTGCTCCAGCCGTGTTGGCATGGCAGAAAGATTCCGTAACTCGATCACTGTTGATATGTATTTCATGGATAGTTCTTGCGGGATATGGATGGGATGCGTGTGTTATTTTTATTAATCGCACTTTTTTTACATTAGCTGGAACAAACCATGCGCGCGTACTCAGTATCGGGATACTTGTACTAATCACATTGATTCATATCAATCAGGATATACAGAGTTGGGACACGTATTATCAATCATACCTTGACCAAAAAATTTCCGATTATCCCTGGCAAGCAGGAAGCAAAGAACTTGCCGAATATGTGTGGAGGGAATATCCAAAGTATAAACAGTTTGTCGTAACCAAACGCCAGGGACAACCATACATATACCTTCTATTTTATGGCGAGTACGATCCTCACACCTACCAAAGAATGGCGAAACATACAGCATACAATCAATATTCCTTTTGGGAAAATCCTGGATTCGATAAATTCATTTTTCCAGAGAAAATGAATGTAATTCCTAAGAAAAATACACTGTATATAGTCTATCCAGATGAGTTACCCGATGATATGAAATCGAAAGCAGATCCAATCAGATATAATGGTCGTGACATATTTTATGCCTTTACGTATGAGCCACCTGCTCCATAAACTCGTTACTCCAAATCGTATTTTGCTACTCGTTTGCATGCTTATATTCATCGGACTCCGATTGGTTGCATTGGATCAACAGTATCTGCTCCATGATGAGCGCGATCTGAGCATGACTGGGTATGCAATCGCGCATACTGGTAAGGACTTCATGGGTGTACCATTTCCCCTAAATTTCCCGGATACCAATCCGAACTCTCCTCCCTTCCCCTACTATTTCAACGCATTATGGTGGCTCCTTGGGCTGCCGGTCACAGTATTTGCCATCCGTCTGCCCTTTGTGATCTTCACTTCGCTTCTTGTGCCTGCGATATATAGCATTATTTCTCAACTTACGCATAAAAGATCATATGCATGGTCTGCAACTATAGTATTCATTTCTAGTCCGTGGATATTTCACATTACCCGTTTGGGTCTTGATAGTCCACTCGCCCTCACTCTGACTCTGATCGCACTCGCGTTTGGGATGCGAAATAATTTCAAGACGAGTCTTCTCTTCTTCTTTTTGGCTATGAACACCTATCAAGCATATCGATTGGTTGTTCCATTTCTGATGATCACCGTTCCGTTTATCCAAAATACACATTTTGATATTAAAAAAAGTTTCCGACATGTATTCCCCTGGATCATCGCACTGGCGATCTTTTCGGTCATCACGCTTGTTCTGAACTCAGGAACGATTTCTCATCGGGCTTCGGGAGAGCTGATCTTCACCAATCTTGACTCGTATTCTTCTCAGATTGAGCTGGATCGGCGATCGCTCGACGTCCGCCCATCAATCCAATCGATATTTGCGAATAAGGCAACAGTAGTCTCGATGATTATTGGTCAAAAGCTCGTTGACACACTTAGTCCATCATTTTTATTTTGGCGGGGTGACTACTCAGTCACGGGAAGTCCCTTTTCGGGATCATTTTATCCTCTTTTGCTCCCATTTCTGCTCATCGGTTTGACGGGATGGACTCAGATGGAAAAAAGATTACAAAGGGTTGTGTTAATTACTCTCCTTGTAGGATGGATCCCTGTTGCTATTCATCGGGGAGATACTGCAATTGCACTGCGAGGATCTCTCATGTCCTTTGGACTCACACTTTTGATTGCTCATGGTCTAATAACTACACACGAAGGATTGAAGTCAAAACACCCATTACTCAAAATGGGACTCATTGGTTTGTTTTGCATTGCAGGGAGTATTAATATTGTATTTGCTGCCTTTACCTACTACATACGAAGGCCGCCCCAAGTTGCCGAGTTTTTCGTAGAGAAAGAGCGTCAAATAGGTTTGAAAATACTCACCTCTCAAATGAAACACGTCGTGTATGCTCAAATACCACAGGAGGTTGCATTGGCATATCTGGTATTATCTCCTAATTTCACAATCGATAATACAGCGAGAATATCTCTGTCGAAGCCCCAGACTTTTTACTATGGAATACATCAATACATCCGGTGTGAGGGTGATGCTCGTGATTTTGTAAATACATCCAAGGATATTCGCGTCATCGAAAGGTCATGCACTGATGATATTTCGGCCAAAGCAATAGAAGAAGCCGTGGGCGAATCGAATATCATTCGCACTTCAGACTTTAGCCATTTGCCCGTGTATTACTACATTCCAGCAGGAGTTCACATATCTATTCCTCGACAGTCATGAATATCTTCACGCGTTACCGTACCGCACTCGTGCTGACTTTTTGTGTGTGTATTTCCATCTTCTTGCATACATATCAGTATCGTCTTCCTAGTTTGAACGAGGATGAAGCCGCGCAGGGCTATAACACATACTCTGTGCTGAAAACAGGACGTGATGAATATGGCAAATTTCCCATCAGGTATTTATCGTTTGGTGAGAATAAGCTACCTCTCACTGGTTTTCTCTCTGCACCCTTTATTGCCCTATTTGGATTAAACGAACATACTGTGAGGCTCCCCGTTCATCTCATCGGCATCGCCATGCCACTCCTCATGTACCAATTGCTCATTTCACTATTTCGGAAGCGATCAATCGGGTACGTGGGAGCCCTCCTCACTTCAACCAATGTATGGATCCATACATTATCTCGACATCAACACGAGGCGGTGGTATTACTCGCTATCGTAATGCTCTATATCATCATTTCGATTAGTTTCAAGAAAAAGCAAACCATGCTAAAAGGTGCACTTCTTGCGGTTTTATATTTCCTCGGTTTGTACACGTATCATAGTGCAAAAATACTTATGCCAACATTGGCACTCTGGACTTTCACGCTTGTTTGGAATGATAAAAAATATCGTTTGATGTTTTTGGTATCTATTATCATCGCTACGGGACTATTCTTACTGACCGAATACCTCGCGCCGAACAATCGTGTTGGACAACTGTCCTATTTCACTTCATCAGCATTCATTTATGCGATTGAGGATGGACGCCAAAAAGGAGGATCACTGCTTTTGTACAACAAAGTAAGCTATGCCATATACACCGTCATACACCGACTATTTTACTATCTCAGTCCATATTTTTTGATTTGGGGCAATGATGCAAATTATCGGTATGGAGATGTGCACATTAGTCTAATAACCTATCTTGAGTATTTTGGAGCTGTACTTGGATTAATATGGTGTTGGGTTAAAAAACAGCCCTATCGAATTGCCTTAATTGGTCTCATTTCCGTATCAGTTGTGCCAGCCATTGCTTCAATGTCTTCGCAAACAAACACGCGAAGTTATTCACTCGTATTGCCGATCATACTATTGGCAAGTTATGGCCTTGTTGAGCTGATGTCTTATGTGACAAATAGAAAGATTCGGGCTGCTTTATTCCTTGTATTTGCCCTGATCCATCTTTCTTCACTGTACACTTCGTGGAATTATTATTTCTACAAATACTTCACTGATCCGCAAACACAGTCAGCGACTCAAGCCGGAATGACAGAAGTTACAAAAATCGCATGGTCACTTGAGAAAGGATATAAGACTATTTACGTTTCAAACCGCTTTGGACAAGCATATATTTATATGCTTATGTTTGGGGGGCCAGTAGATCCGCGAAAATATCAGCAGATTGCAAAAACCCAACCATACAATGAGTACGGGTTCTGGGAACAGCCAACGTTTACGAGCAAATTCATTTTTCATGTTCCCACGAGTGAAGTGCACGATTCCGTCGTCATATTGCCTTCTGAGGAAGTCCAAAAGTATCCTTATCTTGCATCCAGATCCCACGAAACTATTGCTTCTGTGTATCACCAGCCGTTTTATATATATCGTTTTGATTGATCCAGAGCTCAGCATCCCTATTTGATGTTGATTTAAAGAATCCTACAGCGGACAAACAGGTGACAATATCTTTATATCTCAACTCTTTAGTCCGGATATATGCGTACCTTGATGAGATGAAACTCTCGCAATGATACCCCCGCAGATCACTTTGCCTTTGTCTAAACGGGATATTGAGCAAGTCGAGTTGGGTCTCGTCAGCATAATACACCTGCTTCCCACTGAGAGCTGATACATATGCCGTATCGATCATATCTGGCAGCGTCCTCTCCGACTCATTGCCATTTTTTCGATTTTCATCCACGTAGGGGGGAACATATACGAGTCCATTGGGCATTTGCTTTAGTGAGGCAAGTATGACCAGCTCTGTCTTTGCTATACGAGAAGCAGTTTGAGGTTGAAAAAACGAAGACAGCGAATCCATCAAAAAACATACAGACAAGAATACAGTGATCCCAGCAAAAAAGACGAAAGTTTTTTTGTGATCCATGTATATTTTCCACATCCATAGGGCAAATCCTATACCTGCAAGGAATTCCGAAAAGTAATAGAACTGGACCGTGTTCCACCAGACGCCCTTTTGTATCAGGAACAGTGCAGGTATACAGCTCAGCAAAGCTCCAATCATAGCGAGTCCTCCAAGCATCGTTATGGTATCAATTTTGCTTTTAGCAATGATCTTATGAATGATTTGGACCACAAGCCCTAGACCACATATACGCATTCCCAGTGTCGAAATCGTATATATACCCGCTGCTCCGAGATAATATCTCCACAGTCTCAAGCTATATGGAGCAGTTTTTTGCAATTGAAACCATTCGAGCATGACTTGATCATTTTGAAACACACGATGATCAGAATACATGCTCCGAACGAGTGCAAACGGGTCCCACGCGAATCCTCCACCGGTGCTCCCAGCATATTGAGTCAGGTATATAAGTAAGATTGACAAACCAGCTGATGAACTAAGTTGAAAGGATTGTCCCCACTTTTTTTGAACCACTAGTACGACTGCAGTTGATGTGATGATCCATATGATTGCGGGGACACTATACGCCTTGAGTGCAAACCCGAGACTTACCAGCACAAAAATCACAAACATATCTATCCAATGGCTACTGTGTCTATGGAGTAGTATTAGACAACGATTGATGAGCATTACGATCACAACAAAGGACCACATGAGTTGAGGATTGGTCATCCCCACGGGGCCTTGCATTGCAAATATTCCTGAGTTGCCCCATACCACTCCTTCTCGAGCGAGCATATAGATCGGTCCAAAAGATCCAAGTATCGTAAGCGAAAACAGGATAATGATTTGGAGCACTTGTAGTGAATGTCCAGATCGATGCGAAGCATCATTATTATTCAATTTATATAGTGTATTCCCGAGTTGATATACGACAAGCGAAAAACAGATAAACCACAGTATTGGTTGTACTTTGAAGTATATGAATAGCCCTGAAAAACCTACTCGAGTAAAAAGGGAAATAATAAAGTCAAAAAGGAAATTGTATCCAGTAAGCAGTGCACCTGAAAAAACGGGGAGGATAAATGGCCAGGATTTGAATGCCGACTCAATAAGTGCTATATGCCAGATACCATCATGTTCGTGCGCTCCCCAAAAGTACAGTCCACATTGATTGCTGATACAGTACTCACTTCCAGATGGGACTATTACTATGAGGGACAGCGCCGCAACGATAACCAAGAGGATCGTGTAGAAGGGGTTTCTTTTGATACAATCAACGTATCTTTGTAAGTAATTTGGCATTTCTATTGATATTTGTTTGGAACTTTATACTTGGAATTTGAATTATTATTATGCTAGCCATTATAACGGTGATCTATCAGAATTACACGATACTGGATGACTTCTTTGCCAGTCTTTCATCACAACAAAATGCTGATTTCCACATATACATCATCGATCTAACACCTCGTAAGACTCTTCAAATCATCACTTTTCCTGACAAACGCTACACGCTCATTCGAGGAGAAAATAAGGGCTATGCTCATGGAGTAAATCTTGGGATAAAAGCTGCTGTCTCAGAGAATATATCCCTCTTTGCAGTCGTGAATCCCGATGTCGTACTAGATACTCATTTCGTTCAATCAGCCAAGCTTAGTTTGCAGATGCACCCAGGATCTATCATCGGTGGCAAGATCTACTATGCACCTGGATATGAGTATCACAAAAGGAAAGAGGCAGATCTCCAATCCCTGTCTTCTGGTCCTCAGCTATCGCCCATCCATTATCCTCTGTCGAATGCTCTCCCTGTCTATACCATTTGGTATGCAGGAGGCA
Organism: Candidatus Roizmanbacteria bacterium; assembly: GCA_037130495.1. GTDB lineage: Bacteria > Patescibacteriota > Microgenomatia > UBA1406 > GWC2-37-13 > JAGOLU01. Next base: position 29,078 of record JBAXSX010000009.1, read on the forward strand.
GGATCGACTGGGCACACGCAACATGCCATCATATCGGGGTAGATGATCTCGATCATCCTATGTATGACCAGCCGATGGCTACTGACTTTGTGACTGGCTGTTGCATGATATATGACAAATCAGTTGTGAAAAAAGTTGGCAAGTGGGATGAGGGATACTTTATGTATTATGAGGACAGTGACTACTGCTTGCGAGCGAAGAAAAAGGGCATACCAGTAAGGTATGAGCCTTCGATCAAGCTCTGGCACAAAAATGCTCAAAGCACGGGAGGCTCAGGATCAGATTTCCATTCAAAAAGTATGGAGCGATCACGTATGCACTTCGCCATCAAATATGCACCTATGAGGACGAAGCTCCACATGATCAAAAATGCATTCTTAAGCATATGATTGATAAAATACCCTTTCGTGTCAGCCCAAAGATGATTGGGTGGATCATTCTTTTAGGTATTCTTGTTGGGTCCTCATTCCAAGCATACCGGTTCATCACCATGTTCAAATTCGTTGATGAATATAACAACTGGGTTCCTGCAGCTCTGATGCACCAAGGCAAGACGTTGTATACAAATATATTCTACAATCGCATGCCGCTGCCCGCGTATATTAGTTATATTTTGCAGTTTTTCATTTCTCCCCAAGCAGATTACTATCGTGTCATACAGATCCATCGCATTTTTATGATTGCATTTTCGGCAAGCTGGATAGTATTTATGTATGCATACTTCAAAAAGAGTTGGGTTCTCATTTTCGCCCTGATGTTTGAGTTGTTGAAACCATATATTTTTGGATTTTCGTTTCAGGCTGAGGCAATGGTTGTCTACCCGCTTGTATTTCTTTTTATCCAAAGCGTAACCGCTAAACGTTGGTCAGTGCCTATTCTCTTATTTTCTGGAGTGTGCATGTGGTTTGCATTATTTTCACGGGAAACAACCATCGTCACCGTTGGTATGATCTACGCCGTCATGTGTCTTAGTATCCGTGATATTAAAAAAATAGTTATCCTCACTTCACTCCCTGTTGCACTATCGCTTTTAACGCTTGCGACTATGGATGTAAGCGGGTGGTTTTTTGAAATGGTCACTGTAAACAAGATCACTTTCCAAAGCGAAATATCTCACGCATCTGGAATAACTGGAATCGCAGGGTCGCTCCTTTTGCCCTTTCAATACATATCTACCCTATTTATGACACAGGCATCCAACTTTCAGAGGACTATTGGTGTGCAAATAATCTTCTTGATAGTATTGATTATTGTATACATAAGAAAGAGGATTGTATCCTTGCCTTATTCAGTCTTGCTCATTGCATATCTTTTGCTTGTTCTCTTTTCAAGCGCCCTTCGCTCACCTATGCCAGAAAGGGAGTTGTGGGCCATATATCGTCTCATACCATGGATTGGCATCATATTGGCCACAGTTGCCTACTTGGTAGGAGAATACACAACAAAATATCGGACAGTGTTCATATCTATTTCCCTACTATTGGTTGTTTCATATTACCTACACCCAAATTCGTTGTTGCTGAAACAGGTTGACAGAGTCAGAGAATATGACATATCGTATTTTAATGATGTCTCATACGGACATGCAATCGAAGAATCTACAGACGCGCAAGACAATGTCTTTGTAATTGGATACAGCTCTCACATCTACATGCTCAGTCACAGAAATACTACGTATCCTGATACATTTTTTTATCCGATACATTACTCTATCCCTCTATATCAAGAGAAGGTTTTGAAAATGTTGAGGTCAAATCCTCCTATCCTCATATTCACGACTGATTGTAATTCAGAAGTAATTGTCAAAAGCGTAAAATTGGAGATTTTAAAGAATTACACTCGTTTACTCAAAGATAAAAAGCTCACATGTCTGTATGTGAAGAATGACAGATTGGAAAAGATAACAAATATGCTAATCAATAAAGGATTCAGCAAATAGCTCACTTTTTCTCAAGTATTTCAACTTCATCATTTTCAAAGAGTGAAACCAAATTTGGACCTACACGAGCAATGAACTTTTTGTAATCAGGATGCTGCTTATATAAGTAGAGATATCGAATAGGCAACAAATTTATGTTAGTCTTTTGAATATTTTTAAGAGATAGAGTGCGCTTTTGATGATTAATTCCAGTAATATCAAGCTGCTGAAGATTTGCCTCATATAACTGTTGATTTCCAAGCGCCGCTACAAGAGCTGTATCATTCGTTTTCCACAATTGCTTTACTGGACGACTATCAGCAATAGGCGTAAACGGAAAAGTATAAGTAATACCTGACGGAAGTTTGCTTAAATATGCGAGCGCTACAACTTCAGCACTCGAAACATATACTTTTGGCTGGAATATCTTGTGAATTGGGCTATTTGTTGAAATAAACATGTCTTTGCCATACTCAATAACTGAGTTAAGTGAACCAATGAATGTAATAACTATGATAAATACGGCGAATACAACACTAAGGTTTTTGCGAGACAATAGAAGATTAACGACGAAAAATGAAATGGATATCTGAAGCAGAAATTGGCTATAACCGAAAAACTGTATTGTATTAAACCAGTCCCCGCCTTTTTGAGTGAACATTGAAGCAAACAAAACCGATACAAAACTCGTACCAAAAATTGCGATATATAGGGGAGATCTAACAATTTTTGATGCTGGAATTAGGAGGCTAAATAATCTCGTACCAAAAGCGACTAGAAGATACAATGCCAATGAAAATGATTCGATAATTAGCAAAATCGGTCCAAATAAATACGGATGCTCATAGAGCTTATATCTCAGCCTGGCCAGTTTAACTATTTGAAATAGTTGAGGGTCCTCGATGATTGGATGTATCGTTTTGAAAGGATCCAAACTAAAGACTCCACCCTGTCTCGTGCTTGCAAATGGATTAAAGAAAAATAATGCAGCAATTATGCTAGAAATAAGTATTGCAATGCAGGTTAAAATAAAATATTTCGTTTGTAGCTTTTTGTAATATGTTAGAGCTGCAAGGTACAAATATATAAACGATACGGCGATTACACCGCCATAAAACTTTGATCCCCAAACGAAGAAGGTGAGAATACACAATGCTAATATGCCGACAAGGTTAATGCGGAACTTCAATAATATGAGTAATATTATTTGTACTAGTATTATCGAAAGCGCCAAAGTTGGGTTGATCATGTATTCAGGAGGTTGGTTACTGAACCATCCAATATCGTTCAAAAAGGATTTCGAATTCATAATACTTATTAAGAACGAGAGGTTGCTCGAGAAATATGAAAAAAATAAGAAAACAGGCACTGCTTTCATATTTTTGAATAAAGAATTTGATATTGCTACGGTGAGTAATGTGTACACAATAAACCAAATAACTGGAAAGATTAGGTAGTAACCAGTAAGCACGGGGATACTGACTTTGGTTAAAAGCATTAGTATAATGCTATATAAAAAATGATAGCTTTGGAGCATCTCACCTGAAAATATCGGCATTCTGAAAGGGTAAGTATCGAATGCAACTTGGGCTAGTGACATATGCCACAAGTCATCCCGGGCACGAAATATGTTCGTAAAAAATACACCACATTGATTTGATACACATCTTTCTCCAAATCCAAATGTTGTGCTTGGCATCATAAAAAATATGAAGCCAGTCAAAATGATTATTGTGGATAAGATAAATACAAAATGCCTAAGTATTATTTCTTTCATGATTTGATAGCAAATATTTTAATAATAAAAATAGTGGCAATATGTTAACCAACATAATCAAGGTAAATTCTCGACTATTGATGATTAGTGAAAGCTTCCTCCACAATATCACAACGAGTGAGATCGGATTTTTCAAGAACCTTGATTTGTCCATCTGGTATACCGTCAATAATTCTGTTTGTGGATTGGAAATGACAGTGTAATCATCTGGGGTCGGACGAAGTGACTCAAATATAACAAGGTAGCTTTTGTCCTTACTCGTGACCTGCTGGGGGAAACCAAAAGGATATGCACGTGACTCGCTCCCGAATCTCCATCCCGCATATTCATTTGTTGAGATGACTAGGTGATTAACTGGATCTTCTACTGTCACTCGCAAGGCGTGGGTCATATCTTCTGCTCCCAATACTGGTTTTATAACTGAACCAACATGTTGTATTGGTAAAGAAAAAATGCCGAAATTGTCATCTGATGCGTGTATCTCAAATACAAATCGTTGCGTGTTCAAGAATGATACTGATGGAGTATCCAAACGAGTTAAATACTGAGCATTTGTCTCACGATGCGTCACTGAGGTGAGGGAGTATTCTTTTTGAAGACCACAACCGATCAGGAAAATGTAGATTGCTACTAGGATAGCGCTTGATTTGCTAGATATAGCCTGCTGGTTGGTCATAATAATGGGTGAACCTGTAGCCATCTCTCCTAGTTTGCGACGACTCATAAAGTATGGCTTTTCAAGCAACTCATACAGCAGTTTCGCCAAACCTAAAGTGAGCACCATAGTCAAGAGGACATACCCCGCAACTTGAAAGAGTGTCCATGAAGGTGAGATCCATTCACCGCCGCGAAGGAGCTCGATAACGATCGTGTGAGTGAGATAGAGCGAATAGCTTATTGTGCCGACACTCACAAGAAGTGATGATTGGAATATCCGAGAGAAATATGTGTTTCTCAGACAGTATATGAGGGCCAAAGCTGGGAAAGGATAAAATAATATAAATCCAATAATATTATCCCTACTCTTAAGGTAGGTTGTTATGAGAGCTGGGAATGTGAGGAAGGAAATAAAGATGACCGCGGGCACCCAAATATCGGAGCGAAGTTTATTTTGATAGGTATCACAGAAGGCGAGAATATTTTTTTGATGCACAGCTATGATGTTCCCGAGATAAAAGTAAAACCAAAAAAATGGATACAGTCCATTGAAACCGAGCAATTGCTTAAAAACGATAGTTAACGTGATTAACACGCACCATACAACAAGAGAGGACAGAATAATCTTTGCTTTCGTCGCTCTTTGCAAATATCCCATAAGTGGTATCACTAATACCGGATACAAAACGTAATAGAGTATCTCGGGAACTAAGCTCCAAAATGAGCCATTGGTCATAGGAATATAGTTGCCAAATACAAAAGTGAGGGTAGTATTGACTAAGCCTGTAAATAGGTGAAGCACCGTCTGATTCTCATTCAGAGTCGCCGCAGGATTTCGCATCACAACAAAGACATATGTGAGCTAATGATATTTTCGCGTTGGTTTTTCAGATGAAATCTGTGTCAGAAA